>NZ_JAIZSA010000011.1:0-274148 GCF_020419825.1 Burkholderia sp. AU30198 | reverse complement strand
GCCCGCCGGGCGGCGGCCCGGAGCCGGGCCGCCGCGGAGGGTGTTACACGAGCCCCGTCGTGTAGTACACGGCGATCACGAAGAACACGGCGAGCGTCTTGATGATCGTGACCGCGAAGATGTCGCGATACGACTCGCGGTGCGTGAGGCCCGTGACCGCGAGCAGCGTGATCACCGCGCCGTTGTGCGGCAGCGTGTCCATGCCGCCGCTCGCCATCGCGACGACCCGGTGCAGCACGTCCAGCGGGATATTGGCGACCTGCGCACCCTTGATGAACAGATCCGACATCGCGGCGAGCGCGATGCTCATGCCGCCCGACGCCGAGCCCGTGATGCCGGCGAGCGAGCTGACCGACACGGCCGCGTTGACGAGCGGGTTCGGAATGCTCTTCAGCGCATCGCCCACGACCAGGAAGCCCGGCAGTGCGGCGATCACGCCACCGAAGCCGTATTCCGACGCGGTGTTCATCGCGGCGAGCAGCGCGCCGCCGACGGCGGCCTTCGAGCCGGCCGCGAAGCGATCGCTGACGCGCTTGAACGCGGTCAGCACCACCAGCACGATGCCCAGCAGCAGCGCGGCCTCGACCGACCAGATCGCGACGACCGTCTTGATCGACGCCGTGACCGGCGCGTGCACGCCCGGCAGCACGTCCGGCGCGACCGTGTACGACGCGGCGCCGTACCACTGCGGGATCAGCTTCGTGAACGCGAAGTTCGACACGCCGACGAGGATCAGCGGCAGGATCGCGAGTGCGGGATTCGGCAGCGACGTCGTCTCGACGCGCTCCGGCTCGTTGACGAGCGACGTGCCGTAGCCTTCGCCCTTCGCCATTGCCGAGCGGCGGCGCCATTCCAGGTAGCTGAGGCCGACGACGATGATGAACAGCGAGCCGATCGTGCCGAGCGCCGGTGCGGCCCACGCGGTCGTCTTGAAGAACGTGGTCGGGATGATGTTCTGGATCTGCGGCGTGCCGGGCAGCGAATCCATCGTGAACGAGAACGCGCCGAGCGCGATCGCGCCGGGCATCAATCGTTTCGGAATGTTGCTCTGGCGATAGAGCTCGGCCGCGAACGGATAGACCGCGAACACCACGACGAACAGCGACACGCCACCATAGGTGAGCAGCGCGCACACCGCGACGATCACCGCATTCGCACGCGAGCGGCCGATGTAGCGGATGGCTGCGTGGACGATCGACTCGGAGAACCCGGAGAGTTCGATCACCTTGCCGAACACCGCGCCCAGCATGAACACCGGGAAATACAGTTTGACGAAGCCGACCATCTTCTCCATGAAGATGCCGGAGAAGACCGGGGCGACGGCGGCGGGGTCGGTCAGGAGCACCGCGCCGAGCGCGGCGATCGGCGCGAACAGGATCACGCTGTAGCCGCGATACGCGGCAAACATCAGGAACGCCAGCGCGGCGAGGACGATCACGAAAGACAAGGGAGTCTCCTAATGGCTTTGGTTGTTGTTCGATCGCGCGATGCGCCGCGGACCGGCTCAGGTTCGTGCAGGTTTCGTGCCATCGGCCGGATTGCGCCGCCGGACATGGGTCCGCCGGAGACCGGCGGGCCCGCGCCGGTCGTTGTCTGACGATTCTACATAAAACGTCTCCATCCGGAGACGAAATGGCCGTCCGGCCAGCCCGTGGAATCGGGCAGGGCTTTCCCGGACAACGCATCGCGGCGTGTCTCCAAAGTGAGATAATCCGTCTCGATCGGGAGACAACCGGTCGAAAATACACGGAGACGAAGACACGATGATGAACGACTGGGCCCGCCTGCCCGTCAACTACGGCGACGTGCTGCGGCGCGCCGCCGAGTCGCTGTTCCGGACCTTCGAGGATTCGAGCGCGGGCACGGTGGTCGTCGATCGCGATGCGCGCGTCGTGTGGATGAACGAGCGGTACGCGGCGCGTTTCGGTTTCGCCGATCCGCAGCAGGCCGTCGGCCTCGACTGCGAGGCCGTGATCCCGAACAGCCTGATGCGCGAGGTCGTGTCGACCGGGCAGCCGATCCTGCTCGACATCATGGAGACGGGCCGCGAGCCGCTCGTCGTCACGCGCTTGCCACTGAAGAACGAGGCCGGCGAAACGGTCGGCGCGATCGGTTTCGCGCTGTTCGACCAGTTGAAGACGCTCACGCCGATTTTTTCCCGCTACGCGCAGCTTCAGCAGCAACTGATCGCGACGCAGCGTTCGCTCGCGCAGGCGCGCCGCGCGAAATACACGTTCGCGAGCTTCGTCGGCACGAGCGCCGCGAGCCTCGAAACCAAGCGCCAGGCGCGCCGCGCCGCGCAGGTCGATTCGCCGGTGCTGCTGCTCGGCGAGACGGGCACCGGCAAGGAACTGCTCGCGCATGCGATCCACGCGGCGTCGGCGCGTGCACTCCAGCCGCTCGTGACCGTCAACGTCGCCGCGATTCCCGACACGCTGCTCGAAACCGAATTCTTCGGTGCGGCGCCCGGCGCGTACACGGGTGCCGATCGCAAGGGGCGCGTCGGCAAGTTCGAGCTGGCCGATCGCGGCACGCTGTTTCTCGACGAGATCGGCGACATGCCGCTGCCGCTGCAGGGCAAGCTGCTGCGCGTGCTGCAGGACAAGGAATTCGAGCCGGTCGGCTCGAACCGGATCGTGCGCGCGGACGTCCGGATCATCGCTGCCACGAGCGCTGACCTGCCGGCGCTGGTCGCGGCGGGGCGTTTTCGCGCGGATCTCTATTACCGGCTGAACGTGCTGACGATCCACGCGCCGCCGCTGCGCGAGCGCGCGTCCGACATCGCGGCGCTCGTCTACGCGACGCTCGAGGAACTGGCCGCGCAGCACGGGCGCGCCGCCCATTGCGAGCTGACCGACGATGCGCTGCGGATGCTGTGTGCGTATCCGTGGCCGGGCAACGTGCGCGAGTTGCGCAATACGCTTGAACGCGCGCTGATGCTGTCGGATCGGTCGGTGATCGACGCGCGTGCACTCGCGCCGTTCCTTGGGCCGGTGCGTGTATCGACGGACGGCGCCGCATCGGCGCAGCGGGCGGCCGTAGCGCCGGCCGAGCGGCGGGCGGGCGAGGTGCCTGCCGCGTCGGCCGCTTCGTATGCCGATGCGTTGGCGGCGTGGGAGCGCCAGTTCCTGACCGATGCGCTGGCGGCCTGCGACGGGAAGGTGGTGGAAGCGGCCGCGCGCATCGGGATCGGCCGCGCGACGCTGTACAAGAAGCTGGCGGCGCTGGGTATCGACCGGTAGGCCGATCGGCAAAGCCGACGCGGTCGGACGTGACGCATCGAACAGGAGATCACGATGAAGCGGATCGGCATCGCAGGGTGGCTGACGATGGTGCTGGCGACCACTGCGCTCGCGCAGCCGGGCGACGTCGACGCGCCCGAGGCGCGGCGCAACTGGTACAACGATCCGTTCATCGCGCTGTCGCAGGACGTGGCCGAATGCCCGTTGCCGCTCGGCCCGTGGATGACCCGGGCCGAGATGACGGACGATGCGCATTACCGGGCGGAGCGCGGCACCACCTGCTGGCTCGCGCACCGCTGCTCGAAGCCGAACTCGTATCTGTATGACGCACCGATCGCCGACGCGGTGAAGACGCACTTCGCCGGCTCCGATCGGTTGCATGGCACGAGCCTGTGGATCACCGTGCAGCGGCGTTTCATTTACGTCGAAGGATGTGCGGATACGGCGTTCGATCACCAGGCGTTGCAACGCGAACTCGAGGCGCTTCCGGACGTCGAGCAGGTATTCGTTCGCATCACCGAAGATCCTCGCAAGAGCCTGCCGTACAAGGCGCGCGGGCAACCGGGCCGCACGCCGAACTGACGGCGGAAGGGCCGCGCATGGCATACTCGCGGCATTCAAAAAAAGGTTGACGGGAAGAACAATGAAACACATGCTTGCGTCGGTCTGTCGGTGGCCTCGGGCGGCCGTCGTGGTGGCTCTGGTTACGGGGCTCGGCGGGTGTGGCGGTGCCGCGCCGCTGTTCACTTCGGACGGGCGCCCGACTACCCAGGTGCAATGCACCGGCCGTGACTGGAGCAATTGCACGGACAATGCCCGGGCGATCTGCAACGGGGATTTCGACGTGCTTCAGCAATCGAGCGATGACACCACGCGAAATCTTCTCTTCGCATGCAAGAAGAAGAGCGGTTATTGATCCCGAGATAACCGGCTGGGGAGACCACGATCGGGCGAAGCGTTTTTCTGTTGGCTGAGAGTCATCTATTTTTCACGAATAACCCTCACGGAGTCCCATCCATATGGCGACCTACAGACAACTGACCGCGCAGCTCGAACGGCTTCAGGAAAAGATCGACAAGGAACGCGAAAAGGCGATTGCCGATGCGATTGCCGATATCCGCGCGAAAATCGAGGAATACGACATTACGCCGGAAGAACTCGGGTTTCGTCCGGCAGGAGCGGCCGCTGCCACAGCGAAGCCGAAGCGTACGTCGCCGCCGAAATACCTGAACCCGAAGACGGGTGAAACCTGGAGTGGCCGCGGGCGGTCGCCGACGTGGCTTGGCAAGAACCGCGCGCGTTTCCTGATCAAGGACTGACTCCCGAAAAACCTCACCTTTCGCGTGCTGACTGACGGTGCGAACGGCCATGCGGCCGTCGCACCGTTTTGTTTTTGTGCATTCCCGGTGCGATTCCCTACGGTGTATTGAACTGCGACACCGCGCAATGAACGGATCCCGTTTTGCGAATTCGCCGCGATTCGACGGCATATCGCGGCGAATTCCGGTAAACACACCTGCAATTGCGCAGCACATGCGCATCGGCCTGCGCCATTCTCGCGGTGCACGCGTGCCGCGAATTCCGATCACCGCTCGCGTGTTTGTGGAGGGCGCCGTGCAATTCCCGAAGATACTCACCATAGCTCCTGTAAATCCTCACCTTTGACGAAGCGGCCGCGGCGTCGCGCCGCATGCCTGCGCCGCGAGCGCCGAGCGAATGGGCTCGGCCGGTGCGCGGCGATGTCGGGTCGTGCTCGTGTTGCAGGCCCATGGTGCGAGCGTTGACGCGTGTCGAATAGTCGGCCGTTCGGCATATAGGCAGCCGCATGCGCTTCGCCTATGCTTGGGGTTCGCGTCGATCGGCGCATGGCCTGTCCGTGCCGCATGCCGATCGAGTCGTCTTTCGTTACCGCAGGGAGCCGATGTGACCGTTCGCCATCTCGATGCGTTGTTCCAGCCCAAGTCCGTTGCGGTCGTCGGCGCGTCATCGCGCGTGGGCAGTATCGGCGCGATGGTGTGGTCGCGCGTGCTCGACGGCGCATTCCAGGGGCCCGTGTGGCCCGTCAATCCGAAGTATCGTGACCTGCACGGGCATGCGGTCGTGTCCGATGTCGACCGGCTGCCCGCGCCGCCGTCGGTTGCCGTGATCTGTACGCCGCCCGCAACCTGGGCCGGCATCGTGCGCAAGCTGGGCGAGCTCGGCACGCGCGTCGCGGTGATCGTCGGCGAGGCGCGCACGGACGCCGATCGCGCCGCGCTCGATCGCACGCTGAAGGCGGCGAAGCCGTTCGTGCTTCGTATCGTCGGGCCGGGCAGCCTCGGCGTGCTGTCGCCTGCGCGGCATGCGCATTTCGGTGCGCCGGCCTATACGGTGCGGTCGGGCGGCGTCGCGTGGGTGTCGCAATCGAATGCGCTGACGAACGCGGTGCTCGGCTGGGCCGATGCGCGGGGCCTCGGTTTTTCGCATGTCGTCGCGCTCGGCGGCGAGTCCGACGTCGATGCGGGCGACGTGCTCGACTATCTTGCGAGCGATCCCGGCACGCGCGCGATCCTGCTCGAACTCGATACCGTGCGCGCCGCGCGCAAGTTCATGTCGGCCGCGCGCGCGGCGGCGCGCAACAAGCCGGTGCTCGCATTGCGCACCGGCCGCGCGGATCCCGGCGACGCACTCTATACGGCGGCGTTCCAGCGCGCGGGGATGGTGCGTGTCGATGCGCTCGACGATCTGCTCGACGAGATCGAGACGCTCGGCGTCGGCCGCGTCACCGCGCGCGGCGCGGCCACGCTCGTCACGAGCGATGCGGGCGTCGCGAAACTCGCGGTCGATGCGGTGGCCGAGGTGCGCGACGTGCTGGCCGACTGGTCACCCGCGGCCACGTCGGCCGTGTCGGCCGCGCTGCCGCATCTCGCGTCGCCCGGCAATCCGCTGACGCTGGGCGACGATGCGCGCCCCGAGCATTTTGCGGCGGCGATCAAGGCGCTCGCGCCGTTCCCGCAAACAGGCACGCTGTTCGTCGTCCATTCGACCTCCCACAGCGCGCCGGCCGATGCGGTTGCGCACACGCTGATCGAAGCGCGGCAGCATGCGCATCGCGGCATCCTCGCGTGTTTCTTCGGCGCGGTCGATGCGGCGACGCGCGATGCACTGCACGCGAACGGCATTCCCGTGCACACCACGCCGCAGCGGCTCGCGCGCGCGTATGCGCGTCTCGTCGACTACAGCCTCGGGCGGCAACTGCTGATGCAAACGCCCGAGGGCACGCCGCCGCAGCCGGCCGAGTGCGTGGCATCCGCACAGGGCGACGCGCGCCGGATGGTCGAAGCGGGCCGGCACGAGCTGACCGGCGAAGCCGCGCTGCGCTGGCTGTCGCATTTCGGCCTGCAGGGCGAGCCGGCCGTCGAGCCGGCCGGCACGAAAGTCGTCGATGTCACGGTCGACATGTACGACGATTCGAACTTCGGCCCGGTGTTTCGCTATGCCGTGCCGCCTGCGGACGGCGTATCGGCGCCGTTCGTCGTCTATGGCCTGCCGCCGCTGAACTCCGTGCTCGCTCGCGCGGTGATGGAGCGCTCGCCGTATGCGCGCAGCACGCCCATCGAGCCGACACTCGACGCGCTGACGGCGCTGTCGCAGGTCGTCTGCGACGTGCGCGAAGTCGTTGCGATGTCGGTCACGCTGCGCGTGCGGGCCGACCGCGCGCAGGTGATTGCGCCGCGCATCACGCTGGCCGCGGGGCGCAGCCGGCTCGCGATCATGCCGTATCCGCGCCATCTCGAGCAGACGCTCGAGTGGCGCGGCGAGACGGTGACGATCCGCCCGATCCGTCCGGAAGACGAGGCCGCGCACAATGAACTGCTCGGCGCGATGACGCCGGACGATCTGCGGATGCGTTTCTTCGGCGCGGTGCGCAGCTTCGATCATTCGCAGGTGGCGCGCATGACGCAGATCGATTACGACCGTGAGATGGCCTTCATCGTGTCGTTCACCGATGTGTCCGGGCGGGATCACACGCTTGCGGTCGCGCGCGCGGTTGCGGATCCCGACAACGAGACGGCGGAGTTCGCGATCGCGGTACGACCCGATCAGAAGGGCAAGGGGCTTGGCCGGCTGATGATGGCCCGAATCATCGACTATGCGCGCTCGCGCGGAACCGCATGGATGATCGGCGAGGCGCTGCGCGAGAACTCGGCGATGATCTCGCTGGCGAAGTCGTGTGGTTTTGCCGTGTCGACGACGGAGGAGCCCGGCGTCGTGGGTTTCAGGATGAAGCTGCAGCCGTAGCGTCTGCTGGCACCCCGGCGCGCGGAGACGTTGCATGCCGTGGATGTCTCCGGCCTCCCGGCACGTTGCGGATATTTACAGTCAGGAATGCAGATCATTTGAGCCTGTCTCGCGAGCGAAGCAACCACGAACGTGTCGGCGCCTGTTCGCGACGGAAATATCGACGCTCATATGGCGCTGCGAGACGCGTGCCGCTTGCCGCGATATCCATCCCGCGTCGCTGTTTTCTGCAAGGTCTCCACACGCATTGACCGCCGCGTTCCAGCCTCGAAAATTCGAATTTTCCCAAAAGGTGAGACTTTTCGGGATCTGCTGGTGAGCTTATCCGGGAAGGTGGTGGTGAGTCGATACGGGAGCGCTTGGTGAGCCTTCCCGGGAGTGGCTGGTGAGACTCTGCGGGAGGCGTCGGTGAGCCTTTCCGGGGCGCCTCGGTGAGGATCTGCGGGAAGTGTCGGTGAGGACATCCGGGAGGCTTGGGTGAGGCTTTCCAGGAGCCTTGGTGAGCTTTTTCGGGAGGCACAGGTGAGTGCTTGCGGGATGCCAAGGTGAGACTTTTCGGGAGCATCCGGACGCGTGGCTCCCACCGGCGCAGCGCCGGCCAAGGCCGGCGTCGCGCAGTGGGGCGGGCACGCATGAACCGTGCCCGCGGTTACCTTCAGGCAGCGAGTTTCGACGCCGCGTCGTTCACCTGATCGCGCGAAATCGCGAGTTCCTCGAGGTGCGGATCGGCATAGACGGCGCCGGTTTCGCGCTCGAGGCGGGCGATCGTCAATGCGCAGCGCGCGGTGTCCTTCGGCATCGCGATGAAGCGCTTGACCGATTCGCCGGACGTGAACGCGTCGAACAGCGCGCCGCGCACGTCGTCCGGAAGCGTCTTGGTCCACTGGTACGGCTTGCCGTTGAACGTGATCGACGGCGGCAGCGTGCGTTCCTTCTTGGTCGCGGTGATAAGCCCGTAGGTGCGGGCCGCGTCGCCGATCTGGTCGGGCGAAAACAGCTCGTCGGGCGTGATGTCGAACTGCTCGATGTAGTTCTCGATCGTCTGCATTGCGGTGGCACGATCGTCGCGCTTCTTCTGTGCGCGCGCGACGATATCGCGCAGTTCGTCCGCCTCTTCGGGCGTGATCGTGAAGCTTGCCTGCTTCTGCTGAAGTTCGGAGAAACGCTGGAATTCTTGATCGTTCAGAAGTTTGGCCATGACATCCATCGGACACGACGGCCGCGACAACCGGCCGCCGTAGTTTTTGAGAGGGCCGCTATTTTAGCGTAGCGCGGTGGGCGCACGATCTGGCACCGTGCGCCGCGTCGCGCACCGGTGTTGCGCGCGACCGGGGCCGACGCAATGGCGTCGCACCCGGTGCGCTCCGCCGGGCCTGCGCGTCAGCAGGTCTCGTCGCGGCTCATCGACAGAAGAGCGGCCGTGTTGCGCAACCCTTCGACGACCGTGTCGACGGACGGTGCCATGTGCGCATCGATCCGGCGCATGTACGGGCACGTCAGCACCGCGATCGCATGGCTGGACGGCCCGAGGATCGGCGCGGTCAGGTCGGTCACACCGTAGGCTTGGCGGCTGTCCTGGCGCAGGTAGCCGGTCTGCCGGATGGACTGGCACGCATACGCGAGTTCCTGCTCGTTCAGCGGCGCTTCGCCTTTGACCTTGCGATGCTCGGTGAGCATGTGCGCGCGCTGCTCGGCACCCTGGAACGACAGCATCACGCGCCCCGATGCCGAATCGGCGAGCCCGACGCGCGAGCCGAGCCGGACCGAGACGCCCCACGAGCCGGGCCCGTCGACCTGCGCGATCACGAGCAGATTGCCGCGATCGTAGACGGACAGGTGGCACGACTGCTCGGAGGCGTCGGCGAAGCGCTGCATCAGCGGCAAGGCTTCGGCGATCAGCCGGCTCATCGGCGGATGCCGATGCGCGAGCGAGAACAGCTTGAGGCTGAGCGTGTAGCGATCGCCCCCGGTCGAGCGCATCACGTAGCGGCGCGCGACGAGGCGTTCGAGCATCCGGTAGATCTCGCTCGCGTTGCGGCCGAGTTCCTTCGTGATTTCGGTGCGGGTAAGGCCTTCTTTCTGCTCCGACAGGAGTTCGAGAATATCGAGACCCTTGTCGAGCGCGGGTGCGCGATAGCGGTCGATTGCGCCCATCGATTCCCGAGCGTCGCAGCCGGGAATCAGGTCGTTGGTTGTTTGCATTGTCGGTGTGAAGTTGGGGGTGACTGTCGATCGATTGGCGACGCACGCTGACCGATTCTGCAACACGCTTGTGTCGAGCCCGCGTGTGGCGACGAACGCCATCCGTTTGAGCTTAACAACAAACATTTAGTGTGCAATGCAGCGTCTTTTTACCGATCGTTACCAGATAAGAACGGATCAATTCGCTTTCAGGATGACAGGGAAGCCCCGAATACCCGGTATTCATGACAGGTGGCACCGGTTCAAGGTTTTCGAAAGGAAATGGCGGGCGGCGCCGTCCGCGATGCTGCGCCGCAGCGTCGGCGGGCGCACCAATAGTCGGTATCCGTCGCGGGTCATTTCACGGCGCGCGGCCGATGGTACAAAGGCTGGCGGGCCAGCGACGGTGCGGCCGCGCGTGAAGCCGGCCGGTACGGGCCGGACCATGTCGCGGGTGCCGGGCCGTCGTCGCCGATGCGCAGACCGGCGGCTGCCCGTTCGATGTGCGCCGTACTTCCGTGCGGCGCCACGATCGCTGCGCCCGCGCGACCCTCGCGCGTCGAACGGCATGCCGGATTCGGCGCCGACGCGCGCAATCGACGATCGACAATCAGTCCGGCGCGCGGCCGTGAAGGGCCGCGTCGGCCGGTATCCTGTCCCATTCGACAACAGAGGTTGAGCACGATGAAACTGCTTCGCTATGGCCCGTCCGGCCAGGAAAAGCCCGGTATTCTCGACGCGGACGGCCGGATTCGCGACCTGTCCGCACATGTGCCGGATCTGTCCGGCGATGTGCTGTCCGACGCGGGTCTCGCGCGGCTGCGCGCGATCGATCCGGCCACGCTGCCGCTGGTGGCAGGCGAGCCGCGCATCGGCGCGTGCGTCGGGCAGGTCGGCAAGTTCATCGGCATCGGCCTGAACTATGCCGATCACGCGGCCGAAGCCGGCATGCCGGTGCCGAAGGAGCCGGTCGTGTTCGGCAAGTGGACGAGCTCGATCTGCGGCCCGAACGACGGCATCGATATCCCGAAGGGCTCGGTCAAGACCGACTGGGAAGTCGAGCTGGGTGTGGTGATCGGCGCGGCCTGCAAGGACGTCGACGAAGCGCGCGCGCTCGATTACGTCGCGGGCTACTGCGTCGTCAATGACGTGTCCGAGCGTGAATGGCAGATCGAGCGCGGCGGCCAGTGGGACAAGGGCAAGGGCTTCGACACGTTCGGCCCGATCGGCCCGTGGCTCGTCACGCGCGACGAGGTGCCCGATCCGCAGCGTCTCGACCTGTGGCTCGAAATCGACGGCCACCGCTATCAGAACGGCAACACGCGCACGATGGTGTTCACCGTCGCGCAGCTGATTGCCTATCTGTCGCGCTGCATGACGCTGTTGCCGGGCGACGTGATCACGACCGGCACGCCGCCGGGTGTGGGCATGGGCATCAAGCCGTCGCCGGTGTTCCTCAAGGCCGGCCAGATGGTGCGCCTCGGGGTCGAAGGACTCGGCGAGCAACTGCAGCACACGCGCGACGCGCGATAGCTGCGCACCCGGCGATCCCGTCGAACGACCGCTGCTGGCGGTCGTCGGGCGCCGGATACCGATGGTTCAAAGGCAAGGGCCCGATTCCGCACTGCGCGGAATCGGGCCCTTGGCATGAGTACGCAAGCGCGATTACACGATGTTGTCGAGTTCGCAGTGCGCTTCCAGCCGATAGCCGTCGGGATCGACGACGAACGCCGCGTAGTAGCCGGGGCCGTAGTGTTTGCGCTTGCCGGGCCCGCCGTTGTCCTGGCCGCCGTGCTCGAGCGCGGCACGGTAGAACGCGTCGACTTCAACCGGCGACGCCGCCTTGAACGACAGGTGCAGCCCCGACTGGGGATCGGCGGCAATCGGGCGAGCCGCGTGCTGCAACCACAGCTCCGGTTCGGTCGTGCCGTACCCGATGGAGCCGTCGTCGCTGTACAGCCGTTTGTAGCCGAGCGCGCCGAGCGTGCTGTCGTAGAACGTCCGGCTTCGGCCGATGTGTGCAACGCCGAACGAAAGGTGATCGATCATCTGTGGCTCCTTGGACTGAAGAGGGACGTCGGTGCGGCAATCCTGCTTATAACCACCATGCCAGCCGCTTGTAGCGGAGTGCGCCGAGTGTGCGGTCATAGAACGCGCGGCTGCGGTCGTTGTGGATAACACCGGACGAAAGGCGATCGATCATCTGTGGCTCCTTGAACTGAGGCGGGTGTCAGTGCAGCAAACCTGTTTATAACTACCATGCTGGTTATGTTAGGAAGCGCCCGTGGGCTTGTCAACCGGCATGGTGGTTAGATACGATCCGGACATGAGCGATACGCAACCTTCCGTCACGATGGACTGCCTGATTCCGGCGCCGCCCGAAACCCTGAGCATCGATTTCGCGAACACGCTGTACTGGCGTGGCAGCGATCCGCCGACGGAAACCTTCGGCTCGATGGACGACCTGCTGGCGTGGTGTCGGGCGCAGGCCGGCGTGCCGGCCGACCTGGCGCAAGCGTGCCGCGCGCGCGGCGAAGAGGCGGGTGGGCCGGCGATTCTGGCGCGCGCGCTCGCATTGCGCGAGGCGCTGTACCGGCTCTTTCATGCGCAGGCCGAGCAGCGCGAGCCGCAGGCCGACGATCTTGCCCTGCTCGGCGGTTTTCTGGCGGAAGCGGCGCCGCGCGTCGCGCTGGCGCGCATCGATGGCGGCTATGCGTGGCGGGTCGGAGCGGCGGGTGCAACGCTCGCGGGGCTGCTGAGCCCGGTACTGTGGTCGGCGATCGACCTGCTCGGCGGTGTGCGGCTCGCGAAGGTCAAGCGTTGCGCGAACGACGCCTGCCAGTGGCTGTTCATCGATGACAGCAAGAACGGCAGCCGCCGCTGGTGTTCGATGTCGTCGTGCGGCAATCGCGCGAAGGCGTACCGCCACTATCACAAGGCCGACTGACGGTCGGCTCGGTCACTGCGCGGCAGCCGGCCCTACTTCACCGACAACTTCCGCCACAGCGTCGTCTTGCTGATGCCGAGCATCGCGCATGCGCGGTCGCGGTCGCCGCCGCATGCGTCGAGTACCGCGCGGATCTCGTCGGCTTCCGCGCGACGGCGGCGTGCGTGCAGCGTCTGCGCATCGTCGGCGTCGGCCGTATTGGGTGGCGTCGCGAACAGCTCGGGTGCGATCGCCTGAAGCGCGTCGGGATCGAGCGTGCCGCACGCGGCGGCCGGATCGTTTTCGTCGGCTTCCTCGGCCAGCTCCACCGCGATCCGCTCGATCACGTTCTGCAGTTCGCGCACGTTGCCGGGCCACCGGTAGCGCGCGAGCGCAGCCTGCGTCGTGCCGAGCACGCGCGCGGCATCGGCGGCGTCGCGCAGGCGTTCGGCGAGGCGCGGTTCGCGTCGTGCGGCCTGCACGAGCAGCGTGGCCGCGAGCGCCGGGATGTCGGCGGCGCGTTCGCGCAGCGGCGGCAGGCCGACGTTCAGGATGTTGAGCCGGTAGTAGAGATCCGCGCGGAACGTGCCGGCCTCGACGGCCGCGAGCAGCGGACGGTGCGTCGCGGCGATCACGCGCACGTCGATGCGGATCGGCTCGGTCGAGCCGAGACGGATCACCTCGCGCTCCTGCAGTACGCGCAGCAGCCGGCTCTGCAGCGACGGCGGCATCTCGCCGATCTCGTCGAGAAACAGCGTGCCGCGGTGCGCGGCTTCGAACAGGCCGGTCTTGCCGCCGCGCCGCGCGCCCGTGAACGCCCCTTCTTCGTAGCCGAACAGCTCGCTTTCGAGCAGCGCTTCCGGAAACGCGCCGCAGTTGACCGCGACGAACGGGTAGCTGCGCCGCGCGGACAGCGCGTGCAGGCTCTGCGCGATCATCTCCTTGCCGGTGCCGCTTTCGCCGAGCACGAGCACGGTCGCGTCGGATTTCGCGTAGCGGCGCACGAGATCGCGCACGCGCGCCATCGGCGCCGATGCGCCGACCACGTCGTCGAGCGCATAGCGCGCCGCGAACTGCTGCGTGGTGGGTTGCGAACGCAGCGCGCGGTCGAGCCGTTCGACCGCGCGCGATTCCTGGAACGTCAGCACGCTGCCCGACGTGACGCCGCGATCGACGAGCGGCCCGCGATGCACGACGTAGCGCACGCCGCGCACGGTCGCGAGCGCGTCGCCGTCCTCGCCGCGCAGCGTGCGCAGCTCGGGCCGCAGGTCGACGAGCGCGCGGCCGACGGCCGCCGCGGGTTCGACCCCGAGCGCCGATGCGAGCCGCTCGTTGATCGCCTCCACGCGGCCGCGCGCGTCGAGCGCGACCACGCCGTCGCGCAGGTGCTGGAGCAGGTTGTCGAGCCGCTGGCGGCGGAACGCCTCGGCATGCGTCGCATACGCGACTTCGAGCGCCGTATCGACGGCCTTGCGCACCGATGCGTGCGAATACAGGAACACCGCGCCCATGCCGGCGCTGGCCGCGAGATCGGTGACGAGGCCGGGGCCGACGATCGTCTCGATGCCGCGGTCGCGCAGCTCGTGCACGCAGGCTTCCGCTTCCTGCGCGGACTGATATGACGCAAACTGCACGTCGAGGCCGTACGCGGCGACGAAGCGGCGTACTTCGGGCGGCGTTTCTCCGGCGCTGACGAGCGCGATCCGCGACGCGTCGCGCCGGGCGCGCGCGAGCGCCTGCATCACGTCGAAGCCGGTCGGCGACACGACCACCACCGGCACCTGCGCACGCGTCTTCAGGAAGGCGCCGTTCGAGCCGGCCGCGACGATTACGTCGGGCCGCGCGGTGCCGGCCTCGGCGATCGCGCTGAGCGCATCCTCATAGGCGCGCGTGACGATGCGCACGTCGGCGCGTTCGTCGAATTCGCCGGCGATTTCGCGAAACAGTTCGCGCAGGCGGCTGATGCCCATCGCCCAGATGCGCGGGCGCGCCGCACGATCGGCCGGGCCGACGGGTTTGGTCGAGGAGAGGTCCATGACGGTCGATTATGCGCGTGCGATTTCATTTTTGAAACGTGAAATTGCCGAATTGAAATCTCCGGGTGCGGCATCGCCCGTGCCGGTTGCTTAAGAATCAGTGGGTTAGCGACATTGCGCGAGCTGGCCCGGTCCTTGCTGTTAATGGTCATTCCTTCAGGAGGCCGTTCATGAGCAATACGCATCTTCAGAGCGCCGGCGCGAAATTCCGCGCGGCAGTCGCGGCGGAGCAGCCGCTGCAGGTGGTCGGCGCGATCACCGCGTACGCAGCCAAGATGGCACAGGCCGTCGGCTTCAAGGCCGTGTATCTGTCGGGTGGCGGCGTCGCCGCGAACTCGCTCGGGATCCCCGACCTCGGCATCAGCACGATGGAAGACGTGCTGATCGACGCGAACCGGATCACCAACGCAACCGACCTGCCGCTGCTGGTCGACATCGATACCGGCTGGGGCGGCGCGTTCAACATCGCGCGTACGGTGCGCTCGTTCATCAAGGCCGGCGTCGCGGCCGTGCACCTGGAAGACCAGGTCGGCCAGAAGCGCTGCGGCCACCGTCCGGGCAAGGAAGTCGTGCCGGTCGAAGAAATGGTCGATCGCGTCAAGGCGGCGGTCGATGCGCGTACCGACGACCAGTTCGTGATCATGGCGCGTACCGACGCGGCTGCCGCCGAAGGGATCGACTCGGCGATCGAGCGCGCGGTGGCCTACGTCGAAGCCGGCGCGGACATGATCTTCCCGGAAGCGATGAAGTCGCTCGACGACTACCGCCGCTTCAAGGCAGCCGTGAAGGTGCCGATCCTCGCGAACCTGACCGAATTCGGCTCGACGCCGCTGTTCACGCTCGACGAGCTGCGCGAAGCGAACGTCGACATCGCGCTGTACTGCTGCGGCGCATATCGCGCGATGAACAAGGCCGCGCTGAACTTCTACGAGACGCTGCGCCGCGACGGCACGCAGAAGGCAGCCGTGCCGACGATGCAGACGCGCGCCGAGCTGTATGACTTCCTCGGTTATCACGAATACGAGCGCAAGCTCGACGAGCTGTTCGCGCAGGGCAAGAAGTAACGCGTCCGCGCGCCGGGACTCGATTCCGGAACGTTTTGCATGGGGCCGGACCAGGCGCTGAAGCGCCAGGTCTGGCCGACAGCTTCGCATCGATCGGGCCCGGCGCCGCGGCGCCGGTTCAACCGACAGCTTTGCATGGGGTCGCACCAGGCGCTAAAGCGCCAAGTCCGGCCGACCGCGAAGCATGGGGCCGCACTAAGCGCTAAAGCGCCAAGTCCGGCCGACCGCGAAGCATGGGGCCGCACTAGGCGCTGAAGCGCCAAGTCCGGCCGACAGCTGATACCCCCGATACACATTGGAGAGCAGAAACATGAGCGAGACGAAAGACGCAGCAGCACCGGCCGCCGCAGGCGCATTCAAGCCGAAGAAGTCGGTGGCGCTGTCGGGCGTGACGGCCGGCAACACGGCGCTGTGCACGGTCGGCAAGACCGGCAACGACCTGCACTATCGCGGCTACGACATTCTCGACGTCGCCGAATCGTGCGAATTCGAAGAAATCGCGCACCTGCTCGTTCACGGCACGCTGCCGAACCTGACCGAACTGGCCGCGTACAAGACGAAGCTGCGCGCGCTGCGCGGCCTGCCGAACGCGTTGAAGGCGGCGCTCGAGCAGATCCCGGCGTCCGCGCACCCGATGGACGTGATGCGCACGGGCGTGTCGGTGCTCGGCACCGTGCTGCCGGAGAAGGACGACCACAACCTGCCGGGCGCGCGCGACATCGCCGACCGCCTGATGGCATCGCTCGGCTCGATGCTGCTGTACTGGTATCACTTCTCGCACAACGGCAAGCGCATCGAGACGGAAACCGACGACGACTCGATCGGCGGCCACTTCCTGCACCTGCTGCACGGCAAGACGCCGTCGAAGTCGTGGGTCGAAGCGATGCACACGTCGCTGATCCTGTACGCGGAGCACGAATTCAACGCGTCGACGTTCACCGGCCGCGTGATCGCGGGCACGGGCTCGGACATCTACTCGGCGATCACCGGCGCGATCGGCGCGCTGCGCGGGCCGAAGCACGGCGGCGCGAACGAAGTCGCGTATGAGATCCAGAGCCGTTACAGCTCGCCGGACGACGCCGAAGCCGATATCCGCCGCCGCGTCGAGAACAAGGAAGTCGTGATCGGCTTCGGCCACCCGGTCTACACGATCTCCGATCCGCGCAACAAGGTGATCAAGGGCGTCGCGCACAAGCTGTCGAAGGAAGCGGGCGACCTGAAGCTGTACAACATCGCCGAGCGCCTCGAATCGGTGATGTGGGACGCGAAGAAGATGTTCCCGAACCTCGACTGGTTCAGCGCGGTGTCGTATCACATGATGGGCGTGCCGACCGCGATGTTCACGCCGCTGTTCGTGATCTCGCGCACGTCCGGCTGGAGCGCGCACATCATGGAGCAGCGCATCGACAACAAGATCATCCGCCCGAGCGCGAACTACACCGGTCCGGAAGACCTGCAGTTCGTACCGATCGAAAAGCGCTGAAACGCCCACCGTGCACACCGGCCTCCCGCGTGACGGGGGCCGGCGTGCGCCGGACGCCATACCCGAGTTCCCCACACCATGAATACCGCCAACCGCAAACCCCTGCCCGGCACGTCGCTGGACTATTTCGACGCGCGCGCCGCGGTCGAAGCGATCGCGCCCGGTGCCTACGACACGCTGCCGTACACGTCGCGCGTGCTCGCCGAAAACCTCGTGCGCCGCTGCGATCCGGCGATCCTTGCCGATTCGCTGAAGCAGATCATCGAGCGCAAGCGCGAACGTGATTTCCCGTGGTTCCCGGCACGCGTCGTGTGCCACGACATCCTCGGGCAGACGGCGCTCGTCGATCTCGCCGGCCTGCGCGATGCGATCGCCGACGGCGGTGGCGACCCGGCGAAGGTGAACCCGGTCGTGCCCGTGCAGCTGATCGTCGACCACTCGCTCGCCGTCGAATGCGGCGGCTTCGATCCGGACGCGTTCGCGAAGAATCGCGCGATCGAGGATCGCCGCAACGAGGATCGCTTCCACTTCATCGAGTGGACGAAGAAGGCGTTCGAGAACGTCGACGTGATCCCGCCGGGCAACGGCATCATGCACCAGATCAACCTCGAGAAGATGTCGCCGGTGATCCAGGCGCAAGACGGCGTCGCATATCCGGACACCTGCGTCGGCACCGACAGCCACACGCCGCACGTCGACGCGCTCGGCGTGATCGCGATCGGCGTCGGCGGCCTCGAAGCGGAGAACGTGATGCTCGGCCGCGCGTCGTGGATGCGCCTGCCCGACATCATCGGCGTCGAGCTGACCGGCAAGCGCCAGCCCGGCATCACCGCGACCGACGTCGTGCTCGCCCTGACCGAATTCCTGCGCAAGGAAAAGGTGGTCGGCGCATACCTGGAATTCCGTGGCCCGGGCGCGGCGAGCCTCACGCTCGGCGATCGCGCGACGATCTCGAACATGGCACCCGAATACGGCGCGACGGCCGCGATGTTCTTCATCGACGGCCAGACGACCGACTACCTGCGCCTCACCGGCCGCAGCGACGAGCAGGTGAAGCTCGTCGAGACCTACGCGAAGGTGGCCGGCCTGTGGGCCGATACGCTGAACAACGCGCAGTACGAGCGCACGCTGACGTTCGACCTGTCGAGCGTCGTGCGCAACATGGCTGGCCCGTCGAACCCGCACAAGCGGCTGCCGACGTCCGACCTCGCCGCGCGCGGGATCGCCGGCCAGTGGGAAGAGAAGGCGGGCGAGATGCCCGACGGCGCGGTGATCATCGCCGCGATCACGAGTTGCACGAACACCAGCAACCCGCGCAACGTGATTGCAGCGGCCTTGCTCGCACGCAACGCGAATGCGCGCGGCCTCACGCGCAAGCCGTGGGTGAAGAGCTCGCTCGCGCCCGGCTCGAAGGCGGTCGAGCTGTACCTGGAAGAAGCGAACCTGCTGCCCGAACTCGAGAAGCTCGGCTTCGGCATCGTCGCGTTCGCGTGCACGACCTGCAACGGGATGTCGGGCGCGCTCGACCCGAAGATCCAGCAGGAAATCGTCGATCGCGACCTGTACGCGACCGCCGTGCTGTCCGGCAACCGCAACTTCGACGGCCGCATCCACCCGTATGCGAAGCAGGCGTTCCTCGCGTCGCCGCCGCTGGTCGTCGCGTATGCGATCGCCGGTACGATCCGCTTCGACATCGAGAAGGACGTGCTCGGTCACGACCAGGACGGCAAACCCGTCACGCTGAAGGACATCTGGCCGACCGACGAGGAGATCGATGCGATCGTCGCGTCGAGCGTGAAGCCCGAGCAGTTCCGCAAGGTCTACGAGCCGATGTTCGCGCGTAGCGCCGATGCGGGCGAGCGCGCGGCGCCGCTGTACGACTGGCGCGCACAGAGCACGTACATCCGCCGTCCGCCGTACTGGGAAGGCGCGTTGGCCGGCGAGCGCACGCTGCAGGGCATGCGCCCGCTCGCCGTGCTCGGCGACAACATCACGACCGACCACCTGTCGCCGTCGAACGCGATCCTGCTGGACAGCGCGGCCGGCGAATACCTCGCGAAGATGGGCCTGCCGGAAGAGGACTTCAACTCGTACGCGACGCACCGGGGAGACCACCTGACCGCGCAGCGCGCGACCTTCGCGAACCCGACGCTGATCAACGAGATGGCGATCGTCGACGGCGCGGTGAAGAAGGGCTCGCTCACGCGCGTCGAGCCGGAAGGCAAGGTCATGCGGATGTGGGAAGCGATCGAGACGTACATGAATCGCAAGCAGCCGCTGATCGTCGTGGCCGGCGCCGACTACGGCCAGGGTTCGTCGCGCGACTGGGCCGCGAAGGGCGTGCGGCTCGCGGGCGTCGAGGCGATCGCCGCCGAAGGCTTCGAGCGGATCCACCGCACGAACCTGATCGGGATGGGCGTGCTGCCGCTCGAGTTCAAGCCGGGTACCAACCGGACGACGCTCGGCATCGACGGCACCGAAACCTTCGACGTGATCGGCGAGCGCACGCCGCGCGCCGACCTGACGCTCGTGATTCACCGCAAGAACGGCGAGCGCGTCGAGGTGCCGATGACGTGCCGGCTCGATACGGCCGAGGAAGTGTCGATCTACGAGGCGGGCGGCGTGCTGCAGCGCTTCGCGCAGGACTTCCTCGAATCGTCGCAGGCGGCTTGATCGGGTCACACAGGGATAACGCACACATGGCTCACACTCCTCAAATCAGGATTCCCGCGACCTATATCCGCGGCGGCACCAGCAAGGGCGTGTTCTTCCGGCTGCAGGACCTGCCGGACGCCGCGCAGGCGCCGGGCGCCGCGCGCGACGCGCTGCTGCTGCGCGTGATCGGCAGCCCCGATCCGTACGGCAAGCAGATCGACGGGATGGGCGGCGCGACGTCGTCCACCAGCAAGACGGTGATCGTGTCGAAGAGCGCGCGGCCTGGCCACGACGTCGACTACCTGTTCGGCCAGGTCTCGATCGACAAGGCGTTCGTCGACTGGACCGGCAACTGCGGCAACCTGTCGGCGGCGGTCGGCCCGTTCGCGATCAGCGGCGGGCTGGTCGATCCGGCGCGCGTGCCGCGCGACGGTGTCGCCGTCGTGCGGATCTGGCAGGCGAACATCGGCAAGACGATCGTCGCGCACGTGCCGGTGACGAACGGCGCGGTGCAGGAGACGGGCGACTTCGAGCTGGACGGCGTTACGTTCCCGGCCGCCGAGGTGCAGCTCGAGTTCATGGACCCGGCCGCCGAGGAAGAAGGCGCGGGCGGCTCGATGTTCCCGACCGGCAACCTCGTCGACGATCTCGTGGTGCCGGGCGTCGGCACGCTGAAGGCGACGATGATCAACGCGGGGATCCCGACGATCTTCGTCGAAGCGGAAGCGATCGGCTACACGGGCACCGAGCTGCAGGACGCGATCAACGGCGATGCGAAGGCGCTCGAGAAGTTCGAGACGATCCGCGCGCACGGCGCGCTGCGCATGGGCCTGATCGACACGCTCGATGAAATCGCGACGCGGCAGCACACGCCGAAGATCGCGTTCGTCGCGAAGCCGGCCGATTACGTCGCATCGAGCGGCAAGCGCGTGAATGCGGGCGACGTCGACCTGCTGGTGCGCGCGATGTCGATGGGCAAGCTGCACCACGCGATGATGGGCACGGCGGCGGTGGCGATCGGCACGGCCGCGGCGATCCCCGGCACGCTCGTCAACCTGGCGGCGGGCGGTGGCGAACGCAACGCGGTGCGCTTCGGCCATCCGTCGGGCACGCTGCGCGTCGGCGCGGAAGCGCAGCTCGAAAACGGCGAGTGGACCGTCACCAAGGCGATCATGAGCCGCAGCGCACGCGTGCTGATGGAAGGCTGGGTGCGCGTGCCGGGCGACGCGTTCTGAGCGTTGCCGGTTGGGCGGTGCAGATGCGGGCGGCTTCGGCCGCCCGCGTCGTTTTTGTCATCCGTGCAGGAACCGGCGCAGCGCATCGTGGCTGAGGCGGCGCGCCGTTTCGGACACGCGCGCGCCGGGCACGATGTCGAAACCATGCACGCCGCCGGGGAGCACGTGCAGTTCGGTCGGCACGCCCGCGCGAAGCAGGCGCTGCGCGTAGTCGAGATTTTCGTCGAGGAACAGGTCGAGCGAGCCGACCGACAGGAACGCGGGCGGCAGGCCGTCGAGCCGTGTGGCGCGTGCGGCGGCGGCATATGGCGACACGCCGTCGAGGCCCGGCGCATGACCGAGCAACGCGCTCCAGCCGAACCGGTTGTTGGCCGCATGCCAGACGAACTCGCCGGCATGCGGATGCGGCGCGCGCGTGCAGGTGCGATCGTCGAGCATCGGATAGATCAGATGCTGGAACGCGAGCCGGTATTCGCCGCGGTCGCGTGCCAGCAGCGCCAGCGCGGCGGCGAGCCCGCCGCCCGCGCTTTCGCCTGCCACGCCGATCCGCGCCGGGTCGATGCCGAGTGCATCGGCCTGGCGGAAGACCCACGCGAGCGCCGCGTAGCAGTCCTCGATCGCGCCGGGAAACACGGTTTCCGGCGCAAGGCGGTAGTCGATCGAGATCAGCGCGCAGCCGAGCTGCGTCACGAGCGACCGGTGTACCGCCTCGAGATCCTTCGCCGCGCCGCGCACGTAGCCGCCGCCGTGCATGTGGACGATCGCCGGGAGCGGGCGCGCGCCGGCCTCGGGCCGGTAGACGAGGACCGGAACGTCCGGCGCGCCGGCGGGACCAGGCACGGCACGGCGTTCGAGGGTGCTGCCGGCGAGGTCGGGCGGTGGCAGCGGCAGCACGCGTTCGCGCGACTGCGCGAGGTTGTCGGCGCTGAGCGTGACGGTCGGCCAGACCGCGAGCAGCGGGCGGATTTCAGGATCAACGAGTTGCAGGGTATCCAACGCATGGCTCCATCGTGGCGGTGGGCCCCGCGTTCACAGCACGCTGCGCGCGACGACCCAACGGTGTACCTCGGTCGGGCCTTCGAAGATGCGCATCAACCGCGCTTCGCTGGCCATCTGCTGTAACGGCATTTCCTTCGTCATGCCCATCGCGCCGAGCGTCTGCATCGCATGATCGATGACGCTCGATGCCATTTCGGTTGCGAACACCTTGACCATCGAGATCTGCGTGCGCGCATCCTGCCCGGCATCCACGCGCGCGGCCGCTTCGTAGGTCATGAGGCGGCACGCGTGGATCTGCGTGAGTGCGTCGGCGACCCACCACTGGACAGCCTGGCGTTCCGCGAGCGGCACACCGAAGGTCGTGCGCTGTTTCGCATGGTCGCACAGCATCGCCACCGCGCGCTCGGCGCGGCCGATGCACCAGGCGGCCATCTCCAGCCGCCGGTTCGCGAGCCGTGCCTGCATCGGCGCGAACCCGGCGCCTTCCCGGCCCAGCAGTTGCGCGGCGGGAATGCGGCAGTTCTCCAGCACGATTTCATACGTGGACAGCCCGCCGATCATCGGGATCCGGCGTTCGATGATGAAGCCCGGCGTGTCGCGCTCGACGATGAACGCCGACATGCCGCCGCGCTTGCCCTTGCTTCGATCGGTGAGCGCCATCACGATCGTCCAGTCGGCTTCGGTCGCATGGCTGATCCAGATCTTGCGGCCGTTCAGCACCCAGCTGTCGCCGTCACGCACGGCCGTCGTGGACAACGCGCCCGGATCCGAGCCGGCGCCCGGCTCGGAGATCGCCATCGCCGCACGCGTGGCGCCGCGTGCGTACGGGTCGAGATAGCGCGCGCGCTGCGCGTCGTCGGCCACTTCGCACAGCATCCGCAGGTTCGGTGAGTCCGGCGGCAGGATGTACGGGGTCACGGTCGTGCCGATCGCTTCGTTCACGCCGACCATCGCGACGGCCGGCAGGTCGGCGCCGCCCGCATCGAGCGGCGCGTCGAGCCCCCACAGGCCGAGCTGCCGCGAGCGCTCGTCGAGGTGCGCGCGCTCGTCGTCGAGCAGCCCGAAGCGCTGGCCGTCGGCCTCGCGCGCCATCACGGCCGCTTCGAGCGGAATCAGTTCGTCCTTCACGAAGCGTGCGACGAGGTCCCGGATCATCCGGTGGTCGAGTTCGAGTTCGAAATTCATGAGAGTCGATGAGGGTGAGGAAGGAAATGCCGACGCGGTCAGCCCGCGTCCGGACGAGACGATGCGCGGGCGCGCAGCGTGAACAGCAACGCGACGGCACCGGCTGCGAGCAGCGCGGCGTTGAAATAGAGTCCGCCGCGCATCGACCCGGTGGCCGTGTTGAGCACGCCCATCAGGAACGGACTCGCGAACCCGCCGATCGCGCCGGACATCGTGATCGCCGCGATCGCGACCGCCATCGAGCGCTTCGGCAGCGCGAGCCCGGGCAGCACCCAGAACGCCGGTAACGTCGCGGCGTGCGTCGCGACCGCGACGCAGAGGGCGATCAACATGGGCGTCGTGCCGGTGACGCGCGCCAGCCCGACGAGCGCCGCTGCGCACGCGATCATTGCGAATGCGCCGTGCCCGCGCCATTCGCGCCGGCGTTCGGTGCGCCAGCCCATCCCGAGCATGCCGACGATCCCGCACAGGTAGGGCAGCGCGGACAGCAGCCCGATCTGCATCGCGCCATGCAGGCCGCCGCGATGAAGAATCACGGGCATCCAGAACACCAGCGCATAGCCGGCGGCCGCGATCGCGAAATTGCCCGTGCACAGCAGCCAGAAATCGCGGTGCGCGAGCAGCGGGCGGGCCATGTTCGCCTCCGGCGTGCCGGCTTCAGCCTGCGTATGCGCGGCGCGCAGCGCGGCCTTGTCGGCGTCCGACAGCCAGCGCGCGTCGTCCGGCCGGTCGTCGAGGAAACGCAGTGCGACGAAGCCGAGCACGCTGCTCGGCAGTCCTTCCACGAGGAACAGCCATTGCCAGCCGCTCAGGCCGGCGGCGCCGTCGAAGTACGACAGGATCGCGCCCGACACGGGGCCGGCGATCATCCCCGCGAGGTACAGCGCGGTCATGAAGAGCGCGAACGCTTTCGCGCGCTGCTTCGGCGGATACCATGCGCCGAGATAGAACAGGATGCCGGGGAAGAAGCCGGCCTCGAACACACCCAGCAGGAAGCGGCATGCGTAGAACTGCGCGGGCGTCGTGACGAACATCGTCGCGGCCGAGCCGAGCCCCCACAGCACCATGATCCGGGCGATCGTCCTGCGCGCGCCGATCCGCGCAAGCAGCGCGTTGCTCGGAATCTCGAGCGCCATGTAGCCGATGAAGAAGATGCCTGCGCCGAGCCCGTAGACGGCGTCGGAGAAGTGCAGTTCGGCCGCCATCTGCGCGTGCGCGAAGCCGATGTTGATCCGGTCGATGAACGACAGCGTGTAGCAAAGGATCAGGAACGGCAGCAGCCGGCGCGAGATCCGGCGGTAGAGCGCCGGCGTCGCGCCATCGTCCGCTGCGGCCGGGTGGGTCGAAAGGGTTGGGGTCATGAGCACTCCGTCAGAAGCGGTGAACGAGGCCGAGCGCGAACACCTGCTCGGTGCCGCCCGGTTGCGGCTGCAGGCCGACGACGACCGTGTTGCGGGCATCGCCGCCGTTCTTCATGTAGAGATAGCGTGCGTAGAGCGAGGTCCGCTTCGACAGCGGGTGGTCGTACCCGATGCCGAGCGCGGTCGCGTCGTTCGCGGAGCCTTTCACGTCGCGGCGCACGACCGAGACGAGCACGCGATCGAGCGCGCCGACGTCGATCGACGCGCCGGCACTCGCGGTCGAGAACGCGGGCAGGTTCGGCGCCGTGCTGACGCTGTAGAGAAACGCGGCGTACAGCTTGACGTGCGCGAACGCGTAGTTGGCCGCGAACACGTAGTGGCGGGTCGTCGACGGGGACACGACGGGCGACAGGTTGCCGGCCGACGTGTCGCCCTGGAAGCCGGCGCCGACGTAGAGCCCGCCGATCCGGTACTGGAGCCCCGCGCCATAGTTGCGGCCGGCCTGCGTGGACAGCGCGTTCGGCGTCGGGAAGCCGTACGTGGCCATCACGCGCAGGCCGTTCCAGTCAGGGCTCAGGTACGACGCCGCCTGGTTGAAGCGCGGAATCGGCGGCGTCGTGTTGCTGGTGATCGTGTCCGTCGACGTCGCGAGCAGCGCGAGCGGCGACAGCCGTTCGTTGAGCCCGAACGGATCGCCGTCATAGACGACGTAGAACAAAGGCGTGTATTGCCGGCCGAGCCGGAGGTCGCCGTAGCGCGCGTTCTGCATCGCGACATAGGCCTGCCGGTAGAACAGCGTGCCGCCCTGGAACGACCCGTCGGCCGGCGAGAAGCCGCTTTCCAGCACGAACTTCGTCGACGTGCCGCCGCCGAGATCCTCGACGCCCGTCAGTCCGAACCGGCTCGTCGACGATCCGCCGCCGCTTTGCCGCACGCTCGACAGACTGCCGACGCGATCGAATTCGACGTAGCTGTCGACCACCCCGTATAACGTGACCGACGACGCGTGCGCCGATGTGGCGCATAGCACGCACGCGCCGACCAGGAATGCTTTCCGTTGCATGAAGGTGTCTCCGTTCCATGTTTTTTTCGCGCGCCCGCGTTCTGGGAGCGGTTGCGCGCGTGATGCCGCCGTGTTGCGTCGGGCTCAGCGCCCCTTGAATACCGGCTTGCGCTTCTCGAGGAACGCGCGGGCGCCCTCGATCCGGTCCTCGCTCGCATAGACGTCGGGGCCGACGTCCAGCCGCAGCGCGGCGGCCACCGGCAACCCCTGGCTGCGGGTCGCGGTTTCCTTGATGCGGCGGATCGTGAGCGGCGCGTTCCCGGCGATCGTCTGCGCCAGTTCGCGCACGGTGTCGTCGAGTGCGGCGCCGGGGACGACGCGGTTCAGCAACCCGGCGCGCTGCGCCTCGTCTGCGTCGAAGCGGCGGCCCGTGAACAGCAGCTCCATCGCGATCGCGCGCGGCAGCATGCGCGGCAGCAGCACGCTCGCGAAGTTCGCGCCCATGCCGACGCGTGCTTCGGGTAGCGCGAAATACGCGTGATCGGCGGCGATCCGCAGGTCGCAGGCGAGCGCGATCTCGCAGCCGCCGCCGATGGCGTAGCCGTTGACTGCCGCGATGGTCGGCTTGCGCAGCTCGAGGATCAGCTCGTGCACGTTGCGTGCGAGCCCGCGCATCGGCTGCATCCCGCGCATCTCGGGGTCGCCGAGATCGACGCCCGCGCTGAACGCGCGTTCGCCCGCCCCGCGGATCACGATGACGCGAATCGACGGGTTGTCGTCGAGCGTGACGAGTTCGTCGCACAGCCGCCGGATCGCTTCGGCGGACAGCGCATTGGCGACGTGCGGACGATGGATCGTCAGCCACGCGATGCCGCTGTCGTCGTTGCGCAGGATCGACGGGGCGTCGTCGCCCGTCAGCGAAGAGAACGAGCCGGATGGGGTCATGACGCGCTCCCGGTGGCGTCCGCACGCGTGTCGTGGAGCACGCCCGCTTGCCGCAGCGCATCCCGGCTGGCCGCGTCGATGCCGAGCGTGTCGAGCACGGCGTCGGTGTCGGCGGCGAATGGCTGCGGCGGCCGGCGTATCGATCCGGGCGTGCGCGAGAGTTTCGCGGGGACGCCCGCGCCGGTGTAGGTGTCGGTCTTGACGAACATCGCGTTGTGCGCGGCTTGCGGGTGGCCGAATGCATCGGCGATGGTGTTCACCGGGCCCGTCGCGACGCCGGCGTTCAGCAGCCGCTCGACGATGTCGTCGGCATGCAGTTCGGCGGTCAACTGGCCGAGCAGCGTATCGAGCGCATCGCGATGCGCGACGCGCTTCGCGTTGGTCGCGAACCGCGGATCGCACGCCAGCTCGGGCACGCCGAGCGTTTCGACGAGCCGCGCGAACGTGCGGTTGTTGCCGGCGCCGGTCGAGATCGGCTTGTCCTTGCACGGATAGACGCCGTACGGCGCGATCGCGGCATACACGTTGCCTGTCGCGACGGGCACGTCACCGGTTGCCATCCAGGTCGTGCTGACCGGATGCAGCATCGACAGCGCGGTGCTGAACAGGTCGATGTCGACGTGCTGCCCGAGGCCGGAGCGGGTCCGTTCGACCAGCGCGAGCAGGACGCTCGACACGGCGCTCAGGCCCGCCGCGTAATCGACGACCGGGAACGGCACCTTGAGCGGCATACCACCCGGCTCACCGTTGATCGACATGAAGCCGGCGAGGCCCTGCGCGACGGCGTCGTAGCCCGGAAACCGAGCCAGCGGGCCGCCGGTGCCGTATCCGGAGATCGAGCAGTGGACGAGGCGCGGGAAGCGCTCGCGCAGGCAGTCGTCGTAGCCGATGCCCCAGCGTTCGAGCGTGCCCTGCTTGAAGTTGTCGATCAGCACGTCGGCCGTGTCGAGCAGGCGGAACAGCACGTCGCGGCCGTCCGGATGCGACAGGTCGAGCGCGAGATTGCGCTTGTTGCGGTTGAGCCCCCAGTAGTAGCTGGAGATGCCGCTCGGCATCGCGGGCCCCCAGTCGCGCGTTTCGTCGCCTTGCGGCGGTTCGATCTTGATGACGTCCGCGCCGTGGTCGGCGAGCGTCTGCGCGCAGAACGGCCCCGCGTAGACGCGGCTCAGGTCGACCACGCGCACGCCTGCGAGTGCGCCTTCGGTACTGCTTGTCATGACGATGTTTCCTTCGATGTGGAATTCGGGTGGCCGGCACGCCGGCATGCGATGCGTCGCGGATTCAACCGCGCGCGGCGAACAGTGCGTTCACGGCTTCGCGGTGTTCGGGGGTGGCGTGCGCGAACGCCTGGTACGACGCCGACAGGTCGAGCAGCGTGTCGAGGCTCGCGTGGCGGCCTTCGCGCAGCAGCCGCTTGGTCAGGCGCAACGCGGTGCCCGAATGCCGGGCGATGCGGCCGGCCAGTTCAAGCGCGTGCGCAAGGAGGTCGCCGTCGGGAACGACACGCGACACGAGCCCGCAGCGCAGCGCAGCCTGTGCGTCCAGCGCATCGCCCGTGAACGACATTTCCGCGGCGACGGCGGCGCCGACGATCTGCGGCAGGAACCACGCACCGCCGTCACCGGGCACGAGGCCGAGGGCGATGAAGCTCTCGGCGAAGCGGGCACGTTCGGCGGCGATGCGGATGTCGCACATGCACGCGAGATCGGTGCCGGCGCCGATGGCCGGGCCGTTGATCGCCGCGATGGCCGGCACTTCGAGGTGCTGGAACGCGTGCGCAATGCGCTGGATGCCGCGGCGATAGCTTGTCCGGATCGCGGCGAGGTCGTGCGGGTCCGATTCCATGAACGCACGCATCGCCTTCACGTTGCCGCCCGACGAGAACGTCGTGCCGGCACCGGTCAGGACCAGCACGCGGATCGATTCGTCGCGGTTCGCGTCGTCGCAGCATTCGGTCAGTGCGTCGATCGCATCGTTGTCCGAAATGGCGTTGCGTGTTTCCGGACGGTTCATCGTGACGGTCAGGATCGGTCCCTGCCGTTCACGGATCAGAAAGGCTGTCATGGTGTCTCCGAGTGTTCCGTGCCGCGCGACTTCACGCCGCGGGCCGAAGCCTAGTATCGTCACGACGGTTGGCGCCGGGAAATTCCGTTCCACATACGTGGAACGCTCGCCCGGTGGCGTGAGGAGGCGGCGGGATGAGCGGAAACGTGGTCAAGAGCGCGGCGCGCGTGTTTGAAGTGCTGGAGCTGTTCAGCGCATTGCAGCGGCCGCTGAGCGTGCGGGAGATCGCCACGCGCTGCGGCTATCCGGGGTCGAGCGCGGCGGCGCTGCTGACCAGCATGAAGGCGCTCGGCTATCTCGCGTACGACGACGCCACCCATACGTATGCGCCCACTGCGCGGCTCGTCAATCTCGGCGAAGCGCTCGTCGATTCGACGGCAGGCAGCCGGCGGTACTGGCATGCCGTCGCAAAGCGGCTGGCGGTCCGTACGCGCGAGGCCGTCGTGATCGCGGTGCAGAGCGACCTGTACGTGCAGTACATCGATGCGGTCGAGGGCGCGCATACGCTTCCGATCCAGTTCTACGCGCCGATCGGCACGCGTCGCGAGATCTGCATGTCGAGCCTCGGCTGGGCGCTGCTGAGCCTCCAGCCGGACAGCACGATCCGCCGGCTCGTGTCGCGCAGCATGCGCCGGCTCGGCAAGTCGGGCCGGACGATCGACGAGGATGTCGTGCTCGACAAGGTCGAACAGACGCGCCGGTTCGGCTATTCCTATTCGGCGAACACGGTCACGCAGGGCGCCGCGATGATCTCGATGGTGATCGCGGACGGCTGGAACGGCCTGCCGCTGGCCATGGGGGTGGCCGGGCCGGTCGAGCGGATCGACGCGCAGCGCGACGCGATCGTGCGGGCGATGCGGGAGGCGCTGGCCGGGCAGCGGCCGGATGCCGCAGCGGGCTAGCCGGCTGACGTTGGCGCGCGCAGGCATTCGCATAGAATCGGGAGGTTTCGTTGCTCCTGTTCCGGCTGCATTCCAGCGAGGTCGCCATGTCATTGAACACGCCGCTTTCCGGCATCCAC
Organism: Burkholderia sp. AU30198; assembly: GCF_020419825.1. NCBI lineage: Bacteria > Pseudomonadati > Pseudomonadota > Betaproteobacteria > Burkholderiales > Burkholderiaceae > Burkholderia > Burkholderia sp. AU30198. The sequence goes on along the minus strand of NZ_JAIZSA010000011.1, from coordinate 244,467 downwards.
ATCGTCGAATTCGAAGGGCTTGGCCCCGGCCCGCTGGCGGGCTGGATACTCGCCGGGATGGGCGCGCGGATCACGCTGATCGCGCGCCCGGCCGGCCGCACGAGCGCGCCGGATGCGTTGAAGGCCAGCGACGGCGACCTGCTGCGCGAAGGCAAGACGATCGTCGAACTCGACCTGAAGTCGCCAGCCGGCCGCGAGGCCGCGCTCGACCTGGTCGCGCAGGCCGATGCGCTGATCGAGGGCCTGCGGCCCGGCGTGATGGAGCGGCTCGGCCTCGGGCCCGACGATTGCGCGCGCCGCCATCCGACGCTCGTGTACGGGCGGATGACCGGCTGGGGCCAGCATGGCCCGCTGGCGGCTGCGGCAGGGCACGACCTGAACTACGTCGCGTTGACGGGGCTGCTGTCGCTGTCCGCGCCGCGCGACGGCCGGCCGGGGGTGCCGCCGACCGTCGTCGGCGATGCGGGCGGCGCGCTCGGGCTCGCGTTCGGGATCGTCTGCGCGCTGTTCGACGTACGCGGCGGCGGGCCGGGGCGCGTGGTTGACGGCGCGATCGTCGATATCGTGTCGATGCTTGGTTCACTTGCGCTGTGGGCGCGCGCGAACGGGCAGCTCGACGGGGCGCAGCCGAGCCTCTTTCACGACGCGCCGTTCTACGACGTGTACCGCTGCGCGGATGGCGAATGCGTGACGATCGGCGCGCTCGAGCCGCCGTTCTATGCGCTGCTGGTCGAACGGCTCGGGTTGACCGACGTCGATCCGGCGTCGCAGTACGATCGCGCGCGCTGGCCCGCGCTGAAGGCCCGCTTCGCCGACGTGTTCGCGCAGCAGCCGTCCGCGCACTGGCGTGCGCTGCTCGAAGGCACCGATGCGTGTTTCGCGCCGGTGCTGAGCATGGCTGACGCGGCCGCGCATCCGCACAACGCGGCGCGCGGGATCTATCGGACGGATGACAATGGCAACGTGCGGGCGCGCGTGGCGCCGCGGTTTCTGCCGTTGGCGGGGGATGGGGCGGAGTAGGCACGCCGGCATGTCGAGGTCGTCGAACTGGTCGCGAAATGTACTTCACTGCAAGGCTTCGCGAGTGGAGGGCGCCAGCTATGGTGCTGAATTTGGTGCCAAATTAGATGCAACCGCCGTTCTGTAGAAGAGGGAGTTGATATGCCTCATACCATTCTGGCCAACGTTATCGCGAGCGTTTCGGAACTGAAGCGGAACCCGATGGGCACGGTCGCGGCGGGAGAAGGTTTCCCGGTTGCAATTCTGAATCGCAACGAGCCCGCGTTCTATTGCGTCCCGGTGACGACATGGGAGGCGATGGTCGAACGTCTGGAGGATATCGGAGACAACGCGCTGGTCGACAAGCGCACCAAGGGGAAAGTCGTCAAAGTCAAGCTGAACGACCTTTGAACTTCAATTTCTCGAACCGGCGCTGAAGGAGCGGACGATGCTCGATCGCACCGTTCGCGACCAGTTCAAATGCCGGCTCGCCGAGCGGCTCGAGAATCCTCGGATACTGTCTGCAAAGCTGCGGGGTCATCCGGACCGCTACAAGATCAAGCTGCGCAGCGTCGGTTACCGGCTTGTATACGAAGTGCGCGATTCGGAAGTGCTCGTACTGGTCGTGGCGGTCGGTCGACGTGAGCGCGATGCGGTCTATCTTGCCGCGATGAAGCGTTAGAACCACATGTGCGGCACATGGAAGCGGCAAGCTTGTCCGCCTATCTGACCGCTCGGCTCGTCTACGCGCTCATCGTCTTCTGGATGAACGGGCGATCCTTCAAGCGCGGGGAACCGCTCACGCCGTTTCCTCCGGCGCATCCGGCATCTTGCCGTCGCCGACACGGTTGATCGTGCCCTGCGCGATCGCGACGAGCCGCTCGTGATCGCCGTCGATGACGAACACATGACACTGGCAGGTCGCCTGGTGCCGGCCCGCATAGACGAGCTTCGCGCGGGCGACGAGCGTGCCGCTCACGGCCGGCCGCAGGTAGTTGATCTTGTATTCGGCGGTGATCACGCGCGGGCCGAGCACGAGCGCGCCGGCGAACGTCAGCGCGTTGTCCGCGAGGTAGCTGATGACGCCGCCGTGCACGAAACCGTGCTGCTGCCGCAGTTCCTCGCGCACGGGCAGGCACAGCGACACTTCGTTGTCGCCGATATGCATCAGCTCCGTGCCCAGCAGCATGCTGAACGGTTGCGCACGCAATGCGCCGCGCGCGTGATCCGTGATGTCGGTCATCGAACTTCCTTCGAAATGAGTGCCCGCTTGCGCTGAACTCTAGGAAGGGGGCTGCGGATAAGCAAGGAAATTCGTCCGCGTTTCGTGCGATTTCTGGTGCGATGCGACGCGATTATTGCGTCGAATGCCGTAGACTTCCCCGTTTGCGGGCCATTCGGCGGGAATGCGCGGGCAACGCGCACTTTGCCGCCGTCCATTCCTAAAGTCCGACGAAGAAATGCCGCTAATGCCGGGGCATTGCCTCATCGTCCGCTTTCAGGAATTCCCCCATGTTCGGAAAAATCAAGCTCGCGTCGGGTCTGCTCGGCGTGTTGACCGTGTTCTGCCTCTTCCTGTTCGCGATCGAGGCGCTCGGTTTCTGGGCGCTCAAGTCGACGCGCAGCGGCGTCGACGATCTGTCGAACGTCGCGATCGCGCAGGTCGACGCGGCCAGCCAGGCGACCCAGCAGCTGCTCGACGCGCGCATCAACCTGTCGCGCGCCGGCACGCGGATGGTGCGCGGCGGCCCGAAGCCGGAAGACATCATCCGCCATGCCGGCGCTTCGCTCGCGGAGGCGGACAAGGCGTTCGCCGCGCTGACGGCCGCGCAGCCGGTCGACGATACCAACCGCGCGCGCGTCGCGGCACTCGCCGAGCGCTATCGCGCACTGCGCGGCGCGCTGGGCGAACTCGTGCAGTTCCTCGATGCCGACAACATCCAGGCCTTCCTCGACCAGCCGACGCAGAGCATCCAGGACGCCTATATCGCCGAGCTGCATCGCTTCACCGACTATGGCGGCACGTCGAGCCGCACGGCGCTCGACACGATCGATGGCGGCATGCTCTGGTTCAAGTCGGTCGGCATCGTGCTGCTGGTGGCGATGCTCGTCGCGAGCGCGGCGATCTACGCAGCCGCGCGGCGCGCGGTCGTCGCACCGCTGGAGGAAGCCGGCCGCCATTTCGAGCGGATCGCGCAGGGCCGGCTCGATGAAGTCGTGCGGGCGGGCGGCGTGTTCGAGATCGACCGGATGCTGCGTAGCCTCGCCGCGATGCAGACGAGCATCGCGGGCACCGTGCGCACGGTGCGCCACGCGTCCGACGCGATCCACCTCGGCGCGGGCGAGATCGCGGGCGGCAACGCCGACCTGTCGGCGCGCACCGGCACCCAGGCCGCATCGCTCGAGGAAACGGCCGCGAGCATGGAGGAACTGACGGCGACCGTCCGGCAGAACACCGACAGCGCACGCGCGGCGAGCGCGCTGGCCGATGCGGCGCTCGAGGCGACGAGCCACGGCGGCGGCGTGGTCGACAGCGTGATCGACCGGATGCGCGGCATCGCGCAGAGCTCGGGGCGGATCGCGGAGATCATCTCGGTGATCGACGGCATCGCGTTCCAGACCAACATCCTTGCGCTAAACGCGGCCGTCGAGGCCGCGCGGGCCGGTGAACAGGGGCGCGGCTTCGCGGTCGTCGCGGGCGAAGTGCGCTCGCTCGCGCAGCGCAGTGCGCAATCGGCGAAGGAAATCAAGTCGCTGATCGAGGATTCGGTCGCGCAGATCAATGGCGGCGCGGAGCTCGTCGAGCGTGCCGGCGACGCGATGCGGACGGTGTCGGCGTCGATCACGCGCGTCGTGCAGACGATGTCCGAGATCACCGCGGCGTCGGTCGAGCAGAGCGTCGGGATCGAGCAGGTGAATCAGGCCGTCACGCAGATGGATCAGCTCACGCAGCAGAACGCGGCGCTGGTGGAGGAGGTCGCGGCGGCGGCCGCGTCGCTGAACGACCAGACCGCGCACCTGATGCAGGCGGTGTCGGTGTTCGAACTGGGCGATGGCCGCGCCGCACGCGGCGAGCGCGCGGCGCCGTCGTTCGCCGAGACGGGTTACGCGCCGGCCGGCAGCGCCGCGTAGGCGGTCGCGAGGTGGTAGGGCGTCGTCGACGGCATGTCGGCGCGCGCCACCTGCCCGTCCGCCGTCTTGCACTCGAACCAGCCGCGCGGATGCAGGAAGCGCGCGGCGAACTGCTCGATCTGCCGCGCGAGCGGCGCGGAGGCCGGCGTGCCGCCGTGCGTCGCGAGCGCGCGCAGGTATTCGGTCTGCGCCCAGATCCGCTGCGTGCCGTCGATGCACGCGCCTTGCGCGTCGAGCGCCGCACAGACGCCGCCCGTCTGCGGATCGACGCCGTATTGCTCCGCGAACACGAACGCGCGCGCCAGCGCGCCGGGGAGCCCGGTCTGCGCGAGCCGCGCACCGGCCGCATCGACCAGATAGAACCATTCGAACTGATGGCCGGGCTCGAAACGGTTGTCGGCCGCGCCGAGCGGCAGCTCGGCCACGCAGCCGGTTGCCGCGTCGACGAACGTGTGCTCGATGGCCTGCGCGGTGCGCGCGAGCGCGTCGTCGAACGCCGCATCGCCGAATGCATCGGCAGCCGCGAGCCAGGCTTCGGTCAGGTGCATCAGCGGATTCTGCAGCGCTCCGCTGCCGGATGACGAGAAATCGGTATGGCGCGCCGCATCGAGCCGCGCGTCGCCGGGGCGTGGCGCGAAACGATCCTGAATCAGCGCGGCGGTCTCTTCGGCTGCCTGGCGCGCGGCGGTGTCGCCCGACGCCGCATACCACGCGGCGCACGCGAACACGATGAATGCGTGCGTGTAGAGATCCTTGGTCGTGTCGAGCGGCGCGCCCTGCGCGTCGACGCTGTAGATCCAGCCACCGTGGCGCGGGTCGCGAAAGCGCCGGCCCAGCGCGTCGAACAGCGTGGCCGCGTGCGCGGTGTCGCCGGCCTGCGCGAACACGAACAGTTGCCGTGCGCAGGCCATGGCGCGATAACGGGTCACGGGCAGCGGCGCGTGGGTGGCCGGATCGACGGCTTCGAACGGCAACTGTAATGTCTGGTCGAACCCTGAACCCCGCCAGATCGGCAAGACGACGTGCGCGAAATGGTGGCGCAGCTGGGCGGCCTGGGCGGAAGCGGAGTCGGAAACGGACATGACGGGGGTGAGCGCTGGGTTCGAAACGTGTCGGCGCGGCCCGGAGAATCGGCGCGGCCGGGGCCAAGGATAAAACATTCCGCGCGGCCGGCACCAGAAAAGGAGATAAATCGCATGCTGAGCAACCTGGAACTCGTGATGCGGCTCGTCCTCGCGGCGGCGCTCGGCAGTGTCATCGGCTTCGAGCGTGAGCGCCTGTCGTGGGCGGCCGGCCTGCGCACGCACATGCTCGTATGCGTCGGCTCGACGCTGATCATGATCGTGTCGGCGTTCGGGTTCGCCGATGTGCTGGGCAGCAGCGAGCACATCGTGCTCGATCCGTCGCGGATCGCCGCGCAGGTCGTGTCGGGCATCGGCTTCCTCGGCGCGGGGTCGATCCTGCTGCGCGGGGAGATCGTGCGCGGGCTGACGACCGCCGCGAGCCTGTGGTCGGTCGCTGCGATCGGCCTCGCGGTGGGCGGCGGGCTCTACGTCGCGTCGATTTCGGCGACGATCATCATCCTGATCATCCTGGCCGGCATCAAGCCGCTGGAGCGGCGCTACTTCACGGTGCGCCAGCGGCGCCAGCTCGCGCTGACGGTCGTGAGCGGCGCGCTGAACTTCGATTCGCTGCACGCGGCGCTCGGCGCGGACAGCGCGCGCGTGAAGCAGTTCATCGTGCAGCGTGCCGACGACACGGGCGAGCACGACGAGGTGCGCATCGCACTCGCGCGGGTGTCGGAACTCGAATACCGGGCGATCTGCGACAAGCTGCGCGCGCTGAAGGGCGTGACGCGTTTCGAAGAGGGCAACGGGTTGTCGGGCGACGAATAGGCGGAATCGTCATCGGGGCGTGCGACAATGACCGACTACCGATTCCGTTCGACATCCGGTTCCGTGCTCGCGGGCCCCGCCATTCGATTTCCATGACCTCCGCCTAGGGTATCGTAAAAATCAAGTAAATTCAAATAGTTGGACGAAATTTTGTTTTCCAGCCCATCGCAAGGCCCATCATCTGACTCTGGCTGGCTCTAGGGCACTGGATCGTAGCCCGGTTCATCGCACTCAAGCGCGTGGCCCGCAAATTGATGCTTGTACAAAGAGACTAGAGCAGTCCCGATGTCTCCTATACTCGGCTTGATGCAATTCAAAAAAGCGGGACACGAGTACACGCCTGAGTCAAGCTGTCGTCCGATCCGCCGATTGAGATCCGTGCTTTTTCGCAGGCCATCGCCTAGGCTGTTTGCTCAACTGGCGAGAAGGGCCAAGAAGGTCTGGACTGCGTGAGCGGCAAGATCGTCGCATGCCGCTGTCCGATGCTAGAGCCCCGCTGTCCCCCAGTGTCGAGTTCGTACTATCACGCCACGGCGCCGCGCAGGAATTTCACGGCACTGCCCTTCGTATCGTCACAATGAATTGCCGTGAGCGCAATCCGAGCGTGACCGTCTACGGCGACGAATAGATACTCCCAGCCAACGCCGTCCACCGTATCGCGCCGATTGCCGGTGATGCGATGGCCAGGACGCACGATTCGACCGAGCTTCTTGATGTAGATGTGCAGCAAGTCGGCCGGTGCCTCGTGCTCGTAGCGCTGAACCGGTTCACGCGGTTGCAGGTTGCTCAACCAAGATAGTCAGGCACGCGCCAGCAAGCTGCTGATGGTCAAGGCGAACATGCCCAGGTGGCGGGCGATCTGACGATGCCGCAATCGCTGCTGGAGCAATTCCATGATCAGCGAGGCTGTCGTCTCGGCGTTCGGCGGGATCGGCTAGCCGATAGACTTCGGTTACGGTGTCTTCGCGCGAGAGGTTTTCGAGGCAGTGGTTCAGTCGCCTAACAGCGTTTTCTCGCTGGTTGCGGCAAGCGCGGCGGGCGACGGGCCGCGTTCGAATAGATCGAGCGCGGCCGGATGATCGAGGCGCGGCCCGAGAACGCGCTCAAGTGCGGGATGGATCTGGGTGAGCAGGCCGCGAATGCCGTTGCTGGTTTGAGTGACTTGGGCGGCGAGATCATCGTTGAGGCCGCACAGCATGGTGAGAGCAGTGAGCGGCGTGTCAACCAACCGAAGCGAGTGCGGCGTATGTGGCATCAAGTGGGCGTGCGAAATTACTTACGCTTGCTTGCCGATGGAAAGGACGGTGGAACATAATCCCGGACAATCCTACGGATAAGGCTATCGCTGAGGCCAAACTCTCTGATCGTCCTCTGCGTACAGTCCCTAAATTGTCGTTTCATATCACGGTGATAAGCAACAATTGCAGCATTCCTCTCAGCGATGGACCCCCACTTCCTCGATGCGTCTTTTGCATCAGACTCATCATTTCCAACGTCACCATGGTCAATCAACAGATCATCTTCATCTCGGACCACCAGCCCGCACCGTATTAAATACGCAATCGCTTGCTCGCGGGAGATAAGGGGCGTACCAGACAGATCCCGGATAGGAACATTGTCTTCATCAACAAAGATAATTCTCCCAATGCTGAATTCGTGCAGCAACTCCGTCCGGTGTTTATCTTCAATTCTGATTTGTTCAGCCTTGCGTCTATTAATCTCATTCGCATCAACAAAAATTGCCTCCCACGTTTTATTCTTTGATTTCTTAGAGAGAGCCACCTGAAAATCGGACATTTCCTCTTTCGTCATTGGGTATCGCAACTGAGGCAGGTGCCCCAGATTCCATAATCGCTTCAGCTCACGACGATCAGTATCCGACAACGAAGTGGAAAATGAGAATGCTGCATTCTTCGGATCGTGCCTCAGGAATCTCTTAGAGAGAATGCAATCAATATTTTTTAATCCCCCTTTCTCTCCAGTTGGGAATTTCGCATAAGAAATTGCCCAGCAAAGACCTGCAATACCAATCAGGGGGCCAGGCGACAACACTACGCACTCTTCCATCTGGCAACCTCTTTCAAGTTTCGATAGTAAATTCTAACTCATCAAGTTGGTCAGATGTCGGCATGAAATCCATCAAGCCTCACTGTTACTATCTTCGTCCCGATAATCAGGGCTTTGGCTAGCCAGGCCCGGTATGTTTCCCACCCCCGGTCACGGTCATGATCCAAATTGGTGAGGACCGCCCCGATCACCAGATCGGCACCGTCGGGGGCATCATGGCTGGGGTTACGTAGCCTTCCGCTAAAGGGGGGCATGGACATGATTGCTCGCGTTGGCGTGGATCTGGCGCGGTTGCAAATTCATCCGGTCGATAGCACCGCAGGTGTACTCGTCGCCTATCTGCGGGGACTGGCCATGCCTGCATCGCCGCCTGCATGCCGGTGACGCCAAGACCGATGCCCGCGATGCCACGATCATTGTGGCTTGTTCCGCTTGTAGTTCCGCCCGGCCGTGGTTTTGTTCCGCCTTGGACGTCCGTGAGCCTTCCTGGACAAGGGCAGAAAAAATGTGGTTGCCCGGAACCGCTGTTCCGGCCGCATTCTTCGTCACTCCCGGCACCCGCCGGATTCCGGCAAACGAGGATAGACAACCTCGTTTGCCCTAACAGTGATGGAGAAAGTCATGAACAAGCAGCACGCGCAGAACGCCGTTCCGCGCCAGTCCACCCCCACGCACCATGATGTGCCGATCAACATTTCCGAGATGGCTCGCCAACTCTGCAAGGCGCTGCGCATTCTGCGGATGAAGCAATTGATCGAGCGCACTAATCTGTCGCGTGCGACCTTGTACGTGCTTATGTCGAGCGACCCCACCTTCCCCCGCAAGATCAAGCTGACTGCACGCTCGATTGGCTTCCTCGAATCGGAAGTCGACGCTTGGATCGAAGCACGCGCGCAACTGCGCGGCACGATGTAAGAGGAGGATGCGATGACCCTGACTATTCCTCCCCAGCCGCAATCAACCGTCACTGACGGCGAAGCAGACGTACAACGCTTCATCGACCAACTCGACGCGTTGCAGCCAAGCAAACTGCAACAAAAGGCTCTTCTGTTTCAGAAGGCATATCTGGCCATCGAGCGCGCGATTGCACGCGAAGTTCCGCAGAAGCAAATTGTCGCAGAACTCGATAGCTTGGGTCTGTCGCTCTCCATCGGCGGTTTCCGCTCGTTGCTCGAGGTTGAGCGGAAGCAACGCAAAGAAAGCGGCGGGCGTGTGCGCTGCGAGCGTTGCGGGTCGAGCCTCCCGCACGAGGCCGAAGAGGAAAACGGTTCGTAGGCACCCACTGACGCGTAAATGTCAGATCGAGTCCGGCCATGCTGGGTTCGTGCTAAATCAACCGTGATGTAGTTGCAGTCAACTGAAAGTCAGTGAAGATCAATTCAATTTATTAAGGAATACAGACTATGATTTCCAGTATTCAAACATCGTTGCGTGCTGTTGTCGCGTGGAAGGACGTGCTCGACGATTGCATGATGGGGCAATGTGGTGTTGTGGCGCACATCGGTCAATACAGGCCCATGACGAGCGCACGGGAGGCCGCATGAGCGTCCAAGTATCTTTATCTGTCTACTCGCCAGCCAACGATACGCTGAGAACCTGGCAAGCAATCAATGTCCTTACATCCCGTTGGTTTCGCTCGGCGAACGAACTGAACGTCACCCATGGGACGACATACGCGGCGATTCTGGTCGATATGCCCGCAGTCGCAAGCGAGGTCGTACTTGAAGGCGCTGCTGCCATAGGTTGGCATTCAATGTCAGTCGCTTCGGAGAGCATGAGCGATCACGAAGAGGTCAAACAGGATTGCGATGGAGCTGTCCAGGAGCCTGCCGTGATCGTGTCTATGTCCGACGCGGACAACGGGCACACCTCTTCGTTTGTTCTGTCGGGAGCGTTAGCGTCTTCCGCGGTCGCGCCTTAACGAGGACCGAACATGCCAATAACGAGGTACATGAACGGTGATATCGACTATCAGTGGCCCACGTCCCACGGGTGCTACCCGGCGGAGGTGTTTCCGCCCATCATTCGTGATGCTGTATTCGAGGTGACCGAAAATCTAAATTTGCCGGTCGAACTAGCGGCCCATGCTGCGCTCGGAGCGATTTCACTTGCCGTCCAGCGCTTTGCCAACATTAAGTGTCCCGGCCATGAGCCCGCGCCGTGTTCCCTTTTTTTGATAGCGATCAGTAATTCAAGCGGCGGAAAGTCGTTGGCCGAGCAGCGCTTCATTCGAGAATTTGTTGCGTTCGAGCGCAGACAGTCTGAAGAGGTCGCTGTCAAGGAGCCACAGTTTCGTGCTGAGCAGAAAATCTGGCAAGAAGATGATCGGCGACTTTCGAAGGAGTACGGTCGCGTCGAGAAAGGTTCAGCCGAGGAGCAGCTTATTTGTCAGGCGCGTTTGCAGCACGAGCTGGACCGGCCGGTGAAACCTGAACAACGACAATTAAGATATGCGGAATTGTCGCCGCAGGGATTGCGGGATGTACTCATTGAGCACGGTGCCATCGGCATTTTTTCACCGGAGGCTGGACCGGTTCTCACTGGTATAACGTTCAGCCAGCAAGCAATGCTGAGTAGCTATTGGAGCGGTGAAGACCGGCCGACGGCTCTTGTTAGTGGAGATCGCCGCCCAGTGGAGCCAAGATTGACCATAGTGCTTCAGGTCCAAGAAGGCAAATTTTCCAACTACATGAAGCGTCGCGGTAGTGAGGCTTTCGAAGTAGGATTGATGTCGAGATTTCTAGTCGCGGCACCGTACGCCGACGACAAGCCGGGGCAACGGGTTTATGTTGAAGACATGTCCGAACTGAAGCTCGGGCTTTTCAATGAGCGGGTCAGACAAATCTTGGAACAGACTGTACCGTTGCCGCATGATCGGCAAGTACGCAGATTGTCGGATGACGCCAAACTCTATTGGAGGTATTTTAAGGAGCGGGTTCATGATGATCTGATTTGTGGATCATATTCAGATGACATGAAGTCATTTTTTCGTAAGCTTGCCCAGCAGGCGAGTCGCATTGCCACGTTGCTTGACTATTTCGAAGGACGGTCTGGTGATGTTTCGGGAGATTCGATGGAGAGCGCGATCGCACTGTGCGAGTGGTATGCACACGAATTCATACGAATTTTTTCGGAGTATTTCCCGTCGCAACGGCAAAAGATCGACGAGGCTAAGCGAGATCTTCTTTTGTGGCTTCAGGGAGTGCGTGCAGCGCCATATCGCTGTCAAAAGCTTACGCCTGGCCGCTATACGGAGCGAGAGCTCAATAATTATTCGAATATTCGTGGCGAGCCAGCTGTTTTGGGGATGGCAATTGACGAACTCGGAGATGAAGGGCATATTTCGGTGGACCGTGGGAGGAAGGGCGGGCGCATCATCGTTTTTCCTCCTTTGGGCGAACCGCTAACTCATCAATTTCTCCGTCCGATTAAAAATTTTTAATCTAGAATGGAAAATTCCATCAGATGTCCTGGTGCCATAAGCCTTGGGATTGAGCAATAAGGCGCGTGCTATTTGCATGCGCCTTATTGTTTTGCGTCCAGGCAACAGGTTCTGCGAGAACGGGGCTCATCATACCGAGGCTGCCCGTCCTGAGCTTACGCGCGAAGCAGGTAAGTGAGAGGTAATTGTTGCCGGTGCTACACTGCTACATTTGCTACCGTAGCAAATGTAGCAGTGTAGATGCCCCTATCCATTCTTGTATCGTACGCCGCTGGAGGCTGATTTGCACCGTGTTGGTGCCAACTCTCGCGGTAGATGTGTGTTCGTCAAAGCTACCGGACACGGTGAAGATTCGTGTCGCTCTGCCGCATTTTGGTTGCCTGAGCAGCCGGCATTGACTGTTCTAGTTAAAGCGCTGCGCATATTGAACGGGTGAATTCAAAAGGGGGTAAATGCCATGGTATTTCGCCGGTCGGTGGCGGCTCTCTATCCGATGGAGGTAGTCGGAGTGCGTTATATCGGGTATGTTTGCGTCATCTGGTTAAGGTGATTGTCTGGATAATTCGATAACGATTATCCCCATGAAATTGATCGCTTAAATTCCCTGGGATGCTTGTGTTTTCTGGCTATAATGGTGATTGTTGGTGGCGTTTGTTGGGCGGTGATCTTGCTGTCTCCTATATTAAGATTGCATTCGAGAATATTCTTGGCTATAGACGAGCGGAGTATTGTGGGTGTGGTGAGATGTCTTGTGGGGAGAAATGAGAACTCCATGATTGAGTGTCATGGAACGAGAGTGATGAATCTGACATTGCTGAACGTCATCAGTGATAGATGTAATCATCATCATGGATCCACATGCATGGAGAGTGTGACCTCATTGTACTGACTGCTTGAGGTATCGAATCACATTGCTTTACTTCTTGCCGTGAACTGAGTGGTATGTGCTTGGTGTATGAGCACTCGTTGTCTTGTGTTGTAAGAAATCACAGCGCTCATCTATTGGATGTCCTGATAACGGAGATTCAAGATGAGTCGCCAAGCAAGTCATGGTAATCGATTTGGATTCGATTCGAACGTCTTTGAGAAAAATCAATCTTATCCTGGTTTTGTCAGGTATTGGGAGATCGATGAGTATGCTGACCTGATGCGAGATTTGGTACGCTTCCTTGATACGGTACTGGAGACTACTCAAGTGCCGTTTGAGATCCGTGGTCGAGCAGGATATCAGCGAGCAGTACGTAACCCGATTGGGCATTCAGGCTATAGGAGCCTGTCAGGCTTCATGTCTCAATGTGGGCAATGGATGGGCCTGTACTGGCCTGAGTATGCCTACAGTGCTGATCTCCAACTCTTTTTCGACTGCTTCATGCAGCATCGTTTTTCTCAGGTTTTCAGTAACGGTGTGCTATCGAGTAACGTCGACAAGGCAGTAGCAGCGGATCTATACAACAACTTCATTGGTTGTCTGCGTACGGAGGCAGTGCGTAGAGGAGTCAGGAAGTCGCTATTCAACTGGAGAGGTAACCTCGTCAGCCAAGAGGGCTCTATTCGACGGTACTTGAATACGTTATATGGGCGTCATCGGAGGCTTATTCCGCTGCGTCTAGATCTGTCTTACTCGATGGATGCGTTTGACGACAACGATGCACGGGTACGAACGAGCTGGGCGAGGGTGGCTAATGGAGATTGGACTCAAGTGGTGTCGAATGTTCCGATAGGTGACGGCAAAACGGAGACGAGAGCACGTATTGATCCCGTCGTAGCGATGGGGGATCGAGATCGGTTCTTTCGCAATCGTGGATCAGATCGAGCGCTTTTTGATCCGGTGGTCGGCTATATCTGCAAGATGGAACAGGGAGGGGAGCATTGGGCATTCCACTTCCATTGCATCTTCTTCTTCGATGCTGAGCTGGTAAGACGGAATCAGTTGAGCGAGCTGAAGGATAAGATAGCGAATCGCTGGAGTGGGGTGACGCGTGGGCAAGGTTTGATGTTCGACTGCCATGAGAGGAAGGATCAAGCGGAACTCAGAGCACAAGGGAGATGGGCCATTGACGCTATCGACTGTAGTAATCCAGTCCAGGTCGCGAGGTTGTCTGATTACGTAGCTGACTACTTCGCGAAGGATGACGGACAGATGGTGCGTGTCAAGCCCACTGCCAAGGCATGGACGCTGACGATGGGTAGGAAATAAATCGCGGTACGTCTGAACCGGGTGTCTATTGTGAAGGCCGGGCAATACCTGGGCTCAAGGGAGCTGATCGTATCCGTACGTTCGGTATGGGGCAGGTGCCTAAGAAGATGAAGGCAGGGCGTCCTCGTGCAACTGATAGTGAAAATGAAACCGAGGAGGATGCAAGTTAGCTTGCTAAATCGTGTGTGGGCAGCGTGAGACGCCTGGAGGAGAGCAATTCCACATCTCGGGTAAACTCTACTCGTCGACCCTGAAATACCCGGCGTAAATTGATATCGTAGTAAAAATTAACCATCTTCCGGAAGAGGTGTTGATGACTACGGGTAAAAAAGACGCATCGCTGGCCAGTAAGCAGCTAGCAAGCAAAAAGAGCACCCCTGCCCAGAAGTCCGTCGCAGGTTCCGATCTAGCTCAGGCGAAAAAGCCGCCGGCGCCCAAATCGAAGCCGAAGGGCAAGTAGTTCGGCGGTATCGCAGCAAACCAAACCCGCTCCGGCGGGTTTTCTGCGCAGCTTGAATATCGGTAAATCAGTGACGGTGCATGTTTGTTGGCACGGTCAAATACCGTTAGTGGTGGACCGGAGCGGTGCGCGATCCGACCGATGCGTACACTACTAAGCCAAAAAGGATCGGGGTGAGTTAATCGGGCCATAACGACTTCTTGTGACGTGCCGTAGCATAGGGCTGGATGCTGTCTTTCCATGGGCGCTATTGGGCTGTAATCGACTCCGATTGACGATTAGAATGCGATGTCGTTCCGCAAGACATGAAAGCGGTAAAGGCCAGAGGTGAAGCGGAATACCGACGTATAACGTATTTCGGCAGTAGACAGTGGCGAGAGGGCAGGTGATTACCTGCGCCCCTACGCCTATTTTACTAATTCGTCGAAGTTAATGGCTGCGGTGAAATTGAATTCACTGAAACGTCCCCTTCCGAGTCGCCCAAATCCGCCAAGTTTCGTATTCGCGTTATCCAGCGTAGCTTTCAATGCGGTACCCGTATCCACGCCTAGCGCGACGCGAATTCCTCTGCGGACGTCGTCATCCGATGCGCGCATGAAGAGCGGCAGCTTGTTCGACGAATATACCGTAGTTCTCGCCCACCATACGCTTGACGAATTGAGTGCATCAAGCCTCACGATGGATTCCAGCATCAGGAAAACCTCGGCCTCTGCGAGTTCGTCAAAACTCGTCTTATCGACGGAGCACCGCTCCTTTAGAAGATCCGCGCTGACCGATATTCGATTCAGTTTCAGATCGTTGTTGCGATGTTCGTCGAGAGATACGAGATGTGTATCGAACGCCATGTAACTTGCTGCCTTGAGTTCCCCGTGGCTGCTTCTGAGGACGTATGCTGCACTGACAAGTTTGCGTAGCGACTTCCAGCGCCCGTGTCGGATAAGTGCGGCAACTTGAATAAGAAACGCTTCAAGGGCGAAATACGAGTACAAGTCAGACCATCCTGGATAGTACTGCCCTGACGTGACCGGAGGTCCGAACTGCCCACCAAGCCCTTCCATTAGCTTTAGGAACGGGGCAACGGAACTCGGGTCGTCAAGCGAGAACGCGGCGACCGTTTCTGTGTAATCAGCAACTTGGTCCCGGAGACCTTTCGTGCCCGTGATGGCTTGGTATACGCCTTCGTGGTAGTCGTTTCCAGTGGGCGTGACATACAGCTTGTCGAGTTCCGTCAGTACACCTTTAATGAACAACGCCTCAAGTCCCTGACGGTTCGGCTTACCGTCCTGGATAGCTCGAATCGCAGCTCCGAACTCCTTGACGTAGCTAGTCCCGCCGCTGGTTACGAATGCCGGAGGGCCGCCAAGCTTTGGCTTTTGATGGAAAGGTTGCTCATAGACGAGCCTCAAAAGTTCGTCAAGGCCGCTGCCGTACCGTTCGTCTGTAGATACGTCGATGTAAATCCGGCCTTGCATGAAGACAGGAAGGCATGGCTGTCCATCGGCGTCATACTCGCAAACAACGGGAATGAACTTGGTTTGCTTGACTTTCCCGTAAAGCTCTTGCGAGATGATCTGAGACTCTGTACCAACGCCGCCCGCACGATTATTTGCTTTCTCCTGGTATTTGCGGTCACAGAGGACGAGAACCTTCAATACGTCTGGGTCGACAACCATCGATTCCATGAACACGTACTTGTCCTGGCCGGGTTTGAGGTCCCATTTGTCAAGAATTGCGTCTACGCCGTGGTTGCGAAGCGAGGTTGCCAGGTCGATGACGAACTGTTCATGTTTGGCATCCGTCCAACTGTACGAAATGAAAACCTTTGGATGTTCAGTCGTTCCGCTCATGGCCTAGAAAGTTTGGGTTTTTCGGAAAATGAGGTGCTCTCTGCATCGTGAATATCCGTGATTTTAAGAGAGTTCCTGTGTCCCCGGACACGTGGGGCGACTCCAATCTTGACATGACGCGTTATGTCCCGATGAGTTGCTTGAGCGCCCAGCCTGCGAGTGTCTTGATGGCGTCGAACGTCAATTCAATACCTTTCGTTTGAGCGGTTGCTTTGATCTTTTCCCATACGGGCAGTGATCGCATCGTGTCGAGAAGATCGTGGCCCGCCATTGTCAGTCGTGGACTCGACAGGCCGAACGAAATGTGTCCGTCAGCGCCCCGTAGGACGTGAATGCCTTCGACGTACCCGTTGTCGATCAGCAATTCAAGATGGCCGGCGATTCGACCTTCTATCGAGCGGTATTCGTCGTACTGGCGCGTGTACTCCGCCTCCGGCTGGTCTGTCCATGTCGGAGCATCGGGAATGTCGTCGAGTACGTTGCGGTCTTCCTCGACGTCGGTAAGTTGCTTGCGCAGTAGATCCCAGTCGCGTTTCAAGGTTTTCTCCGGAAATTCTTGGTTAGCTCCAAAAGAGTTGCGTTGTCAGCCGTTCGATTAGACAGCGATCGGAGGCGATTCAGCGGCACCGACTTGAGGGCTGCCATGATCGTCTGTCTTGGTCGCGCGGCGTGTCCGCGGCTTTTTGACTGCGTCGGTGAGTGGTGTGCTCGGACTCGATCGTGTCGCGTGCGGCAGCGGATAAATTGCGTTGGCATTGAGCAATCGGCGTGCAGCATCTGCGCGGAGCGCGACCAATGTCAGCGCCGGCATAGCGATCAGATCCAATGTGAACAACACGGCAACAGCGATGGGATCAACGAGCTTCAAAACTACACCGAACAGTATCAAGCCGAGATAGGGGGCGACGATCAGCGCCATCGCGATGTGAAAGATGTGCTGGAACGACAGCTTTGGACGGATTCGTGCATCTTCGAAGCATTGTTCGTCTGCCCGAAATTTTACGAGCAGCCCTGCTTGCTTGATATTGCGGAGAAGTGTAAGTGGACTATCACGCTGAAGCGCGAAGCGGATTGCGTCGCCGGGTAGTTCCACACCGAGCATGTCTTTGGTAGCCAGCTGCAATGCTCCTGAGGAGGCAGTGTGTCCGCCGTTCTTCCGGTTCATGATGTCATATAGTCGCTTCGTTCGGCCTTGGGCTAATCGCAGGCTTCCGAATCGGAACTTGACCAATGTAACAGCCCCAAGGATCGGCGCGGTGAAAAAAGAGATAGTCGCAATTGTTGCGACGTGGCCCTGCTGGATAAAATCGACGATGGAGTTGATGCTCATGCTGGCTCCAAAATGCTCCTCCAGAGCAAAGTATTACAGACTGGAGGGGAGTGTGGTGAATTGGTGCGTAGCGCTTGTGTATTCTTCAGTAGCGAAATCGAAAAAACTCACTTGGTGTTTGGGTTGCCGCTGTTCGGACCGGAGATAGTCAGCTTCCCGTCGGGTTGTCCGTTGTTGACCGTTACATCTACGACCGGCTGACTATTGGTGCGGCCATGGAGCTGGAATGTGTCGTCGAGACCACCATTCTTGAGTCACGTTTCGATTCGCTTCGGGCCGGAGTACGGCGCCGAGCAGGTCGCGTCGTCGCTAAGTAATCTATTGTCGATGCCAACGTCCCACTCGGCTGAGTTACTGGGGCAACCCCACTTGGAAAGACGGAGTCACTGGGCGCTTATGGCGGCGACAGCTTAGGTCATGGAATGGTGCTTGAGGTGACTCGACTGATGGCACAATGGCCTCATCAGGTCCATTTCTTAATTTAATGAGTATCGATCCCGCTAGCCTAGCCGTTCGCGACGCATTGTTTTCTCACGAGATGTTCGATGCTAGGCAGACAAACGCAATCGGATATTCTCTCGACGAGCTGCGTGATCATGAGCCCGCGCTCGCTTTTGAGCGGGAGCCGATCGAAGCCGAGCTTAACACCCTTGAGCGGGAGCGTCTCGTGAACGCAATGGGCGCGAATGCGTGGTTCGCAACGCCAGCGGGCCTCGTGGCTCGTGAGCGTCGGTGGCGTGAGCGCGGCTTGCGTAACCCGGCGCTAGGAGATCCAGGCGTGCCGGTGCGCGACAGGATCATTGCGCTCGTGCACAGCAGCGGGGAACTCGACGAGAGCCTCGCGAGCCAGGGACTTGCGAGGCCGGCACTGCTTGTGTTGCTCTTTGATGTAGATCCGCTCGTAGTGGTCCTTGAGCTTGAGGCGCTGCAAGCTGGGGGACTCTTGCGAGAAGATGCTGGCTGGTTCGGTACCGAACCAGCCAGCGTGTATCTTCGTGCAGACGGACGACGTTACTATGTCAATGAGGTCGTTCAACGGCTGGGGCTGGTGCCGCCGGCGACCATCCTTGCGCCACTGCAGCAGGAACAACTGCCGTTCGACGAACTTGGATTGCCACCCGACATCGCGAACAACTTACGGTTCCGCTGGGAGGAGGCAGCGCGCTGTACAAAAGCGCGCGCTTGGCTGGCTGCGGTCGTGATGGAGGGGTCGATCCTGGAACTTGTCCTGCAAGCGTGGTTACGTGAGGATGAAGTTCGTGCGATGTCTGCCACAGGCGTTCCCCGAGGCAGGGGTGGTGCCATCAAGGCTGTAGAAGACTGGACCGCGGCGGAGATGATCCGGGTGGCGGCCTCACTGGACTGGCTCGAACCGAGCCTGGCGAAATATGCCGATGGCTTGCGCGATACCCGTAACCTCATTCACCCGGGGAAGCAGGTGCGCGAGCGGAGTCAGCCGGACGCGGGCGTTGCCGGAATTAGCAGCCAGGTCGTCAAGGCGGTTCTGGGCGCGCGGGCGAAGTGGTGTCGCACTCGCGAGTCGGCAGGGTGAGTGCGTCATGGTTCGATTCGTACTCGTCGTGGCGCATCCCTAAAGCTAGTGTAGCGAGCGAAATGGCGCGGGAAATACGGGCCAGCTACAAACGTAACTAGGGTGCGATGACAACCGCGCCAATGTCCGATGGCAAGCGGGAAAGTTCAACGGCCATCAACATCATCAAGCACTGGCTAACCTGCCAACGCCTTAGCCTCGGAAGCGTTGATGAGCTCGGACGCGCAAAGCAACTTTTCCCGGCCGTATGTGCCACCAGCCATCGACGTGCCGACGGACCCGCCAACGTCACACCAATCATTCAACAATAAGTGTTCTTTGTCGCTGCCGAAATAAGAGAGTTGCTCGACCGGAGATACGCGTATGATGGCCTCATCCGAGCCACGTTTGCCGATTGATCGCTCGCCCTCCGCTGCAGTCTGTGTCGCGCCCCTACTTGCGCACCACATTCCCCCCTCACCGTACCCGTCGTGCAGCAGCCGCACAGCTCGGCATCGGCTCCGACGCTGCCTTTGAGTGAACTCGAGTGTTCTCGAAAGGCAACAAGCCAAGATACAAATCATAACCAACAGGCGGAAAATATGAGCTGGTACTGCGAAGTGGAACGCGAATTGGTCCATATCAGGCGAGCGATCGGACTACTTGAGCAAGCACAACATGCCTTCATCAAGAGATCGCCCGTAAGCGATCCAGCGTATTGGAAAGTCAAGCTCAACAAACTCCGCACGCAATCGCAGCGAAACAAGGTCATCGAACTCCAAGTGGATGAGCTTTTGGGGCGCCTCGAACGAATGCACGATTCGCACAGCTGAAAATAGGAACCTGTTCTCTCATCCTCAACATTTTCCTTGGCTCTCTCAATCCCGGAGGCAGTTTGAGCGAGTCGAATCAAACCTTTGGAGCAACATCATGATTGACGCCACACCAAGCAACACGTTTCGACACCTTCCACTCTCGCCAGAGCAAGACGCAGAAATCCGCCACTATATAAAGAAGAAGGAACAAAGGAGGGAACAATGGGACACCCCCGAACTGGCGATGATGCTCGGAGATATGCTTTCCCCTCCACCCAGCGACGATGAGGAGCCAGAGCCTACGGTTGAAGAAGCCAAACTGGCTTGCGAGTATGCATTAGCTTCGATCGACGAAGCCATGGAATCCGTTTCCGCAAGCGAAGAACGACTTACCGCGATGGAAGCCAAAGAAATGAAGCATCCACAACGATAGTGTTGCGCCGGCGCCAACTTGTCATGTCCACGAATTGACGATCATCAGTGCCCGCCATTGCGGTTCGCAGCATACGCATCGGGACGCATGTGCAGGTACCGTATCAGAATCCTCGCGGGGGATCACGTAAGGCTGGAGTTGTCCGTCTACGATCTGACCAAAGGCCGCATCAATTTCCGGCACAGAGACGACCGGGCGCCGATCGCTTCGACGGGAAAGCGATTCGTTCGACGCTAGCTTGATCACGGTCGTCATCGAATGGACACGTGACAACGTCACCCCCTGACGCTCGCAAGCCGATACCGCGCGCTTGTCGCACCGTCTGCCGATGCGTTCTTGCTCAAAACCCGAAATAATTTGGACGTGCATCAAACGATGCGCGTATGATGGGTCCATCAGGGGGACCATCAGTCCTCTGACCTTTCGCCCCTCCATCCGCCCTCTTGCTGCATCGCCCCTCCTTCGCGCTGCAACGTAGTCCCCTTCACCAACCAGCCTGCTCTGCAACGTGGATACCGGCTGGATGTGTTCGCCCATGCGACTCGTCGTGGCCGAACGCCAGGAGTTTGTCATGAGCATGCACGTCTACCGTGGATTCGAGATTTATCCACTGATTTACCCTCACGTGACGGCGCCGAATGGCTGCCCGCATAACTACGACGCAGGGTTCGACGCGGCGGTCAAGATTTGCCTTCGCGGGACCACCGATACGCTGACGCAGAGCCAGACTTTCAGATTGCACGACACATCGCCATTTGACAGCGCCGGCGACGCCCGTCGTGCCTCTGTGCTCTATGCCGAGAACATCATCGACGACAATCGCGGCAAACAGGGGTTCTTTTCCAGTGCGCGCTGAGGCGACTCGTCAGCGCAACACAAATCCCCTGTCTTTTGGAGAGCGAAATGATCATCGACGAACTGCTCGGCTTGATCAGACGACATGAGGTCACCTGGATCGACACCGTCGTGCCCGCCAGAATCGCCGATTCAGCGATGTGCCATCCACATGAGTTGCAAATGTTCATGGCTATCGTGCACTGTCGATCGGAGCCGGATATTCGGAATTCGAATCCGACGAGATAGCAAGCGCCGTCATGACACAGCTCGGCTAGGTGTCCATTTGAACCTTTCGAAACAGGATCTACATGACGACAATTACTCTAAAGCTCAACGAACCGATCGATGTCGCGCTGCGGCGATTCCGACGTGGCATCGAGAAAACAGGGCTGATCCGCGAGTTGCGCAGTCGCACTGGCTATGAAAAGCCAACGACAGAACGCAAGCGAAAAAAAGCCAGCGCCGTTGCTAGGCAGCGCTTGCGTGCGAAGCGCATGTTGCCACCCCGAAAAATGTACTAGGAGAGCATCGTGTACAACATGTCGATCGAGGTGCCTCCGTTTTTCCCGCTGACTAAATGCGAAGTTGATTTCAATCAGCAGAAAGACATGGTGACTCTGTTGCCGAGCTTCTATGCATTCGGGTGCGAGTATACCAGCCGGGGTTTTCTGATCGGCCGGGATGACGCATTCAAATTGATTGCCGCATTAGAGAAGGCGCTCAGTATCCAAGGATGAGCACACACCGACGCGTTCACAAACATTGAAAGCCAGAAGACCAACCATGCGCGTCGCGACCAGGTATGTTGATTTGCTCTGTTTTCTTGTTGGGCTGCAACTCGTCACCCAAAGGAAAACTCGTCAGTGGCTGTCACCCCCTCAGCTCGTTGAATCACTTCAGGCATGGCTAGTCGTCCATCGAGCGAAATGCGAGTGGCGCGATCGTGTCTGGATAGGTCACGCTGCTCTTCAAATAGCGAAGTCTGTCCACGGCGTAGATAGCACCGCGCCCTCCGAACAACGTCCCAGTGTGGCAGATGATGCGGCAACCCACTCGCGAGGTGCGCTCACGAATCGGTTGGGTCTACGACTGAAGTGCATCCAGTACCTTCGGGAGCGGGTCTGATAGTAACCGTCCTCTTATGGGGTGAGCACTCGGGCAACAGCAGCATGCTAACGAGAAGAAATCGTCAGCTGTTGACTCGATCTCTTGGCTATCTCAGCCCCATCGAGTACCGTGAAAGCTTCGGGTTAACGACCTAAATCAGTCCAAGAAAACGACCGCATCCCCGGTGGGTTAAGACTCGGTGGAAATTAACAGCCCGCCCCGCTGAACAGGCCGCCGCGCGCACTGCGCGTCGCCTGTTCGTGGGATGGAACTGAGAAAAAGCGCTGGCTGGCGGCCGTCACGCGCAAGTTGATGACGGTAGTGTTGCTTGGGGGCGATCATGGCCTCGACGCGAGATAGCGCTTGCGTGGCCGTGGTATAGGGCGCATTCTCGTGAGGTTCGATGTGCGTGACCGATGGTTTTGCTCCGACTCCTTACGCTTCCCCCTGTCCGCACAGCCAAGCAGAAAGCTCACCACGACGATCCTGCGCGCGAACGTCGAAGCTGCGAACTTCGCGCGTCAACCGAGCCTCCCTCTGAGGTTCGGTCCGGCAGTTCCGTGCGCGAGAGATGCCGTCGGCGGCAAGCCCGCGGGTCGTCGTCCGGTCCTCGTATAGGGCGGGCGACGACGAAATTCAGTCACCGCGACGGTCCTGAAATTTGAAATTCTCTTTTTGGGAACCGGCATGCCTAAGCAAACCGAACTGAAGCCAGCCACGCCCGCCAGGCACAGCGATTACGCTGACGTGAAAAAGGCGCGCGCGTCGGCACTGAAGCGCGCGGACAGCGAGCGTGCCGAGAAGCGGCGCGAAAATGACGCTCGCATCAATGTCAACGCGAGCAAGTGGCGTTATATCTGTCAGGAGGGTTAGATGGGGAATAGCGCCGTGACACTCAACTTTCCCAATCCCAGTCGCACCTACGACGCTTCCAGACACTGTGTATGCTTTTGGGGCTACGACAATTCTCGCGAGATTACCTTTCTGGTCGACGATGCGATGCTGGCGAAACTGAACTCCCACATGGGTTCTGGCGAGCTCGCCTTGCTTGCGGCCTTCGACCGTAATCGCGACCGGATTCTGGGACTTGCCAGAGACCTTTACAAGGGTGGTTCCCAGAACTGGTACACGATCTCGTGAGAGTGGCCCTCGTTTGCGCCCGCACTCCACGTGCGCCTTCATTCTGACCTGCGCTAGCCGCGTGTGCGGGTATTCTGGGGTGAGAGGGGGCATGGATCGGTCAAAGCATGCGCTGCTTGATTATCACGAACGCAGCAAGCACCGTCTCAACTTCTACGCTCCTGGCCCTGGGGGGCTCGACTGGACAACCCAGCCGGATCCGTTTCGGGTATTTCACGGCGCACCGCGCGTTGCTCTGCCGTTAGCCGCGGACACCCTGGCCACGCGCTACAACGCGTTACGCTGCGGCACCTTGCCGCCCGCACAGGGATTCGATCTGTCCCATCTGGCAATCCTGTTCGAACTCTCACTCGGCCTGTCGGCGTGGAAATCCTATGGCGCCCAGCGGTGGGCACTGCGCTGCAACCCTTCGAGTGGAAATCTGCATCCGACCGAGGGCTATCTTCTATGTCCGGCTCTGCCCGGCTTGTCCGCAGGCGTCTACCACTACCTGAGCCGGGATCATGCGCTTGAACATCGCGCTGCGGTGGACGAGCCACAATGGACCGAGGCGTTTTCGGAAAGTGGTGTCCTGGTCGGCATAAGCTCGATCCATTGGCGCGAGGTGTGGAAATACGGCATGCGCGCCTGGCGCTACTGCCAGCAGGATTGCGGTCATGTCATCGCTGCGATGAGTTACGCAGCCGCGGCGCTCGGCTGGCAGACGCGGTTGATGGAGTCGGCTGCGGATGATGCAGTGGCCGGCTTACTTGGAGTGGATCGCCGCGAAGATTTCAAGGATGCCGAAACGGAGGCGCCGGATCTTTTGCTCTGGATCGGCAACCCTGACACGCGGCCCGATCTCGAGCGCATGCTGATCGCTCTGGACAGGGCACAGTGGCACGGACGCGCCAATCAACTGAGTTCGGGACATGTGACGTGGCTGGACATCGATTCGATTCATCGCGCCACACACAAGACCCATACTCGCGAATCACCCTCGCCGAACCCGGAGCAGTGTGCAGCGCCGGCGACGCCAGCCCTCGATCTCAGCTTCGCCCGAATCGCCAGACAGCGTCGCAGCGCCGTGAATTTCGATGGCACGACGCGCATCAGCGACGCGGCTCTTTTCAGCATGCTGGCGTGCCTGCTGACACATCCCGACACGCCGCCGTGGAATGCGCTGATGTCTCCGGCCGCAGTGCATGCGGCGCTATTGGTGCACCGCGTCGACGGCCTGGAGCCGGGCCTCTATATGCTCGTGAGAACGCCGGGCGCACTGCCGGATCTCAAGCGGTCTCTGCGTCCGGAATGGCTGTGGCAAAAGATCGGGCCGGACCATCTGCCGCTCTATTTTCTGCTGCCTTACGATTTGCGCGCGGCGGCAAAGTTGATTTGCTGCCACCAGGATATCGGTGCTGATTCCTGCTTTGCGCTTGGGATGATCGCGAGATTCGAAATCGCGTTGAAGCAACCATGGCGTTATCGCCATCTGTTCTGGGAATGCGGCATGCTTGGCCAGGCGCTCTATCTCGAAGCAGAAGCCGCCGGAGTACGCGCGACGGGGATCGGCTGTTTTTTCGATGATGAAATGCACACATTGCTCGGCGCGAAGGATCATGCCTGGCAATCCCTGTATCACTTCACCGTCGGTGGCGCGGTGGACGATCCACGCCTGTCGGCATTTCCGCCGTACGAGAATCAGCCTTGACGCGAAAGCCCAGTCATCGATCCTGGCGGGGGAATATCCGCAAGGATCGCACGCTGCCCGAACATCGCGTGTAGTAATAATCGACGGGGCATATTGGTCCGATGTCGCCGGATCGTCCTTGCCAGCTTCCCGTCGACCTGTCCGGAGTCGACCGCATCCGTTCGATTTCACCCGGAGTGCTAGGATGATCGAATACACGCAGAAAGTCATTCTGGACGATATCACATCGAGAGCAGTACGGTCTCGCGCTCGAAGACGCCAGGATTCTCGCTCAAGGTCTGCTTCGCGAGTTCGAGTCTCAAGCCGATGACGCTTCGTGTCGTTGGGGCGTCTTGGGTAGAGGCTGCAGCCACTGGAGGAGTGACATATGTCGGGTCAGCCATCCATGATCGAAAATCATCTGCTGGCAGCATTACCGGTAGAAGATCTGGCGCATATTTCGCCGCAGCTCGTGCTGGTCGACATGCCGTTGGGAAAGGTGCTGTACGAGTCGGGTGGTGCGCTCAGTCACGTCTATTTTCCGACGACGTCCATCGTGTCGCTGTTGTACGTGATGGAAGACGGTTCCTCAGCCGAAATTGCCATCGTCGGCAACGATGGGTTGATCGGCATCGCGCTATTCATGGGGGGCGAAACAACCCCGAGCCGCGCGATCGTCCAAAGCGCGGGACACGCTTACCGACTCGATGCGCGCATCCTGAAAGACGAGTTCCGTCGAGGCGGTTCGATGCAGCGGCTGTTGCTACGCTACACCCAGGCGCTCATCACACAGATGGCGCAAACAGCCGTATGCAATCGACATCACTCGATCGATCAGCAGCTCTGTCGGTGGCTCCTGCTCAGCCTCGATCGCCTGCCATCGAGCGAACTGAAAATGACGCAGGAACTGATCGCCAACATGCTCGGTGTCCGCCGGTCGGGCGTGACGGAAGCTGCGCTGAAACTTCAGGATGCCGGGTTGATCCGGTACAACTATGGGCACATCGAGGTATTGGATCGCTCCGGGCTTGAGAAGCGCGTGTGCGAATGCTACGGCGTGGTCAGGCGAGAATTCGACCGCCTGCTCCCTGATTTGAAGCGCCTTGAGAAACGGCGCTGATGCCAGACCCGCATCCATGCCATCCCGCCCGTACGGCAGCGTACCGACTTCAGACGCTCGCACGAGCAGGCTGACACATGACGCACAGACTGCAGATCGGCCGCAGACTTCATCGAGATGTAAACGCCGTGATCGAAGTGGGCCGTCGCGATCCGTATCGCTTGCGCAGTTTTATCTCGACTCGGACGGCGCGAGCCAATCAATGACGAAACTGGGGTTGTGGAGGGAGCATGTTGATGAACGATTACCCGAAATGGGAAAAAAATGTGAAGGACGAGCAACAAGAACAGGCGGAGGCACGCGCGACCGACGATGGAATGCCCGTGGTTCACCCGGAGCGGCAGAGAAGCCATGCCCATTCGTGGAAAGCCGTTACACCCAAGCAACGTATTTCCGATGCAAGGAAACGTCTGGGCATGGGTTTTCTGCCGAACCTATAGCGCATGTGTAGCAAAACTCCTCGCTCTCAAACAGAACGTGGAGCCGCCCCAGCAAGGCGGAACTCGAAGCCGGCCAAGCGCCGGCTTTTTACTTTGGCGCGTCGCTTGTGACGACAAACGGCGCATGCATCACTTTCCCGCATCGGTGAAGCGACGCAACCCGGGCAGATGAATTCGCTGAGTCGCGTTCGGCAGCTACGCCAAGACAAGTTCGTGGCAGGAGGACCGCAACGCTGGGTGGCCAATTCCTTCCGTACACTCGGCCACCACCGCTTCGCGGCTCATATGGCGCGATTTCGCCACTGCATCGATCTTTTCGACGAGCTGCTTGGGGAGGCATAGCAAGACCAGCACCGAACACGACGTCGGCCGGGCGATATCAATGAACCTCCAGATTCCCTCGCCGTCGTCGATGCACGACGCATGCAATGCCGCCATGTCCGTTGTCGGGGACGGAATTAGGCGCGCACATTGGTCATACAGTTCATTGACCCGGTCGTTTGCGGTGTTTGCCAACTCGCTGTATGTGTGGCCCTCCACGTGCGCGCCGGGAAAATCCGGCAGCCATCCGCGATAGCCTGAGCCTTCCTGTCGGGTGATAAAGATGGGGTATTCCACGATCAACTCCGGATTCCTATGTGACGTCGATCATTGTCGTTCCCAGGGGTGGGTGTGTCGGTACGCTAGAGAACGATCTCCAGGGATCCGATCTCATGCAGGTAGGTTCGGATCCGGGTATGGGGTGGGCACGCCGGACGACTGGCTCGAACCCCACGTCTATGCTCGCTATCCGAGTCTCGGCGTCGGGCTGCTGGCCGTGATCGACGTCGGGCTGTCCGGGCTGCCCGGCGTGTCGGCGTGGGCGATCCAGATGATGTGGATTCCGTTCTGGGCCGGCGGCGTGGTCAATGGTGGCGGCCACTTCGGCGGTTATCGGAATATCGCCACGTCCGATGCGAGCACCAACCTCTTCCCGCTGGGCATCCTGATCGGCGGAGAAGAGTTGCATAACAATCACCACGCGTACGTGACGTCCGCCAGGCTGTCGAACCGATGGTTCGAGTTCGACATCGGCTGGCTGTACATTCGCCTGCTGGCAGCATTGAGATTGGCGACCATTCGGCGGGTAGCAACGAAGCCGCGCCTGCTCTCGAACAAGGCCGTGGTCGACGACGCGACGCTGCAAGCGATCATCCGCAACCGACATGAAGTCATGGCCGCCTATGCGCGCATGTTCGAGCGCGCCTGCCGGTGGGAGCTGCGCCGCATCAAGGACATGAGCCGCGACGACAAGCGCGCGTTCGTGCTTGGTATGAAACGGTGGCTGCGCCAGGCCTGGGGCTATCGGGACAAGCCCGACCAGCAGGCGCTGACGAGCCGCAATGCCAGCCGGCGAATACGCGTGTACGTGGAGAGGTATGAGGCTTTGCTTGAGCTATGGGCGTGGTCACATGCATCGCGCGAACAATTGCTGGTCCAGTTGCAAAATTGGTGCCGCTACGCGGAGCAAAGCGATGTCACCGCGATCGCCGATTTTTCGATACGCCTGCGGCGGTATACCTGATCCCGGAACGTCCGCGACGCGTCATGCGGGATCGGCGCGCAACAACGCGAGGGGCGAGCGCCATCCTCTGGCGGTATCGGGAGCAACGCTGCACCATTACTTCACCTGACGGTCGGAATCGGAATAGCGCCACTTGCTCGCATTGGAATCGATGCCGGCATAGTCGCGGGTACGCTTTTCGGCCCGTTCGATATCGGCTCGGGCCAGATCGTCGCGGTCCTTTTGTCGGGTCACCTGGTCGTGTCGATCGGGTAATGTGCTTGGATAATATTTCATAGATCCTCCGAAGTGAGGTGTGCTCGCGTAGCGAGGGGCCGCATCGAGTCGGATCGCTCGAACAGGATCGCGGTCAGATATCGCGGTCAGATGCACGGGTGTTGAGTACAGGATGGGCGAGTGGGAAGGGGAAGTCGGTACGTTGCCGTGCAGTGGTTGCTAGAGCCGTTTCGGTCAATCAAGTGGTGATGCGCCTAAAGGCTGCTTCCAAATGTCGAGCGGCCACCCAAAAGCCTGCTGCGCTACGACGCATGGACGACGCTCGGACCGGATCCCGAAGCAGTAGCCCACAACGCAACCTGCGGGTCATGAGATCCAGATCAGCCGATGGCCAACCCATCGGGCTGTAGAACGGCGCGAGATTGTGGCGCAGATCACGCAGATCCAGGAAGTGATCGATACTTCTCGACAGGTGTTCACGAGGGGCGTGACTATAGCGGTTGATTTACCGCTCGGCATGAGGCTGCCATAACCATGCCCACCCGGGTTGATCGATCGAAGATGTGCGTACCTCCAGTCACGCCGCCATCGACGATTTTTCGGACTGAATGCCTTCGCAAACAGACCTCGTTTCGAATAGGCCGCTGAGCTCGCCGTCCGCAAGGAATGCGCAGGGTGGTGCAGTCAGAGAGCAGCAAGTAACCGGAGTTGATGTTCGCTTTCGGCCCCGCGAACCAGTGCATAGGCCCGCATCTCCGTGCGCTCAAGGAGCGAAATGGATTCCGAGCCGGAAAAGTCGCTCCATGCGTCGTCCGCGATCGAGGTCGGCGCGCCGCGGGCTCTCGCGAACGCTCGCAGGAGAGGGCTTGCCTCGCGGCGCAGCACGTGGCGGTCAGCGTTCAGAACATACGGTGGACAGTCAGTCCGTAAGACAAGGTAGTACGGAATCGCATTGCGATCACTTTGCATGGTGGCGATACCGGTGAGGAAGAATGCGTGCGTTCAGCTTCTCGCGTCGTCGTGGCCGACCGCTGCGTTTGACCGAACTACATGTCGATGACCGAAGCTCCACTCACCTTTCCGTCGATGATGTCCTTTCCCTGCTGCCGGGCGGCACGCCTTGCTATACCAAAGTCGGAGTATGCATGCGATTGGTCCAGCCTGAAAATACGGCTCGCGGCGGAGGTTGCTATCGCGCCCGGGCGGCATATCCGTACCGCGATGTCATACCCTTCGGCGTAACGGGAATGTCCGTCAAAGCGACTGAATGTACGGGCGAAGACGAGGGGATGAAGTTCGTACCCCTTGTAGAGAAGAAGCAGGTGTGTCGACATGTTGGCCACTCCACAGGGGGCGACTCGCTATACGCTCGAACGCGCTTTTCATTTCCGCTGCCGCAGCCGGCTTAGCAGCTCAAGCGCCACCGTGTCAGCGTCGTTGTTGATCATTTCCGCTTGCAACAACAGGCCGCCAACACGGACGGCTGCATCCCAACCATCTTCTGTCATTGCCCGATGGTTGCGTGCAAGCTGCTCGGCAAGAGCCAGGAGCGCCGCCATCCTTGCTGACTCGCCGGAAGTCCGGCGCTCCTCCCTCCCGGCAATGAGCCGGAACAGGCCCAGGACCGACTCGGCGGTAACGGAGGGGATAATCATTCGGACTTTATACGCCCTTTCGGTCCGCCCCGCCCATATCTTCACGCTGGCCCCCGAGCCTGCCTAGTACCGCCTCGCATACCCCTCGCGATACAGCGAGGCGCCGATCGACGTCAGAACTGCGATCTCATCCTCATTCAATCGACTCCATGCCTCCGCTAACCAGCCAGCGAATCCGGCACAAGCATGGTCCAGATCGGCGGCCGCCTTTCCCTCTGCGTTCATCCGCTCGAAGATCATCATCACGTCATGTGGCGTCATAGTCGGCTCCTCGTGAGCTTCCAGCATAGGCGATCGGTGGCGTCCGCCCCTACTCCTTCGCACGCTCGATGTTCGCTCTCTGGCGTGCCCGCAGCCACAAGCCGAAGCCGGCCAGTAGCGGGTCGACCTGGTGTCCTGTTCCGTTGACGTCAACATACTACGCACATATGGATCGGTTAAGGCCTACGCGAGCCATGTCATTGCCCGCATCGCCGATGCATCCCGTGAACCGCGTCGGTCAGTTACAGCCATGGGCCGTCGCTGGTCAGCTTCGCTCCAATATCGTCTGAGTGTATGGTCATATCAATTCGTATTCCTACGTGATCGGTCGGTCATGAACGGACGGAATGTCCTTTGACTGACGGAATCGGCCGATCGAATGTCATGGTGACGTAGGCAGCCAACGACTGCTGATGGCCAGCTGTTGCCTGCCGCAGCGACGCACGGCATTTGATTCGACGAATGAGCGCTTCGATCACGACTCTCATGGTCGCAAGGGGACTACACTGAAGACGCTATAGCAGGAGGAGACAGCGATGACAAACTCTGACCCCCAAAGTACCTTCCAGGGGCTGCCGTTAACCGCGGAGCAGGACGCGGAAGTGAAACACTACATAAAGGTCCGAACCAGGCGTGGCCTGCCATGGGACACGCCGGAGCTGAGCGCGATGCTCAAGGACATGCTGCTACCCCCGGGTGACGGCAACAGCGATGTCGACTCCCCGGAGGACGAAACTAAAGCGGCCGCCGAGCGCGCAACGGCGTCGGTTGACGAAGCGATGGACCCTGTCGAGGCGAGCGAGGAGCGGAATGCAGCCATGGAGTCGGAAAGCATGAAAGGACCCAGACGATAAAACCGCAGGCGATGACGCTTGCTTCCCGGTGGCGCCGTATGTGGGGGATCGTAAGGTATTCCGCATGAGTTGGGTGTGTATGATTTCAACGCTCGAACGCGTGCCGTCGGCCCCGTGACATCGAGCCGCGCGACATCTCCGCTGAACACGAGGGGGCCGGATATGCGGCTGATCGAACCGGATGAACACAGAGACTTTCTGGCGACCTTGGAGTGCCGTGGCTTGGCAGAGGGCGATTTCGATCTTCAGGAAACGGATACGACCGACCCGAAGGGTGATGAGAACCTCGGTCTACAGGGCTATGTCACCATCACCAGGCTCTCGACGCAGATTACGAAGGAATACGTGATCGGCGACGAAAGCGACTGGCTACAGCATTTCAGGAAAGATCTCGAAGCGGGTGCCTTCGACCGACTGGAATGAGATCCCGACGCGACGCGCCGCACTTGGGAGGAAGTTCGGCTCACGAGAGTCGCGGACTTCGAGGATGCGGAACGCATGCGGCCCGATCTGGCGGTGATGAGCCCGTTGGAGGGCGTGCTTGCTGCCTTGGTCTGTGGCCCTCCAAGGATGGCCATTCTCTCGATCGTCCTTCGACACCGCGTCAGCCTGCTTTGGCAGCAGCATGTATTGCCGTCGGCCTCGATCCCGGCGACGCCCTGATTGCTCGGGCGGCTGGCGTGCCACCCGAATTTCAATTCATCGACGTGGGGAGATCGTCGACCAAATTCGCGTCGAGCCATTCGAGCGCCCAGTTTTTCGCAAAGGCAATCGCATCCTCGCGCACGTCGAAGCCAGCCAGATCTCCGCTCAGTTGAACGTCGCACTCACTGCCGTCTGCACGATCGATGCTGATCCGCGCGTGTGCCATGTATTCCCCGTCGGCCCTGCGCGGTGTCGGGTCGATATGGAATCGGGTTGAGTCGAGTTGCATTTTCCTTCCTCCTTCAGTTGCTGCGGGGCCCATGGCCACCGCGAAGCGTATCGTCGCGACCAGAACAGTCAAAGCTTGAGGAGTGCCATGATCTGGCCTGCTTCCTGGTCCGATTCGTAGCTCGCCATTCCGCCTTTGCGCAACAGCGCGCGGATCGAGAAAAACATCAGGAAGGCATCCTCATCGATTTCATGACGACGATCGAGAATGACGCCGTCCATCTCGGCACGAGCGTCATACGGCAGGAACTGTTCGATGACACCAGAACCATCGCGTCGAATCCATTTCAACAGGTCTTTCCTGTTCATATCCAGCCTCCCGACGTTGCCGGCGCGCCATGCGCCAGGCGTGTTTGAGTCCGTGGCGGCGCCGCGGACGCAGAAACAGGATGGACCGAGGAAGAGATCAGGACGCGTTATCCAACACGCTCGTGTCCTGTAGACATGCATCGATCAGGCGCTTCGCATACGCAGCCGATACGCGGCGCGCTCGTCCGCATTGCGCGGTTTCGATGAGAGGCCCGATCACGTTCGGAGGGGGGCGCCTTGAGTGGCGCGGGAATCGGTAGCGAGTCAGTCAACAAATCCATCCTACGCCCATTGGCGAACTTGTACAGCGAAAGTTCTGCGCGAACCGCCGCATGGCATGCCGCCCCGATTGGGCGCGGCACGGACCGGCTCAGCCGCGTGTGAACAATCGCCGATACGCGGGGAGATGGTGCCCTGACGGTATCGTCGAAATTTCAATTAGACATTCGAAGCAAATCAAAACCGAGGAGCCAAGGGTATACAACCGGGGCGAGCCTCGCCGATCGCGGCGTGTTCTTGCGATGCCACCCGAAATGCTCCGACCGAAACAGCTTGACAGGGTGTTTGGTCCCCCGTAGGGTGGGTGTCTGAAGCCTTCAAGAAGCGCGATTGCTGCTCATCACTGACCGCGGAACGCGGTATTCGTTGTCCTCTCCCTCCTTGATCCTTTTTCGTGCCCCCCTATCGGGGCGCATACATTTGTCCAATATCAGGAGAATTTCCGTGGATACCGGTACCGTCAAGTGGTTCAACGACAACAAGGGTTTTGGCTTCATCACGCCTGACAGCGGCGGCGACGATCTGTTCGCGCACTTCTCGGAGATTCGCGGCGATGGCTTCAAGACGCTGGCCGAAGGTCAAAAGGTCAGCTACGAGACGAAGCACGGGCCCAAGGGCCTGCAGGCGTCGAACATCGTTCCTCAGTAATCCACATCATTCGTCGGTCCTGCGTGCAGGATCGGCCACGCAGTCATCGTCGGGGATCTTTCGCATCTGCCGCAGGCGCCCACAGTCCTGCTGCGGCTACCGTTTCGCCTCAAGACGTACACCCCAAGGAAGAAAGTGGGGGATGCCGCGCATCCGGCGGCGAACAATCGGGCGCTCATTCATCGTGAGTTCGCGATCGACGCATATGGAGGTGACTTCGACCATGAGTCAGTTGCGCAACAAGAAATCACTCGCGAGACCACGGCGCTCCAAGGATTTGCCGGTGCTCGGCGCGGCGCTGAACTGGGTGCCACCGAAGGCACCCTCTGCGCCCGCCAAATCGAGCGGGAAGAAGCGCTCCACCGAGACGCGATAACGAGCACGTTAACGCCGGACGAGGTGCGGCCCGCATGTCGCGTTGGTACGCGCCCCCCACGCATGGGCGTTTTCGATATTTGCACTGAAACCGCTCCCTGTCGGGGACCGGATATCCGCACGCCGCTGTGATTGCGGCGCGTCACATTGATTGGAGAAATTGATTTGGCAAAGGAAGAATTGCCGGAATTGGACGGCGTCGTGGATGAGGTGCTCCCGGACAGCAGGTTTCGCGTTACCCTGGAAAACGGCGCGGTCGTTGCGGCGTACGCATCGGGCCGCATGCGCAAACACCGCATCCGTATTCTCGCCGGCGACCGGGTTAGGCTGGAATTGTCGGTCTATGACCTTACCAAAGGGCGTATCAATTTCCGGCACAAAGACGAACGGGCTTCGCCCGGTGTGCCTTGAAACCGATTTGTTCGACGCTAACCATGTAGCGCCGATACAGGATTGATTGCACTCGTCTACGCAATTCGTAGCCATCAATCACCAGGAGTTCATCATGAGTATGCGTACCTATCGCGGATTCGAAATATATCCGCTGATTTATCCTCACTTTCACACAGGCGCTGGCCGTACTCACAACCACGAAGCCGGTTTCGACGCGGCGGTCAAGGTTTGCCTGCGCGGTACTGACACCACGCTGACCCGGAGCCAGACCTTCAAGCTTGTAGGCGGTTCGCCGTTTGCCAGTGCCGGTGACGCACGCCGGGCTTCGCAACGTTACGCAGAAGAAATCATCGACCAGAATCGAGGCGAAAATTGGATG
This sequence comes from Burkholderia sp. AU30198, assembly GCF_020419825.1. Lineage (NCBI taxonomy): Bacteria > Pseudomonadati > Pseudomonadota > Betaproteobacteria > Burkholderiales > Burkholderiaceae > Burkholderia > Burkholderia sp. AU30198. The sequence goes on along the minus strand of NZ_JAIZSA010000011.1, from coordinate 210,140 downwards.
CACGACACAGTTTTTTGATACGGCTCTTTGTTGAACAGCAATGCATGGGCGCTCGCGTCAATCGGAGACTCGCGCCCCGATCTAAAATTGAGCGAGCCGATGCCATGCTGCCGGTCAACGGGAAGCTCGCGTCGTAACACGGACATTTTTTTTTCGTGCTCTCAAAGCAGATCAACGGACAAGCGGCCGCATTGTGCGACTGGCGCGCTACGCGCTGATGGACGTCGCGTTGCCGAGCGACGCTAAGTAGAGACTAATCCGCCGACGCAGATTCAATCGATTCCTTGCACTTTTTTGTGCGCCTCGATTTGCTCGTCGAGCAAACTGCGCGCGAGCGTTCGGGCGGCGTCACGCGCGTCTACGTCCGTTGCAAAATCCCCTTCGGTATCGTGTTCCTCAGAGGAGTTCGGATCCTCTCCAATGCGGTGCACGTGGACGATTCCGCGATAGCGCCCAGACACGGTCTTCATCACGCGAAGGCGTGCCACGTGCGTATGTGTTGTACACACTTCATCATCCATATGGCCTCCTTGCCAAGACCCTTGGTGAGATAACGACATAGTCGACTTCACGCGCCCGCCTGCATCGGTGCGTTTGGTCCCCGGTAAACTTCGGCAAGGCGGGGTTATTACCGCCAGCGCGGAAACGTCAATGTTTGCGATGCATCCAACTCAAGTGATGGGAATCCAACCACTGAACGACTTCCATACTTGGATGTTCGCTCTGGTAACGGCGCACCAACGCGACGGCAACCACCGCGACCACCGCAAGACCAACCACCCAACCAACCATCGACTGAGTCATGACAGCCTCCTTGTGGAATGCAGTCGTGACTGAATTCTAGGCGTCTTGTGGAAGGGATTCCAAAGTTCTGCGCTACACCGTGAGGACGAGCCGCCTCCACATACACGATCCTTGGGGAACGTACGCTCGACCTCTCCCTGACCGGTAGCGCCCCATAGGCATAAGGTGAGCGTGTCTCCCGCACCGTCTCGACGATGTGATAGGAAGTTGCCAGAGGAATCCACACCAAAAAGTAGTGGGGACCACAGTGGCAACGGGGGCATCGAAGAGAACTTCACGTAAAGGCATCCCAAATCACCCCATCGAATTTCGACGACATCTGGCCAAACTGGCCTGCGAGCCGGGCGTATCGGTGGCGCGTCTGGCGATGGAACACGGGGTGAATCCGAACCTGGTATTCAAATGGCGCCGAGCGCTGCGTACCGGCGAATACGATCCGGGAGATTTGCTGCCCGTGACGGTGGAAGCGCCGGTGCAAGAGATCGGGCAGCCGGCCCCGGCACCAGTTGCCAGCGCTGCTCCGGCCGGCGCCATCGAGATCAGCGTGGGCAACACCCGCGTTCGCATCGAAGGCTCACCTAACGAGGGCACGTTACTGCTGGTGCTCCGCATGTTGCGCGGCACGTCGAGATCCACAACATGTTCGGTCTACCCAGCCGCACAAAGATCTGGCTGGCCGCAGGTGTGACCGATATGCACTCGGGTTTCAACAGCCTGGCCGCCAAGGTCCAGACGATACTGGAGCAAGATCCGTTCAGCTGCAACGTGTTCGTGTTCCGCGGCAAGCGTGGCGATCTGGGCAAAGTGTTGTGGTGGAGCGGTGACGGCATGTGTCTGCTGATGAAACGCCTGGAACGCGGTCGGTTTGTGTGGCCACTTGCCGATGGTGGCGTGGTGTGCCTGCGCCAAGCGCAACTGTCGATGCTGCTCGAAGGCATCGATTGGCGGCAGCCAATACGTACGACGGGGCCGCCCTGGGCGTTGTAAACCTGCTGACCGACGAGTAGACTGCCGGCATGACTACGGTAAGTGCCGATCCGGACGACATCGAAGCGCTCAAGGCTATGCTGCTTGAGCGTGATGCGCACATCGGACATCTGGAGGGCGTGGTCGAGTCGCACGAGGCAGCAAACGCTACCGCCAAGGCCGAGATCGAGCATCTGAAGCTACTGATCGCGAAGCTACGCCGTATGCAGTTCGGCCGCAGTTCCGAGAAACTGGACCGCCAGATAGAGCAGCTTGAGTTGCGACTGGAGGAACTCGAGGCCGATGAGGGGGCTGTCCCCATCGAGATTCCAAAGACGCCGCGTACCGCACCAGAACAAGCGCCGCGCAAGCCGCTCCCCGGGCATCCGCCACGCGAGATCCTGACGTACTGGCCGGAGTCGGGCGAGACATGCGCGGCGTGTGGCGGCCCCATGAAGCAACTCGGTGAAGACGTCTCCGAGCAGCTTGAATATGTACCGGCCAGCTTCCGAGTGATTCGCCAAGTGCGCCCGAAACTGGCGTGCACGTGCTGCGACGACATCGTGCAAGCGGCTGCGCCGAGCCGCCCCATCGAGCGTGGCCTAGCTGGTCCGGGCTTGCTGGCCCGTGTGCTGGTCTCGAAGTTCGCGGATCACCTGCCGCTGTATCGCCAGTCAGTAATCTATGCACGCGAGGGTGTCGATCTGGATCGCTCGCTGCTGGCGAAATGGGTGGGCCACGGCGCGAACCTTCTGCGACCGCTGGTGGACGCATTACGCCGGCACGTTATGGCCGCAACGAAACTGCATGCCGACGATACGCCAGTACCGGTGCTCGCGCCGGGGAATGGCAAGACCAAAACCGGACGGCTATGGGTCTATACGTGCGGCGATCGCAACTCAGCCGACTCAACGCCGCCGGCCGTCTGGTTCGCCTATACACCCGACCTCAAGGGCGTCCATCCGCAGCAGCATCTCGAATCGTTCAACGGCGCGTCGCAGGCCGATGCGTACGGCGGATACCCGGCGATTTACGAAACCGGGCGGGTACGCTCGGCAACGGCCTGAAGTTCTTAGATTTCACGACGTACGCGTTTTTCGCGCCGGTCATCGGCAAGCTGTTCTTTCCTTCTGGCGACCCGCTGACGTAGTGGCTGCTGGCTGCCGCGTCGTTTGGCATCGGATTCGTTACACGACCGCTCGGCGGCCTCGTGCTCGGCGCCTATGCGGACCGCGTGGGGCGCAAGGCCACGATTAACTTGACTCTGATGGCGCTCGGCTCGGCGCTGATCGCATGCGCGCCGACCTACGCATCGGCCGGCATTGCGGCGCCGTTGCTGATCCTTGCTGCGCGGCTGCTCCAGGGCTTCGCGCTCGGCGGCGAAGTGGGCGCGTCGACGACACTTTTGATGGAATTTGGCGGTGATCGGCGGCACCGCGGTCAACTATATCGCGTTGTATTACCTCGCGTCGTATGCGGTCCAGGTGCTGCATTTCCCGATGGCGCTGTCGCTGTGGGCGCCCGTCGCGGGCTCTGCGCTGATAGTCGTCTGTGCGCCGCTCGCGGGGATGCTGTCCGATCGCGTCGGCCGCAAGCTGGTGCTGGTGATTTCGCGCCTCCTGCTGATCGTTTCCATCTATCCGGCATTCATGCTGATCCACGCGGTGGCGACGCTCACCGTGCTCGTCAGCGTGTGCACGGTGCTGGCGATCCTGTCGACGTTCACTATCGTACCGGGGCTTGTGCTGCAGCCGGAGCTGTTTCCGAGCCACGTGCGCGTGACGGGGATGTCGATCGTCTATTGTGCGGGCGCGTCGATCTTCGGTGGATACGCGCAGTTTTCCGCGACGCTGCTGATCAAGCTGAGCGGCAACGTGTTTTCGCCAGCGTGGTATTTGATCGCATGCGGGCTGATTTCGCTGACGCCGCTGCCGTTTATGCGCGAAACGGCCGGACTCGATCGACTGATCCCGGCGTCGGTGTTCCGCCCATGCGATCGTGCATGGCCGGCGCCGTGCCATCCGGGGTGGCTCAGCCGCGCCGAATGTCGACAGGCTGCCCGCGCGGCCGGCCCGCTTCAGCGCAGCGCGAACAATGTCCTCAGCTTCGCCAGGTCGCCGCTCAGCCACGCGATCATGTCGATCTGCCGGCTCCTCACGCTCCACAGCAAATCGACCGTCTACAGGAGCGCCGAGCGCTGATGCTCGTGTGGCAGCACGTAGAGCGCTCGATTGCCGTCGTCCGCGAGTAGGTGCTCGGGAATGAACGCCCAGCCGAGCCCCTTCTTCACGAGATCGACAAGCTGGGCCTGATTTTCGACGCGCCACATGATCTCGGTATACCGCCCGAACACCGAGCCGCTCTCCGCGTCGCAAAACGAGCCATCCTTTTTGCGGCGTCGACGATCGCGGTCATGGAGCATGGCGCTGGCAACGGGTGACCGATGAGACATGCTTTGCCCAAGCTTCCATCAGTGGCCTTCGTTGCTCCAATAGGTCGGTACGATGATATGCGGCCTCGACCTGATTCTTGACTGCGTGAGCTAGTGCGCGTTCGGCGAGGTCGCGCGCGTACCCGTGTTCGCTGGCCCAATCCCGGAAACTGGAACGGAAGCCGTGAGCGGTAGCAACTCGGCCGGGCGTATCGCTCTCGGCTTTGGTGCGACGGAGAAATCCTGTCAATGTCATGTCGTTCAGCACTTTTTCGCGTGCCGAAGGGAATACTAGAGTTTCGTGCGGTTGATGCTGTTTTAGCACTTTGACAAGTGTTAGCGCCTTCTCGGACAACGGGATGCGATGCGGTTCCTTCGCTTTCATGCGACCCGCCGGGATATTCCAAACACGTCCAACCAGATCGAGTTCGTCCCACGTCGCGCCCCGCACTTCGCCACTGCGGGCTGCTGTAAGTATCAGGAAAAGCAAGGCGGCACGCGTACTGTCGGTAGGCGTGTGCTTTGCGAGGTGAGTGGTTACGAATTGCGGCACTTGGCGCCACGGCATCGCCGGCTGATGTGTTGTCTTGGTCGACTGTTTGGGAAGGATGTCGTCGACGGCCATGACGGGATTCGCTGCGATATGGCCGTGTGCCCAGGCCCACTGCATGACGGCATGCATGCGTTGACGAGTGCGGCTGGCTGTAGCAGTCTTCGTCAGCCAGATCGGGCGCAGGATGTCTGCACAGTCACCGGGGCTAATCGCGTCGAGCTTGCGGTTGCCGAGCTTAGGAAAGACATAGGCTTCTAGGCTGCTGATCCATTGAGTTGCATGCTTTTCGCTCTTCCAACTGGGCTTAAGTTCGTCATGGACCTGGCGGGCAGCTTTCTCGAACGTTAGCGCGGCGGCGGCAACACTGGCCGCTTCGCGATCCCGATTACGCTGGTCGATCGGATCTTCGCCGCTATCGATGAGTTTCCGCATGGTGAGCGCCTTCTCACGCGCCTCAGCGATGGAAATTTCGGGGTAGGTGCCGAGACCTGCGTCGCGTCGCTTACCGGTCACGGGGCTGGTGAAGCGCAGGGTCCATTTGCAGCCCGACTTCGTCGGGGTCAGCAGCAGTCCGGTCACCTTTCCGTCGAAGACTGGTTTGTCGGTTGGTTTGAGCGCTTTGGCTTGTTTGTCGGTTAGCATCGCTTTTCGGCCCATCATGTAGCCCATCGAGAGTCGCTGGATTGGGCTGGATAGTGTTAGAGTAAATTGGACAAGTTGATGATGCAAGTCATTGATTCGTTTGAAGATGATTGGATTTTGATGGATGTTCTCGGACAATAATTTGGCAGACATGACCGAATCCGTTTCCTCGCCTCGCTCCCCCTCCCACTCCCGTTCCAATCGTTCGTCGGCCCGTTCCCGCCCGCGCTCGGCTGCTGCCGCGGGCAGTACGTCCGCGAGGGCGACGGCGCGGTCCGGCAGTGCGCCGGCCGGCGAGGGCGCGCGGGACGAACGGACGCTCGACCTGTTCGGCGATCCGGTGCTCGAGCCGGGTGAGCGCGCGCCGGTTGCGGCGCGCGACGAAGCGGGCGCGCAAGCCGATGCGGCGGTCGATATCGCGGACGATGTGGCCTCCGGGCGGCAGGCCGCGCTGGACGGGTTCGATGCGACCGGGAGGGCGACCGCGGCAGGGCATGCTGAAGCGGCTGACGGTGCGGTGACGCAGGAAGTCGCGACGGTGGTACACGGTGTTTCGGCGCCTGAAGGCGGGGATGCCGCGAACGTTGATGTTGCGCCGGCTACTGGCGGTGTTGCGGTGAAGGCAGTCGATGTTCCTCTGGCCGATGGCGTTGCAGCGAAGGCCGCGGATGTGCCTGCGGTCGACGGCGTCGCGACAGTGACGACCGAACTGCAAGCGGCAGATGGTGCTGCGGCGAAGGCGACCGAATCGCAAGCGATTGGTGGTGAAGTCGAGACGGCTGCTGTCGATGCCGCCACGGTCAAATCCCGCGAAGGGCGATCTTCCGGTGATGCGGTGAAGGGGCGTCGTGCGTCGTCTGGCGGCAAACGCCGGGCGGCTGCCGGTGCAAGCGACGTGACAGCGGCGCAATCCGCGCCGGTCGTGACGAGCGTCGATACGGCGCTGGAAGCTGCTGGGTCGAACCCGACGCCGGACGCGGTGTCGACGGTCGAGCCGCAGACGCTGGTGCAGCCGGCCAAGCCGGTGGTGGCGGCGAACACGGCGAACACGGCGAACACGGCGAACACGGCGAACACGGCGAACACGGCGAACACGGCGAACACGGCGAACACGGCGAACACGGCGAACTCCGCGAACTCCGCGAACCCCGCGAACCCCGCGAACCCCGCGAACCCCGCGAACCCCGCGAACCCCGCGAACCCCGCGAACCCCGCGAACCCCGCGAACCCCGCGAACCCCGCGAACGCCCATGACGCCGCACCGTCGGCCGACGCCACCGTTTCCCCGGTCACGCAGCCGATGGCTTCCGCTGCATCCTTCGTCACGAAGCCGTCTGCGGAACGCGCGCAGCCGACCGCGCCGGCCTTTGATCCGGATACGCACCTGCGCCCGCTGACCGACCGGCTCGCCGCCCTGCAGGCCGACGTGGACGGGCTGACGCGCGTGGCCGATCGCGAGATGCGCCGCGTCAACCGTCTGCTGCTGGCGCTGGCTGTCGTCGTGCTGGCCGGGCTCGTCGCGCTGGTGATGCAAACGCGGCAGATCGCGCACCTGAAACAGGACGTGGCCACGAAGCAGCAGCGGATCGATCGCTTCGCGGCCGATCTGTCGACGCAGCAGGCGACGCTGATGACGCTCGAGGAGCATCACGAAGCGCTGCTGTCGCAAGTCGACCGGCTGCAGCGCAATGCGAATCGCGAGGCGGCCGTCGCGAAGCGTGCTCGTCGCGTGCGTTAATCGTTTCGACCCTATCCTAGAGGCTAGACGGAGCAAGGATCGCCGTTCTGCATCGGCGATCGGCCGTCGCGCGCATGCGGCAAACTGATGCGGTGTGCTGGCAGAATTCAGGGAAAACCCTTAGAATGGAGTCAATCTAAGGGAAAACCCTAGCCATATCTGTCAGGAGTCTCACATGAGCTTCATCCTCGCCCTGCTGCAAAAGATCGACGACCTGTTCGTATCCCCGCACCTGCCGCTCGACGCCGAATACTCGTACGCTGCGCGTCGTGCCGAAGCCGAGCGCGTGCGCCGTGCGCACCTCGTGCCGATCGTCCTGTATCGTCGCTGATTCGCTGATTCGCTGATTCGCTGATTCGCTGATTCGCTGATTCGCTGATTCGCTGATTCGCTGATTCGCTGATTCAGCGCGGCGCCCGCCGCACCTGCCCGTCCGCTTTCCGCCGCTGCATCGCGCGCCGGCGCGACCGTCCCGCTACACTGGAAGTCCGATTCCGTTCACGGTGACCGGGCCATGCTGCAGATGCGGCCGATGACGGCCAGCGAATTCCACGCGTACCGGACGCGAGCCATCGACGGCTACGCGCACGATCTCGTTTCATCCGGACAGAATGCTGTCGAAGACGCGGCCAGTCGGGCGCGCGCCTGTTTCGACACGCTGCTGCCGGACGGCCTTCGAACCTCCGGCCAGACCCTCGTCATGCTCATCGACGCCGCCAGCGGCGACACGGTGGGCGACCTCTGGTACGCGATCGTGCCCGAAGGGCCGAACCGCACGCTGTTCATCTACGACCTCGACATCGCCCCGTCCCGGCGCCGCCAGGGCTGGGCCACGCGCACGCTTGATGCGCTCGACGCGGAGGCGCGCCGGTATGGCGTCACCGAGATCGGGCTGTCGGTGTTCAACCACAACGCGGCGGCCCGTGCGCTGTATCGCGCGTGCGGCTTCGTGCCGATCACGACGACCTTGATCAAGCCGGTCGTTTCGGACTGAATCCACCGGCCGGCGCCGCGCCGTCAAGCGCTGGCGATTCGACTCGCCGCGACTGGCCAACGCTGGCCGACCTCACGATCTTTCCTGTTTGCCAAGCGCCAAGCGCCAAGCGCCAAGCGCCAAGCGCCAAGCGCCGAATGCCGAACGCCGAACGCCGAACGCCGAACGCCGAACGCCAAACGCCAAACGCCAAACGCCAAACGCCAAACGCCAAACGCCAAACGCCAAACGCCAAACGCCAAACGCCGAACGGCCATCCGACCGTTCGGCAATCGCCAACGACACACGTCACCGGCTCGCGCCACCGCCACGCATTACCGCGCGCGGCCCTTCCATCTCCGCAACAGCAGCGCGTTGGTTACGACGCTGACGCTCGAAAACGCCATCGCCGCGCCTGCGATCACCGGGTTCAGCCAGCCGAGCGCCGCGAGCGGCACGCCGACGAGGTTGTAGACGAACGCCCAGAACAGGTTCTGCTGGATCTTCCGGTACGTGCGTCTGGAGATGTCGATCGCGTCGGCGACGAGCGCCGGATCGCCGCGCATCAGCGTGATGCCGGCCGTGTGCATCGCGACGTCCGTGCCGGTCGCCATCGCGATGCCGACATCGGCCGCGGCGAGCGCGGGCGCATCGTTGATCCCGTCACCCACCATCGCGACGATTCCGCCGTGCGTGCGCTTCAGTTCGGCGACGACGCGCGCCTTGTCGTCGGGCAGCACCTGCGCATGCACCTCGCCGATGCCGAGCGCCGCCGCGACGGCTGCCGCGCTGCCGCGGTTGTCGCCCGTCACGAGCACGCTCGCGATGCCGCGCGCCGACAGTGCCGCGACTGCGTCGCGAGCACTGGGCTTCACGGTGTCGCCGAAGGCGATCAGCGCGAGCAACGCGCGCGGCGCATCGGCGCGCATCAGCCACGAGATCGTGTTGCCCGCGCGTTCGAGTTCCGCCGCGCGGGCGTCGAGCGCGGGCGGTACCGCGATGCCGAGTTCGTCGCGCCAGCGCGTGCTGCCGAGCGCGAGCAACTGCCCGCCGACGCGCGCTTCCACGCCGCGTCCGGCCACCGCGCGCGCATCGGCCGCGACGGCCGACGGCACCGCACTGCCGCGCGCGGCAACGTCGGCGTCGTGCACGGCGACCACGGCGCGCGCGAGCGGGTGGTCGCTCTGGCGTTGCACCGCCGCCGCGAGCGCGAGCGCTTCGTCACGCGGCACGCCGACGGTTTCGAACGCCGTCACGGACGGCTTGCCTTCGGTCAGCGTGCCGGTCTTGTCGAACGCGATGACGGTCGCGCGCTGCGCGAGTTCGAGCGCTTGCGCATCCTTGATCAGCACGCCGTGCCGGGCCGCGACACCCGTACCGGCCATGATCGCGGCGGGCGTGGCGAGGCCAAGCGCGCACGGGCACGCGATGACGAGCACTGCGACCGCGTTGAGGATTGCGGTTTCCGTCCCGGCGCCGGCGATCAGCCAGCCGGCCAGCGTCAGCACCGCGATGCCGAGGATCGCCGGCACGAACACCTCGCTCACGCGATCGACGAGCCGCTGGATCGGCGCCTTCTCGGCTTGCGCGGATTCGACGAGGCGGATGATGCGCGCGAGCGTCGTCTCCGCGCCGATCGCGGTGGTTTCGACGACGAGCGCGCCTTCGCCGTTGATCGAGCCGGCCGTGACGGGGTCGCCGTCGTCTTTCGGTACCGGCAGGCTTTCGCCGGTGATCAGCGATTCGTCGATGTGCGAGCGGCCCGACACGATCCGGCCGTCGACGGGCACGCGTTCGCCGGGGCGGATGCTGACGCGGGTGCCGACGCGCACCTGCGCCAGCGGCACGTCGCGTTCGACACCGTGCTCGACGACGCGCGCCCGGTCGGGCCGCAGCGCGTTCAGCGCACGGATCGCGTCGGTGGTCTGGCGCTTCGCGCGCGATTCGAGCCATTTGCCGAAGCGCACCAGCGTGACGATGACGGCCGACGCCTCGAAATACAGGTGGCCGGGATGCGCGGGATCGCGCAGCAGCATCCACAGGCTCAGCCCGTACGCGGCCGACGTGCCGAGCGCGACGAGCAGGTCCATGTTGCCGGCGCGCGCCTTCACCGCATGCCAGGCGGCACGATAGAAGCGCGCGCCGAAGCCGAACTGGACGATCGATGCGAGCACGAGCTGGAGCCAGCCGTTCAGCATCAGGTCGACGCCGAACGGCGCGACGAGCATCGGCGCGACGAGCGGCGCGCTCAGCACGGCGGCCCCGAGCACGAGGTTGCGTTCGCGAACCGCTTCGCGGCGCTTGCGCGCATCGGGATCCTGCGCGGAGCGGGCCGGTTGTGCGTCCGCGCCGGCCGTGGCACCGGCCGATGGCGCGGCCGTGAGCGACGCGCGGTAGCCCGCGGTGGTGACGGCCGCGATCAGCGTGGCCGCGTCGAGCGCGCCGGCGCCATGCACCGATGCGCGCTCGGTCGCGAGGTTGACGGAAGCGCGCGCGACGCCCGGCACGGCGGCCAGCGCCTTCTCGACGCGGCCGGCGCAGGACGCGCAGGTCATCCCGCCGATGTCGAGTTCGAGATCGGCGGAGGCAGTCGGAGCTGCCGGCAGGATGGCCGCGCCGGCAACCGGCGTCGCGCCATAGCCGGCTTGTTTCACGGCTTCGGCGAGCCGTGCGGCGGTCACGTCGGGTGCCGCGTCGACGGTGGCCCGTTCGGTGGCCAGATTGACCGATGCGCGCGTGACACCCGGCACCTTCGCCAGTGCCTTTTCGACGCGCGACACGCAGGACGCACAGGTCATCCCGTCGATGTCGAGTTCGATGCTGGCGGGTGCGGCAGGCGACGAAGGGACGAACGCGGCGACGCCTGCATCCGTTATGGTCGGCGTTGCGCCGTAGCCGGCCTGTTTCACGGTTTCCACCAGTTTCAGAGCGGAAACCTCCGCCGTGGCATCGACGGTGGCGCGTTCGGTGGCCAGATTGACCGACGCACGCGTGACACCCGGCACCTTCGCCAGCGCCTTTTCGACGCGCGACACGCACGACGCACAGGTCATGCCGTCGATATCGAGTTCGATCGTGGTTTCAGCCTGAAGCGGCTGGCGGGTGGTCGAAGCGGCTGCGGGCGTGGCCACGGGCGACGTATCGGCACGAGGCACGGGCACGGTGGCTTCGAGCGCCGGCTCGCGCACGGCCGCACGGTAGCCGGCAGCGCCGACCGCATCGACGAGCTGCGCGGCGTCGATCGTTTCCTGCGCGGTCACGGTCGCCGAGTGGCCATCGAGATCGACCGTCGCGTCGACGACGCCCGGCACGGCGGCCAGCGCGCGCTGCACGCGGCCCGTGCAGCCGCCGCAATGCATGCCGTCGACGCTCAGTTCGATCGTTTGCAGTGCGGCGGAGGCGAGTGGTTCAGTCATGTCGGATTCCCCAAATGCGCGGTTCATGCCGCGAATGGTTCCAGTATCAACATTCCCATGATGGTAAGGTCAAGCGGCAAAGACGATGTGACGCAGGTCGGGCGGTTCGGTTCGAGGTTGTCGATGCACACAGGGTGCCACGGTCCCGAAAAAGCGGATGCCCGGCCTCCACGCGGAACGCCGGGCAAGTCATATTGGCGAGCGTGGTGGCGCGGTCAGGCGCAGAGCTTGGCGCTTGCGAGACGATTCAGGCTGACGCCTTGTTCGGCGGCCTGGATCACCAGCGCGCGGTGCGCCTGCGGCGGGATGCGGACCTTGAATTCACCGCTGTAGGTTCGGTCGGCGATCGGCTCGGGCACTTTCTCGCCGTTCGCGGTCATGTCGCGCACGACCTCGGCGACGAGTTGGCGAATGCCGGCCAGTGCGCCTTCCGGCGTTCCGTCGAGCCACGAAAGAGAGGGGAATTCCGCGCACAGGCCGACGTGCTCCCCGTCCTCCGGGGACCACGTTACGCGGTACGTAAAGTGGTCTTGGTTCATGATTTCTGTTCCTTCAGTCGATCGATCGCGTCGAGAACCTGCCACACCTGATAAGCCTTTGCTTTCTCTCGATCGTCCTGGATATTCACTCGGGGGTCGCCTTGCCACGGTGTCTTGAAAATCGCATGGCTTGAACCGGATTGGCGGGCCGGTCCGAAGTGCACCTCGCAGACCTCGAACAGATCGTTGAATCGCACGTTCGCGGGCTCGCACCTCATTTGCTCGAGGATCTTCCATTCGCGTGCCATACCGAATGGTGTCAATAGTGACACCATCCGTCAATCCGGACGGCGGTTCGCTTCGCGTTCGGATCGGTCCGGCGCTGGCTGAAATCGATTCAATCTCGCCCCGATTTATCGGGCCGCTCGGACGAAATATCGGGGACGCCCCCATGCCGCAGCTAAGCCCCGCCTGTTATTCGGCATATTGGGGGATGCCCTTAGGCGCTATGATACCGGCGCTGACATCAGCGCCCACCGTAGCGAAACGTGACGAAACGGCCATCCGGGCGGGCTGAGGTGCCCGGGTTCGCCGTTTTCGAGCCGAACCGGGCGTTGACTGAAAAGAAAGAATATTCGGCCAGAATCAATGATTGAAAACCTACGAGAATCCGTCGCTTTGCGGCGCGCGTGCGCGCCGCTGGCCATGGCGCTGCTGCTGGCGGGGTGCGCGTCGCAACCGGATGCGATCCAGCGCAAAACCGGCTGGATGCGCGCGGAAGTCGCCGACTCCTATGTTTATGCGTATCCGCTCGTGCTGATGGACGTCGCGAAGGAAGCGGCGACGGGCGGCGACGGCGCGCAACCGGGGCAGGCGCCCCTCAACACGCTGCGCCACGCGCAGGCGCTGCCGCCCGTCGGCGCGGTCAATCCGCCGCTGCCGGGCGTCGACACGCTCGACTCGACCGGCTGGCTCGACGTTGCCACCGAACCCGTGATCGTCACGTTGCCCGATACGCGCGGCCGCTACTGGGACGCGCGTGCGCTCGACATGTGGACGAACGTGCTGTGGTCGGGGTCGAGCGTGGCGGCACGCGGTGCCCGCGGCGGCGCGCGATCGCAAACGATTGCCTTCGCCGCAAAGGACTGGCAGGGCACGCTGCCGAAGGGCGCGGTCCGGATCGACGTCCCGTCGGCCAACGCGTGGCTCGAAGTCCGGCTGCAGACGAGCGGCGGGCGCGACCTGACGAACGTGAAGAAACTGCAGCGCGCGATCCGCGTGGTGCCGCTGTCGGTCTACACGGGCGCCGCGCGCGGCGCGTCGGTTGCGGTCCATGCGGGCAGTGCGCCGTCCGAAGCGGTGGGCGGCGGCACGCCGGCCGAGCAGGTGGCAGCACTCGACCCGAAGGCGTTCTTCACGCGCTTCGCGCAGGCGCTCCAGGACAACCCGGCACCGGCCGATGACGCGCACGCGCAGGCGTTGCTCGGCGACATCGGCGTGTCGGCCGGCTATCCGGTGCTGTGGACGGGTGACCGCCTCACGGCCGCGACGGCCGGCGTCGCCGAGGCGCGCGCGCGGCTTGCGACGCCGCCGTCGAACCTGCTGAACGCGAACGGCTGGAGCTGGATCGGCGATACGGCCGGCAAGTACGGTCAGGATTACACGCTGCGCGCGTACGCGGCCTACACACAATTCGGCACCGCGACGCGCGACGACGAAACGCTCGCAATCGTCCGCGTCGACAGCGACGGCCATCCGCTGAACGGTGCGAACCGCTACATGCTGCATTTCGCGCCGGGCGCGCTGCCGCCGGTGCGCGCGTTCTGGACGCTCACGCCCTATTCGACGAACGGTGCGCTGCCCGACGTCGGGTCGGCGCGCCGCTCGCTCGGCGATCGCGACCGGCTGCGCCGCAACCACGACGGCTCGATCGACATCGTCGTGTCGGCGTCGCCGGGCGGCGCGCATGCGGCCAACTGGCTGCCGGCGCCGCGCGCCGATTTCGCACTCGCATTGCGCCTGTACGCACCGAAGCCGCAGGCGAGCGACGGTTCGTGGATGCCGCCCGTCATCGTCCGGAAATGAACGGATGACCGGCGGCGTTGTCCGACCGGCGGGCGCGGCGGCGCCCGAACCCCGTACCGTCACCTCCTGAGCCTATACTTTCGGGATAGCGTGCGTGGCCGCCCGGTTGTCCGGTGCGGCCCGGCATTCCATCCCGAGGCATTCAAGCATGGCAAGCGCAGACAAAGAAACCGTATCCTCGACCCTCCATGCCCTCGGTGGCGTTGCCCGCTCGCGCCGCACCCGGCGCATCGGCATCGGCCTGCTGATCTTCCTCGTATTATTCGGACTGCTCGGGTTCTTCGCGGCGCCGCCGCTGATCCGCCATATCGCCGAACAGCAGCTGAGCCAGCAGCTCGACCGGCCCGCCACGATCCAGCGCATCGCGCTGAACCCGTACACGCTGAACCTCGAAGCCGACGGCATCCATCTTGGCGACAAAGGCGGGCAGGGCGACTTCATCGACATCGCGAAGCTCGTCGTGCGGCCGTCGTGGTCGTCGCTGTTCCGCGGCGCGCCGATCGTCAATGAAGTCCGCCTCGATTCGCCGCGCTTTCATATCGTCCGCTACGACGCGCAGCGCTTCAACTTCACCGACCTGATCGAGAAGTTCTCGACGCCGTCGCCCAAACCCGAAAGCAAGCCGACGCAGTTCTCGGTGTCGAACATCCAGGTCAACAACGGCCGGATCGATTTCGACGACCGTCTGCTGAACGAAAAGCACGTCGTCGACAACTGGACCGTCGGCATTCCGTATATCGCGACGCTGGCATCGAAGACCGACATCTTCGTCGAACCGAAGCTGCGCGCGCGTTTCGACGGCAGCCCGATCGCGATCGACGGCAAGACCAAGCCGTTCGCGCAGTCGCGCGAATCGGAGATCGCGCTGAAATTCGACGGCCTCGACGTGCCGAAGCTGATCTCGTACGTGCCGGCGAAGCTGCCGGTGGCCGTGACGAGCGGCCTGCTGAGCAGCGACCTCAAGGTCAATTTCGTGATGAGCGGCGAGACGCCCGCGCTGCGCGTATCGGGCACCGTCGACCTGAACGACGCGAAGGTGACGGACCATGCGTCCGCGCCGCTGTTCGCCGCGCGCGGCGTGCACGTCGCGGCGGCCAGCCTCGAGCCGCTGCGCAACGCGATGCACTTCGACGAGATCCGGATCGACCAGCCGGTGGTCGACCTGTCGCGCGACAAGCAGGGCGTGCTGAACGTCGAGAAGCTCGCCGCGCCGCCGGCCGCCGCATCGCAGGCCGCCGAGGGCAAGCCGGCGGCGTCGGGCGCCGCTGCCGCTTCCGCTGCCGCTTCTGCTTCCGCCGCCAGCGGCGCAAAGGTCGAAGCCGACGCGAAGGAGGCGCCGCCGCTCGACCTGACGATCCGTCATTTCGCGATCGACGGCGGCACGGTCAACGTCGACGACCGCGTGCCGGCGACGCCGACCGCGCTGTCGCTCACGAAGCTCGCCGCGACGCTCGACGGTTTCACGATGCAGGGCAAGACGCCTGCGAAATACACGCTGTCGACGTCGCTGTCGCGCGGCGGCGACGTGACGGCCGAAGGCACTTTCAATCTCGCGGAGAAGCAGGCCGAGAGCAAGCTGACGGTCGCCGCGCTCGCGCTGCCGGCGTTGCAGCCGTACCTCGGCGAAGCGACGCGTGCGCGCGTGCTCGACGGCACGCTCGGCGCGACCGTCAACGCGAAGGCCGACTGGGGCAAGACGCCGCTCGCCGCGCAGGTGGCCGACAGCACGATCAGCCTGAAGTCGCTGAAGATCGCGACGCCCGACGCGAAGGCGCCCGCGATCGTGTTGTCCGACGCGAGCGCGAAGATCGCGAAGGTCGACGTGGCCACGCGCACCGCGGAGATCGCGAGCGTCGACGCCAGCGGGATCGCGCTCGACGTGCAGCGCCTGAAGGACGGCAAGATCGACCTCGCGGCGCTGGCCGAACCCGCGCAGGCGTCGGTGCCGAAGCGCACGGTCGCGCGCAAGGCCGAGGCTGCTGCACCGTCGTGGCATTACCGGATCGACGCGCTGAACGTGAAGGATTCGTCCGCGAACTTCACCGACCTGTCGACGCCGCGCCCGGTGAAGCTGGCGATCAAGCCGCTGGACCTGTCGGTGCAGAAGATCAGCGACGACATGACCAAGCCGCTGCCCGTGCAGCTGAAGGCGACGCTGAACCGCAAGGGCTCGCTGAACGTGACGGGCGACGTGACCGCGCAGCCGCTGAAACTCGGCCTGAAGATCAACGGCAACCGCCTCGACGCGGCCGCGTTCGAGCCGTACTTCGGCAGCGCGCTGAACGCGACGATCGCCAGCGCGCTGCTCAACGCGCAGGGCAACCTGACGTTCGCGCAGGTGAAGGACACGCCGCGCGCGACCTACCGCGGCGACGTCGCGCTGGTCGACGTGCGGATGCTCGACAAGGCGACCTCCGACCCGTTCGCCGGCTGGCGCTCGCTCGCGCTGACGAACCTGAAGGCGAACTACGACGAGAAGGGCACCGATGTCGACGCATCGCGCGTGACGTTCTCCAACTTCTACGGCCGCGTGCTGCTCGATGCGCAGGGGCGGCTGAACCTGAAGGACGTCGTCGCGAAGGAATCGGGCCCCGCGCAGTCGCTCACGCGCGATGCGAGCAAGAGCGAACCGGTGCCGCTGTCGCCGGGCATGACGCCGCCGGCCGCCGCCCAGGCTGCGTCCGCCGCGCAGCAGGCGTCCGCACCGGCCGCCGCGTCCGCGACGGTGGTCGTGAAGGCGGCGACGCCGCCGCAGAACCCGGTGCGGATGCATTTCGGCGAGTTGCTGCTGCAGAACGGCCGCGTCACGTACACCGACAACTTCATCAAGCCGAACTACACGGCGAACCTCGTCGCGATCAAGGGCACGGTCGACGCGTTCGGCACGGATTCGACGACGTCCGCGCCGGTCGACGTGGCCGCGAACCTCGCGGGCAACGGGCCGATCTCGATCAAGGGTTCGGTGAACCCGCTGATCGAGAAGCCGGCGCTCGACCTCACGGCGACCGCGCACGACATCGAGCTGACCAACCTGACGCCGTACTCGGCGAAGTACGCCGGCTACCCGATCACGAAGGGCAAGCTCAACGTCGACCTGCATTACGCGCTCGAGAACGACCAGCTGAAGGCGAACAACCACATCTTCATCGACCAGCTCACGTTCGGCGACCATGTGGAGAACGACACGGCGACGAAGCTGCCGGTGAAGCTCGCGATCTCGCTGCTGAAGAACACGCGCGGCCAGATCGACGTGAACCTGCCGGTGTCCGGTTCGCTGTCGAATCCGGAGTTCAGCGTCGGCGGGCTGATCTGGCGCGCGGTGCTGAACCTGATCGCGAAGGCCGTCACGTCACCGTTCTCGCTGCTCGCGCATGCATTCGGCAGCGGCGGCGAGGATCTCGGCTACGTCGAATTCGCACCGGGCTCGTACCAGCTCGACGACGCGCAGCAGAAGAAGCTCGACACCGTCGTGAAGATGCTGACCGAGAAGCCGTCGATCCGCCTCGACCTGATCGGCCGTGTCGATCCGACGAAGGACACGTCGGGGCTCGGCGACGCGTACGTCGAGCGGCTGGTGCGTCAGCAGAAGCTGAAGGACGTGGTCGGGCAGGGCGAGAGCATCGACCCGATGTCGGTGAAGGTCGAGCCGGCCGAGTACAGCAAGTACCTGACGCGTGCGTACAAGGCCGCCGACTTCAAGAAGCCGCGCAACCTGGTCGGCCTGCAGAAGACGCTGCCCGACGCCGACATGAAGAAGGCGCTCGCCGACCATGCGCCGGCCGATGACAACGCGCTGCGTGCGCTCGCGCAGCAGCGCGCACAGGCCGTGCGCCAGTACCTCGACGGGAAGATCGATTCGAGCCGCGTGTTCGTCGTCGCGCCGAAGCTCGACGCGAAGGGCATCGAGGACAAGGGCGCGACGACCCGCGTCGACTTCGGCCTGCAGTAAGCAGGCCATCCGCCGCCGCTGCGTCCGTTCATCCGTTCGGGCGCGGCGGCGTGCTTCCTTCAGCGCACGGCGATCGCCGGTTCTTCGCGCTTGTCCAATTCCTTCTTCGCGGCCAGCGGCAGACGCGCATCGTCCCACTGCGCCAGCCATTCGACTTCCTTCGCGGTGAACACCTGTCCGTAGTTGCGTAACGCGTACTGCAACGCGTCGACGACGTGGTGGCGAATGATTTCGGGGGTGCGTGCATCGTCCAGCACGAACCGGAGAGCTTCCAGGGTCGACATACTCGTGCTCCGGGTCAGGGAAAACCCTTTATCACACGCCAATAAGTCGTGCGCCACGCGGAAAAAAATCGCGTGGCCGCCGGCGCCATACGTACCTTTTGACCGATGCACCGGAGCAGTGCCAGCGGGCAAGCGCGCACGTCGCAATGTGCGCCAGGTCACCTTGCATTGCGACGGCTTCGTGTCGCTTGCGATTGGTTACGTTTGATAGAAAACAGTAAGCCGCGGTTCATGCGAGCGCCCCACGATCCGGCGATATTTTGCGCGCTTGATGGCAAGTCACGCAGTTCAACGTCAATCGATGAGGTGGGGTGATGATGTCTTTCCTTGGTAAGCAGCGGAAGTTGGTGGTGATGGTGGCAGGCGCGCTGGCGCTCGCAAGCGCGGGTGCCTATGCGGCGCAGCAGGACGGCGACAGTCAGGGCGAGGACGGCGGCCATGGCCACCGTGTCGTGAAGCACGTGCTGCTGATCAGCGTCGACGGCCTGCACGAGCAGGATCTCGCGCGCTGCATCGGCGCGAACACGTGTCCGAACATCGCGGTGCTCGCGCAGCACGGCGTGACGTACACGAACGCGTACACGCCGGGCCTGTCGGATTCGTTCCCGGGTCTCGCGGCGCTCGTGACGGGCGGCTCGCCGAAGACGGCCGGCCTGTTCTACGACGTGTCGTACGACCGCAACCTGTACGCACCGGGCGACACGACGTGCTCGGGCAAGCAGGGCTGGAACGTCGTGTTCGACGAGACGACCGGCATCGATGCGTTCAACGGCGGCAAGCTCGTGCACCTCGACGGCGGTGGCGGGTTCAACCCGCAGGCGATCCCGCATGCGAAGGTCAACGGCCAGTGCGTGCCGGTCTATCCGCACAATTACGTGAAGACCAACACGGTGTTCGAAGCCGTGAAGGCCGGCGTGCCGAATGCGCACACCGCGTGGGCCGACAAGCATGCGTGGGGCTACGACTGGCTGAACGGCCCGTCGGGCACCGGCGTCGACGACATGATGCGCACCGAGATCAACTCGATCGACGCGACGACGCAAACGGACTACACGGACGTCTATTCGCACACCGCACAATTCGACAACCTGCACGTGCAGGCGCTGATCAACCAGATCAACGGCCGCGACTCGACGGGCACGAAGAGCGCGCCGGTGCCGACGCTGTTCGGCGCCGACTTCCAGACGCTGAGCGTCGCGCAGAAGGCGGTGGTGACGAAGGGCGGCGGCTACATGGACGCGAACTTCACGCCGAACGGGCAGGTCGCGAACGCGATCACGTATGTCGACAACTCGATCGGCCATGTCGTTGCGGCGCTGAAGCAGGCGAACCTGTATTCGTCGACGGCCGTGATCGTCACGTCGAAGCATGGCCAGTCGCCGACCGACCGCACCAAGCTCGTGAAGAACGGCGACACGCTGACGAAGCTGCTCGAAACGAACAACTACCTCGACCCGAACGGCAACTTCGGCCAGGCCAACACGACGACGGGCAACCTGAACGACGGTTCGGGCCTCGTCGACACGGGCTTCGTGCAGACCGACGACGTCGGCCTGATCTGGCTGCGCGACCGCAACCAGCGCACGGCCGTCGTGCAGACGCTGAAGGCGAACCTCGGCTGCAACGCACCGGGGATCTGCGCGGACGGTTCGCAGGCGTACATCCTGTACGGCGCGGCGCTGGCCGAGCGCTTCGGCGATCCGGCCAACGGTCGTACGCCGGACATCATCGTCCAGCCGAATCCGGGTGTGATCTATACGTCGAGCACGAAGAAGGACGAGGAGCACGGCGGCAACGCGCCGGACGACAGCCACCTCGGCCTGCTCGTGTCGTATCCGGGCATCCATCGTGCACGCACCGTGACCGACGTCGTCGGCACGAAGCAGGTCGCGCCGACGATCCTCGGGCTGCTCGGCGCGAACCCGCGCCTGCTGCATGCGGTGGTGGCCGAGAACACGCGCGTGCTGCCGGCCCTCGGTATCGACCACTGACGACGCCTGCCGGACGCCGCCGCCGGGCGGTGTCCGGCGCGGGACGCGCGGCGGCGCGCGTCCTGCTACATGACGATGCGGGTCCGGCTCATGCGGTCCCGCATTCGTCCAGCATCCATGCCCTGAAGTGCCGCAACGCCTCGCTCGTCTCGAGGCGCTCCGGCGCGTAGCACAGGTAGTGCCCCTGCGCGTCGACGTCGACGGGCGCGTCGAACGGCTCGACGAGCGTGCCGGCCGCGAGATTGTCGACGATAAGGAAGTGCGGCACGAGCGCGAGCCCGAGCCCCGCCTGCGCGGCCTGGATCAGCACCGAATACTGTTCGAAGCGCGGCCCGGCGAGCGCATTCATCTGCGTGGCGCGATGGCGTTCCGCCCACGCGGACCACGCGATTTCCGCCTGCTCGTGCACGAGTCGCGGCGCCGCCACGGCGTCGGCGGGCGTGCGCAACGCGTGCCGCTCCGCGAACTCGCGCGAACAGACCGGCACGAAGGTCCGCCCGTCCAGGTAATCGCTTCGCACCCCTTCCCATGCGCCGTCGCCATAGCGGATCGCCGCGTCGAGCCCGAACGGAAAGATGTCGCCGTGCGCGAGATGGCGGCGAAAGCTCAGCGTGACGCTCGGCGCGACAGCGAGAAAACGCGTGAGCCGCGGCACGAGCCACTTGGTCGTAAACGTCGGCACGCTCGCGATCGTCAGCAGGTCGCTGTTCTCGCGTGCGCTCAGCAGTTCGATCGACGCGTTGCCGATCTCGCGCAGCGGGCCGACGACGCGTGCGTGGTACACCTGCCCGGCGCGCGTGAGCACGAGGCTGCGCCCTTCGCGCACGAACAGCTTCACGCCGAACAGCGCCTCGAGATTCGCGATCTGCCGGCTGACCGCGCTGGGCGTCAGGCCCAGTTCGCGGGCCGCGTAGGAGAAGTTCAGGTACTTCGCAGAACTCGCGAACGCGTGCAGTTCCGCGACGTTCGGATACAGGTGCTTCATCGCGACTATTCCTTCGGCGCACAGATCAATGCGGGCTTTGTACGTTTTTTTCATGACGATGCCATGTCGAAACCGCACACTGCAGCCATCCCGAAAACGCGTGACAGCCCCGCCCGGCGGGCGTTGCGCGGCGTCTTTGTCTCTCTTGCCCGCGAGTGTTTCCATGCCTGCGTCTACCGCCCCGGCACTGGCCGATGGTGTTCCGATTCCGCGTAACAGGCCCGTGCGTCCGAGCGCCGGACGCCTGCTGCTGAACGCGCTCGTCGCGATGTTCGGGCTCTACCTGTTGCTGCCGATCGCGCTGCTGCTGGTCGGCTCGGTGGGCCAGTCGTGGACGAACACGCTGCTGCCGACCGGTTTCACCGGGCACTGGTTCGCCGACCTCGCCGCGAACCGCAGCTTCACTCGCGCATTCGGCGTGAGCCTGACGGTCGCGCTGGCGTGCTGCGCGCTCAACGCGGTGATCGGGCTGCCGCTCGCCTATGCGCTGCATCACCGCGCGCAGGCCGGGCGCGGCATGGCGACGCGCATCGTGATGCTGATGCCGGTGGCCGTGCCCGCGCTGACGCTCGGCTTCGGCTACATCGCGATCTTCAGCGGCGACACGCTGCCGTGGCTCGGCACGCTGCCGCTGATGATCGGGGCCCACGCGGTGCTGACGCTGCCGTACCTGCTGCAGACGCTACTCAGCGATCTGCGCCACCTCGGGCTCGCGCGCCTCGAAGCCTGCGCGGCGACCCTCGGCGCGACGCCGCTGCGCCAGTTCTTCACGATCGTGCTGCCGAACCTGCGGCACAGCCTGTTTTCCGGGCTCGTGATGGTGGCCGCGCTGTCGATCGGCGAATTCCAGATCTCGAACCTGATCGCCGGCTTTCGCTACCGCAACTATCCGATCGTGCTGCTGCAGGCGTTCTACGGCGCGTCGGGGATGGCGTGCGCGGCTACCGTCGTGCTGCTCGTCCTCGCCGTGCTCGCGACACTCGTGTCGGTCGGCACCGTACAACGCATGAAGTGAGCCAGTCATGAGTCTCGAATTCGAACACGTCAGTTTCCAGTATCCCGGCGCGCGTCACGGCGTCGACGACGTCACGCTGTCCGCCGCGCAAGGCGAGCTGCTCGCGGTGATGGGGCGCAGCGGGTCCGGCAAGTCCACGCTGCTGCGGCTCGCAGCCGGCCTGCTCGACGGCGGCAGCGGCCGCATCGCGATCGGCGGCGACGACATGGCGGGCGTGCCCGTGTGGCGACGCGAGGTGGGCATGGTGTTCCAGCACTACGCGCTGTTTCCGAACCTGTCGGTAGCCGACAACGTCGCGTACGGGCTGCGGATGCGCGGCGTCGCGGCCGACGCCAGGCGGCGGCGTGCGACGGAGATGCTCGACCGCGTCGGCTTGTCGGCGCATGCCGAGCGCGGCATCGCGATGCTGTCCGGCGGGCAGCAGCAGCGCGTCGCGCTGGCGCGTGCGCTCGTGATCGAACCGAAGCTGCTGCTGCTCGACGAGCCGCTGGCGGCACTCGACGCCGGCATCCGCCATCAGCTGCGCGATGAAATCCGCGCGCTGCAGCGCGCATGCGGTGCGACGACGCTGCTCGTCACGCACGACCAGGACGAGGCGCTGAGCATGGCCGATCGCGTCGCGATCGTCGACGGCGGGCGCGTGCTGCAGGTCGGTACGCCGCGCGACCTGTACGAGCGGCCGGCTTCCGCGCAGGTCGCGCGCTTCGTCGGGCATTCGACGCTGCTGCGCGGCCGCGTGATCGCGCACGACACGGTCGACGTGCGTTTCGCGACGCTGCGCGTCGAGACGGGCGCGCACCGGCCGGGCGCCGAGATCGAGGTGCTGGTGCGGCCCGAGCACGTCGAAGCCGATCCGCCGGGGCCCGGCGTGAACCGTATCGACGGCCGTCCGGGCGACGTGCGCTACTTCGGCGCGACGCAGCGCTACGACTTCATTCCCACCGGTTCGGCCGACCCGCTGCTGTGCGAAGGCCGCGTGACGGCCACGCGCTGCATCGCGATCGAACCGCGCCATCTGCTCGTGCTACCGGCGTCGCCGGCCGCGCAATGACCCCTTTCATTCAACGGAGATCCCCGATGCTTGCAGGCCAACCCCTTGTGAAAACCCTGCGCGCCGGCATGCTGGCGCTGTGCGCACTCGCCGCGCTGGCTGCCGCACCGGCGCACGCCGCGCCGCTGTATCCGGGCGAGGACGCGCTGTATGCGAAGGCCGCCGACGAAGGGCTCGTCGTGTCGTTCGACACGGGCCCCGAATGGGCGAACTGGAAGGCGCTGTTCGCCGAATTCCGCAAGCGCTATCCGAAGGTCGAGATCACCTACAACGACATCGGCTCGGCCGCGACCGTGGTCGCGCTCGACAAGTCGCGCCGCCGTCCGCAGGCCGATACCGCGTACTACTTCGCCGCGTCGGCGCTCGATGCCGAGAGCAAGGACGTCGTCGCGCCGTTCAAGCCGGTCAACTTCGACAAGCTGCCGAACGTGTTCCGCTCGGCGGACGGCCGCTGGTTCGCGGTGCATTCGCTGAACATCGCGTTCCTCGTCAACCGCAAGCTCGTGAAGAACGTGCCGCAGCGCTGGTCCGACCTGCTGAAGCCGGAATATCGCAACGCGGTCGTCTACCTCGACCCGCGTTCGACCGGGCAGGGGCAGGTTGCCGTGTTCGCGGCCGCGTACGCGAACGGCGGGAGCGTCGAGAATCCGAAGCCGGGCGCGGAATTCTTCGGCAAGCTGAAGAATGCGGGCAACGTGCTGCGCGTCGAGGGCACGACGCCGTATGCGAAGTTCGTGAAGGGCGAGATTCCGATCCTGATCGGCTATGAGAACGACGGCCTGAAGGCGAAATATGTCGACGGCATGGGCGATGCGGCCGACGTCGTGATTCCGCAGGACGGCAGCGTGTCGGCGCCGTATGCGATGAGCCTCGTGAAGAACGGCCCGAACCCTTCCGCCGCGCAGCTCTGGCTCAACCTCGTGATGAGCGACGTCGGGCAGGCGCTGTTCGCGCAGGGCTTCGTGCGGCCGGCCGTGCCCGGCACGCCGGTCGCGCCGGACGTCGCGGCGAAGCTGCCGAAGGCGCCGCAGGTGCGCCCGCTCGACGTGGCGAAGGCGGCGACGCGCAAGGCCGAGGTCGACCAGCTCTGGTCGCAGGCGACGCTCGGCAACTAAGGAGCGCGCGATGCAGACCTCCCTCGCGGAACGCGGCGTGCTGCGCCGCTTCGGCGCGGCCCCGGCTGCGGTATTGCTGGCGGTGTGCTTCGTGCTGCCGCTCGCCGCGCTCGTCGGCTCGGCCTTCACGGACGGCGGCCGCGCGTTCGCCGCGGTGCTGCGCGATCCGCTCGTCGCCGATGCGATCGTGCGCTCGCTGGCGCTGGCGGTTGGCGCCGGCACGCTGTCGGTCGGCGTGGGTGTGCCGGTTGCGTTCGCGCTGGCCGGGCAGTCGCCGGCCCGCCGCCACTGGACGCTCGCGCTGCTCGGCGTGCCGCTCGCGTTCTCCGGGCTGGTGATCGCGTACGGCTTCATCCTCGCGTTCGGGCGCGCCGGCTTCGTCACCACGCTGGCGGCATCGCTGGGCGCGGACCCGAACGTGCTCGGCGGCGCGATCTACACGATGCCGGGGCTGGCGGTCGCGTACGCGTACTACCTGATCCCGCGGGTCGCGCTGATGATCTATCCGGCGCTCGCGAATCTCGACCGGCGGCCGCTCGAAGCGGCGCTGACACTCGGCGCGCGGCCGTGGCGCGCGTGGCTCGACGTCGCGTGGCGCGAACTGTGGCCGTCGGTCGCGTCCGCGTGGTGCCTCGTCACGGCGATTGCGCTCGGCACCTACGGCACGGCGCTCGCGCTGGCCGGCACGCAGATCAACATCCTGCCGCTGCTGATGTATCTGAAGCTGTCGGACGGGCAAACCGATTTCTCGCAGGCGGCCGTGCTGTCGATCGTGCTGACGGCCATCTGCACCTGTGTTCTTGCATTGGGGGAAGGCCTTGTTCGGCAACGACGTCATTGAGTGGTCGGAAGCGGCGCGTGCCGCGCTCGCGCAACTCGCGCAGCGGCAGCGCGGCGAGCGGCGGCATCGCATGCCGGTCGGCGTGATCGGCCCGCGCGACGCGACCGGCGAGCAGATGCGGGTCGCGGAGCGGGTTGCGCATGCGCTCGCGGCGTCGGGCATTGCGATCGTCGGCGGCGGCAAGCAAGGCGTGATGGAGGCGGCCGCGCGTGGTGCGCATGCGGCCGGCGGGTGCGCGATCGGGCTGCTGCCCGAAGAAGATGCGCGCGATGCGAACCCGTATCTGACGGTCGCGCTGCCGACCGGGCTCGGCATCACGCGCAACGCGCTGATCGCGCGCGCGTCGCTGTGCCTGATCGCGGTGGGCGGCGGGCTCGGCACGCTGTCCGAGATCGCGCTCGGGCTGCAGTGGGGCAAACCGGTGTTCACGATTTGCGACGCGCCGCCGGTGGCGGGCGTCGAGTGCTTCGACGAAACGGATCCGCTCGTCGCGCGTGTCGCGCGGTGGCTCACTGATTCGGCGTAGGTCTGGAGATGTGCGGTATCGCCTGATGTCATCTGTATAAATAGGAATCCTATACATGAAGAAGTTAACCATGATCCTGTGCGCGGCGGGGTGCGTGTCCGCGACCGCCCATGCACAGGGCACCGTCACGCTATACGGGATCGTCGATGCGGGGCTGGGCTATACGAGCAACCAGCGCGTCGCGACGAACAAGGGCTCGCTCGGCACGCCGGTCGCGTATCGCGGCGCGTCGAGCTACAGCTTCGCGAGCGGCACGTGGTCCGGCAGCCGTTGGGGCCTGAAGGGCAAGGAAGACCTCGGCGACGGGCTTGCCGCGATCTTCCAGCTCGAGAACGGCTTCAACATCGGCAACGGGCAGCTCGGCCAGGGTGGCCGGATGTTCGGCCGGCAGGCGTGGATGGGGCTGTCGAGCACGCGCTTCGGCACGCTGACGATGGGCCGCCAGTACGATCCGATCGTCGATTTCGTCGGCACGATCGGACCCGGCTCGTTCCTGACCGGCATGGGCGCGCATCCGGGCGACCTCGACAACATCGACAACCAGGCGCGCGAGAACAACTCGGTCAAGTACGTCAGCCCGAAATTCGGCGGCTTCACGTTCGGCGCGTTGTACGGCTTCGGCAACCAGGCCGGCAGCGTGAAGAACCAGAACACGTGGAGCGTCGGCGGCCAGTACGTGAACGGCCCATTCGCGCTCGGCGCGGCCTATCTGTATGCGACCAACGCGTTCGGCGCGAACGCCGGCGCATGGACGGGTTCGTATGACGGCACGTTCGCGTCGTCGATCAACGAAGGCTTCGCATCGTCGAAGAGCATGCAGATCGTCGCGGCGGCCTCGACCTATCAGATCGGCGCGGTCACGCTCGGCGTGTCGTACAGCAATACGCAGTACCGCGCGGGCGCGTTCTCGACGTTTCGCGGCACGGCGAACTACAACTCGGCGGGCGGCACGGTGTCGTGGCAGGCGTCGCCGGCGCTGCGCGTCGCGGCCGGCTACGACTTCACGCGCGGCAGCTCGATCGGCGGCCAGTCCGCGCCGAAGTACCACCAGCTGAACCTCGCGTCGTACTACAACCTGTCGAAGCGGACCGCGCTGTACGGTCTCGTCGGCTACCAGAAGGCGAGCGGCAAGACGCTCGACGCATTCGGCAACGTGGTCGACGCGACGGCGTCGGTCGGCGACGTCGGCAACGGCATCTCGTCGGCCGGCGACACGCAGACGCTCGTGCGCATCGGGATGCGGCATACGTTCTGATCGGACAACCGTGCTCCGGCGAATTCGGCCCGGCGCCCGTGTGAAGCGGGCGCCGGGCTTTTTTGTCGACGCGGGAAAGCGGCGAGCCCGGCATTGCGATGTGGGCGCACAGGCTTGAATTCCGCGGCGCAACACGCCATATTGGTCGGGCATCATCATTCAACGACGCACGAAGAGGAATTCCCATGCGCCTGATTCTCGCCCTGCTGCTGCCGTGGCTGCAGTTCTTCACGATCGGCCGCCCGTTCGCCGGGCTGATCTGCCTGATCCTGCAAATCACGTTGATCGGCTGGATCCCGGCCGCGATCTGGTCGGTCTATGCACTGAGCCAGTACAAGACGGATCGCAAGATCGAGGCGGCGCTTGGCGGGCAGAAGTAGCGCTCTGCAGCAATTCGGCGTTTCTCCCACCGGGAACGATGGCGAAGATCCTGTTTCGGCAGATTTCTACATAAGTTAGCCGGCGTTCCGGGCACAATTTATGTGGATTTGTGCCGAAATGATCATGCTCGGGGTAAATAGGCGACGCGATGGACAAACGCTATGACGCGCTGCCGCTTCCCGAACAGCTTTCGCTCCGACGACAAGCGATCGAAGACGTGCTCGCGCATCCCGAGTGGTCGTCGCGCGAATCGGTACGTCATCTGAAGAAGACGATTCAGGATATCGAACAAGGTCGCCGCGACGGGACGGTGCAGACGATGAACCGCATCTTCGGCATGCCGGGATTGAAGCTCGGTGTGGTGCGACAGAATACATAGCCGGCCGTGACGGCGCATCCGCCTTGGGCTGCTTGATCGGTTTCTGCCTTCTACCCCTCGCCGGCTATCCCGCCACCGCCCCCTCCAGTGCCTCCGCCCGCGCGAACAGCCAGTCGACGAACGTACGCAGCGACGGATCGTCGTCGTCGCGATACAGGCAATGAAACGGCGGCCCTTCCAGGTGGACTTCCGGAAACAGCGCGACGAGCCGCCCGTGCTCGAGGTCGTCGCGCACCACCGCGCGCGGCGCGAGGCACACGCCGAGCCCGCTCGCGGCGGCCTTGGTCATCAGGAAGAACTCGCGATAGAACGGCCCGCGCAGCGTCTCGGTGACGACCGAGCCCGCCTGGTGGAACCAGTATTGCCACGCCTGCGGCAAGCCCGCGTAGTGCAGCAGCGGTGCGTTGCGCAGGTCGGCCGGCGTACGCACCTGGTCGAGCACCGGGTGGCCGGGCGCACACACCGGCACCGCGACGGCTGCGAGCAGCGGCCGCGACACGAATCCCTTGCGGCGCAGTTCCGGCGTATAGCGGCGAACCACGATGTCGCAGGTTTCGTCGAACTGGTCGTGCTCGGTGTCGGGCGTCGTGACGAGTTGCACGTCGATATCGGGATGCTCGGCCTGGAACGCGGCCAGTTGCGTGAGCAACCATCCATGTGAGAAAGACACCGATGCGTTGATCCGCACCGGATGGCCGCCGACGGGCTCGAACATCTGCCCGGTTGCCTGCGCGAGCCGGCCGAGGCAGCTCGCGACGTCGACGAGGTAATGCCGCGCGCGCGGCGTGAGCCGCAACGAGCGTCCGTCGCGCTCGAACAGCTTCTGGCCGAAGAACGATTCGAGCACGCGGATCTGCTGGGCGACCGCGCTTTGGGTCACGTTCAGCTCGTCGGCGGCGAGGGTGAGGCTCTGCAGGCGGCCGGCAGCTTCGAAGCTGCGCAGTGCGTTCAGGGGTGGCAATCGGCGCATCGTGAGATCGCGAAGAAAAGCTACACAGTGGGTCAAAAAATGTCGTTTGTGGCGGCCGGGGCGCCTCCCTATCATGGCGCCGACAGGAGAGAACGCCCCGATGACGATCATATCGCCACCCGACGCCCGGACAACCGGAATTCGCCACCGTCTGCGCCTTCGGCGTGCGGCGCGGCGCGCGACGAACCGCCCGGCCGCCGTGCCGCCCGGGCGCGGCCGCGGCGCGCTGGCGCTCGCCTGTGCCGGACTGTTCGCGGCGCTGACCGGATGCGCGACGAAACCCGAGAACGAGCGGCAGATCGGCGATGGCGGATCGCTGGTGCGCTACAGCTCGAGCCAGACCGAAGTCGACCTGACCGATACCGAGCAGCAGGCGCTGCGCATGCTCAGCGACCGCCGCTATGCGGATGCGACGCAGGCGCGCGCGCTCGACGCGGTGGCCGGCGTGCTGCGCGCGCAGGGTTATGCGCCGGTGACGGTCGATCGAGAGTCGGGGCTGGTGGAAGCGGGGCGCAGCGATACGCTGATCCCGAAGTGGCGTCAGCTGTTGCGCGGCGCGCTGAAGGCCCGCATCGGGATGCTGCCGGTCAAGCCCGATCATGAGCGCGTGGCCGCGATCGTGACGGTTCGGGCGGGGCGGGACGTGCGCGTCGCCGACGCGCATGTCGCAGACGCGCATGTCGCAATCGTGCGTGCACGATTCGATCGCACGGTGTGGGACAGCGCCGGCGATTCGCGGACCAAGACCGTGATGGAGCCCGAGTATTACCAGGCGTTCTTCACGGAAGTGGACAAGGCGATGTGCGCGACGAAGTGCGAGCGGTGAGCGGGGAGCGCGCCGGGACCTGAGAGGCGGGAAGTGCGATCGCCGCGGCAGCGCGCCGGCGGCGATCGCGGTGCGCCGGCGGCGGGATGCGCGGAATGGATCCGGCATTCGCCCCGGCGTGCAACGCAGGGGGCGCTACTTCACCGCAAACAGCGTCAGGTTCATGAAGATCTTGAACGCATAGCCGAGCGTGACGGCGCCGATCACGCCGCCCGCCCACAGGACGATGAACCACATCCAGCCGCGCATGCGCGGCTTCGGCGCAGCGCTCTGGCGTTCGGCGGAATCAGTGGTGGTAGTAATGCTGGTCTTCATGGCGCACCTTGCCTCGGAATACCCAGTAACCCATCGTCGTGTAGGCGATGATGATCGGGAGGATAACCGCTGCGCCGACCAGCGTGAAGGTCTGGCTGGAACGCGGCGCTGCGGCTTCCCAGATCGTCATCGTCTGAGGAATCGCATACGGGAACAGCGTGACGAGCAGGCCGACGTAGCCGAGCAGCACGAGCGCAAGCGCGAGCACGAACGGCGTCATGTCGTGCCGGTCGCGCACCGCGCGGCGCATCCACACCGCGCACCCGGCGACCAGGAACGGCACCGGCAGCAGGCGCCAGAACAGCCCCGAATCGAACCAGCGCTGCGCGATGGCCGGATCCTGCAGCGGCGTCCACAGGCTGATTACCGCGATGAAGCCGAGCAGCACGACCGTCAGCGGCCACACGACGCGATGCAGGCGGCGTTGCAGGTCGCCTTCCGTCTTCGCGACGAGCCAGCAGCAGCCGAGCAGCGCATAGGTCACGATCAGGCCGAGGCCCGTCAGCAGGCTGAACGGCGTGAGCCAGTCGAAGGCGTCGCCCGCGAACACGCCGTCCTTCACGTTGATGCCCTGCAGGAACGCGCCGAGCGCGATCCCCTGGAACAGCGTCGCGCCGGCCGAGCCGCCGATGAACGCGAGATCCCACAGCTGCTTGGTGCGCCGCGCCTTCGCGCGGATCTCGAACGACACGCCGCGGAAGATCAGGCACACCAGCATGAAGATCAGCGGCAGGTACAGCGCGGACAGCACGGTCGAGTAGACGATCGGGAACACCGCGAACAGCCCGGCGCCGCCGAGCACGAGCCACGTCTCGTTGCCGTCCCAGACGGGTGCGACGGTGTTCATCATCAGGTCGCGTTCCTTCTCGTCCGGGAAGAACGGGAAGACGATGCCGATGCCGAGGTCGAAGCCGTCGAGCACGACGTACATGAAGAGCCCCAATGCGATGATCGCGGCCCAGATTACGGTGACGTCCATAGGTTTTCTCGTATGCGGAAAGGGTGGGGCTCAGACGGTCTCGAGCGGCTCGTCGACGGCCGACATCGGGCGGCGCGCGGTGTGGTCGGGGCGCGTGTCGGGGGTGTCGTCGTGCTTCACGTCGGGCAGCGCGGGGCCGGCCTTCATCAGCTTCAGCATGTAGTACACGCCGGTGCCGAACACGAGGAAGTACACGATCACGAACGTCATCATCGACAGGCTGACCTGCTGCACCGACAGCGGCGATACCGCATGCGCGGTGCGCATCACGCCATACACGACCCACGGCTGGCGGCCTGCCTCGGTCGTCACCCAGCCCGCGAGCAGCGACACGAAGCCGGTCGGGCCCATCACGAGCGCGAAGCGCTGGAACCACTTCGATTCATACAGGCGGCCGCGGCGGCGCAGCAGCCACGCGAGCGCGGCGAGGCCGATCATCGCGAAGCCGAGGCCGACCATGATCCGGAAGCTCCAGAACACGACGGTCGAATTCGGTCGGTCTTCCGGCGCGAATTCCTTCAGGCCGCGGATCTCGCCGTCCCAGCTGTGCGTGAGGATCAGGCTGCCGAGGTGCGGCACCTTCACCGCGTAGCGGGTCGTTTCCGCCTTCATGTCCGGAATGCCGAACAGGTTCAGCGGCGTGCCGCCCTTCTCGGTTTCCCACAGCCCTTCGATCGCGGCGATCTTCGCGGGCTGGTGCTTCAGCGTGTTGATGCCGTGCTGGTCGCCGATCACGGCCTGCAGCGGCGCGAGCACGAGCAGCAGCCACAGCGCCATCGAGAACATCTTCTTCACGCCCTTGTCGCGGCGGCCCTTCAGCAGGTGCCAGGCGCCCGTGGCAGCCACCACCAGCGCGGCGACGATGAACGCGGCGATCGCCATGTGGAACAGGCGGTACGGGAACGACGGGTTGAAGATGATCGCGAACCAGTCGGTCGGCACGACGCGGCCGTCGACGATCTCGAAGCCCTGCGGCGTCTGCATCCAGCTGTTCGACGCGAGAATCCAGAACGTCGAGATCAGCGTGCCGATCGCGACCATCAGCGTCGCACCGAAGTGCGCGCGCGGGCTCACGCGGTTCCAGCCGAACAGCATGATGCCGAGGAAGCCGGCTTCGAGGAAGAACGCGGTCATGACCTCGTACATCAGCAGCGGCCCGGTGACGGCGCCGGCGAAGCTCGAGAAGCCCGACCAGTTCGTGCCGAACTGGTAGCTCATCACGACGCCGGAGACGACGCCCATCCCGAACGCGACCGCGAAGATCTTCGACCAGAACAGGCAGAGGGTTTTGTAGTACTGCTTGCCGGTCTTCAGCCAGCGATATTCGAGCACGGCGATGAAGCTGGCGAGGCCGATGCTCAGCGCCGGGAAGACAATGTGAAAGGAGACGGTGAACGCGAATTGCAGGCGGGCCAGATCGAGGGCCGAAAGAGCGGTGTCCATACCAGTTGACCGAGGCTGACGATACCCGCCGGCGGGTGCCGGCGGACCCCGGCGGACGGGCGTCGGGGTTGGCTGGAGTATGTGCCGCGATGTTGCACCGCGAAATGTGCCAACTCGTCGCAGATGTCCAGCCCGTCGCGCGCATTTCCGGGGTAAATCGTTGATTCGTATCAAGAAGGCTGCTTGCCGCGCGCGCGGCCGTGGCGTGGCGGTCTGACGCACGTGCGTCAATATGGCGCGTCGCGTCATCGGAACGGTTCGGTGCGGACGCAAATGTCGCGTGATACCGCGCGGCACGGCGCCCGAACCGTTGCGGCGCGTTATCGCGTAACGGACACGGACGTACCGGCGGGCCGTGCCGATGGGGTCTGTCACATTGGTAACGTCGCGCAACATTGGCGCGTGCGCCCGTAATGGATGACGGATCGTGCGCGGCGTAGCGTTCGGTATGTCGGGTTCGCATCGACGAACCGCCAGCCGGAGAACGTGACGTGAATGGATTGAAGCTCGCGCTGGGCGCGGCGGCCGCAGTGGCGATCGCGACGGGCGGCGTGGCGCATGCCGCCCGGGTCGGGGTCTATATCGGCCCCGGCTACCCGTATTACTACCCCGTCGTCCCGGCGCCTTACTACTACCCGCCGCCCGTCGTCGCGGTGCCCGTCGATCCGGGGCCGCCGCCCGAGTACGTCGAGAAGGGACAGCCGCAGGACGACGGCGACGCGAACCTCTGGTACTACTGCGACGCGTCGAAGCATTACTACCCGTATGTGAAGACCTGCAAGTCGGGCTGGCGATCGGTGCCGGCCCGGCCGCAGTGACGGAGGCGCGACGATGAAATCCGTATTTCAATCTCTGCGCGTGCCGGCCGCGCTGGCGCTGGCCGGCCTGCTCGGCGCGTGCGCATACATGCCGACCGGGCCGAGCGTGATGGCGCTGCCCGGCACCGGCAAGTCGTTCGACCAGTTCCGCGCCGACGATGCGAACTGCCGTCAATACGCGTTCGAGCAATCGGGCGGCGTGAGCGCGGGCCAGGCGTCGACCGCGAGCGCGGTCGGCAGCGCGGCCGTCGGCACCGCGCTGGGTGCGGCGGCCGGCGCGGCGTTCAACGGCGGCACGGGGGCGGCTGTCGGCGCGGGCGCCGGGCTGCTCGCGGGCAGCGTGGTCGGTGCCGGCGCGGCGCAAGGTTCGGCCTACGACATCCAGCGCCGCTACGACTACGGCTACCTGCAATGCATGTACGCAACCGGCAACCGCGTGCCGGTACCGGGCGGGATGAGCGGCGGCGGGGGCGGTGGGTATGGCGGTGGCGGATATGGCGGCGCACCGCGCGCGGCGCCGCCGATGCCGCCGGCGGGCGTTCAGCCGCCGCCGCCGCGCTACTGACGGCAGCCTCGTCGTCGCCGTGCGGCGTGGCGTGCAAGTGCGCCGTGCCTGGTGTGCGCATCGATCGTCGGTACACACGCGCGATGTGAATTGCGTACACTCTGAGTCTCGTTTCGGCAGGGCCGGGCGCATCGGATCCGGTCCGCGTTTACCCAGGACTCAGCGATGATCGATTTACGCAGCGATACCGTGACACGACCGAGCCAGGCAATGCTGGCCGCGATGACTGCCGCCGAAACCGGCGACGATGTATGGGGTGACGACCCGACCGTGCTGCGCCTGCAGGCGGTGATGGCCGAGCGGGCCGGCAAGGAAGCCGGCCTGTTCTTCCCGAGCGGCACGCAAAGCAACCTGGCCGCACTGATGGCGCATTGCGAGCGCGGCGACGAGTACATCGTCGGCCAGCTCGCGCACACCTACAAGTACGAAGGCGGCGGCGCGGCCGTGCTGGGCAGCATCCAGCCGCAGCCGATCGAGAACGCGCCGGACGGCACGTTGCCGCTCGCGAAGATCGCCGCGGCGATCAAGCCGATCGACAATCACTTTGCCCGCACGCGCCTGCTCGCGCTCGAAAACACGATCGGCGGCCAGGTCCTGCCGGAAGGCTATGTGCAGGAAGCCACCGCGTTCGCGCGCAGCCGCGGGTTGTCGCTGCACCTCGACGGCGCGCGGGTATGCAACGCGGCCGTCGCGTCGGGCCGGTCGATCGCCGAGCTGGGCGCGCCGTTCGACACCGTGTCGATCTGCTTCTCGAAAGGGCTCGGCGCACCGGTCGGCTCGGTGCTGGTCGGCAACCGTGCGCTGATCGAGCGCGCGCAGCGCTGGCGCAAGGTGCTCGGCGGCGCGATGCGGCAGTCGGGCATTCTCGCGGCGGCCTGCCTGTATGCGCTCGATCACAATGTCGAGCGGCTCGCGGACGATCACGCGAATGCCGCGTATCTCGCCGAAGGTCTCGCACGCATCGACGCCGTGAAGGTGCTGTCGCACGCGACGAACATGGTGTTCGCGCAATTCCCCGAAGCCGATTGCGCGCCGCTCGAGGTGTGGCTCAAGGCGCGCGGGATCCTCACGCAGATGTTGTATGCGTCGCGCTTCGTCACGCACTGCGACGTGTCGCGCGCGGACATCGATACGTTTATCGACGCGGTCGGCGCGTATTTCGCGCAGCGCCGCGCGTAAGGGGGAATGCGCCGGCCGGCGGGGGCGCCGGCCCGATGTGGCGCGAAGCAGGAGGCGGAGAGGCGACGGGGGCGACGTGGCAACCCGTCTGTCGATATCGGGCGAGCCGGCGGATTACGCTTGCCGGGGTGCGTCGGCGGGCGGTGTGCCGTCGCGGAACAGCGCTTTCAGCTGCGTGCGCAGTTCGGCGCTGTCGGTGTGCTGGTGCACCAGGACCGCATGTTGCACGGCGGCCTCCAGCAGTTCGTTATCGGAGTCGGCAGAAATCGCGACCGAGCAATTCATCGCGCTGGGAAACTCGCGGCAATCGATGTAGCGGCGAGACATGATGTTCTCCTTGCGGGAAAGGGCGCGGCCGGATTTGCGTGATCGGCCGCACGGCGCGTTCGCGAGGCCGATGGAAAAAGTATAGGCGGCGCGGCGGGGATTCTCGTCGCGAGGTGTACCGCGCCGCACACCGCACACCGCACACCGCACACCGCACACCGCACGCTGTACGGCGCGGCGGTGCCGCTCAAACGCGCGTCACGGCAGCGGCGCGAGCAACCGGCGCGCCGCTTCGACCACCCGCTCGGACAACGACGCCATCGTCGGCGACTGCACGGTCCACGCGTGCCAGTACAGCGTGACGTCGGTCGGATGTGCGGGCGCGAGATCGACGAGCCCCTGCGTATCGAGCGGCGCACTGCCGATCAGCGGCTCCGGCACCATGGCATAGCCGAGCCCGTGCCGCACCGCCGCGAAGTGCGAATGGGTACCCGGCACGTAGTGGCACGGGTA
This sequence comes from Burkholderia sp. AU30198, assembly GCF_020419825.1. Taxonomy (NCBI): domain Bacteria; kingdom Pseudomonadati; phylum Pseudomonadota; class Betaproteobacteria; order Burkholderiales; family Burkholderiaceae; genus Burkholderia; species Burkholderia sp. AU30198. Next base: position 174,406 of record NZ_JAIZSA010000011.1, on the reverse strand, counting down.
CGCGCCCTCGAGCAACCCGAACTTCTCCTTCAGGAACGACGACTGCAGCGTATCGCGCCGCGAATACGCGACGACGGGCGCGCGGCGCGCGCTCGTGCGGTTCAGCCCGCGCGGGAACCAGCGCACCGCGAACGCGGCGGCCGCGAGCAGCCGGTAGCGCATCGTGCCGAGTGGCGTCGCGAGGCAGCCGCGCATCGGCTTCGGCTCGGTCGTCACGCAGCCGACCGCCATCCCGCTTTCGAGCAGCGCGAACGTATGGTCCTGATCCTCGACGATCAGCTCGAACAGGATGCGCTCGCCCGCGAGCACCGACGTCAGCGCTGGCAGAAACCACGTACCGAGACTGTCGGAATTGAGCGCGATCGTGACCGAGATCGGCGATTCGCGCTCGGTCGCGAGCGTGCTTTGCAGGTCGGCCTGCAGCAGCGCGACGCGGCGCAGATGCTGCAATACGCGCTGCCCGGCCACCGTCGGGCGGCACGGCCGCGTGCGCAGCACGAGCGGCGTGCCGAGGCTTGCCTCCAGCGCGCGGACCCGCTGCGTGACGGCGGACGCGGTCACGTGCAGGCGCACGGCCGCCTGCTCGAAGCTGCCCGTGTCGGCGACGGCCAGCAGCGCGGCGGCCTGCTTCGGATCGATCGTCATCGACATGTCGTTGGAATTCCTGTGAACGTAAGACGAGAACAGCCGGTAGTGTAAGTCAGTGCGCACTAGCGGCCGGGTGCGGCGCAACGTTCTGCTGCACTGCATTCGTCGTCGGAATTGGTCACGGCACGTACGCGAGCCGGATGTACGGCACCCTTGGCCATCAGGCCGGGAAAGGAGAGCGTGGACACCGTAGGTGTCCTTTCGGTGGTCATTGCGGTGTCTGCTGCCGTTCGATGTGCTGGCGAATGATCTCCAGGGGCGCACCGCAGCGGCTTCCAGCGAAGCAGGACGACGACCACACTCTTGCGGATACCCCGATAGATCTTCTCCCGGATCTTGCTGTTGGAGACATTGTTCAGGCGGCCCACGAGCGGCGACACGGTGACCTTTGGCGGATGGTTCGCCTGCACGCGAATGTGATTGCCCTCCTCATCTAACTCGACCCGTTCCGCCTCGAAGTCGGTACTGACGCGGATAAGGATGCTACGCAGGTCGTCTAGGATTGCCTGGGTGAACACCTCTCGGCGGTATTGGGTCACGAACACACGACGAACATGTATCAGAATGGTGAAGTGTCTTCCGTGCCCATGTCGTTGTCGTTGCTCATGGGCCAAAGTACATTGAGTCGATGCAACGTTTCCAGGCCTTCAAGTACGAATTGATGCCGACCGGCGATCAGCAGGGCGACATGCGCCGCTTCGCCGGTTCGTGCCGTTTCGTCTTCAACAAGGCACTGGCGTTGCAGAAGACATGTTACGAGCAGCGCAAGAAGAAACTCGGCTTCGCCGAACTGTGTAAGCTGCTCACCGAGTGGCGAAACGGTACGGAAACCCCGTGGCTCAAGGATGCACCGACGCATCCGTTGCAGCAGGCGCTCAAGGACCTCGAACGGGCTTACGCCAATTTCTTCGCCAAGCGGGCCGACTTTCCACGCTTCAAGAAGAAGGGCCAACGCGACAGCTTCCGCTATCCGGACCCGAAGCAAATCAAGTTCGACCAGGCCAACAGCCGCATCTTCCTGCCCAAGCTGGGCTGGCTCCGCTATCGCAACAGCCGTGAGGCGCTGGGCGAGCTGAGGAACGTCACCGTCAGCCAATCGTGCGGCAAATGGTACGTGAGCATTCAGACAGAGCGGGAAGTCGATCGGCCGCTCCCGAATGGCGGTGCGGTCGGCATCGACATGGGTATTGCCCGCTTCGCCACACTCTCGGACGGCACGTTCTTCGCGCCGCTCAACAGCTTCAAACGGCATCAAACCGTGCTGCGCAAGGCGCAACAGGCAATGGGCCGCAAAACGAAATTCAGCAACAACTGGAAGAAGGCGAAATCCCGTATCCAGCGTATCCACTCCCGTATCGGAAACGTTCGCCGCGACTACCTGCACAAGTACTCAACCACGATCAGCCAAAACCACGCGATGGTGTGTATCGAAGACTTGCAGGTACGGAATATGTCCAGGTCGGCGGCAGGCAGCTCCGATGCGCCGGGAAGAAACGTTCGGGCCAAGTCTGGTCTGAATAGAAGCATTCTCGATCAGGGATGGTTCGAGTTCCGCCGTCAATTGGACTACAAGCTGGCGTGGAACGGTGGCTACCTGATCGCGGTGCCGCCGCAGAACACGAGCCGCACCTGCCGGCGCTGCGGGCATGTGTCGTCAGAGAACCGGCGCACGCAGGAGCGATTCGCGTGCGTCGAATGCGGCTTTGAGGAAAACGCCGATCTGGTCGGCGCAATCAGCATTCTCAGGGCGGGACACGCCCGTTGCGCCTGCGAAGTGAGCGGTGCAGTCATGCCGCCAGCAGCAGGAACCCACCGAAGTGACTCATCCTGGATCGATGCCGGGGGAGCACCGTAGGAATCCCCCTTTAGGTGAGGGAGGATGTCAACTACGCTATATGAACGCGCGGAACCGGCATGTGCCATGCCGGCACTTCGCGCGCGGACGATCGCGCGTCGCGCGCAAGCCGCGGCGCGGGCGTCGTGACGATTCCCCTTTCACGGAGACGAACATGTCGATTCGACTAGGCGAGGACGCGCCCGATTTCACTGCGGAGACCACCGAGGGAACGATCCACTTTCATGAATGGATCGGCGACCACTGGGCGATCCTGTTTTCCCATCCGAAGGATTTCACGCCGGTGTGCACGACCGAACTCGGCTACATGGCCGGACTCAAACCGGAATTCGACAAGCGCAACACGAAGATCATCGGGCTGTCGATCGATCCGGTCAGCGATCACCGGAAGTGGGTCGCGGATATCGCTGAAACGCAGGGTCATGCGGTCAACTATCCGCTGATCGGCGACGACGAGCTGAAGGTCGCGAAACTGTACGACATGATTCATCCGAACGCGAGTGGCGGCCCGCGCACGGCGGTCGACAACGCGACCGTGCGCTCGGTGTTCGTCATCGGGCCGGACAAGAAGGTCAAGGCGATGCTCGTCTATCCGATGAGCGCCGGGCGCAATTTCGACGAGGTGCTGCGCCTGCTCGATGCGCTGCAGCTCAACGCGAAGCATACGGTGGCGACGCCGGTCAACTGGAAGCCGGGCGACGATGTCATCATTCCGACGTCGGTGTCGGACGATGCTGCGAAGCAGAAATATCCGGACGGCTTCCGGACGCTGAAACCGTACCTGCGCTACGTGACGCAGCCCAGCTGACACACCGTGCCGGCCGGATGCCGGCCATGCAGGACCACGACGGGGCGGCCCGCGCGACAGCGACAATCGCGGCGCGGGCCGGACAACACGCATCAAGCAGGCATCAAGCAAGCATCAACCAGCGACGGAGCGACTTCGCGATGATCTTCCGGCAACTCTTCGACCCGCAATCGTCGACGTACACGTACCTGCTTGCCGACAGCGCATCGCGCGAAGCGGTGCTGATCGATCCCGTGTTCGAACAGGTTCGCCGCGACGCGGCGCTGCTCGACGAGCTCGGGCTGCGGCTCGTCGCGACCGTCGATACGCACGTGCATGCCGATCACGTGACGGGCGCGTGGCTGCTGAAGCAGCGCACGGGCAGCACGATCGCGATCTCGGCCGCGAGCGGCGCGCAGGGCGCCGATCGTTATCTGAACGACGGCGACCGCTGCGCCTTCGGCGCGCGCTACCTCACCGTGCGCGCGACGCCCGGCCACACGAACGGCTGCATCAGCCTCGTGCTCGACGACGAATCGATGGCGTTCACCGGCGATTGCCTGCTGATCCGCGGCACCGGCCGCACCGATTTCCAGCAGGGCGACCCGCGCGCGCTGTATCGCGCGGTGCACGGCCGGCTCTTCACGCTGCCGGCCGCGTGCCTGCTGTATCCGGCGCACGACTATCGCGGGCTCACGGTGACGAGCGTCGGCGAGGAGCGGCGTTTCAATCCGCGCCTCGGCGGCGATCTGAGCGAAGACGATTTCGCCGGCTACATGCGCAATCTCGGGCTCGCGCACCCGCGGCAGATCGACGTCGCCGTGCCGGCGAACCTGCAGTGCGGCGTCGCCGCGAATGCGCCCGATGTGCAGGTCGCGCCCGACTGGGCGCCGCTCGTCTATACGTTCGCCGGGTTCTGGGAAATCGATCCGCAATGGCTCGAGGATCATCTGCCGGCGGTGCAGGTCGTCGACGTGCGCGAGCCGGACGAATTCACGGGCCCGCTCGGCCACCTGCCCGGCGCGACGCCGATTCCGCTCGGCGAACTGGCCGCGCGCGCCGGCGAGATCGCACGCGACCGGCCGGTCGTGACCGTATGCCGGGCCGGCGGGCGATCTGCGCAGGCGACCGTCATTCTGCTGAAGGCCGGCTTCGACACGGTGGCGAATCTCGGCGGCGGGATGCTGCGCTGGCGTGCCGAAGGGCGCGTCGTGATGGACGGCCGGTCGTAACGGGCCGAGCCGCAGTAAAAAAAATTTCCGATCGCTGTCGAAACGGCCGCATGCCGTTCGTCGTCAAGGTATCCGATCACGTGGCGCCGCATCACGCGGCGCCGAAACCCTGAGAGACCGCACGATGATGCCGACGCTATACGCCCATCCCTTTTCGTCATACTGCCAGAAGGTGCTGACCGCGCTGTACGAGAACGGCACGCCGTTCGCGTATCGCGTGCTCGCGCACGACGATCCGAAGCCGATGCAGGAACTGACTGCGCTGTGGCCGCTGAAGCGCTTTCCGGTGCTCGTCGATGCCGGCCGCACCGTGGTCGAGGCGTCGATCATCATCGAGTATCTCGGCCTGAACCATCCGGGCCCCGTGCGGCTGCTGCCCGACGATCCGCACGCGGCGCTCGAGGTGCGGACGATGGATCGTTTCTTCGACAACTACGTGTCGACGCCGCAGCAGAAAGTCGTGCACGACGCGCTGCGGCCGGAAGCCGAGCGCGACGCGCGCGGTGTCGCCGATGCGCGCGCGATGCTCGACACGTCCTATGCGTGGCTGGACAGGAAGATGGCCGATCGCGAATGGGCGGCCGGCGAGCGCTTCAGCCTCGCCGACTGCGGCGCGGCGCCGTTCCTGTTCTATGCGGACTGGACGCACCGGATCGATCCGTCGTTCGCGAACGTGATCGCGTACCGCAAGCGTCTGCTGGCGCGGCCGTCGTTTGCGCGCGCGGTCGACGAGGCGCGGCCGTATCGCTCGTTCTTTCCGCTGGGTGCGCCCGATCGCGACTGATCGGCACGGCCGTCGCGCGACGCGCCGCCGCCGCACAGGGCCGGCAGCGCGTGCCGGGGCGACGGCGGAACGAAAGCAGCGGCAGCATCGCGGCGTCTCCCCGTCACATCGTGTGGGTGGCCGACTGCGCGAGCGTCAGCAGTTCGTCGAACTGCGTGATCAGCTCGAAGCACAGCAGGAACGCGAGCGTATAGGCGGGCGCGGGGAAGCGCCGGATCATCGCCAGCACCTGCGGCGCGAAGCGCGAGCGGATCGCATCGCGCGTCAGCAGCCACGCGATCGCGATGCCGATCGCGGCGCCCGCGATCAGGTCGGTCGGGTAGTGAAAGCCGAGATAGGCGCGCGGCAGGCAGATGAACACGACCGCATACAGCAGCGCGAACACGCCGACGCGACGCGCGATGATGAAGATGCCGGTAGCGATCGCCATCCACAGCATCGCGTGATCGCTCGGAAACGAACTCCATGCCTGCAGCGTGGCCGCACGCAGTCCCGCCGACGGGAAGTGCAGATGCAGCTCGGGGTTGTAGATCGGCCGCACGCGGAACGGCAGCACCTGGGCGAGCAGCCGGCCGATCGCGAGCGCGATGAGCCCGCTCGCGATCGTCGCGACGACCAGCTCGCGCTGCCGCTCGCGGTTCGGGCCTGGCTGGAACCACAGCCAGCACAGCACGGGGATGAGCACGAAGCCCTTGAACGTGTACAGGCCGGCGATCACGCGGATCGCGTGATTCATCAGCGGGCCGAACGTCACGTGGGTGAGGAAGATCTGGATCGAGGTGTCGAAATTGTTCATGTTGTGCGGCCCCGACGGAGCCGCAGTGCATGACGTACGGCCGGCAGGATCTGGAAGCGCGCTCGCACCGGAGCGCAACGGGGGGCAAGTATGTCACCCGTTATTTCGAAGAAAATGCGAAAAAATACCGGGAATCCCCTGATAAAACGGGGCTGTGCAGTGGGGCCGGATGGGCGAGCGCCGTGTGGCGGGGCGCGTCGAATCGTCCGATGTTTCAGCATCGATGCGCACGGCCGCCGGAAAAATAATTGGTTGAACTGGACATTCGTTCGAGCCGGTGCGGACCTTGCACAGGATGGTCGCTTTTCGTGCCGAATGCGCACGAATCTGCCAGGCCGCGCAGCGTCATGCGTGCGCCGGTCGAAAATAAAAGAAAAGGCGGGCAAGCCCTGTGGGCCTGCCCGCCGTGTGCGTGCGATGCGGAAAATCAGCTGCGCCAGATTCGCACCGCGAGCGCGGCCAGCGAGGTGACCACGGCCAGCGCGGTCACCGCGTTCCAGCCCAGTTGCGCGAGCAACAAACTGCCGATCGCGGCGCCGGCCGCCATCCCGATGAACATGCCGACGAACAGCACCGCGTTGAGGCGGCTGCGCGACGCGGGGTCGATCCGGTAGACGATCGCCTGGTGTGCGATCAGCGTGGCCTGCACGCCAAGATCGAAGCCGATCGTCGCGACCGCGAGCAGCACGAGCTGGGCATGCGGCGACATCAGCGGCGCAGCGGCCATCGACGCGAACGACACCGTCGCGATGCCGATGCCGAAGCGCGTGACGTGCTCGGGGCCGTGATGGTCGGCCAGGCGCCCGGCAATCGGCGCGGCCAGCGCGCCGGCGGCGCCCGCGAGGCCGAACGCGCCCGCGGCCGCGCTGCCGAGGTGGAACGGTGCGCCGTGCAGCATCACCGCCAGCGTCGACCAGAACGCGCTGAAACCGATGGCCAGCAGCCCCTGCGCGAGCGCGGCGCGGCGCAGCGCCGGATGCTGGCGCCACAGCGCGCCGAGCGACCCGATCAGTGCGCGATACGGCAGGCGCGTGGTCGGCTCGAAGTGCGGCAGCCCGCGCGCGGCCACGACGCCGATCGCGGCGACGCTGGCGGCCGCGAGCGCGAACATTGCGCGCCAGCCGGCCGTCTCGGCGACGAACCCGGCCACGACCCGCGACAGCAGGATGCCGAGCAGCAGCCCCGTCATCACCGTGCCGACGATGCGGCCGCGATGCGCGTCGTGCGCGAGCGTCGCGGCGGCCGGCACGACGTCCTGCGCCATCGTCGCGGCGAGGCCGATCGCGAAGCTCGCCGCGAGCAGCAGCCCGAGCGACGGCGCGATGGCGGCGAGCAGCAGCGCGACGACCAGCGTCGCGGCCTTGGTTGCGATCACGCGGCGGCGGTCGAAGCGGTCGCCGAGCGGCGCGAGCAGCAGGATGCCGAGCGCATAGCCGAGCTGCGTGAGCGTCGGTACGAAGCCGATCGCGCGTGCCGATGCGCCGAGATCGGGCCCGAGCGCGCCGAGCATCGGCTGCGCGTAGTAGAGCGGCGCGACGCCGAGGCCCGCGGCGGCCGCGAGCAGCAGCACGAGCCGGCGATCGGGCATCGAATGGGCGGCCGGGTGGGCCGGGGCGTGTGCTTCGCGGGGCGCGGCATCGAGACGGGACGGGGTGGACATGGCGTGCATCCTGGGTGCGATGAAGGGATGGACGCGAGTGTGGCGGCACGCGGCCGGCCACGGTAGTGCCGCCCTGCGCAGATTTGTTATACGCTTCACGCATGACCGAAAAATCCCCCTTCTCCCGTGCTGCTGGCGGGTCTCCGCGCGTTCAGGCGGTGCCGGTGGACGGTGCCGGCTATCGTTTCGAGCTGATGGAAACCTTCGTGCGCATAGTCGAGGCCGGCAGCCTGTCGGCCGCTGCCGCGCAACTGCATACGACGCAGCCGACGATCAGCCGGCGGCTGCAGGCGCTCGAACGCTCGCTCGGCATGCGGCTGCTGCAGCGCACGACGCACACGATGCGGCTGACCGTCGACGGCGAGCGCTGCTTCAAGCGCGCGAAGGAGCTGCTGGCGAACTGGGCGGCGTTCGAGGCCGATCTGCGCGGCGCGCAGGAGGAGCCCGACGGGCTGCTGCGGGTCGCGGTGCCGCACGCGTTCGGCCAGGAGCGTTTCGTCGCGCCGCTCGCGCGGTTCCTGCGCGACTATCCGCGCGTGTCGGTCGAGTGGCTGCTGCAGGACGAGGTGCGGGATTTCGTCGGTAGCGGTATCGATTGCGCGATCCAGGTGGGCGAGCCGACCGATCCGGCCGTCGTCGCGATCCGGCTCTCGAAGGTGCCGCGCTTCGTGGTCGCCGCACCGTCCGTGCTGAACGGCGCGGACGTGCCGGCCGACCCCGACGCGCTGGCCGCGTTGCCGTGGCTGTCGCTGCGCACGTACTACCGCAGCGAGCTGGCGCTCACGCATTCGGTCACGGGCGAGACGCGGCGCATTGCGATCCGCCCGCGCTTCACGACTGCGAACCTGTACGCGCTGCGCAGCGCGGCGTTGCTCGGCGTGGGCGCGTGCGTCGGGTCGTCATGGATGCTGGCCGACCACCTCGCGCGTGGTGAACTCGTCCATCTCGCGCCCGAGTGGCAGGCCGCGCCGCTGCCCGTCTACCTGACCTACCCGCATGCGCAGTTCTATCCGTCGCGGCTCGTGCGGTTTGCCGCGATGATGCGGGAGGCCGTGCCGGGGCTCGTCGAAGGGCGCGACGCCTGACGCGGGATGCGGGATGCGCGGCAAGCGCCGGGCGGTGGCTGTGCCGTCAGCCGCGCCGGATCCCCTCGGGCAGCGCGCTGATGCGGCGCACCTCGGGCGACTCGAGCCACGCGCGCGACGTCGCGCAGTCGGCGAACATGTCGGTCGCATCCTCGCCCCAGAACAGGTCGCCTTCGAGTTCGAAGGTCGGCACGCCGAATACGCCGTGCGCGATCGCATCATCGGTGTTCGCGCGCAGCGCGTCCTTCACCGGCTGGGCGTCGACGGCCGTCACGCCTTCCGGAAAGCCGACGGCGTCGCACAGCGCGGCGAAGCCTTCCGGTGTCGACACGTCCTGGCCGTCGCGCCAGATATGCCGGAAGATCCGCCGGATCGCGTCGGGTGAGTTGCCCATCGCGATCGCGAGGCGCAGCGGCTTGATCGGATTGAACGGATGCGCGGGCGGCATCCGGAACGGAATGCCGAGCTTGTCCGCGCGATATTGCGCGTGTCGATAGGTGAAGACGCGTTTCGCCGCGATCTCGGCCGGTGCTTTCTGGCCCCAGTGTGCAAGCAGTGCGCCGAGCACGATGGGCCGCGGCTCGAACGCGGCGGCCGGTGGGAGCTGGTCGAACCGTTCCTGCTGCAGATAGGCGAACGGCGAAACGAAATCGAAATACCAGGTGGCGGTGCGTGCGGCGTTCATCGCGAGCGTCTCCTCGTGCGGGTCCGGATGGATCGGGTGCGGGCCAGTGTCGCACGCGGCGGCGTTTTGCGCCGCCGCATCGCATCCCGCCGCCGGCAGGAACGCTGCTACGCGGCCTCCACCAGCGCCGCGAGCCTTGCCAGCGCCATTTGCCAGCCGGTCTCGTTGTCGGCGGCCGGCACGCCGGGCGGCACCCCGTCGTGCACGGCGTCGACGCGCGTGCCGCCCGCTTCGTCGGACAGCGTGATCGTGATCGTCATCGCGCCGCGCAGCATCGGATCGTCGGTTTCGAACACGTCGATCTCGACGATCTGCTCGTCCGGCACGAGCGTGACGAAGCGGCCGTGATAGGTATCGGTGTGCGCGGTGGTCTTGCCGGTGCCGGCCGATGGCGCGTCGTAGCTCAGCGACACGCGCAGCGCGCCGCCTTCGCGCGCGTCGTACGCATGCACGCGGCAGGTCATGCCGTCGGGCACCTTCCATTGCTCGACCGCGTGCGGATCGAGCAGGGCGCGGTAGACGCGCCCGCGCGGGGCGTTCAGGTGCCGGCTGACCCGGGTCGAATGCGTGTGCGTGTGCAACATGTTGCCTCCCGCGGAGCGCGCGCGACGGTGCACGCCGGAGGCCGGCGTGTCGTCATGCTTCCTTCAGGAATCCTAGGCGCGCGTGAGGCGGCACGCAATGACCGCACACGCGGCCGCGCTCAGCGCAGCGCGGCCGCGAAGGCGTCGAGCTGCGTGATGCAGGTGTTCCAGCCCTCGAAGAAGCCGAGCGCTTCATGGCGCTCGCGCGTCGCGGCGTCCGGATGCATCACGCGCGCTTCGTAGCGGCTGCCCGCATCGTCGTCGGCCATCGTGATGATCGCCGTGAAGCCCAGCCACGGTGCCTGCGGCCGCCAGCCGCCCGCGAGCATCGAGGTGAACGCGATGCGCGATTCGGGCACGATCTCGAGGAAGCAGCCGGGATTGTCGCTCGAGCCGCCATCGGGGCCGCGCATGAGCGTATGAAAGGCGCCGCCGGGCCGCAGGTCGAACGCGCGCACTTCGGTGGTCCACGGTTTCGGGCACCACCATTCCTTCAGCAGTTCGGGGTCGGTCCACGCACGCCACAGCGCGTGGCGCGGCGCGCGCAGCGTGCGCGTGATGACGAGATCGAGGGTTTCAACGGGGTCGACGGGGCTTGCTGACATCTTGTTCCTCCTGGTGACGGCGTTCGACGAATTCGACGAGACGATCGGATCGGGCTTCCCACAGCGCGCGCTGCTCGGCGAGCCATGTCTCGGCCTCGCTCAGCCGGCTGCCGACCAGCATGCAGGTGCGCGAGCGGCCGGCTTTCCGGGTCTGCACGAGGCCGCTGCGCTCGAGTACCGCGACGTGCTTCATGAACGACGGCAGCGCCATGTCGAACGGCGCCGCCAGCGCGGAGACGGTCCGTTCGCCGTGGCCGAGCGCGCTGACGATCGCGCAGCGCGTCGGATCGGCGAGGGCGTGGAAGACGTCGCTGATGCCGGGTTGAAAGTTAGCCATGTGGCTAAGTATAGGGGAGCCGAACGGCGATGCAACGAAAATTTTCGTCGCGTAGGATGATGGGGCGGTAACACGCGCCGACCAGGCGCGGCGTTGCCGCGTGCCTGCCGCCGTTGCGCGAGCCGCGACGGCCGGCCGGTGTTCCTTCCGATCCGGACGCACGCCGAACCCGCGCGTGCGGCCCACCTGACTACCGGAGATGGCATGACCGAATCCGTTGCTGTCCGTCGCGTCGACGCGGGCGAAGCGAGGGCCTGCGTCGATGCGCTGGCCGATGTGCTGATCGATTGCGTCGAGGGCGGTGCGTCCGTCAGCTTCATGTTGCCGATCGCGCGGCCGACCGCCGTCGCGTTCTGGACCCGCGTCGCCGACGGCGTCGCGAACGGCGAGCGCATCCTGCTCGTTGCCGAGGATGCCGCCGGCCGGATCGTCGGCACCGTGCAGGTCGTGACCGCGCAGCCCGAGAACCAGCCGCATCGCGCGGATATCGCGAAGATGCTCGTGTCGCGGCACGCGCGCCGGCAGGGCATCGCCGCGCGGCTGATGGCGGCGGCCGACGCGGCCGCGCGCGACGCCGGCAAGACCGTGCTCGTGCTCGACACCGTGACGGGCAGCGACGCCGAGCGGCTGTACGAGCGGGCCGGCTGGCAGCGCGTGGGCGTCGTGCCGAACTTCGCGCTGATGCCTGATGGCGCGTTCTGCGCGACGACGTATTTCCACAAGCAGCTGGCGTAACCGGGCGCGCCGTGCATCCCGTTGCGCCGGCGCTCCTGTTCGTCACGCTCGCGGCCGGTGTCGCCGCGCTGCTCGCGCCTGCGTGGCTCGCGGCCGCGTGGCGGCACCGCACGCAGGTGCCGTGGCGCGTGTTTTTCTACGGCATGCTGACCTTCTTCGTGTTCCAGCCGGTGCTGCGCCTGTCGTGGCAGATCCCGCTGTTCCACTGGCTCGCGCACGATCCGCGTTGGCACCTGCCGATGCTCGTGTTCGCGGCGCTGACGGCCGGGCTCTTCGAGGAAGGCGGGCGCTGGGTCGCGTTCCGGTATCTGCTGCCGAAGCGGCATGACGCGTCGACGGCCGTGATGCTCGGGCTCGGGCACGGCGGGCTGGAGGCGATGTTGCTGGTCGGCGTCGGGTTTCTCGCGCTCGGCACGGGTTATCTGCTCGCGCACGCGGGCGTCGTGGTGCCCGAGGGCGTGCAGTCGCTGATCGGGTCGCAGTTCGCGGGCATGACGCTCGCGTCGCCGTTTCTCGCGCTGCTCGAACGCGCGAGCGCGCTGGCCGCGCATGTCGGGCTATCGCTGATCGTGCTGCAGACGTTCGTGCGCGGGACGAAACGCTGGCTGGCGTATGCGATTGCGCTCCATTTCGTGTTCGACGTCGTTGCCGTGCTGCTGACGCGGTACTGGCATGTCGATACGGTGCTGGTCGAGGCGATCCTGTTCGTGTGCAGTGTCGTGCTTCTGTGGCTGGGGGTGCGCTGGAGCCGCCGGACGACGGGTGCTGGCGACGCGAGCACGGGGCACGTCGCCTGATATGCAGGGCTCAGCTCAGCCGTTTGCGGCGGAGTTCTGCCGCGGGATGGCCGGCGCATCGCCCGTACGCCACCGGCTGACGAGACTCAAACCCATCCCGGCCGTGACGATCGCGATACCGGCAAGTGCCGGCGCATGCGGCCGTTCGCCAAGCATCAGCATGGCCTCGAGCGTGGCGAGCAGCGGCATCATTGCGGCGAAGGTCGCGCCGATTGCCGGGCCGAGTGCGACGACGGCCCGGCTGAAGCAGTAGAGCGCCAGCACCGACATCAGCACGCCCTGGTAGATCGCCTGCGTGGCGATGGCCGCGACCGGCGCATGCAGCACGGCGCCGCCGCGCACGGCCAGATAGAGCGGACAGTAGAGCACCGCCGAGCCGACCGCCACGACGGCCGTCGCGTGCAGCGCACTGGCGCCGGCGCGTTTCGTCGTGACGTTATAGACGGCCCACAGCAAGCCGCCGAGCATGAACAGCGTGAGCGCCGGCAGCCCGATCGCGCCGCGCAGCGCATCGGACGCGGCCAGCGCGATGCCGGCCAGGATCGTGACGATGCCGGCGATCTGCGCGGTGCTCAGTCGCTCGTGCGCGATCTGCCGGCCGAGGATGGCCGTGAACGCGATCATGCTGCCCGGCGTCAGCGCGAAGTAGCCGACCGGCGCGCGACTCAACGCCGCCGCGACGGTCAGGATGTAGGGCGCGCCGGCACCGGCTACCATCAGCGCGACCGACGCCGGGCGCAGCGTGCCGAGGCCGCGGCGCAGCAGGACGGGCAGCAGCAGCGTGCCGGAGACGACGAAGCGGATGAACGCGATGTCGTACGCATCGAGGGCCGAGTGCGTGACGCCGAGGCGCGTGACGACCGGGAAACCGCCCCAGATGAGCGCCGCGAGCAATCCGTAGCCGATGCCGGTGAGCCGTTCGTTTCCGTTCATGTCCTGTCCTGGTCGTGCGGCCGCTGCGGGCCGGTAGAGGGCAAGGATGCGATGCGCCCGGTAATGCGTCCAATATATTATTCAGGCGCAATTAGGTCGTAAAAAGTCTTTGTTTGGGCAGAGGGATAGATGGCGGTGGCAAGCGCCGGAAGGTCTCGCCGGTCGTGGCGAGCACCGGCCGTCCGCCGGGTTTCGGCCGGAAATGAAACAGGACCGATGACGTCGCCAGTCCGATATATTCACGCAGGAAAACCTCAGCAGAACACCCCGGAACCACCGCCTCGATGAAACGCTCCCATGTCGCTTTCGCCCTCACGGGCCTGCTCGTCGCGCTGCCGATTGCCGCGTATGCGCTCGTCAAGCCGCTGCGCGTCGTCGCGCCCGCGCTGGTCCCGGGCGTGTCGTGCCCGAGCGCCGATCTCTGCACGGACGATGCCGCGAAGCTCGGCGACGCGCGGCAACTCTATCGCGACGGCTATGCGCGCGCGGCGGCGGCCGTCGGCCCGTTCCAGGCGGCGCCGCGCGTGGTGTTCTGTTCGACGCGCGCATGCGCCGATGCATTCGGCGTCGGCCAGCGCGCGGCGCTGACGCTCGGGAATTTCGGCGTGGTCGTCGCGCCGCGCGGCTGGCAGACCTACTTTCTCGCGCACGAGCTGATCCATCACCGGCAGGCGGAAGTGCTCGGCAACCTGGCCGTCGCGACCAAGCCGCGCTGGCTGATCGAGGGGATGGCGTATTCGCTCAGCGACGATCCGCGCCACCCGCTGGCGGAGCCGTTCGAATCGTGGCGCACGCGTTTTGCCGCCTGGAATGCGGCGCGCGGTGCGCAGCCGCTGTGGGATGCCGCACGGGGAGTCGAATAGCGCGGCACGACGCTGCAGTACCGCCGCGCACGTCGGCACGCCAACACGCCGCGCAGGCCAACGCACCATGACGTTTTGGCGGGACTACGCCGGTGCGCCCGGATCGTCCCGCCTGTCGGCGAGCGTGTCCCGCCCGGCCGCGAGGATCTCGTCCGCCAGCGCCGGATCGGTGCCCGCAATCGCGCGCGACAGCACGAGCGCGCCGACCATCTGGCTGAAGACCGCGATCGCGTCGCGGCGCGTCTGCGTCGGCGTCGCGCCTTCCGCAGCCACCATCCGTTCCAGCCGGTCGAGATAGGTGGCGAGGCCGTGCGCATAGCACGCCCGCGCCGCATCGGTCAGTCGCGGCGCATCGCCCGCGAAACCGGACAGCGGACAGCCGGCCTCGACGTTGTCGCGATGCGCGGCCGACAGATACAGCGCCACCTGCGCATCGAGACTGCCGGCGTTCGGCGAATCCGCGCGGTCCTGCATCGCCTTTTCCATCACTTCGGCGACCAGCGCGTCTTTCGACTTGAAGTGGTTGTAGAAGCCGCCCTGCGTGAAGCCGGCTTCCTTCATCAGCTCCGTGAGCCCTACCGCGTCGACGCCGCGCACGCGGAACAGCCGCTCGGCGGCCGCGACGATCGCGCTCCGGTTCTCGGCAGCCTGCTGTCTTGACACACCCATAGATCCCTCCCTGATTTTGCCGATCGCGTCGATTGGAAAACACAATAGCGATCACCATTGACATGGGTGAATTGCGCGAACACAATGCACCGCAAAGACAATGGTGATCGACATTGAAATCGAGTGTAGCCGACTTGGCGGAGGGTGCAAAGCCGCGGCCGGAACACCGGATGGCAATCGGTCGGCGTCTTTGGCGTCGCTGGGGCAGGAAGGGCAGCGGAAGGCTCACCGTCTGCCGCGTGGCGGCGCAACGGTTCGACAAGCAATGGCAGTCTGGTTTTCCACCGGGTCTCACGCGCGCGGCGAGCCGGCGCGCATGCGATTCATCATGCGAAAGGAAGCATCATGAAGATCGAAGGTGCAGTCGTGTTCGTGACGGGCGCAAACCGCGGGCTCGGGCTCGAGTTTGCGAAGCAGGCGCTCGCGAGAGGGGCGCGCAAGGTGTATGCGGCGGCGCGCGATCCGGCCACCGTGAAGCTGCCGGGCGTCGTGCCGGTGAAGCTCGACGTGACCGATCCGGCGGCCGTCGCCGCGGCGGCCGATGTCGCACGCGACGTCACGCTGCTGATCAACAACGCGGGCATCGCGCGGCTCGGCAGCCTGACGGACGAAGGCGCGGCGGACGCGTTGCGCAATCACTTCGAAACCAACGTGTTCGGGATGCTGGCGATGTCGCGCGCGTTCGCGGGCATCCTCGCCGACCATGGCGGCGGCGCGATCCTGAACATCCTGTCGGTCGCAAGCTGGGTGAACCGGCCGATCCTGTCGAGCTACGGCGTGTCGAAATCGGCTGCATGGGCGCTGACCAACGGGCTGCGCCACTCGCTGCGCGAGCAGCGCACGCAGGTCGTCGGGCTGCATGCCGGCTTCATCGATACCGACCTGACGGCCGGCCTCGACGTGCCGAAGGCGACGCCGGCCGACGTTGTGCGCCAGGCGTACGAAGCGATCGAAGCAGGGGAGGAGGAAGTGTCGACCGACGAGCTCACGCGGCACGTGAAGGCCACGCTGTCGTCGGGCGTCTATCTGGAAGAACCGGCGCAGCGTTGACGTCGCCGGAATCTCGACCCTGCCGCCCGCGCTGCACACACGGCACGGGCGGCGGGCCGTACCGTCAGACGGTGGTGTCGATGATGCCCGGGATCTTCACGTCCGGGCTCACGTCCGCGTCGTAGTCGACGCCGGCGATCTCGAAGCCGAACAGGCGCAGGAACTCGGTCTTGTAGCCGGTGAAGTCGGTCAGCTCGTACAGGTTGTCGTTCGTCACGTGATTCCACTGCGCGCTGACCTTCGCCTGCACCTGCGGATCGAGCTCCTTGTAGTCCGCGCGCAGGCGGCCTTCTTCGTCGACATGCGGCGTCGCGCCATACAGGCTGTCCTTGAACAAGCCGTACACCTGCTCGATGCAGCCTTCGTGCGTGCCGTTTTCCTTCATCGTCTTGAACAGCAGCGACAGGTACAGCGGCATCATCGGGATCGCCGAGCTGGCCTGCGTGACGACGGCCTTCAGCACCGACACGCGTGCGTCGCCGCCGTGCGTGGCCAGCTTGTCGCGGATCGACAGCACCTTCTTGTCGAGATCCTTCTTCGCTTCGCCGATCGAGCCGTTCCAGTAGATGTCGTGCGTGATCTGCTCGCCGAGATACGTGAACGCGGTGGTCTTCGCGCCGTCGGCCAGCACGCCGGCTTCATCGAGCGCGTCGATCCACATCTGCCAGTCCTCGCCGCCCATCACGGCGACGGTGCCGTCGATCTCTTCCTGCGTCGCCGGTTCCAGCGTGACCTCGCGGATCACTTCCTTGTCGGTGTCGAGGCCGCGGAACGTGACCGTCTTGCCGATCGGCTTGAGCGTCGAGCTGATGGTTTCGCCCGTCTTCGGGTGCGTGCGGCGCGGTGCCGCGAGGCTGTAGACGACGAGATCGACCTTGCCGAGATCCTGCTTGATGGTGTCGATCGTGATCTGCTTGACCTTGTCGGAGAAGGCGTCGCCGTTGATGCTGCGCGCATAGCGCCCCTTTTCGGCGGCGAATTTCTCGAACGCGGCGCTGTTGTACCAGCCGGCCGTGCCCGGCTTCGTTTCGCTGCCGGCGCGCTCGAAGAACACGCCGAGCGTGTCCGCGTCCGAGCCGAAGGCGGCCGAGATCCGGGCGGCGAGGCCGTAGCCGGTCGACGCGCCGATCACGAGCACCTTTTTCGGGCCGTTGGCGATCGGGCCGTGCGAAGTCACGTAGTCGATCTGTTCCTTGACGTTGGCTTCGCAGCCGACCGGATGAGTCGTCACACAGATGAAGCCACGCACGCGCGGTTTGATGATCATGGAAACCTCTAGTCTGAAAGGCAGAAACGGCCTGAATTCGGGAAAATCCCGCGCATTGTAAAGGATGCGGCAGATCGCGGGCGGGCGCCGCCGGAACCTGGCGGATCGTTCAATTATTTCTCTCTTGACAGAAATAACTGAAATGCCTAAATTTCACGTCATGGAACTCACACCGATTGCCGAACGATTCATTCTCCACTGGGGCGAAATGGGCTCACGGTGGGGCGTCAACCGCACCGTCTCGCAGATCCACGCGCTGCTCTATCTGGCCGGCCGGCCGATCGCGGCCGACGAGATCGCCGAGACGCTGAACGTGGCGCGCTCCAACGTCAGCACGAGCCTGAAGGAACTGCAGGCGTGGCGGCTGGCGAAGGTCGTGCATGTGCTGGGCGACCGCCGCGACCACTTCGAGACGTCGACCGACATCTGGGAACTGTTCAAGCTGATCGTCGAAGGGCGGCGCCAGCGCGAGATCGAACCGACGCTCACGGTGCTGCGCGACTGCCTGACGAATCCCGAGATTGCGAACGAGAGCCGCGAGACCGAGCAGCGCATCCGCGACACGCTGCAGTTCGTCGAGACGCTCACGACCTGGTCGGACGAGATGCTGCGGCTCAAGCCCGATACGCTGATGAAGGCGCTCGGCATCGGCGCGAAGATCAGCCAGACGGTCAGGCGCAAGCCGTCGAAGTAAGCGGTACGCGCAGTGCGGGCAGACAGCCCGCTTTTTTTGGGGTCGTTATTTCTGTTTGTACAGAAATAACTGTAAATAAAGGATGAAAATGGACACTGTCTTGCCGTCGACCTGCCCGCGTGGCGGCACCGGCGCGCGCAGCATGACCGTCCTCGTGTGCGGCGCGAACGGCTTCATCGGGCGGGCACTGTGCGCGCAGCTCGAAGCCGGCGGCCATCGCGTGCTGCGCGGTGTGCGTCATGCGGCCGGCCCGTACGACGTCGCGATCGACTTTGCGAAGGACATCGACCCTGACGCGTGGCTCGCGCGGCTGGCGGGCGTCGACGTGGTGATCAATGCGGTCGGCATCCTCGCCGATCGGCGCGGCGCGACGCTCGACGCCGTGCATCGCGCCGCGCCGTGCGCGCTCTTCACCGCGTGCTGCCGCGCCGGCGTGCGGCGCGTGATCCAGATCTCGGCGCTCGGTGTCGAGCGTGGCGATACGCGCTACTTCGCGAGCAAATACGCGGCCGACCGCTTCCTGCAGACGCTGCCGATCGACTTCCGGATCGTGCGCCCCGCGCTCGTCTACGGCACGGACGGCGCTTCGGCGCGGTTTTTCCGGATGCTCGCGAGCCTGCCCGTGCAGGTGCTGCCGGCGGGCGGCCATCAGCGGCTGCGACCCGTGCACGTCGACGATCTCGCCGAAGTCGTCGCGCGATGCGTCGATGCGCCGGCGGCGGGCAACCCGGTGATCGACGTAGTCGGCAACGATGAAGTCGAATACCGCGAGATGCTGGCCCGCTACCGTGCCGCGCTGGGGTTTCCGCCTGCCGCGCGCGTGACGCTGCCGGGCCCGCTGGCCGGCGTGGCGGCCACGGTGTTCGGCAGGCTGCCGGGCGCGATGTTCACGCGCGACACGTGGACGATGCTGCGCGGCGGGAACACCGGCGATCCGGCAGCGGCCACGGCCCTGCTCGGTCGGCCGCCGCGCGGGATCGACGGCTTCATCGGCGCGCAAGCGGCCGCGCTGCGCCGCGACGCGCTCGCGATGTGGCGTCGTCCGCTGCTGCGCGGCGCGCTGGCGATCGTGTGGATCTGGACGGCCATCGCCAGCGCGTTCATCCATCCGCTGCACGCGAGCCTCGCGCTGCTTGCGCCGGCGCATCTGACCGGGCTGCCTGCGCTGATCGCGCTCTATGCGGCCAGCGCGCTGGACTTCGGGTTCGGCATCGCGACCGTCGTCGCGCCGTCGCGCCGCCTGTGGGTCGCGCAAGCCGCGCTGATCGTCGCGTATTCGGCGGTCATCGCGGTCACGATGCCGGGCTTGCTCGCCGAACCGTTCGGCCCCGTGCTCAAGAACGTACCGATTCTCGCCATCCTGTTGATCCTTTTTTCAGAAGAAGAACAAGCATGAATACCTATCTCGTCATCAAGGCGCTTCACATCCTGTCCTCGGTGCTGCTGGTCGGCACGGGGTTCGGCACCGCGTTCTACCTGTTCTTCGCGAACCGCACGCGCTCGGTGCCCGCGATCGCGGCCGTGTCGCGCCTCGTGGTGCGTGCGGACTGGTGGTTCACGACGCCGGCCGTGATCTTCCAGCCGGCTTCGGGGCTCTGGCTCGCGCACACGGCCGGCTGGCCGTGGCATACGCCGTGGCTCGTCGCGTCGATCGTGCTGTATTCGATCGCCGGCGCCTGCTGGCTGCCGGTCGTGTGGCTGCAGGTCGAACTGGCCGCGATGGCGAAGCTCGCGCACGTGAATGGCGATGCCGCGCTGCCGGAACGGTACTGGCGCTATGCGAAGCGCTGGGAACTGCTCGGCTATCCGGCGTTCTTCGCGATGCTGACCGTCTACTTCCTGATGGTGCTCAAGCCGATGTAAGCGCGTCGTCCGCCGCGCGGGGGCGGCGGTAGGGCGTGGCGGAAAGCAGTCGATCGATTCATGAGGCATGCGACACAAAAAAGAAGGAATGCGAATCATGGAATCAAGTGAACTGGTGCTGTACTTCGACGGACGATGTCCGTTATGCGTGGCGGAGATCAAGCGTCTCGGGGCCCGCGACGCGCGACAGCGGCTGGCCTTCGTCGATATCGCCGCGCCGGGTTTCGATCCCGCGACGCTGGGCGTCGACCTGCCCGCGCTGAATCGCGAGCTGCACGCGCGTCTGCCCGACGGACGCATGCTGACCGGCGTGGACAGCATCCTGGCCGCCCATGCGCTGACCGGGCACCGCTGGCTCGTCTGGCTGCTTCGCGTGCCGGTCGTGCGTGGTGCGCTGGCGCCGCTGTATCGCCGCTTCGCGCGCAACCGGCATGCCGTGTCGCGCTGGCTCGGCTACCACGGCGAAGCGCAGTGCGACGGGGCGGCGTGCGGTAGCGGTCGCGGCCGAGCCGCCGAATCGACGGCGGATCGTCCGGTGGGTGACGCTGCGCGCCGCATCGTCGTGACCTGGATGTATGGCGCGGCGATCGCACATCTGCTCGTCGGCATGGCCGTTCCATGGATTGCTGGCGCGCCGTGGCTCGACGCGTATCACCGCGTGATCGAGCTGCATTTCTGGGCGGGAACGGCACCCGAACCGGCGCGCGCGCAGCAGATCTGGTGGATGTCGCTGATCGGCGCGACGGTGCAATGCGCGTCGGTCTGGATGCTGGCGCTCGTCCACCTCGGCAACCGGCTGCGTCGCCGCGAAGTGTGGGGATGGCTGCTGGCCGGCCTGCTGATCTGGGCGCCGCAGGACATGCTGTTTTCATTGCAGGCCCATGTATCGGGCCACGTGGCGATCGACGCGGCGGCACTCGTCGCGATGGTGCCACCGCTTGTCTGGCTTTGGAGGAGGGACACCGTATGAACACCTTGCCTGCTTACGACTGGGCGCTCAACCTGCTGATCGTGCAGGGCGCGATGGGCGCATTCGATACGCTCTATCACCATGAACTCACGCAGGATCTCCCGCACAGCCCGCGCGCGCGGCTCGAACTGGCGATTCATGCGGTGCGTTCCGTGCTTTACGGTCTCGTGTTCGCGTCGATCGCGAACGTCGCCTTTCACGGCGCGTGGGTCGCGGCCATCGCGGCGGTAGTGGTCGTCGAGGTGGTGCTGACGTTGTGGGATTTCGTCGTCGAGGACCAGAGCCGCAAGCTGCCGGCGACCGAGCGCGTGCTGCACACGCTGCTGGCCGTCAACGGCGGTGCGCTGTTCGGGATGATCGCGATGCAGCTGGCCGCGTGGGTGCAGGAGCCGACCGCGCTGCAGGCGCTCGATCTTGGCTGGCGAGGCTGGGTGCTGAGCCTGTTTGCCGTCGGCGTGACGGTATCGGGAATCCGCGACGGGATCGCGGCCTGCCGGATCGCGCGACGCGCGCCGGTCGCCAATCCGTTCGCGGGGCAGCCGCCGGGGAACGTGCTCGTGACCGGCGGAACCGGCTTCATCGGCGAAACCCTCGTGAACGGGCTGCTCGATGCGGGGCATACGGTCACGTTGCTGGCGCGCGATCCGCTGCGTGCGGCCTATCAGTTTCACGGCCGCGTGCGCAGCGTGACATCCATCGAACAGCTGCAGCCGCACGAGCGTTTCGACACGGTCATCAATCTCGCGGGGGCGCCGGTGCTGGGCGCGCGCTGGAGCACGCGCCGGCAGGCGGTGCTGCTCGCCAGCCGGGTCGGCGTCACGGAATCGCTGATGCGCTGGGTCGAGACCGCCGAGGTCAAGCCGCGCACGTGGATCCAGGCGTCGGCGATCGGTTACTACGGCGTGCGGGCTGCCGACGAGCGGCTCGACGAGCGCAGCAGCGCCGGCACCGGCTTCATGTCCGAACTGTGCCGGCAGTGGGAGCAGTCCGCACAGCCGCTCGAGCGCCACGGCATTCGCTCGGTGGTGCTGCGGCTGGGCGTCGTGTTCGGCCCCGGCGGCGCGTTGCGCTCGATGCTGTTGCCGCATTACTTCGGGATGGGCGGGCGATTCGGCGACGGCACGCAGGTGATGAGCTGGATCCACCGGGACGACGTGCTGCGGATCGTCGCGCGCGCGATGGCGAATCCCGGCATGCATGGCATCTACAACGCGGTCGCGCCCGCGCCCTTGACCCAGCGCGAGTTCGTGCAGGTCGTGTCGAAGGTGTTGCACCGCCCGGCCTGGCTGCACGTGCCGGCCGCGCCGCTGCGCGTCGCGATGGGCGAAATGGCCGAACTGCTGCTGGACGGGCAGCGGGTGATGCCGGCAAGGCTGCATCAGGACGGATTCATGTTCCGGTTCCCGACGGCCGAGCATGCGCTGCGTGACCTGACGAATCGGCCGCACGCGGATTTTCCGCGCACGGCCTGTCGTTTGCCGCACGGTCGCGTATAAACTCGGCGTGAACGCGTTCGGGACGTGTCGTGTGTCCCGGGCGCTCCGCATCCGACCTCACAAGGAGACTGCATGCTGCACATCCTCGGCAAGATCCCGTCCATCAACGTTCGCAAGGTGCTGTGGCTGTGCACCGAGCTGAACCTGCCGTTCGAACAGGAAGACTGGGGTGCGGGCTTCCGCACGACCAACGATCCGGCCTATCTCGCGCTGAATCCGAACGGTCTCGTGCCCGTCATCAAGGACGACGATTTCGTGCTCTGGGAATCGAACACGATCATCCGCTACCTCGCGAACCGCTATGGCGGCGACGCGCTGTATCCGGCCGAGCCGCAGGCGCGCGCGCGGGTCGATCAGTGGATCGACTGGCAGGGCGCCGACCTGAACCGCTCGTGGGTCGGCGCGTTCCTCGGCCTCGTGCGCAAATCGCCCGATCACCAGGATCCGGCAGGCATCGCGCAGTCGATCGCGGGCTGGACGAAGCACATGCAGGTGTTGAACGCACAGCTTGAAGCAACCGGCGCGTACGTGGCCGGCAACGGCTTCACGCTCGCGGACATTCCGATCGGCCTGTCGGTGAACCGCTGGTTCGGCACGCCGTTCGAGCATCCGGATTTCCCGGCGGTGTCGCGCTATATCGAACGTCTCGCGACGCGCGAAGGCTTCCAGAAATACGCGGGCAGCCCGAACCCGTGATCCAGCACCGGTAGCGCACGGCGCGGTGGCGTGGCAATCGCCGCCGCGTCCGCGTCCGCGTCCGCGTCATGACCGGCATGCACGGGCCCGCGGGCCCGTTTTTACGCGCCGGGCGCCGGCACCGCGTCGAGCACGCGCGCGAGAAACGCCTCGTGGTTCCACGCGGCTTCCGGCCGCGACAGCCCGAGCCGCACGACCACCAGTTGCCGGCTCGGCACCACGCTCACGAACTGGCCTTCATGGCCGACCGCATGAAACGCGTCGGCCGGCATCGCGACCGCATGCGGATCGCGATCGTTGAATGGCTCCGGCACCTTGACCCACAGCTGCGCACCGTACTCCTGTCGCTCCGACTGCGGCGTCGTGCGCGTCAAGTAGCGTACCCAGCCTTCCGGCAGCAGCCGCTGCCCGTCCCACACGCCGTCCTGCAACAGCAACTGCCCGAAGCGCGCCCAGTCGCGCGCGCTCGCATACATGTACGACGGGCTGACGAGCGTGCCGGACGCATCGGGCTCGAACACCGCGCTGCGCATCCCGAGCGGCGCGAACAGCGCGCGGCGCGGAAACGCGAGGTAGTCGTCTTCGCTGCCGCCCAGCGCTTCGCGCATCACGCGCGCGACGATCGCGCTCGTGCCGCTCGAGTAGGACCACCGCGTGCCGGGTGGCGCAGCGAGCGGCTTCGCCGACGCGAACCGCGCGGTATCGGGCTGCGCGTACAGCATCAGCGCGACGTCAGACAGCGGGTCGTCGTAGTCCTCGTTGAATTGCAGGCCGCTCGTCATCCGCAGCAGTTCGTCGAGCGTGATGGCCGCGCGCGGATCGCCGCTGCCGCGCCATTCGGGCAGCAGCGCCGACGTATCGGGCGACAGCTTGTGCTGCGCGACGAGCATGCCGACCAGCGCGGCGGTGACGGTCTTCGTCATCGACCAGCCGGGCAGCGGCGTGTCGGCCGTGAAGCCGGGCGCATAGCGCTCGGCGATCACCTGGCCGCGCCACATCACGACGACCGCGCGCGTGCGTCGCGGCCGTGCCGGATCGGGCTCGTCGAATGCGCGGTCGAGCGCGGTCTGCAGCTTGTGCGCGTCGATGCCGGCCGGCGGCGTGACCGGTGCCGGCGGCGTGGCCGGCGGATCGGGGAGGGGCGGCAGCGCAGCCGGCAACGTGCCGGGCGACGGCCCGAGCGCGAGCGTGCAGCCGAGCCCCGGCCGGAAGTCGGCTTCGCGTTCGGCGAAGCCGGCGAAGGTCGCTATGGCGCGATGACGGTCGGGATCGATCGACGGGTGCACCAGTTTCAGCAGCGGATGCACGCCGGCCATGATGTCGACGTCGATCACGGACGCGGCCGGGCGGCCCGATACGTACACGCCGGAACACAGCGCCTTCGCCGCATAGCCGGTCGCGATCGGCGCGAGCCGGGACAGCATGGTGCCCGTGTAGCCGATCGCGACGACGGCCGCGAGCGCGACGCCGCGCAGGATCAGCTTCTTGAAGGGGATCGTCATGCGCGAGCGTCCTCGGTTGTCTGCAGGCGGAACGTGAACCGGCAGTGTCGCAGGTTCGGGCCGGCGGTGGCAATCGCGAGGACTTGAGACGCCGGGCGGCGTCGACAGGGTGCATGCTGCCCGGCGTGTGCGAATCGTGGGTGTCGATCGGCCAGGTCGAACGGGCCACGCGCGGCCCGCCCAGGTGGCACGTCATTGCGCGTTGCTGTCGGGCCGCAGGGTCCAGACCGTCGCGGTATTCGTGTTGTCGTCGACGGCCGCGAATTCCAGCTGGCCTTTGCTGCCGCGCCCGAACGCCAGGCCGAATGCCGCCCCCGCAACGGTGTCGACCTGCATTTGCGCGACGAAGCGCCCGTCCACCGTGAATTCGACGATCTCGCTCGACTGCAGCGGATCGGCGTTGACCGCGTCGCCGTTCGCGGTCACGAGATGGCCGTTCGGTGCGAGCGCCAGCGCAAGCGGGCCGTGCAGGTGCGCCGCGTCGAAGTAGATCATCCGTCCGACGCCGCCGTTGCGGTTCGTCGACGCGGCGTTCTGGATCGCGAACACCGCGTTGTCGCCGGTGGAGGCGACATACAGCACGTCGATGTTCGGGTCGTACGCGAGGCCGGTCGGGCCGACGACGAGCGCATTGGGATCGGGTCGATTCACGTAGCCCGACGCGATGACGCGCGAGCCCGGCAGCATCGTGACGCCGTTGTCGCCGATCGCGAGTTCGATGCGCGAGACCGTCCCGTTCAGCACGTTCGACACGAACGCGGTCACGCGCTGGCCGCGATCGATCACGGTCATGTCCCACGGCCCGTCGAGCAGCGCGGCGCTGGCGAGTTGCGTGACGAGATTGCCTTGTGGACCGATGACGAGCAGCGAACCCGGCGGCTCGATGGTCTTGCCGTCCGGCGTCGGGACGTTGCCGACCAGCACGAAGCCGCTGCGCAGCACCACGAGCGCGGTCGTCAGGCCGAGATTGCTGCCCTGGAAGAAGGTCGTCGCCGGCGTCTTGCCGGGTGTCAGCTTCACGATCGTCGTGCCGGTGCCTTGCGCGTTCGACGCCGCGTTGAAGTTGGACACGACGACGTCGCCCGGTTTCAGCGTGCTCCAGTTCGGCACGCCGTGCGGCACGAACGCGATGCCGTATGGATTGACATCGCCGTTGGTGGGCACCGTCGATGCGGTGAACGATGGAATCGGCAGGATGACGTCGCTGCCGCCGGCCCACGCGAAAGCCGACGACAACGCGACCAGCCCGGCGCCGCAAGCTGCGCGGCGTAGCGAGTGCGCAAGCGTGCGCCGGACGCGCGCGAAGACCGGCGGATCAGCTGCGAAGACGGGCGGGGCGGGTGAACGACAGGAGGGGAGAGGGTCCATGGCATGACTCCGGTTGATGATCACGATCAGTCATCCCGGCTGCCGGCCTGCGCAGCCGACGGGTGTCCGGCGCGGGTTCGCGATCGTACTCATGCGCTTGCCACGTGAACCCACGCTCGAAATAAACGGACGGCGATGGCCGGATATTCCAATCTGTTACGCCGCGTTGCATGCGGGCGGCGTCCATTGTTCGCAGAAAGGGCGACTCGGCCTGACAAGTTGAAATCCGACCCGCCGTCGGCCGATAATCGTCCGGCATTGCTTTCCCACTTTCCCAGTCCAACCGTTATCGGAAAACGCCATGTCCTACGACAACAACAACCCGTTCGCCAAAATCCTGCGCGGCGAACTGCCGTGCGTGAAGGTCGCGGAAGACGACGCGACCCTCGCGATCATGGATCTGATGCCGCAGGCCGACGGCCACGTGCTCGTGATCCCGAAGGAGCCGGCCGCGCAGATCTTCGAGTTGTCCGGCGACGCCGCCGCGGCCGGTATCCGCATGACGCAGCGCGTCGCGGCGGCGGTGCGCGCGGCGCTCGAGCCGGACGGCGTGTTCATCGGCCAGTTCAACGGCGCGGCAGCCGGCCAGACGGTTCCGCATGTGCACTTCCACGTGATCCCGCGCTGGGAAGGCGCCGAGCTGCGGATGCATGCGCGCGAGATCGCCGACGCGGCGACGCTCGAAGCGCTCGCGCAGCGCATTCGCGCGCGCTTTGTGTAACACATCGATTGCATGCGGCGTGGCATGGCACGCCGCACCGGCCGGCCGCCATGCCGTCGCCTGTTTCAGCGGTCACGCGAGGTAACACGTGTAACCGCCAGCGAAACGCGGCCCGGCCAACCCGGCGCTAGACTCCGCGCATTGCTTCATCGAGCGACAGGAAGGGCGGATCGCCTCTTCGTGCCGGCCGTCGCATCTCGCGGCGGCGCGGCTTTCGCGAGGTGCCATTCGTCTTTCGCGCCGGGAATCGAGCCATGTCCAGACTTCTCATCACGCTTGCCTTGATCGGCGGCCTGTCCGGCTGCTACGTCGCGCCGCCGTACGGTTACGCGCCTGCGCCGGGCTACTACGGCTATGCGCCGGCGTATTACGCGCCGCCCGTCAGCGTCGGGATCGGCGGCAACTTCCGCATCCGCTGATCCGGCACCGGGCGCGGGCGCTGGCCGCATCGGTCAGCGCCCGCGCGTGGCGCCGGATGACTCGCGCGGATTCGCGCACCGCATGACCGCGGTGCGCCGCACGACGTGTGCGCGCTTCCTATACTTCACAGGAAAGCGCATTCCGGTGAGGCCGCCATGACAGTCACCCGCAAGGTCGCCGCCCTGTCGGGCATCTCCACGCTCGTCTATCTCGGGCTCGCGGTGCTCGGCAGCGGCGGGTTCGCGGCCTTCTTCTCGCATCCGCCGCTGACCGTCGCCGTCGTCGCGACGCTCGCGATGGCCGTCGTCGCGATGTTCACCGAAGGCAACCTGAGCAGCGGCGAGCGCGAGAACCGCGACAACCGCTGGGTGCTCGCGGCATTCGGGGTGATCGGGTTGCTGCTCGCGTACCTGCCCGCGCTGACCGACCGGCTCGACTTCTGGACCTTCGGCGGCGATGCGGTGCGCTGGAGCGGCGTCGTGCTGTACATCGCGGGCGGCGTGCTGCGCATCTGGCCCGTATTCGTGCTCGGCAAGCGCTTCAGCGGGCTCGTCGCGATCCAGCCGGGCCACACGCTCGTGACCGACGGCATCTATCGCCGCATCCGCAATCCGAGCTATCTCGGCCTGCTCGTCAATTCACTCGGCTGGGCGCTCGCGTTCCGCTCGGGCGTCGGCGTGCTGCTGGTCGTGTTGACGATGGTGCCGCTCGTCGCGCGTATCCGTTCCGAGGAGGCGCTGCTGCGTGCGCAATTCGGCGCCGAATACGACGCGTATTGCGCGCGGACCTGGCGGTTGCTGCCCGGCGTGTACTGACCCCCTTCATTTCCCTGCGGCCGTCGTTTCGGGGCCGGCTCACGATACGTGCCCGATGTGTTGCCACGTGTGTCGCAAACGTGCGACGCCGCGCGTGGCCGGCCTGCTTTTCCGCAGGGCCGGACCCTCGCCAGAGCCAATGCCGGCGCGGGTTTTCGGGCATTCCGGGGCGTGCGTCCGAGATCGCTTATTCGTAAACAACTTGTTACCAGAATGTCCACGGCAAGGACGTGGGACCGGTGCTATTCTTCGCCGCAAGCTCATTGAAATGAATTGGTCCGCGGTTCGGCACAATGCCTGACCCGACGTCGATCGATTCAGATCGTCGTACCGAGCGGACCTTCAATAACCAGATTGCGAACAAGGAAGAATACGGGAATGTGGAAGAAAATCGCCCCCGCTCTCGTCGTCGCCGCGTTGACCGGCGCGACTGCACTGCCGGCCATGGCAGGTGACATGAACAACGCGCTTGGCGGCGCGCTCGGCGGGGTAGCCGGCGCAGCAGTCGGCGGTGCGCTCGGCGGCAGCACGGGCTCGGTGATCGGCGGCGCCATCGGCGGCGGCGCGGGTGGCGCGGTGACGTCGAACCGTCGCGAGCGCACCGGCGCGATCATCGGCGGCGCCCTCGGCGGCGGTGCAGGTACCGCGGCAGGCAACGCGATGGGCGGCCGCACGGGCGGCCTGCTGGGTGCGGCTGTCGGCGGCGGCGCCGGCGCGGCGCTCGGCGGCAACATGTCGCGCAGCTCGTACGAGCGCGATTACGGCGGCCGCGGCGATCGTGGCTATCACCACCGCAAGCATCGTCACCACCGCGACTGGGACTGATCGCCGCTGGCGCGGCACGGTGCGCGACCCGCGCACCGGCGCGCCGACGGCGTCGGCACCCGACGCGAAATTCGGCCCGGCGGCCTGCCGGGCCGCCATCGCCGGTCATACCGGTGAACCCTTTCCGGCCTCATCGGCCGCGACCAGATGCCCGATCGACGGGCCGGCAAGTTTCCCTCCCTGCTGTATTTCCCCGTTTCCCGACTACATCACCGCTCGCGACTGAATGCGTCCGGGCAGCGTCGACACCGTTCGCGTTTCGTTCGATTCCCGTTGGCCCGTTCTCCGGCCTGACGACGGCTCATGATCGATGCGGTGCAGTTTGCTGGCGTGCACCCGTCGTTGTTTTCCCCTCTGCGTAACCAGATGTATCGCGATCCGCGTGCGTGACCGGCATGGCTGCGGTTACTCGCCTGCGCCTCTAGTGTCGCGGCGGACGTGTGCATTACCCCGCTCGTCAGGATTTCCCTGATAGCCAGAGCGTCGCGTCACGCTTCCTCACCGCGTATCGCGGGTGCCCGCCGGTAGTGGGAAATCGAATGGAATCCATCGCAACATTTAATTGGTCGATTGCGAACGACTTCGCTATCGTCGGCAAGGCTCGCGTACGGCATCGCACCGTGCCGCTGGCCGCGCCTCGCCGCATGATCGCGAGCGCGGCGGCCCGGCCGCCGGCTCCACAAGCATGGGCCGCTGCGTCCGATGAACCGGACGAACCCGTCGCGAAGCCTGGCCGACCGAACGAAGGCGCGTGCGCCTTCAAGCCACCCCGGCAACGATGTCCCGCCGCCGCATGCGTGCCCCACGCGCGTACGTGCCGCCCGATGCCGTTTGCGTCCGGGGCCGGACCAACCCATTGCCTGGATGCACTATGTCTAAGACAACGTATTACGCGCCGCATGGCGGCCACCCGCCGCAGACCGATCTGCTGACCGATCGCGCGATGTTCACCGAGGCGTACGCGGTGATCCCGAAGGGTGTGATGCGCGACATCGTCACGAGCTGGCTGCCGTTCTGGACGAACACGCGCCTGTGGGTGATCGCCCGCCCGCTGTCGGGTTTCGCGGAAACCTTCTCGCAGTACATCGTCGAAGTGAACCCGGGCGGTGGCAGCGACAAGCCCGAGCAGGACAAGAACGCCGAAGCCGTGCTGTTCGTCGTCGAAGGTGAAGCCGAGCTGACGCTGCAAGGCACGAAGCACGTGCTGAAGCCGGGCGGCTATGCGTTCATTCCGCCGGGCGCGGACTGGACGCTGCACAACGTCAGCGATGCCGCGGTGCGGTTCCACTGGGTGCGCAAGCACTACCAGGCCGTCGACGGCATTCCGCTGCCGGAAGCGTTCGTGACCAACGAGCAGGACGTCGAGCCGATCCCGATGCCGGGCACCAACGGCGCATGGGTGACGACGCGCTTCGTCGACATGAGCGACATGCGCCACGACATGCACGTGAACATCGTGACGTTCGAACCGGGCGGTGTGATTCCGTTCGCTGAAACGCACGTGATGGAGCACGGGTTGTATGTGCTGGAAGGGAAGGCTGTGTATCGACTGAACCAGGACTGGGTTGAGGTCGAAGCGGGCGACTTCATGTGGCTGCGCGCGTTCTGCCCGCAGGCATGCTATTCGGGTGGCCCTGGCCGCTTCCGTTACCTGCTGTACAAAGATGTGAACCGTCACATGAACCTGTTGCTGAACCCGGCGCGTTAAGCGTCGAGGAAGCAGTTGGATGTGAAAGCCCGCCGGCGGATGTCGGCGGGTTTTTTTTCGGGTTCTTCGTGGGTTTCCGTGGATGTTGCTTGTCGATCCATCACGGCCATTCGAGCCGCCGCACGTTCGACGACCGCTTCCACGGTACAACTGCCACTCGCGGACTCGGAGCGCCCGGCTTCCTCGCTACTTCGGGGAGAAAGGCGAGACGCCTCGATCGATAGAGACGACGGCACCCATTGATCCACTGCCGGGCCGTATCAAGGTCGCCCGGCATCCTTCATGTGGTGAAACGAAACGTCACGCCGGCTGCATGCGCGTACGCCACGCTCGACGATAACTCACGTGGCCGAACCCGTTGGCGGATTGCTCGTGTTTTGCCAGCGGACGTTGGCCCGACAGCGCCATCCCGAACCAGCACAACGCACGTGTGGCGCCCTCAATGGGCCAGCGTCCAGACGACAGCGTGGCCTGCTCCGTTCGCGGTGTATGCCAGGCCGGACACCTTACCCTCGTTGTCAATGCTCGTCGCATAGCTGTTTGCGCCACCGGGTAGCGTTCCGAGATCACTTATCACGCCGTGGTCATACAAGACGGCGTGGTTGTCACCGCTCGATGTTTGCGAGTAGCCGACTATCTGGCCGCGAGCATTGATACCGCTGGCGCCGCTGTTATGGCCGCCAGGCAGCGTGCCGAGATCCGTCATCACGCCGTGGTCATACAAAAAAGCATGAGTGTCACCGCTCGCCGTTTGCGATTGGCCAACCACCTGGCCCTGCGCGTTGATATTGTTGGCGAAGCTATTGCCGCCACCCGGCAGGGTGCCGAGGTCGCTCATCACGCCGTGGTCATACAAAAAAGCGTGATAGTGCCCACTTGCGTTGGTTGCATTGGTTGCGTAGCCAACTACTTGACCACGGTCGTTGATACCAATGGCGGCACTGAAGCCGCCGCCGGGCAGGGTGCCGAGGTCGCTCATCACGCCGTGGTCATACAAAAAAGCGTGCAAGTCACTATTGACGGGATACGCATAGCCGGGCACTTGGCCACGGTCGTTGATGGCCTTCCCGACGCTGTAGTTTCCACCAGGGAAGGTACCGAGGTCGGTCATCACGCCGTTGTCATACAAGAAGGCGTGCAGGTTTCCGCTCGTGACAGTTGCAAAGCCGGCCACTTGGCCGCGATGGTTGATACCGGCGGCGATGCTGTAGTTTCCGCCAGGGAGGGTGCCGAGGTCGTGCATGACGCCGTCGTGATACAAAAAGGCGTGATATTGCTGGTTCGCGGTGAACGCATAGCCGACTACCTCGTCGGGTTCCGTGATGCCGGTGCCGACGCTGAAGGTACCACCGGGCAGGGTGCCAAGATCGGAGATCGTGGCAACCGGCCCGGCTGTCGCCGTGTCGGCGCCAAGCGCCAGCACGGCAGCCATGCTCAGCACGAGGCTCACACCGTAAATTTTGCTCAAGCGCATGCACGCGGATTTCATCATGAACTCCTAACAATGAGACGGCCGTCAAGGCAACCAGTGGCATTGGGAACAAGTGGGCTCGATACGCAATGGCCTGCGGAGTCGAATTAGGGGGGGCACGGGCCAAGACAATTGCCAATGTATTGAAGCCAGTCCCGGTTGGATTCGTGGCTCACAAGTCAGGCTGATTCGAGTACGCACGAATCGCACCATGGCCGGTTGGTAACGGGTTCGGAAAGCCCGCTCTCAAGCGTGCGCGAAAAGCGTTTCATCGACGAAACGCATCGGATGGAATGCACATGTTCAGTGCGTGATGCGTGGCCGTCGCCTGGAGCCGAATTGGATTCGGTCGATCATCACGCCCCAGGCGTGTCCGGGCGTCGAATTCGCCTGCTGTTAGCCAAACGACCGCTTCCAACGCGAAGCGATCACTCAGATGTCTGACTACCGACAGAGGCGAATACCCGTTCGTGGCTGAGAGCCGTCGGTTTTCCCCTGGCGTTCCTCGTAGATTCGCGATGAATCTGTTTTCACGAGCGATGTGTATTGCTACAGGCCGAGTGCAGTCGCCGCGAGCGTAGCGACCTGCAACCGCGTATCGGGCAGCAGTCCGTCCTCCATCAACCACACCGCCGACAAACCCGACCACGCGAGAATCCACTGCAGCAGCCGGCGGCGGTCAAGCTGCGCCGTATCGACCACGAGCGCGACTCGCCGCTCGAAGCGCACGGGATCGACTGCCATATCGTGCGAGGGATTGCAGAACAGGTTCGCATAGTCGAACGCGCGATCGCCGCGCAGCCCTTTCGGGTCGATCGCGAGCCAGCCGCGTTCGCCGAAATGGAGGATGTTGCCGTGATGGATGTCGCCGTGCAGGACGACTTCGTCGACGGGCGGCGTGGCCAGCAGCTGGCGTGCGACCGTCGCCGAGCGATGGAGCACGTCGCTGCCTGACGCATCCGACAGCAGCGCCTGAAACCAGTCGTGCAGCGGCACGACCGAAGGCGGCACCGAAGCACGATGCGCATGCAGCCGCGCGACGACATCACACGCGACGCGCATCGCATCATCATCGCGCCCCGATGCCGAATAACCGGCCAGCGTCGGCACGGGCCGCGCGCGTTCGAGCAGCACCGCATCGCCGTCGTGCCGCCACACCTGCGCGGTGCCGTGCCCGTTCCACCAGACCATCAATGCATTGCCACGCCGCTCTTCGTCGCAGGTGGCGACCTTCAGCATCGCGGGCCGGCCCTGCCAGACGACCG
The DNA here is from genome assembly GCF_020419825.1 of Burkholderia sp. AU30198. NCBI lineage: Bacteria > Pseudomonadati > Pseudomonadota > Betaproteobacteria > Burkholderiales > Burkholderiaceae > Burkholderia > Burkholderia sp. AU30198. The sequence goes on along the minus strand of NZ_JAIZSA010000011.1, from coordinate 141,220 downwards.
GCAGCAGGCCGCCGCTCGCGGTCAGGATCGGGTTGCCGTCGGGAACGAGGCCCCACAGGCCGAGGTATCGATCAAACGTCACGCGATGCTACAGCCGAACCGGATCGAGCGCAGCGCGGTGCTTCCGACCGTGCGTCAAGCGGTCGCAGGTGCGACGCGAACGGCCCCGACACACTTTCCTAAATAAAATTTAGCCAGCCAAACTTTGGCTAAAGAATGTTCCGGTTTCGCGCCATCCCTTCGACAATGCGCGCCTTTCGTGACCAGTCGGTGCCTCTCGCGCACCGGCCGTCGCAGCATCGAAGAAGGAGCCCGACATGACCGACCACACCGCATCCCCGCCACCACCACCCGCACCGCCACCACGCCGCCGCCGCGTATGGCGCACGCTCGCGGGCGCGCTGCTCGGCCTGACGGTCGCATGCGCGGGTATCGGCGCATGGACGATCCAGCGCATCTGGACGCAGTTGCCGTCCGTCGAGCACCTCGCCGTCTATCGTCCCGCGCTGCCGCTGCGGATCTTCTCGCGCGACGGCGACCTGCTGGCCGAATACGGCGTCGAGCGCCGCGAGTTCGTGCCGCTCGAACGCATCCCGCCGCTGATGCGGCAGGCGCTGCTCGCGGCCGAGGACGCGAAGTTCTACCAGCACGGCGCGGTCGATTTCAGCGGCCTCGCGCGCGCGACGTTCGCGAACGTCGTGACGGGGCAGCCCGGGCAGGGCGGCAGCACGATCACGATGCAGGTCGCACGCAACTTCTACCTGACGCGCGACAAGGTGCTGAGCCGCAAGCTCGCCGAGATCCTGATGGCAACCAAGCTCGAACGCGAATACAGCAAGGACAAGCTGCTCGAGCTGTACATGAACGAGATCTATCTGGGCGAGCGCGCGTACGGTTTCGCGGCGGCCGCGAACGTGTATTTCGGCAAGCCGCTCGACGCGCTGAGCGCGGGCGAGGCGGCCGTGCTCGCGGGGCTGCCGAAGGCGCCGTCCGCGTTCAACCCGGTCGTCAATCCGGCGCGCGCGACCGCGCGGCGCAACTACGTGCTCGGGCGGATGCATGCGCTCGGCCAGCTCGACGACGCGACGTTCCGCGCGGCCGTCGACGCGCCGATCGCGCTGGCGACCACACCACCACCCGGAATCATCGCGGCACCGTACGTCGCCGAGCGCGCGCGCCGGATGATGGTCGAACGTTTCCACGACGACGCCTATACGCTCGGCCTCGACGTGACGACGACGATCTCGATGCGCGACCAGCGCGCGGCCGAGGCGTCGCTCGAACGCACGCTGAGCCGCCAGCAGCGCGCGAAGCGCGATGCGCGCAACGGGCTCGAAGGCGCACTGATATCGCTCGACGCGGCAACGGGCGACATGCTCGCGCTCGTCGGCGGCGCGGATTTCAACCGCAACGTGTTCGACCATGCGCTGCAGGCGTATCGCCAGCCGGGCTCGAGCTTCAAGCCGTTCGTCTATTCGGCGGCGCTGGAAAAGGGCTACTTCCCGGGCGTGCTCGTCGACGATACGCAGCGCACGCTCACCCATGAGGAAACCGGTGCGCGGCCGTGGCGCCCGCGCAATTTCGCCAACAACTACGAGGGCTTCATCCCGGTGCGGCGCGGGCTCATGCGTTCGAAGAACCTGGTCGCGGTCAGCCTGATGCAGGCCACCGACGCGCGCTACGTACAGCAGCACGCGGTGCAGTTCGGATTCGACGCGCAGCGCAATCCTGCGTCGCTGCCGCTCGCGCTCGGCGCGGGCGCCGTGACGCCGCTCGAACTGGCGAGCGCGTACAGCGTGTTCGCGAACGGCGGCACGCGGATGGTGCCGCGCCTGATCCTGTCGGTGAAGCAGCGTCACGGCGGCGCGATGTACGAGGCGACGGCGCCGGCAGGCGAGCGCGTCGTGTCGGCGCGCAATGCGTTCATGATGGACAGCATGCTGCGCGACGTCGTGAAGTCCGGCACCGCGCGCGGCGCGCTGGCGCTGCGCCGCGACGATGCGGCCGGCAAGACGGGCACGTCGAACGGGTCGAAGGACGTCTGGTTCGCCGGCTACTCGTCGGGCATCGTCGCGGTCGCGTGGCTCGGCTACGACACGCCGCGCCCGATGGGGCGCGCGACCGGTGCGTCGCTGGCGCTGCCGGTCTGGCTCGACTACATGAAGACGGCCGTCGACGGGCGTACGCCGGTCGAGGCGACGCCGCCGCAGGACGTCGCGCTCGTCGACGGCGACTACGTCTACGCCGAATACACGCGCGGCACGTGCACGGCCGATGTGCCGTCGTACATCCGCAGCCGCTTCGCGTGCGGCGGGGCGGCGGTGGCAGCCGGTGCGTCCGGCACGCCGGGCGACCACGGCAAACCCGCCGAGCCGATGCCTGCCGCGGTCGATGCGGCCGAGCGCGAACGCGTGCTCGACCTGTTCCGGACGGAAGACTGACGCGCACCATGCATACGCTTTATCTGATTGCAATCGTCGCGGAAGCGATGTCGGGGGCGCTGATGGGCATGCGCCGCGGGATGGACCGTTTCGGGCTCGCGCTCGTCGGCGCGGTGACGGCCCTCGGCGGCGGCACCGTGCGCGACGTGCTGCTCGGCCACTATCCGCTCGGCTGGATCGCGCATCCGGAGTACCTGGTGATCACGCTCGTCGCGGCGACCGTCGCGTCGTGGGTCGCACGGCATGTCGCGCGAATGAAGACGCTGTTTGTGACCGTCGACGCGATCGGCCTCGCGGCGTTTACGATCATCGGCTGCGACATTGGCGCGTCGACGGGCACGGCGCCGATCATCGTCGTGCTGGCCGGCGCGATCACGGGCGTCTGCGGCGGGATGCTGCGCGACCTGCTGTGCAACGAGATGCCGCTGATCCTGCGCGAGGAACTGTATGCGAGCGTCGCGTTCGTCACGGGCGGGTTCTATGTCGGGATCCAGCATCTGGGTCTCGATGCGGGCATCGCGACGGTCGTCGCGCTGGCGGCCGGATTCTCGATGCGGATGCTGGCCGTGCGGCTCGGCTGGAAGATGCGGACGTTCGGCGCGGCGGATCTCGAGCATTGAGCCGGGAGGTTCGCCACTCGTGCGGTGGGTGGAGGCACGAGCGGTGCCGGCCCGGGCGTTCGGGTGAGCGCCCGGGCCGGACGGAACGTCAGTCGGCCTGCATCACCTGGAAGACGTTGCCTTCCGGATCGATGCCGTCGTACATCGTGTACGCGAACCCGTCATAGCGCTTGAGATCGCGCACCGTCACGCCGTCGCCGGCCAGCCGGTCGCGATGCACGCCGATGTCCTGGCCGATCGAGAACACGAACTTCACGTGGCTGGCTTCCGCGCGCGCCTCCGTGTGAGCGGGCACCGCGTGGCGGAACGCCGGGCCGGCGAGATGCAGCGCGAGCTCGATGGCGCCTGCGCCGAGCACGACCCACTCGTTTTCGATTTCCTCGACGACGGGCAGATCGAAATACTGCTGGTAGAACGTCTTGAGCGATGCGACGTCCTGGACGTACAGGATGATGCGGGTCATCGGAAGCGGCATGGTGGTCTCCTTGAAGTCGATGCGCGAAGCGCGATTGATGCTGCGTGAAGGTGCTGCTATCCAGTAAGACAAGACATCGCGCGGTACAACGCGCCGTGCGGCGCACGCCTGCGCTACGCAGGCACCATCACCGGTGGCGCGCCGTCGCCGGTGTCCACCATCTTCACCGCGAATCCGTAGCACTGCGCGATATGGGACGGCGTCATCACGTCGCGCGGCGTGCCGTGCGCGACGATCGTGCCGTCGGCCAGCATCGCGATCGTATCCGCGTGACGCGCGGCAAGATTCGGATCGTGCACGATCGCGAGCACGCCGAGCTGCCATTCGCGTGCAACGCTGCGCACGGTTTCGAGCAGGCGGTGCTGATGCGCGAGATCGAGTGCGGCGGTCGGCTCGTCGAGCAGCAGGTAGCGCGGGCCGTTTTCCGTTGCGTCGTCGTCCGGCCACAGCTGCGCGAGCACGCGGGCGAACTGCACGCGCGCGAGTTCGCCGCCCGACAGCGTCGTGACGTCACGGCCGACGAGCGCGTCGGCGCCGGCGCGTTCGAGTGCCCGCCATGCGATCTCGCGATCGCGGTGCGACGTCGCCCCGTTGCGCCGCGCATGCGGGTAGCGGCCGAGCAGCACGATTTCGTCGACACTGAACGGGAACGCCGGCTGCGCGGCCTGCGGCAGCACCGCGCGCAGGCACGCGAGCCGCGGTGCGTCGATGCGCGCGAGCGGTTCGCCGTTCAGCGTGATGTCGCCGGCCACGCGCACGCCGTTCGGCGCGCCGCCGCCGCTCAGCTCGCCGGCGAAGGTCTTCAGCAGCGTGCTCTTGCCCGCGCCGTTGCGGCCGAGCAGCGCGGTCACGCGGCCGGGTTCGATCGACAGCGACAGGTCGCGCAGGATCGCGTGGTGTCGACGGGCGACGTCGAGGTGATGGGCGGTCAGCATGGTCGTCGTGAGGGAAGGGTTAGCCGCCGAGCGCACCGCGGCTCTTCCACAGCAGCGCGAGAAAGAACGGTGCGCCGAGCAGCGCGGTCAGCACGCCGAGCGGAATTTCAGCGGGCGCGGCAACCGTGCGCGCGGCGAGATCGGCGGCGAGCGTCAGCAGCGCGCCGAGCAGCGCGGCGCCGGGCAGCACGACCCGCTGGTCGGGGCCGCACGCGAGACGCACGCAATGCGGCGCGACGAGCCCGATGAAGCCGATGATGCCCGCGCAGGACACCAGCGCGCCGACCGTGAGCGCGACCGCGACGAGCACACGCCGCTTCAGCCGCTGCACGGGCACGCCGAGGTGCAGCGCCTCGGTTTCGCCGAGCTGCAATGCATTCAGTGCGTCTCGTTCGCGCGCGAGCAACACGCAGCCGATCGCGACGCACGGTGCGACGGCCGCCAGCGCGGACCATTGCGCGCCACCGAGGCTGCCGAGGCTCCAGAAAGTCAGCGAGCGCAACTGCGCGTCGTCGGCGACGAACGTGAGGAGCCCGATCGCCGCACCGGCCAGCGCGTTGATCGCGATGCCGGCGAGGAGCAGCAGCGGCAGCGCGAGACGGCCGCGCGACGCGGCGAGCCGGTAGACGAGCGCGGCAACCGCGAGCGCACCCGCGAACGCGGCGACGGGCAACGCGGCTGCACTCACGTGCGCGGCAAAGAGCGCGGGGCCGAGCACGATCATCGTCGTTGCGCCGAGCGCGGCACCGCTCGACACGCCGACGAGCCCCGGATCGGCGAGCGGGTTGCGGAACAGCGCCTGCATCGCGGCGCCGGTTGCGCCGAAGCCGCCGCCGACCAGCAACGCGAGCGCGACGCGCGGCGCGCGGATGTCGAACAGCACCGCGCGCGCCTGCTGCGCGGCCGCATCGCCGGTCAGCGCGGCCCAGGCTTCCGCGAGCGGAATGCGATAGGCGCCGACGCACAGCGCGACGACGGACATCGCGCACACGAGGCAGGCGAGCGCGGCCAGCACGAACGGCGCGAAGCGGCGCGACGTGCCGATGCGCGCGGCGCCGGAGCGCGATGCGGGCGACGATGCGGGAAAAGGCGAAGCGTGAGCGGGCATCGAGGCAGTCCGGAATCAGGCGAGCGTATCCGACAGGCGTCGGTGCAAGGTCGTGACGGCGAGCGGCAGGCGCGGGCCGAAGCCGAGCAGGAACAGCGCGTCGAGTGACACGACGCGCTGCGCGCGGCCGGCCGGCGTCGCGCCGAAGCCGGGCGTCGCCAGCAGCGCGGCGCGGCCGCCGACGGCCGCGAGCCCTTCATCGGAGATCAGCACGACGTCGGGTGCGGCGGCTGCCAGCGCCTCGGTCGTCAGCGGCTTGTAGTGATCGAAGCCCTGCATCGCGTTGCGCGCGCCCGCGTAGCGGATCATCGCGTCGGCGGCCGTGCGCTGGCCGGCGACGAGCGCCTGGTTACCGGTGTGGTTCAGCACGAACAGCACGCGCGGCGGCTGCGCGCCGCCGGGCGCGCGGGTAGCGACCGCGTCGCGCGCGGCCTGCCAGTCGCGATCGAAACGTTGCAGCAACGCGGTACCCGCATCGCGCACGTCGAGCGCCTGCGCGACGCCGGTGATCTTCGCGCGCACCGATTCGACGTCGTGGCGCTCGTCGAACGTCGTCACCGCGACGCCGGCGCTTTTCACCTGCGCGATCGCGGTGGGCGGGCCGGCTTCCGCCGACGCGAGCACGAGATCGGGCCGCAGCGACAGCAGCCCCTCGGCCGACAGCGCGCGCTGGTAGCCGACCTTCGGCAGCCGCTTCGCGGCGTCGGGGTACGTGCAGGTCGTGTCGGCGCCGACGAGCCGGTAGCGCGGCGTGTCGGCGCTGCCGAGCGCGAATGCGGTCTCCGCGAGTGCGCCGCCGATCACGACCACGCGCTTCGGCGCGGCCGAAGCAACCTGGGCGAGCACGCTGCCGGGCAGCGCGCCCGCGAGTGCACCGGCCGCCGCGCTTGCCAGCACCGCGCGGCGGCGTGGATCGAACGGTCGCGCGCTCACCGCGCGCCCCCGCGTGCCGCGGCCGGCAACGTCGCGACGAGCGCGCGCCAGTCGTCCCGTTCGACCTTGCCGGGCTTGCGCTCGCCGAACAGCAGCGCGACGTGGTCGCCCTGCCGGTCGAACAGCTCGAGCGACGTGACGATGCCGTCGCTGGTCGGCTTCTTCACGACCCACGCGGCGGCGATCAGGTCCTCGCGCACGTGCAGGTTGAAGCCCGGGTCGAGCACGTTGATCCATGCGCCGACCTCGCGCACGTTCGTGACGGGGCCCGTATGGATCTGGATCATCCCCGCATTGCCGACGAACACCATGATCGGCTGGCCGCTCTGTGCCGCCTGCTGGAGCACGTGCCGCAGCGCGTGCGCGGTTTCGACCGGATACGCGTACTGCGGATCGGCGAGGCGCAGCGCCTGCATGCGGCTCACGCCGAAGCGCTGCGTGATGCCGAAGAACTGGTGCGTGTCGGTCATTGCGTCCCATGCGGCGCGGAAGCCCGCGACGTCGATCTCGGTGTCGGCGCGCTCGGGTGTTTTCGGCGCGGCGCGCGCGACCTCGAGGCCCGGCTCCTGCGACGGCGCCCGCCAGCGCCCGACGAACGCGTCGTATGCGGCGTGGTCGCTGTGCGCGCGCAGGTAGACCTTGTGGATCGCATGGCCCTGCGCGTCGAAGAATTGCAGGCTCTTCAGCGGGCCATGCGCGGTCTCGTCGCGCACCGCGAACGCCGATACCCAGTGACGATAGAAGATGCGCAGGTCGATATCGCCGAGCGCGAGGCCGACGGGGCCGTCATGGCTCATCTGCGCATACTCGCCGTCCTTTTCGTGGACGGCCGTGTCGTTGCGCGTGAGCGCCATCACGCGGCCGAGGCGCGGCATTTCCTCGAACATCGCCGGAAAGCGCGCGTCGAGCCGCACGACGTGCTCGCCGACGAACGCGGCGAGCGCCTCGCCTTCGCTGACGCCGAGCGCCTGCGCGACGTCGCGGTTGCGCAGCTGGCGCTCGGTCTTGAGCTTGATGAACGCGTCGCGCAGCGCGGCGGCCGCGCGGGCCGGCGTGGCCGGTTGACCGGGAAGGGCGGATTGCATCATGTCGGACTCCTTCAAGTAGCGGTTGGGGTGGCAGCGCGGGCGGCGCGCATCAGAAATCCACTTTCATGCTGACGGCGACCGTGCGTCCGGACGACGTGTACGCATCGAGCACCTGCGAATCGGCCGCGATGCCGCGCACGTCCGACCAGTTCCAGTATTTGCGGTCGAACAGGTTGCGGATGCCGATCGTCGCGCTCACGTGCTTGTTGAAGCGGTAGCCGCCGCGCAGGTCGACGACGAACGACGACGGTGGCGAGAAGCAGGTCTTGTTCGAACAGTCGGACTTGTCGATGTCCTTGTCGCGTTTCGCTGCCTGGAACAGCAGGTCGGTCTGCACGTACCAGCGTTCGGTCGGCTCGTAGCGCACGCCGAACACGGCCGAGAACGGGTTGACGGTGTTCAGCGGCTGGCTGGCCGCGCCGTTGTTCTGCGTCGAGCCCTTGGTGAACGCCATCGCCGTCTTCAGCGTGATGCCGTTCGGCATCACCCATTCGGCGCGGCCTTCGAGGCCGTGAATGCGCGCGTCGGCGAAGTTCACGTACTGGAACACGAACGGGTCGGCCGGCCGGCCGCTGCCGGCGATCGTCGTGCGCGAGATGAAGTTGCGGTAGCGGCCCGTGAACGCGGCCGCGCTGTAGCGCACGACGCCGTAGCCGGTGCCGGCCTTGCCGCGCAGGCCGGCTTCGAACGTGTCGCTCGTCTCGGGCTTCAGGTTCGGATTGCCGATCGACGTGTAGCCGTACACCGGGTTCGAGAAGCTGCTGTTCACCTGGTCGGGCGTCGGCGCGCGGAAGCCGTGCGCGTACTGCACGTACGGAATCACCGCGGGCGTGATCTCGTAGAGCACGGCGACGCGCGGCGACAGCTCGTTCGCGCTCGTCGATACGGCCTTGCCGGTGAACAGCGGATCGTTCTCGGTCGGGCTCAACCGGTACGTGTCGAAGCGCAGGCCCGGCGTGACGAGCAGGCGGCCGTAGCCGATCTGGTCCTGCACGAACGCGCCGAACAGCGTGTAGTCGGTATCGGGGAACGCCTTGTTCGGGAACGCTTCGCCCACGCCCGGCACCGTGCCGTCGCGCATGTTCGTCACGCGTGACACGCTGCCGTCGATGCCATACAACAGCTTGTGCGCGAACGGGCCGGTCGCGAAGCCGCTTTCGGCAAACGCGGAGCCGCCGAACGTGCGCTCCTGGTACTGGTTGTCGCGCGAGCGCGAAGCCGTCCGGCCGCGCGTCTCGAACGCGTACTGGTCCTGCTTCGCGTCCTGGTAATAGAACTGCACGTGCGCGGTCTGGAACCAGCGGAACGCATCGTCACGGAAATCGTAGTCGACGCTGAAGCGGTTGCGTTCGAGCCGGTCGTAGGTCGTGAGGCCGAGCGTGGTCGGCGGGCTGATTGCCGACAGCACGTCGGTACTCACGCGGCGCTGCACCGTTTCGGCGGTGAACTTGATCGTGTCGCGCGTGGTCGGCGTCAGCACGAGCTTGCCGAGCAGCGATTCCGAATAGACGTCCTGCGGGTTCGACGTGGTGCGCAGGGTGCTCGCCGAGTTGTTGCTGCCGCGCGTGTCGACCTCGTGGCCGCGCCGGCCGTCGGCGATGATCATCCCCTGGATGCGATCGTTGCCGCCCGCGGCCGACACGGTCGCGCCGATGCTGCGGTCGGCCGAGTCGTAGCTCGGCCGGAACGCGAAGTAGTAGGGCTTGTTGTAGATCGACAGCAGGTCGCGCGGATCCTTCGTGATGAAGTTCACCGCGCCGGTCAGGCCGTCGCTGCCGTACAGCGCCGAGGCCGGCCCGCGCAGGATCTCGATCCGCTTGAGCGTGTCGAGGTCGGCGTAGTCGCCGCGCCCGGCCTCGAGCGGGCCGAATGAAAACGCATTCGGCAGGCGGATGCCGTCTTCCATCAGCAGCACGCGATTGCCTTCGAGGCCGCGGATGTTGATGCTCGAATCGCCGTCGCGGCCGCCGCCGAGCGCGGCGCTGCCGGGCCGGTACGCGGTGCGGCGCACGGTGACGCCCGGCTCGTAGCGCAGTGCGTCCTTGATGTTGGTGGCCTGCTGTTCCTCCAGATCCTCGTCGCTGATTACCGAGACGGACGCCGCCGTGCGGCTCGCGGCCGTAGCGGTGCGGTTGGCCGTGACGGTGACGGGATCGAGCAGCGCCGCATCGCCACGCGTGGACGCGGCGACGAGGAGGGTGGCAGGCGGGGTGGCGCCTTGCGGCGACGAATCGGCGTGGGCCGGGGCGGCGGACAGGCCGAACGCGCCGAACAGCGCGGCACAGATCGGCCGCCGCGCCAGCGTATAGCAATGCACAGGTGGTCTCCCATTGACGAAAACAAGCCCGAAGGCTGGCTGGGTGACGCGTTCACCTGGCTGGCCCGCCCGCGCACGGAAGGCGGCGAGCGGCGAATTGAAAGGCAACTGATAATTTTTCCAGTGTAAATGAGAATTATTATCAATACAAGGACGGAAAGCGGCTCGTGTGGGTGAGCGCTCACCTGCGCGGCTCGGGCGAGCCGCGGCGGGGAATTCGGGAAAAACGCGGCCCCGCTAGGCGAGGGCTTCGATGCGGATCAGCAGGTTGCGCGCATGCGTGATGAACGCGTCGTGCGTCGCGCGATCGCTGTGGACGTCGAGGCCCGCCTGTTCGGCGAAGACGATCTGCTCGGTATAGAGGTCGACGAGCGCACGTCGTGCGTCAGGGGGAAGCGCGCGGATCATCGACACGATCAGCAGTTCCTGCGCGCGAAGCGTGCCGGACAGCGTCTGGACGTTCATGCTGGCCTCCTCGGACGATGCGGCGGCGAGCCGCTCTTTCCATACTAGGCGGTCGGCGCACGCAGCGCAGGCGCGGTGTTGGCCAGGCGGTGGGCGGAATGCGATTCGACGGGGTAATCGACGGCGCCGTTGCGCGACGCGAAACGCGCCGCGCGCGGCCGGGCATGGCGAACCGAAGCGTGCAGGGATGCGAACGGAATCAGCCGGCCGACTTCGCGGCCTGCGCATCGCGCACGACCTGCGCGACGCGTTCGACAAATGCGGCGTCGATGCTCGACAGCGCTTCGCGCTTGCCGTCGGGCATCTCGACCATCAGGCGATACGTGACGTCCTGCGTGGCCCACGCGAGATAGCCGACGACGGCGAGCATCACGCCGACGACGAGCCCGGCGCTCGATCCGGCGATGCCGCCTGCGACGGCGACAGCCGCGCCGATCAGCGAGATCAGCGACGGCACGAGGCGGTTCTTCGGAATCTTGACGACATCGACCTGGCGGATGTCACGGAGTGCGAATACCTGCCCGGCGGCCGACAGGCCGTTGCGCGTGATCGTCACGCCGCGTTCGTTGAATGCGTTTTCCATCGTGTGTTGCGTGGACGAAAACGCGCAGCGTAGCAGGTTTCGTTGCAGCATCAAACGAGACCGACTGCCGCACGATGCGTGCGGCGTGGCTGAAAGACGGGAAGCGGGTGGAACAGGAAGGGGTTCAGAACTGCAGCCGGCCGTCGCCGTAAAGCCGGCCCGGCACGTGCGACGCGACGACCTCGGCGATCTCTTCGTCGGTCGATTCGGCCGGCACGATCTGGCGCCGCGCGGGCGCGTCGAGATGCATCGTCCATTCGACGAGGCGATACGGCCTGCCCCACGGGCGCTGCATTTCGACCGATACGCGGCAGCTCTGGACCGGCATCGAGTGTTGGCACGTCAGAATCGCGTGCAGATGGCTGAAAACGGTATCTTCGATCATCATGGCCTCCGATCCTGTCTTGTGGGCAATCGATGGCGGCGCCGTCGGCGGTTCAAAAAAAAAGCCGCCGATGCTCAGGCGGCCAACAGGGGGGGTGAGAGCATCCTCTCAGCCCAGAATTAAGCGAAACTTAAAAGCACATAAAAAAGCGCCCCGCGTGGAGCGGGGCGCTTCTTGCCGTCGTGATCCGCGAGTTAAGCGGATGCTTTAGAACTTGTGACGGATACCGATACGTGCGGCGATCTGGTTCTTCGAACCCGTGCCCGACGTGTTGAAGTAGCTCGTGCTCGAGCCGATCTGCGCTTGCACGCCCTTGCCCGATGCCTGCTGGTACACGACCAGGCCGTACACGTCCGTACGCTTGCTGAGTGCGTAGTCGGCGATACCGTTGACCTGGTTCCAGTGCCACGAGTTGCCGTTCTGCGTTGCGTTCGTGTACGTGTAGCCGAGGCCAGCCGACAGAGCCGGCGTGAAGGCGTACTTGCCGCCTGCTTCGTATGCGTTGTAGAACGTGCCGCCCGCGCCCGAAACGGTCGAGAACTGCGTACGCGTCCACAGCAGCCATGCCGTTGCCGGGCCCCAGACGTAGCGGCCGCCCACACCGTAGGTGCGCAGGTCGCGGACGTTGCCCGTGCTGATGTTCGCGATCGTCGTCGAGAACGACGGCGTCGACTGGCTCGGGAAGCGGATGTCCGTGTACGCGGCGCCGACCGAGACCGGGCCGTTCGCGTAGTTCAGGCCGAAGCTGTATGCGCGCGACGAGCCTGCCGTCGTCGTCGTGCCCGACGTCGTCGCGGCTGCGCCGGCGAAGTCCGTCGAGTTCGAGAAGCCGTACAACGCGCCGAACGTGAAGCCCGAGTAGTTCGCGCTCTGGAACTTCACGGCGTTGTTGATGCGGCTCGACGTGAGCTGGTCGATGTCGTTCACGTGGTAAGCGTAGTTGCCGCCGACCGTGTTGCCGCCCGTCGAGTAGTTCGAGCCGAGGATGTCGGTCGAGAACGAGTACTGGCGGCCGAACGTGACCGTGCCGTATTGCGACTGGCTCAGGCCGACGTAAGCTTGACGACCGAAGATCGCGCCACCCTGGCCGATCGTGCCGTTGCCGCTGTTGAAGCCGTTTTCGAGCACGAAGATCGCCTTCAGGCCGCCACCGAGGTCTTCGGTGCCGCGCAGGCCCCAACGGCTGCCTTGGGCAACACCGTCGTCATACTTGAACAGCTTGCCCGTGCCACCGTTGGCGGTCTTGCTGTGGTTCACGTAGCTGATACCGGCATCGATAACGCCGTACAGGGTCACGCTGCTTTGTGCGTGCGCCGTGCCGGCCGTTGCTGCCAGGACGGCGATGGTCAACAGTTTCTTGTTCAAAGGAATCTCCGAGCGAATAAATGGCGTGTCCAGTTGCGGTTCCGGCGCTCTCTATGGGCGCTTTCATGTACCGGCGGCAACTTTATCGACGGGCCACGTAATGAATATGACAGCGACTGTCATATGAAGAATCTGTGGCGTCGATGCGACACTGAATTCTGCCTGCTTGTATAGCCGGGGGTTATACCGATTCAGACTGAGATTCGATCGGAATCAGGAATATGCACATGAAATAAGCTTGGTTGGTGGCGTTCCGGCCCCATGCCACGATCCGTGTTCCAACAAACGACACGGGACAAGAGGACACCATGCGACGTTCATTCCTGACCGGCCTCGGCGCACTTGCCGCAGCGCTGGCATTCGCGGCGCCCGGTGCGCACGCCGACCCGCAAACGCTGAAGATCGGCACGATGAGTGGCCCCGACGCGCAGATCTGGACCGAGGTGACGAAGGTCGCCGCGCGCGAAGGCCTCGCGATCAAGGTCATCGAATTCAACGACTACGTGCAGCCGAACGCGGCGCTCGACTCCGGCGATCTCGACGCGAACGGCTTCCAGCACCAGCCGTTCCTCGACAGCCAGATCAAGCAGCGCGGCTACAAGATCGTCAACGTCGGGCTCACCTACACGGCGCCGATGGGCTTCTATTCGAAGAAGCTCAAGTCGCTGAAGGACTTGCCGGTGGGCGCGAAGGTCGGGATCCAGAACGATCCGTCGAACGGCAACCGCGCGCTGCTGCTGCTGCAGAAGTACGGCGTGATCAAGCTGAAGGCGGGCGCCGGCACCAACGGCGTGAACGCGACGCCGCTCGACGTTGCCGAGAATCCGAAGAAGATCAAGATCGTCGAACTCGACGCCGCGCAACTGCCGCGCGCGCTGCCCGATCTCGATGTCGCGTCGATCAACACCGACTACGCGGTGAAGGCCGGGCTCACGCCGGTGAAGGATGCGATCGCGATCGAGGATCTGCGCGGGCCGTACGCGAACCTGATCGCGGTGCGCGCGCAGGACAAGGACAAGCCGTGGGTGAAGAAGCTCGTCGCGGCCTATGAATCGGACGACGTGCGCAAGTTCATCGACCAGAAATTCGGCGGCGCGATCGTGCCGGCGTTCTGAACGGTTTCACTTGCCGGCACGCCGGATTGCCGGATCTAGACGGTCCGGAAAGCAAATCGCCCGCGCAAGCGGGCGATTTCGTTGGTACGCGCGGGGGCGCGCGCTGCGCACCGTTCTCTGGCGCGCGGGCCGGCCGCTCAGGCCGACAACAGCGAACCGGTGCGGATCGCGGTCGCGCCGGCGATGCGCGCGACTTCCATGCCGGCCGTCGCGAAGCGCACGATCTGGCGCGCGTACAGCATGCCGGACACGCTGCTCTTCAGCGTGACGACGCGATCGGTCAGCGGATCGACGATGTCGGCCACGGCCTGGCCGGCCTCGATCATCACGCCGACCGGCGTGCGGAACACGATCACGCCCGACACCGGCGCGACGAGCGGATCGGTGCCCGCGAGCGGCGTGGCCGGATGCGCGAGCGGCGGCAGCGGTGCCGGCGTGCCGTCCACGACACCGCGCTCGGTCAGGTATTCGACGATCGCCTGGGCGTCCTTTTCGGCGAATTCGTACGACACGTCGCGCTCGCTGCGCAGTTCGATCGTGACCGAAATCGCGCCGTTCGGGATCGGGAAGCGGTCGCCGAAGCGGTTGCGCAGATCCGACCAGCAGAAGCTGTGGATCTCGTCGAACGGGTTGCCGACCGAATTCAGCGCGAGCAGCGACGCCTGCGCGTCGAGATAGCGCGACAGCGGCTCGACGTCGGGCCACAGATCGGGATTCGTATAGAGGTGCATTACCGCATCGCTGTCGCAGTGCAGGTCGAGCACGATATCGGCGTCGAACGACAGCTTCTGCAGCGCGAGGCGCTGCGAGTCGAGCTCGGTGCGGGGCTTCTGCTCGTCGAGCGCTTCGCGCATCGCGGCGCGCACGGCGACGAGGTTGTGCTGCGCGTCTTTCGTGAGGCGGTGTTCGACGCGCGGCAGCACGAGCGCCGCGAGATCGTAGAAATTGCGGTTGAAGTTCTGCATCGAGCCGAGCTCGAAGCGGCCGAGGTGATCGCCGAACACGTGTTGCGACAGGCCGATCGGGTTCGGCACGGGCACGATGACGACTTCGCCGCGCAGCTTGCCGGCCGTCTCGAGCGCGGCGATCTTGCGGCGCAGCAGCGTGGCGACCAGCATGCCGGGCAGTTCGTCCGCGTGCAGCGACGACTGGATATAGACCTTCTTGCCGCCGCGCGGGCCGTAGTGAAAGCTCGTGATCTGGCGTTCGGTACCGACGGCGGGGGAAATCAGCGGATGGGTCTGCGTTTGCATGATGGGGAGTGCGGCGCAGCCGCGAATGATCCGGTGTGCGTGAAAGATCGATTGTACGTTGCCTTCCACACCGCCATCAAACCGGCGCCGGGACGAGCCGATTTTCGTTGAGAATCATCAGGTTGGTGCGAAAAAAATAACGCTGCACGGCGCCGCGCATGCAAAAAAAACGGGCTCCATGCGGAGCCCGTTTGTGTCGACGCGCATCGCGCGCCTGCTGGCGCTGTTACTTGCCGTAGACGTCGAAATCGAAGTACTTCTTCGCGATCTTCGCGTACGTGCCGTCCTTGCGCATGCCGGCGATCGCGCCGTCGATCTTCGTCTTCAGGTCGGTGTCTTCCTTGCGCAGGCCGATGCCGGCGCCTTCGCCGAGCGTCTTCGGATCGTCGAGATCCTTGCCGGCGAAATCGAAGTTCGCGCCGCGCGGGGTCTTCAGGAAGCCGATGTCAGCCTGCACCGCGTCCTGCAGCGCGCCGTCCAGACGGCCGGAGATCAGGTCGGCGTAGACCTGGTCCTGGTTCTGGTAAGGCACGACGTTCACGCCCTTCGAGGCCCAGTACGTCTTCGCATAGGTTTCCTGAATCGTGCCCTGCTCGACGCCGACCGACTTGCCCTTCAGCGATTCAGCCGTCGGCATCAGGCCGGCGCCCTTCTTCGTGACGAGGCGCGTCGGCGTGTTGAACAGCTTCGCCGAGAAGGCGATCTGTTCCTGACGCGCCGGCGTCATCGACATCGACGACAGCACGCCGTCGAACTTGCGGGCCTTCAGCGCCGGAATCATCCCGTCGAAGTCGTTTTCGATCCACACGCACTTCGCGTTCATGCGGCGGCAGATTTCGTTGCCGAGATCGACGTCGAACCCGACCACCTTGCCGTCAGCGCCTTTCGATTCGAAAGGCGGGTAGCTTGCGTCGACGCCGAACCGCACGGTCGACCAGTCCTTCGCGTACGCGCCGCCAGCCGATACGGCGAGCAGGGCGACGGTCACAGCCGCAAGAATCTTTTTCACTAGGTGACTCCTCGTTTTGTTCGATGGGTGCGCGGTTGTGCCGCGCCGTAAGCCTTCGGCCTGGCGCGGCTTCGCGTCAGGCTGTCCGTTTCGCCCACCCGATGCGGGCGCGCGACGTGCGCAAGATTATCAAGACAAAATACCGGCAGGGCGCCTAGGACAAGCCCCGATACCGGGCCCGGCGGCGGCGCGTCGGGTGCGCCGCCGTTTCAGACACAGGAACGATTCAGCCGAGCGTTTCGTTGACCGCGCGCTGCAGGCACGTGACGAATTGCGAGACGGCGGGCGTGGGCAGCAGGTCGCGCCGCGCGATGATCGACAGGTCGAAGCGCGGCATGCTTTCGTCGAGGTCGGCCGTGCGGATGCCAAGCGGCGCGACCATCGCGGCGAGCGGGCGCGTGAAGCAGCCGATCACGTCCGAGCGTGCGACGAGCCCGAGCGTCACCGCGAACGACATCGGCGATCGTAGCAGGCGCTTCGGCAGCGGCAGCCCGTGCGCCTCGAACATCCCGACCATCACGCTGTGCGGAAACTGCTCGGCGCCGACCGTGACGATCCACTCGGCATCGAGCAATTCCTCTAACCGGCGCGCGTGCGCCAGCGGGTGGCCCTCGCGCATCACGACGGTGAATTCGGTCGACAGCAGCGGCGATTGCGTGAAATCGCGATCGAGCGCGGGCACGTGGTGCATCGCAGCGATGTCGAGCGTGCCGTTGCGCAACTGCGCGAGCGCGTCGGGCACCGTCACTTCCTCGAGATGGAGGTGCACGTTCGGCATCGACTGGCGGAATGCCGTCACCGCGCGCGGCAGCGCGGTCAGCGCGATCGACGGCATCGTGCCGACCGCGACGCGCCCCGACATCTCGCCTTTCACCTGCTCGACGGCCTCGACTGTGCGGCGGATATCGCCGAGCAGCTGTTCGGCGCGCGGCAGCAGCGCATGGCCGCACGCGGTCAGCTCGACGCCGCGTACGCTGCGCGCGAGCAGTTCCGCGTTGAGCGCCGTTTCGAGCTCGCGGATCGTATGCGTGATCGCGGGCTGCGTGACGCCGAGCTCGCGCGCGGCGGCGCGCAGGCTCTTGTGATGCGCGGCGGAGACGAACGCCTGGAGCTGAGCGAGGTTCAGGGGGTTGCGGATGCGGGTCATCGATCGGGTCCGGTTGGCGCGATGCTGTGGCGGGCGGCTGTCTGCGATGGAATTCTGTAGCGATCCTGACGGTTGCGTGCGCATGGTTTTACGCCGACCGAGCGAAGCATCGCGAGCCGGGGCGCGGCGGGTATCGGCGAGGTGATCGTCATGCGCCGGTTCGCGCGCGGAACGCCTGACGATACCGCTGCGGCGACGTGCCGACGATGCGCGCGAACCGCTCGCGAAACGCGGTGACCGAACCGAAGCCGGCCTCCGTCGCGACGTGCTCGATCGACAGCTCCGTGACCTCCAGCAACTGCTGTGCATGCCTGACGCGCGCGGTCTGCAGCCATTGCCGCGGCGACGTGCCCGTCTGCTCCTGGAAGCGCCGCGTCAGCGTGCGTACGCTCGTCGACGCCTTGCGGGCCATCGCGTCGAGCGTGAGCGGCTTGCGCAGGTTGGCCTGCAGCCAGTCCATCAGGCCTTGCAGGCCGTCGGTGCCGCTCGGCCATTCCGGCGCGATGAACTGCGCCTGCCCGCCTTCGCGGACGCGCGGCGCCACCGCGCAGCGTGCCGCGTCGACGGCCACCGCCGCACCGTAGTCGGCCTGGATCAGGTGCAGGCACAGGTCGAGGCCGGCTGCCGCGCCGGCCGACGTCAGGATCTGCCCGTTGTCGACGAACAGCACGTTCGGATCGACCGTCACGCGGGGATAGCGGCGCGCGAGCTCGGCGGCCGCGAGCCAGTGCGTCGTCGCGCGCAGGCCGTCGAGCAGCCCGGCTTCCGCGAGCA
Source organism: Burkholderia sp. AU30198 (assembly GCF_020419825.1). NCBI lineage: Bacteria > Pseudomonadati > Pseudomonadota > Betaproteobacteria > Burkholderiales > Burkholderiaceae > Burkholderia > Burkholderia sp. AU30198. The sequence continues at coordinate 123,207 of NZ_JAIZSA010000011.1, read as the reverse complement.
CGAACGCGCCGCTGCAGATCGACGCGATCCGGCAACCGCGCGCGGCCGCCGCGCGCAGCGCCGCGATCGCGTGGTGCGACGTGGGTGCGAGCGGCACGGACGTGCCGGGGATGACGATCGTGTCGGCATCGGCGAGCGCGTCGAGACGAAACGGGGGGCGCAGGTCGAACAGGTCGCCCGCGACACGCGCGTGCTCGCTGCACACGCGCACGCGGTACGGATGTGCGACGTTGGGCGAACGTACGCGCGCGAACGTGTCGCACGCAATGCCCAGATCGAACGGGACGACATCGGGCAGGGCGAGCACGGCGACCGTATGCATGGCGTTCGGGGGATTGGCCAGAATCCGTTTAAAGATGTCATTTTAGCCAATGGCTCGAAATGGCACCACACGCGACAATCGTCGCAGGCCAACCTGGAGATTGCCGATGCAACAAGACGATCGCAATGCATTGCGGAACCTGCAATACCTGTCGTTGCTGGAGGCGACCACGCTCGTCGTGCTGGTGTGCGTCGCCGTGCCGCTCAAGCACCTGGCCGGCTATCCGGCCGCGGTATCGATCATGGGCCCGGTGCACGGCATCGCGTTCGCGATGTACGTATGGGCGGTCGTCGGCACCGCGTCGAGCGGGCTGTGGAGCAAGGCCGAAGTCGCGCGGCTCGTGCTGGCGGCCGTGGTGCCGTTCGTGGGGCTGACGAGTGCCGGATGGATCGCGCGCAGGAGGCACGCGCGATGATCTATCTGTGGCTCAAGGCCATTCATGTCGTCGCCGTCGTCACGTTCGTCGGCGGCCTGCTGATGCTGTCCGTCGGCGTGCGTATCGCCAACCTTGCCGTGCATCGGGCGGTACGGCGCTGGGACCGCACGGTGACGGTACCCGCGCTCGCGCTCGTCTGGATCGCGGGGATCGCGCTCGCGCTGTACGGCCACTGGTTCGGCGCGGCGTGGCTGTCGGTGAAGCTCGTGGTGGTCGTCGCGCTGTCGGCGCTGCACGGGATCCTCGCCGGCACGCTGCGGCGCATGGAACGCGACGATCTCGTGGTCGTGCCGGCACCCTGGCTCGGGCAGGCGGCGGGCGCGGTCGTGGCCGCGACGGCGATCGTCGTCGGGCTGGCCGTGATCAAGCCGTTTTGATGCGCAGGCCGGTGCGAGCCGGCCATCGTCGGAGACAGGCCCTACGCCAGCGCCATCTCGACCGCCGTCAGCGTGCGGCGCCGAATCCAGCCGCTCGCCATCCGGATCGCAAGCCAGTACGGCATGAACAGCAGCCGCGTGCGGGTGGTCGGGCAATGCACGAAGGTTTCGGTGCGCAGCATGTGCGCACCCGACGCGAGCCCGACGACCTCGAAGCGGAGCACCAGCTTCGCGTCGCGCGGGTCGTCGTGCTGCACGAAGGCCGCTGCGTCGGCGATCGTCAGCACGCCGAGGTCCGGACGCCAGAAGCGGCCGACGAGGCCGAGCGACAGCGACATGTCGTCGCGCTGCAGCGGCGTGAACGCATGGAGCCCGAAGGGTTCGCGTTTGCGTCGCGAGGTGTCGTGGCGCAGCGCGGCGGCAACGGCACCCGGGAATTCGCGGATGTTGAGCAGCGCATCGACGACCGGATCCGTGCGCATGTCGAGCGTGGTGACCGTGTCGATGATGCGCGCCGGAGCAGCATCGATCGGCTTCGATTCGTGCACTTCGTGGAAGCCGAACGACGGGATGAACGGCGGCTTGTGCGCCGAGGTCCGGGTGCTCGATTCGGAGACGATGCCGAGCGCGTTCATGAGGCGTTCCTGAAGGCAAAGCGCGATCGTAGCACCGGGCGCGGATTCGTGCCGCGATGCGTGCCCGTTGCGCGCCGTGCCGTGCGGCATCGACAAAAAAAGCCTGGAAACTTGCGTTCCCAGGCCTGGAGACCATCAACGATGATGGTGGAGGAGACGATGTCGTCCCGATGCGCGCCGTCCTTCTGCCGGCGACGTCGCGCACGATTCGCGGTCAGATCGCCCAGCCGCCGAGATAGAACGTGACGAGCACGGCCGCGATGAGCACGGTGCCGACGTTGAGCTTGCGGAATTCGCCGCTGGCGATGCGGCCGATCACGAGCGTCGAGAAGCCGAGCATGATGCCCGTCACGATGTTCGCGGTCAGCACGATGAACACCGCGCACACGAGGCCCGACATCGCGTCGACCATGTCGTCCATGTGCAGCTTGCTCACGCTGCCGAGCATCAGCAGGCCGACGTACATCAGCGCCGGTGCCGTGGCGTACGACGGCACGAGGCCCGCGAGCGGCGAGAAGAACATCACGACGAGGAACAGCAGGCCGACCACGGCGGCCGCGAGGCCCGTCTTCGCGCCGGCGGCCACGCCGACGCTCGACTCGATGTAGGCCGCCGCCGGCGCGCCGCCGAGGAAGCCGGAGAAGATCGAGCTGAGCGAATCGGCGGTCAGCGCACGGCCGCCGTTGATGATGCGGCCGTTCTCGTCGAGCTGGCCGGCCTGGCCCGCGACTGCGCGGATCGTACCGGTCGCGTCGAACACGGCCGTCATCACCAGCGCCAGCACGCTCGGCAGCACGGCCATCGACAGCGCGCCCTTGATGTCCATCGCGCCGATCAGCGACGCATGGCCCGGTGCGCTCAGCGACGGCAGCGCGAAGATGCCGTGGTACTTCACGCTCGGATCGAAGATCAGGCCGAAGATCGAGATCGCGATCACGACGAGCAGGATGCCGCCCGGCACGCGACGCTTTTCGAGGCCGAAGATCGCGGCGAGGCCGATGACCGACATGATGACCGGGAACGCGGTGATCTGGCCGAGCGAGACCGGCAGGCCGGCGCCCGGGTTCTTGATCACCAGGCCGACGTCGTTCGACGCGATCAGCAGCAGGAACAGGCCGATGCCGATCCCGGTGCCGTGCGCGACGCCCGCGGGCAGGTTGCGCAGGATCCACGAGCGCACGCCCGTCACCGAGATGCCGGTGAACACGAGGCCCATCAGGAATACGGCGCCGAGCGCGACCGTCGGCGACAGCCCCTTGCCGAGCACGAGGCCGAACGCGGTGAACGCGGTCAGCGAGATCGCGCAGCCGATCGCGATCGGCAGCTTGGCCCACAGGCCCATCAGCAGCGAGCCGAACGCGGTGGTGAGGCAGACCGCGACGAACACGGCGCTCGTGTCGAAGCCGGCCTTGCCGAACATGCCGGGCACGACGAACACGGAATAGACCATCGCGAGGAAGGTCGTGACGCCGGCAATGATTTCGCGGCGCTGCGTGCTGCCGCGCGACGAAATGCCGAAGTACCGGTCGATGACTCCCTGGGTGCCAAAGTCCGTTTCTGCCGCGCCGACGTCGACCGTCGGCTGCACCGGGGTATCACTCATGAGCTTGCTCCTTTATCAGCATGCTGAAACGGCCCGTAGCGAACCGTCGTCAGGGTGTCTCGTATCTAGTTGGGATTGTCGGCAACGTCGTGGGGACGAATGACGCGTGATCCGTGTCGTTACGTGCGAATCGAAACGATCGCGAGGGTGTCGCGTCGTGCGACGCGTGGTGGTGTCGACCCCGTCACGTGCGCTTTGCCGTAGCGAAGGTTAGGCGAACCGCCCATCACGTCCCATTGGGGGAAGAGCATGCAGCGCATGTCTCAGCGCTTATATCGGCGTGCAACGGGGCTCCGTCGCGACGACACGCGTGTATACGCCTAGTTCGATTCCGTTAAGGCGATTATTTGAATGCGGGGTCGACGGGCAGGGGGAAAGCGGGTGATGCATCGAAAATTACGAAAGTCTTTCATTGGGGCCAGGCAGGCCGGTGGAAACAGGGGCCGGTGACGGGATTCGCCGCCATGCGCTACCTGCATTCGGACGATACCGTCATCGCGGGGGGCGGTTCTCGTTTTCGCCCGGGCCTCAATTGTGCGCGAGATGGTCGAGATATGGGCGGAACATGTCGACCATGGGGTTCGAAGACGCGTCGGTTGCGCCGGTCGGAGAATCGCTCGTTTTCCGAAAACGCGTTGCCAGCCGTGGTGAGCGTGGGGGTGAGCCGGTCGCACGCGAGCGCGCGTGTGGTGTCGTACGCATCGGGCAGCGCCTCGCCCATGAATGCCCGGATGATGCAGTTGCCGGCAGATTTGGCTTTCTGTGCGTCGGGCGCGGCGCAGTGTCGTCGTGCGTTACTTCAGGAACACGTAGCGCGCGAAATACGGGAAGCGGCCGACCGCATGCTCGGTCGAACACGCGGCATCCGGCGGCGTGCCACCCACGGTATCGAGCCGCTGTACGAAGCGCACGCCGGCGAGCGTGCCGGTCGTGCCGGTTGCGGCCGGCGTCGCGGCGAGCAGGAGTTGCGGAATGCTGCCGGCGCGCGCGCTCGGCGCTTCCGCGAGTTTCTTGCCGGTAATGCGGCTGCCGTCGAGTGCTTCCCACGATGGCCCCGCGCCGTGTCGGACGACGAGCGTGCCGCTCGCGTCGAACAGCATCGCCTCCGGGCGCTGGAACGCCCACGCGAGCCGATGGTCGTGGTCGAATTCGCACGCGTAGATCTGCACGCCGGTTGCGGAGGTCGACAGCACTGGCGTCGCTGGCTCAGGTGGCGCGAGACCGGCATCGGCGTGGGCCGGTGCGGCGCACGCTGCAAATGAAACACCGGCCGCGATGGCCAGCAGCATGTCGCGTGTCGGGGAGCGGCTTGGCATGGCGGGCGTCCTTTCAGGGCAGGGGCACGGGGGAGTCGATCCCGTAAACGCTAGACGCCGATCGCGCGGGCCGCAATGCGGAAATGACAATCGCGACGATAGCCGCCGCGATTGCGCGCGGTTGCGCGGCCACATGCTGCGACGCAACCGCGCGTCATCACGCGCCTGCCGGCGTCGGTGCATGCACGGCAATCAGGTGCTCGGCTTTCAGCGTATCCCACAGTTCGGCCGGGATCGACACCGCGGCGAGACGCAGGTTGTCGTCGATGCGATCGGGCCGGCTCGCGCCGGGGATCGCGGCCGCGACGGCGGGGTGCGCGAGCGAGAATTGCAGCGCCACCGCGCGGATATCGACGCCGAATCGTGCGCAGATCTGGCGGATGCGCGCGACACGGTCGAGCATGGCCTGCGTGGCCGGCTGATACTCGTAATGGGTGCCGCCCGCCAGCACGCCCGAGTTGTACGGCCCGCCGACGATGATCCCGAGCCCGCGTGCGGCGCTTTCCGGCATCAGCCGTTCGAGCGCGCCGGCATGGTCGAGCAGCGTGTAGCGCCCGGCCAGCAGGAAGCCGTCGGGGTCCGCGCGTTCGAGCGCGAGTTCGCACGGCTCGACGCGGTTCACGCCGAGGCCCCAACCCTGGATGACCTTCTCGTCGCGCAGCCGCGTGAGCGCCCTGGCCGCACCCGACATCGCAACGTCGAACACGTCGCGCCATGCGTCACCGTGAAAGTCGACGGCCGGGTCGTGAATCCACACGGTGTCGAGCCGGTCGGTGCGCAGCCGCTTGAGGCTCGCGTCGATCGAGCGCAGCGTGCCGTCTTCGGTGTAGTCGTAGACGATCCGGTTCGGCAGCCCGTGGCGGAACAGGCCGCCCTTTTCGCCGAGATCGCGTTGCGATGCGTCCTCGTGTTCGTCGAGGACGAGCCGGCCGACCTTGGTGCCGAGCGAGTACGCGTCGCGCGGCCGCCCCGCGAGCGCTTCACCGAGACGCAGCTCGGCGAGGCCGGCGCCATACAGCGGCGCGGCGTCGAAGTAGCGGATGCCGCTTTCCCAGGCCGCGTCGACCGTGGCCAGCGCTTCTTCGTGCGGGATGTCCCGGTACATGTTGCCCAGCGGCGCGGTGCCGAAACCCAGGCGGGAAGGGAGCGTGATTCTCATGAGCAGTCTCGGGTATGCCGATTCAGGCCGCGGCCTGGGCCAGCGTCGGGTAGTCGGTCAGCCCGCGCTCGCCGCCGCCGAACAGCGTGTTGCGGTCGTGCGTTGCGAGCGCCGCGCCGGTGCGCAGGCGTTCGGGCAGGTCGGGGTTCGCGACGAACGGGCGGCCGAACGCGACGAGGTCGGCCCAGCCGGCGGCGATCGCGTCGCGCGCGCGTTCGGCGGTGTACGCGCCGGCGTAGATCAGTACGCCCGGGAACGCGGCGCGCAGTTGCTGCTTGAATTCGACCGGCATCAGCGGCGCGTCGTCCCAGTCGGCTTCCGCGATGTGCAGGTAGCCGACGCCGAGTGCGCCGAGCAGCGTCGCGGCCGCGAGGTAGGTCGTTTCCGGATCGTCGTCGACGCAGCCGTTCAGCGTCGTCAGCGGCGCGAGGCGGATGCCGACGCGCGACGCGTCGCCGGTGCCTTCGATCAGCGCCTGCGTGACTTCGCGCAGGAAGCGCAGCCGGTTCTCCAGCGCGCCGCCGTACGCATCGGTGCGCGTGTTCGCATTCGAGTCGATGAACTGGTTCACGAGATAGCCGTTCGCGCCGTGCAGCTCGACACCGTCGAAGCCGGCCTCGATCGCATGGCGCGCGGCGGCGCGATATTGATCGACGATCTCGCGGATCTCGTCGATCGTCAGCGCGCGCGGCTCGGACGCCTGCACGAAGCCCGGCGTGCTGCCGTCTTCACCGGCGACGAACACGTTCACGCCTTTCGCCTGCAGCGGCGACGACGACACGGGTTGTTGTCCACCGAGCAGGCTCGTGTGGCTCAGCCGGCCGACGTGCCACAGCTGCGCGAAGATCCGGCCATGCGCGGCATGCACGGCGTCCGTCACCTTGCGCCAGCCGGCGACCTGCGACGGCGTGTGAATGCCGGGCGTCCACGCGTAGCCCTTGCCGAGCGGCGCGATATAGGTGCCTTCGCTGACGATCAGGCCCGCGCTTGCGCGCTGTGCGTAATACGCGGCCATCAGTTCGTTGGCTTCGTCGCCGGGCTGGCTGGCGCGCGAGCGTGTCATCGGCGGCATCACGATGCGGTTCGGCAGCGTCAGCGCGCCGAGTCGCAGCGGTTGAAAAAGCGGGTCCTGGGTCATGTCGGTGTCCTGTCGGTGCCGCGGCCTGCGGGCCGCGGCGAATCAAAGCGTGAGTGGCGGGTGGCGCGTTCAGTCCCACTTCGGCGCGAGGCCGGCCGGGTCGACTTCGCGGCCGTTGCGTTCGAGCGCGGCGATCTGTGCCATGTCGTCGTCGGTCAGGCGCAGCGTCTGCGCGAGCAGGTTGCTCGCGAGGTTCTCGCGCTTCGTCGACGACGGGATCACCGAGTAGCCGAGCTGCAACGCCCACGCGAGCGCGACCTGTGCGGGCGTCGCGTCGTGACGCTGCGCGATCGCACCGATCACCGGATCGCCGAGCACCTTGCCGTAAGCGAGCGTCATGTACGACGTGACGTGGATGCCTTCGGTGTTCAGGAATTCGACGAGCTTGCGGTTCTGCAGGTACGGGCTCAGTTCGATCTGGTTCGTCGCGATCGCATCCTTGCCGACGGCCGCGATCGCTTCCTTCGTCAGTGCGATGTTGAAGTTCGAGATGCCGATCCGGCGCGTGAGGCCCTGCGCCTTTGCATCGGCGAGCGCGGTCATGAACGTGTCGAGCGCGACGCCGTTGTCGGGTGCCGGCCAGTGGATCAGCGTCAGGTCGACATGGTCGGTACGCAGCTTGCGCAGGCTTTCCTCGAGGCTCGGCACGAGCTTGTCCGGCGCGTAGTTGTCGACCCAGATCTTGGTCGTGAGAAACAGGTCGTCGCGTCGCACGCCCGACGCGGCGATCGCTTCGCCGACTTCGGCTTCGTTGCCGTAGATCTGCGCGGTGTCGATCGCGCGGTAGCCGACTTCAAGGCCGTTGCGGACCGAGTCGATGACAGCCTGGCCTTGCAGGCGGAAAGTACCGAGGCCGAATGCGGGAATGTTGCTCATCACGTGCTCCTGGGAGAGTGGAACGGGTTCGATATGGAAGTCATTCTGGCGTTTTGGATTGATGAGATAAACGCCGTTGCAGGTCAAAAATATTTGATCTGAAATCAAGTATCGGGAGTGTTTCCCGACGGTTCTATGCAACACGCGTCCGTGCGTTTTCATCCGCGTGGAACACCGGCAGCACCTCTGCCGCGATCTCGGCCATCGTCTCGTCGAGCGAGCGGCGGTTGCGGCGCAGATGCAGGCCGATGTGCCGCACGCCCGCGTCGCGCATGGCCGCGAGCTCCCCGATCAGCGCGAGACGTCCCGCACGGGCGCCGAAGCGGTGCCGCTGCAGCGGCGCGTGCGGATCTTCCGCAAGGTCGAGGTGGATGTAGCTCACGTACGGCTTGTCGCCGGCCACCGCGCGCCAGTTCGCAGCGCGCTGCCGGTGGTCGTCCGGCGTGCCGGGATACGCGAGGCAGCCGTCCATGTGTTCGCCGATCCAAGCGGGCGTCTGCTGCGCGAGACCGGCGACGAGCAGCGGCAGCGGCGAACGGGCCGCAGGCAGTACATCGAGGCCGGGCGGCAGGTGCCCGCGTGCGCCGTCGCGCAGCAGCGCGATCTGATCGCGGAAATTCGCGCCGCGTGACGCGAAGTCGCGGCCGAACAGCGGATATTCGACCGGCCGGTCGCCGCTGGCGACGCCGAGCAGCAGGCGGTCGCCGCTCAGCTCCTGGATCGTCGCGGCCGATTTCAGCGTCAGCAGCGGCTCGCGCAGCGGCAGCACGACGGCCGCCGTGCCGAGCAGGATGTCGTGCGTGATGCCGGCGAGGTAGCCGAGATACGAGAAGGTTTCGAACACCTGCGCGGCGTCGCCGAACGCCGGGTCGTACACCGGCACGTCGCGCACCCAGAGCGCGCGGAAGCCGAGCGTGTCGGCCAGTTGCGCGAGCTCCGCATGGATTTCGAGATCGGGCACGCCGGGCCGGCGACCGTCGTGCTGACGCTTTGCGTTGCCGGCGGGCGACCAGTCGTTGTCGAGCGGCAGTTCGAGGCCGATGCTGAAGCCGCCGTCGACGAGTCTGTCGAGTGCAGTGAGTGAAGTGGACATGGTCGGGTTCCGTTCAGATCGCGCGCAGGCTGCCTTCGAGCCGGTAGAAATCGAGCGACGACGCGGTGAAGAAGGACCGCGACGTGCCGGCGGCGAAATCGTCGATATGCACGACCGTCGCGCGGTCGGCTTCCTGCCACGAGATCGCGTAGGTTTCGCCGGCGACGTGATGCCACGTGTATTCGACTTCACCCTTCGCGCCCGCGTACGGGCCTTCGGTGATCTCGTAGCGCATGTGGCGGCCGTCATCGTCGTACGCGTTGAGCGCGGTGAGGCCGTCGTAGCGCACTTCGAACGTCTTGCCGGCGAACGGCGGGCGTGGGGTCGATGCATTCATGTGTGCAAAATCCTGCAGAAAGGTGACGTTCAGTGCGCGAGCTGGACCGGTTCGGCCGTGCGTTCCGGCAGGCCGGCGCTGCGGTCGAGGCGACCGCTCAGTGCGGTGAGCGCGAATGCGCCGAGCGTGACGACTGCCGCGATCCACGGCGTATGGCCGAGGCCGACGTGCGCGACGATCACGCCACCGAATGCCGAGCCGCCCGCGACACCGAGATTGAACGCGGCGATGTTGAAGCCGGATGCGACGTCGGTCGCGTCGGGCGCGAAGTGGCGTGCCTGCTTGACGACGTACACCTGCAGGCCCGGCACGTTGCCGAACGCCACCGCGCCCCACGCGAGCATCGTCAGCACGGCGAGCCATTTGACGTGGATCGTGAAGGTGAGCGCGAGCAGCACGATCGCGAGCAGCAGGAAGATCCGCTTGAGCGCCTTCACGGGGCCGGCGGCGTCCGCGAGCTTGCCGCCCCACACGTTGCCGAACGCGACCGACACGCCGTAGCCGACGAGCACGAGGCTGACCTGCGACGGCGTGAAGCCGGCGATTTGCTCGAGCAGCGGCGCCATGTACGTGAACGCGATCAGCGAGCCGCCGTAGCCGACCGCCGTCATCGCATAGACCAGCAGCAGGCGCGGCTGCGCGAGCACGCGGAACTGGCGGGCGAGCGGCGCGGGTGTCGTTTGCGGCAACCCGCGCGGCACGAACGCCACCGCACCGACGAACGCGACGAGGCCGAACAGCGCGACGACCAGGAAGGTTGCGCGCCAGCCGAAGTGCTGGCCGATGAAGGTGCCGAGCGGAATGCCGGCGACGAACGCGACGGTCATCCCGCTGAACATCGTCGCGATCGCGCTGGCGGCCTTCTCCTTCGGCACGAGCGTGGTCGCGATGATCGAGCCGACCGAGAAGAACACGCCGTGCGCGAGGCCGGTGAGGATGCGCGCGACGATCAGCGATTCGTAGCCGGGCGCCTGCCACGCGACGAGGTTGCCGACGGTGAACAGCGCCATCAGCGCGGCGAGCAGCGTCTTGCGCGGCACGCGGCCGGTGAGCGCGGTGAGGAGCGGCGCGCCGATCGCGACGCTCAATGCGTAAAGGCTGACGAGCAGGCCGGCGGACGGCAGGCTGACGCCGAGATCGGCGCCGATCGTCGGAATCAGCCCGACGATCACGAATTCGGTGGTACCGATGGCAAACGCGCTGATGGTCAGCGCAAGCAGGGCGAGTGGCATGATGGGTGCTCCATGGGTCCGGTGAGGATGGAGCGCAGTGTGCCGCCTTTACTTTTGCTGAAAAACGGGTCTATAAACCAAATTGTTTTGATTTGAGATCAAGAATACGGCGATGAAGATCACGCTCGACGAACTCCAGGCCTTTGCCGCCGTGGTCGATTCCGGTTCGATCACGGCGGCCGCGCAACAGCTCGACCTCACGGTGTCGGCGACGAGCCGCACGCTCGGGCGGCTTGAGGAGAAGCTGAAGACCACGCTGCTGCGCCGGACCACGCGCCGGCTCGAATTGACCGAGGAAGGGCGCGCGTTCCTGCAGGACGCGCGCGCGATCATCGAATCGGTCGAGACGGCGGAAGAGCAGATGCTCGCGCGGCGCGAGATGCCGTCGGGGCGGCTGCGCGTGGATGCGGCGACGCCGTTCATGCTGCATGTGATCGTGCCGCTCGTGCGCGGCTACCGCGAACGCTTCCCGAAGGTCGAGCTGGAACTGAACAGCAACGAGGGCATCATCGACCTGCTGGAGCGGCGCACCGACGTCGCTTTCCGGATCGGCCGGCTGAAGGATTCGACGCTGCACAGCCGGCGCATCGGCAACAGCCGGATACGCATGCTCGCGAGCCCCGCGTATGTGGCGGCGCACGGCCAGCCGCGCAAGGTGGAGGATCTCGACAAGCACACGCTGCTCGGCTTCACGCAGCCCGAATCGCTGAACGTATGGCCGATCCTCGGCACCGATGGCGAACCGTGCCGCATCGAGCCGGGCATCCGGTCGTCGAGCGGCGAGACGCTCCGGCAGCTCGCGCTCGATGGCGCGGGTGTCGTGTGCCTGTCGGATTTCATGACCGCGCAGGATCGCGAGGCGGGCCGGCTCGTGCAGGTGCTCGCGCGCCAGACGCTAGAGGTCGAGCAGCCGATCCACGCAGTGTACTACCGCAATACCGCGATCTCGTCGCGGATCGCGTCGTTCGTCGATTACCTGATCGAAGCGCTGGGCGGCGGCGGCAATGAGGCGCCGGGGCGGCGCAAGGCTGCGTCGTGGATGGAGCCGCGGTAACGGCGGCAGGGACGACGGGGCGGGTCACGCCCCGTGTGATTTGACGTGCGATCCGGCGTGCCGTACTCCGGCACGCCGTCGTGCGACGGTTACGCCTCTTCCGACCACGACATCCCGTCGCGCGCGAGCAGCGCCGACGAAGCCGCGGGCCCGAACGTGCCGGCCGTGTACAGGCGCGGCCGGTCGCCGAGCTCCTTCCAGCCGTCGAGGATCGGCTCGACCCACGACCACGCGGCTTCGAGTTCGTCGCGGCGCATGAAGTGCGTGAGGCGCCCCCGGATCACGTCGATCAGCAAACGCTCGTACGCTTCCGCGCGCCGCTCCGGAATCGCTTGCTGCAGGTCGAGGTTCAGGCTCACGGGCACCATGTTCATCCCGCTGCCCGGTTCCTTCGCGAGCATCTGCAGCTGGATCGACTCTTCCGGCTGGAGCTGGATCACGAGGCGGTTGCTGTAGTGGCGCGGGCCGGTCGGGATGATCGAGAACGGCATGTCGGCGAACTCGATCACGATTTCCGACTGGCGGCGCTGCAGCCGCTTGCCGGTGCGCAGGAAGAACGGCACGTTCGCCCAGCGCCAGTTGTTGATGTGCGCGCGCAGCGCGACGAAGGTTTCCGCGCGGCTGTCGGCCGGCACGTTGTCTTCCTCGAGATAGCCCTTCACCGGCTGGCCGTCGACCGCGCCGGCCGTGTACTGGCCGCGCACCGTGTCACGTGCGACGTCCGCCACCGCCATCGGCCGCAGCGAGCGCAGCACCTTCAGCTTCTCGTCGCGCACCGCGTCCGGGTCGAGCGACACGGGCGGCTCCATCGCGACGATGCACAGCAGTTGCAGCAGGTGGTTCTGCACCATGTCGCGCAGCGCGCCGGTATGGTCGTAGAAGCCCGCGCGGCTGCCGACACCCACCGTCTCCGCCACCGTGATCTGCACGCTGCGGATGCTCGGCGCCTGCCACAGCGGCCCGAAGATCGGGTTGCCGAAGCGCAGCACCATCAGGTTCTGCACGGTTTCCTTGCCGAGATAGTGGTCGATCCGATAGATCTGCGATTCTTCGAAGTGCTTGCCGACCGCGTTGTTGATCGCCTTCGCGGATGCGAGATCGTGGCCGAGCGGCTTTTCGAGGACGACGCGCGAGTGCTTGTCCACCAGCTGCGCGGCCGACAGGTTGTCGCAGATGGTGGTGAACAGCTCCGGCGACGTCGACAGGTAGAACACGCGGATCGCATCGCCGCGTGCCGCTTCCGCGAGCCGCAGGTAGTCGTCCGGCGCGTTCACGTCGATCAGCACGTACTTGAACAGGTCGAGGAAACGGCTCCAGGCCGCGGGATCGAATGCCTTTTCGTCGATGAACGGGCGCGACTGCTCGTCCATGAACTTGCGATAGCCGTCGATGCCCCAGTCGCGGCGGCCGACCGCGATGATGCGCGTCTCGGGCGGAAGGTTGCAGTGCAGGTGCGCCATGTACAGCGCGGGCAACAGCTTGCGGGCGGCCAGGTCGCCGCCGCCGCCGAAGATGATCATGTCGACGGGCCGTTCGGCTCCGGTCTGGGTAGGCTGATTCGTCATGGGAGGTTCGCGGTGTGAAACGGTGAACGTGAAACGAACGTCGAGGTACCGGGCGCCGATACGTGAACGCACCAGTACGTGAAAACGCTAATAGTGCACGGTTTTGATGGATTGCGTATGGGTTCCCCCGGATGTAACAACGCTTGCATTCCGTATGATCGCCCCATTATGATTGAGCGCTCACTCATTAAAGGAATCGAACGTGGCCCGACCGCGCAGTCCCGACAAGCACGAAGCCATCCTCGCCGCGGCCGCACGCGCGCTCGCCGAGGACGGTGCGACGGCGACGACCGCGCGTATCGCGCGGCTTGCCGGCGTGGCGGAGGGCACGGTGTTCACGTACTTCGAGACCAAGGACGCGTTGCTGAACGCGCTGTACGTGAGTCTGAAGGCGGACTTGCGCGCCGCGATGATGACGGGTTACCCGGAAGGCGCGCCGGTCGAGCAGGCACTGCGGCATGCCTGGAACGGCTATGTGTTGTGGGGCGTCGCGAATCCGGACGGGCGGCGCGCGCTGCAGCAGCTGGGCGTGAGCGGGCGCATCGACGACGCGCATCGCGCGGCCGGCGCCGAAGGTTTCGGCGGGATCAATGCGCTGCTGCGTGAGCAGGTCGCCGTGTCGGGCGCGTTGAATCCCGACGAAGCGCACACGTTCTGCGCGGCGCTGTTCACGTCGATCGCCGAAACGGCGATCGAATCGGTCGCGCGCGATTCCGCGCGGGCCGATGCGTACCGGGAAGCCGGGTTTCGCGCGTTGTGGGCCGTGTTGCACGCGGTGTAAGGCAAGGATTGCCGTCGTGGCGGCGTGTGCGGATTCACGTTCACGCGCTGCGGCGAGGATGGGTAGCGGGTTTCAGGCAGGGCGATGGCGGTCATGAACGACCGGTACATCGCCGTTATTAATGAGTGAGTAATCATTCATTTTGTGGTTTCACTACGATCAAGGAGTGGAAAAATGTCGAAAGTCTGGCTGGTAACAGGGGCCGCGCGCGGCCTGGGGCGAGCGATTTCGGAAGCCGTGCTGGCGGCGGGCGACCGGCTGGTGGCCGGTGTGCGCGATCCCGCGCGGCTGGCCGATCTGGCCGCACGTCATGGCGACCGTCTGCTGCCGGTCGCGCTCGACGTCACCGACGAAGCGGCGGCCGTGCAGGCCGTCGCGGCGGCGCGCGACGCGTTCGGCCGCATCGATGTGCTGGTGAACAACGCGGGCTACGGTCATACGGCGCCGTTCGAGCAGATGGGTGCCGACGATTTCCGCGACCAGATCGAAACGAACCTGTTCGGCGTGATCAACCTGACGCGTGCGGTGCTGCCGACGATGCGCGCGCAGCGCGCGGGGCACATCTTCCAGGTGTCGTCGGTCGGCGGGCGCTCGTCGACGGCCGGCCTGTCCGCGTATCAGGCCGCGAAGTGGGCAGTCGGCGGGTTCAGCGACGTGCTGTCGAAGGAAGTCGCGCCGTTCGGCGTGCGCGTCTGCACACTCGAACCGGGCGGGATGCGTACCGACTGGGCCGCGCAGGCGAAGCGCGGCATCGACGACATGCTGCCCGACTATCACCCGTCGGTCGGGAAGATTCTCGAACTGCTCGGCGCGTACGGTGGGCACGAAGTCGGCGATCCGGCGCGGATCGCGGCGCTGATCGTCGAGCTGTCGCGCCGCGACGACGTGCCGATGCGTTTGCTGCTCGGTGGCGACGCGCTGTTCGTGTGCGAGCAGGCGGAGAAGCAGCGCGCGGACGAGGCGGCGCAGTGGCGCGACACGACGCTGTCGACGCAGTTTCCGGATGCGAAGCTGCCGGCCGGGTTGCAGGCGCTGAAGGGGCTGGAGTGAGCGCTGACATTCGTGGCGCTGCCCGGGCAGCGTGAGCGGCTGACCGATGCCGGCGTATGTGTCTGCGTGCAGGCATCGGCCGGTCGCGCCCATGCGATCGACGGGCGCGGCCGATGCGACGCCGGCGCCGGGCGAGGGCGTTGTTTACCGGCGTCGACAGGCGGGCGCGACGAGACCGCCGCGTCCCGTCCGTGCGGCCGAATGGCGTGTGCGCTCAGCGCCCCAGCGCGTAGAACTCCGCATTCGGCCGCAGGTTCGTCACGTTCGCGATGCGGTTGGACATGCCGAAGAAAGCGGAGATCGCCATGATGTCCCACACGTCTTCTTCGACGAAACCATGCGACTTGAGCGCGTCGAAATCCGCTTCGCCCACCAGATGCGCGGCCTGCGACACCTTCATCGCGAAGTCGAGCATCGCCTTCTGCCGGGCGGTGATGTCGGCCTTGCGGTAGTTGGTCGCGACCTGGTCGGCGATCAGCGGATCCTTCGCGCGAATGCGCAGGATCGCACCGTGCGCGATCACGCAGTACTGGCACTGGTTCACGCTGCTGGTGGCCACGACGATCATCTCGCGCTCGGCCTTGCTCAGGTTGCCCGGTTTGTCCATCAGCGCGTCGTGGTACGCCATGAACGCGCGAAACTCGTCGGGGCGATGCGCAAGCGTCAGGAATACGTTCGGGATGAAGCCCGACTTTTCCTGGACGGCCGCGATGCGTTCGCGAATGTCCTCGGGCAAGTCTTCGAGCGCGGGCACGGGAAAGCGGCTGACGGGGGCGGTGTTTGCGGCGGTCATGAGGTCTCCTGGATAAAGTGGTGCGGACGGTCTCGATGCACGAACCGTCGGGCGAAGAAAGAAACGCCGGTGGTTGCCGGCAGCGTCACGCGTTGACGTCCACGACGATGCGGCCGCGCACCTTGCCGTCGATCAGATCCTGGGCCAGCGGAATGACGTCGCTCAGGCCGACCTGATGGCCGATGGCGCCCAGCTTCTCGACGTCGAGGTCGGACGCGAGCCGGCGCCATGCCTCCAGGCGGTCGGCGCGTGGGCACATGACGCTGTCGATCCCGACGAGCGTAACGCCGCGCAGGATGAACGGCGCGACGGTCGCGGGGAAATCCATGCCGGCGGCCAGGCCGCAGGCCGTCACGACGCCGCGGTACCGCGTGGTCGCACACACGTTGGCGAGCACGTGGCTGCCTGCCACGTCGACCGCGCCGGCCCATCGTTCTTTGCCGAGCGGCCTGCCGGGCTCGCTGAATTGCGAGCGCTCCAGGATTTCCGCCGCGCCGAGCTGCCGCAGGTAGTCGGCATCGGCGGGCCGGCCGGTTACGGCGACGACGCGATAGCCGAGCCGCGCGAGAAGGGCGGTGGCGACGCTGCCCACCCCGCCTGCCGCGCCGGTCACGACGATCTCGCCGTCGTCCGGGCGCACGCCATGCCGCTCCAGTGCCATCACGCACAGCATCGCGGTGTAGCCCGCCGTGCCGATGGCCATCGCCTGTTGCGGCGAAAAGGCGGACGGCAGCGGCACCAGCCAGTCGCCATCGACGCGGGCCCTTTGTGCCAGGCCGCCCCAGTGCGTTTCGCCGACACCCCAGCCGTTGAGCACGACCTGGTCGCCGGGGCGATAGTCCGGGTGCGCGCTCTCTTCGACTTCCCCGACCAGATCGATGCCGGGCACCATCGGGAACTTGCGGACCACCGGGCTCTTGCCGGTAATCGCCAGTCCGTCCTTGTAGTTCAGCGTCGAATAACCCACGCGCACCGTCACGTTGCCCGCGGGCAACTGCGCGTCGTCCAGCGTTTGCAACCGCGCGTGCTGGCCGGTTTCGTCCTTGTCGATCACGATGCCCTGGAACATCCCGTCCTCCTGTTTAATTTCTAGACCGATCGTCTAGTTAATGGCAAAAAAATTCAGCGGCGAGGTAATCCATTGAAGAAAAACTGTGCGAACAATGCCAGCGGCCCGTCGCTGCGCTCCAGCTTCGCGCGCAGCACGGCGCCTTCCCAGCCGATCCAGAAGAATGCGGCCAGCTCGGCGGGATCGGCCGAACCGGCCAGCTCGCCGGCGTGCTGCGCGGCGGTCAGGCATTCGGCGAGGCGGCGTTGCCAGTCCTCGAACGTGGTGCGCAGGCGGGCACGGAAACTTTCGGGCAGCGCGCCCATTTCCTGCCCGAGATTGCCGATCAGGCAGCCGCGGCTGTATGCGTAGCGGGCCATGCCGTCCCGGGCATCGTCGACGAACGCGCGGACGCGCTGCAGCGGCGAGCGCGCCGGGTCGCTGAAATGACGGTCCAGCTTGCGCGCGAAGAAGTCGGCATAGCGGTCGATCAGTTCGAGGCCGAACGCTTCCTTGCTGTCGAAGTAGTGATAGAAGGAGCCCTTGGGCACGCCCGCGCGCCCGAGGATCTCGTCGAGCCCGGTGGCCGAGAAGCCCTTCTCGGTGAGCACTTCCAGCCCGGTGCGCAACAACATGTCCCGCGTGGCGACGAGGTCTTCGTGCTGCTTCGGTGGCCTGCCGCGACGGCGAGGCGGATCAGTTCGAACGTCCATGTGCGAATAATAGACCGTTCGTCTCAAAAATCAACGGGTCGTGTGTGGAGCGCGTCCGGTGAGGTCGATCCGTGTCACTTTCGATTAGATCCGGATGCGACTTTTGACTGGATCCGGATGTGAGCCATGACAGCAACCTGCCTACCGGAGAAGTCTATGGCGAGTATTTTCGTCGTGTCTCCACTCGATACGACAAGCTCGCGGGCAACCATCTTGCCTTCGCGGTGCTTGCCTGCGCCTTTGGGTCGCTGGCGAGAATGTGAACAGAACCTAGGTATTTCTTCTTAGTTGAAAAAAGCAACTATTGCGAACAGAATCTGTTGAACGCTCAACGTCTGACGAGGTAAGCGATGTCGAAGCCCGGCCACCCGATCCTGGAATATCTGACGTTCCGCATTGACCGGCTCAGCGAACTGACCAAGGAAGCCGGCACGCAGGTGTATGAAAGTGAATTCGGCGTGTCGGTGCGGGAGTTGCGCATCATGCGGCTGGCCGCGCTCGAACCGGGGCTGACGCTGACGCGGCTGATCGAAGTGACGATGCTGGAAAAAACGCTCGTGTCGAAGATCGTCACCGCGATGGTCAAGCGCGGTTTCCTGCGTCGCGAAATCGGCCGCGTCGACGCGCGCCAGATCAACCTGTTCCTGACGGCGGAAGGCGACGATCTCGTCAAGCGGACCTACGAACGCGGCAACGTGCTCGAACAGACGATGCTCGATGCGCTGCCGCCCGACGAATTGCGCGTGTTCAATAGCGTCGTCGACAAGCTGACCGCCGGCCTCATCGAACATCTCGCGAAGCAGAAGGACGCGGCGAATCCACCGAAACACGTCGCCTGACCAGCGGCGCGTTTCGTCGCGCCGGAACGGTGCCGGTCAGACGTGAAACCACCAAGCATTTTATTAGGACTGCATACAAGAAAGGCGAGGACGAGACGACGAATACGTTTCATCGCATCGTGATGAACGTCAAGTGCGCCAGCCTCGACCGGCCGCCAGCACCATGAACCGATCTTGAACCGGGCGCCGTACACGCGCATCGATCCAGTAGAGGACTCCATGTCGGACAAATCGCAAGCAAGACGCGGCTGGCGCATCGTCGGTCTGCTCTTCCTGTTCATGATGATCAACTACGCGGACAAGTCGGTGCTCGGCTTCGTCGCGATGCCGATGATGCGCGACATGCAGCTCAGCCCGACGCAGTTCGGCCTGCTCGGCAGCGCGTTCTACCTGCTGTATTCGATCGCGGGCGTGGCGGGCGGGATCGTCACGCGCTACGTGAAGACCAAGTGGATCCTGCTGCTGCTCGCGTCGGTCTGGGCGGTCGTCCAGTTCCCGATGGCGACGCCGGTGGGCTTCGGCACGCTGCTCGCGTGCCGCGTGCTGCTCGGCGCGGGCGAGGGGCCGGCCTATCCGGTCGCGCTGCATGCGGTCTACAAATGGTTCGACGATCACAAGCGCAGCGTGCCGACGTCGATCGTCCAGACCGGCGCGCCGCTCGGCGTCGTGGTGGCCGCGCCCGCGCTGACCGCGATCATGGAGCGTTACTCGTGGCGCGCGGCGTTCGTCGCACTCGGTGTCGTCGGACTCATCTGGGCCGTGATGTGGCTGGTGTGGGGCGAAGAGGGGCACGGCGACATGCGCGAGCATTCCACGGTCGACGAGACCGAGCCTGTTGCGGCGCTGTCTTATCGTCGCCTGCTGCTCGATCCGACCGTCGTCGTCGTGACGGTGCAGTGGTTTCTCGCCGTGCTGATCGCGGTGATCGGGCTGACCTGGGGGCCCGTCTACCTGCGTTCGGTGCTCGGGTACAGCGCGAAGGCGACCGGCTGGATCTTCGCGATCCAGGTCGCGGTGCAGGTGCCGCTCGGGCTCGCGATCAACGCGCTGTCGCAGTCGCTGATCGGTCGCGGCGTGTCGACGCGCGTGGCGCGTGGCCTGTTCTGCAGTATGTGCTGCGCGATCGGCGCGTTGACGTACCTGATGTTGCTGGCGGACGTGAGCACGATCGCGAAAGTCGCGTGGCTGACGGTCGGCGGTGCGTTCGTGATGCAGGTCAATGCATTCGGCCCGCCGATTCTCGCCGAGATGACGCCGGAGACGCAGCGCGGCACGGTGATCGCCGTGTCGGTCTCGGTGGCGGCGACGGCCGGCGTGCTTGGCCCGATCCTGCTCGGTGCCGTGATGGATGCGATGGGCGGGCTGAGCCACGACAGCGGCGCGTTCAGCGCCGTGTACGGCGCGATCGGCGTCACGTTGCTGATCGCCGCGGTGCTGGGCGTCGCGCTGATCGATCCCGCGCGTTCGAAGCGTCGTCTTGCCGGGCTGGAACGCTCCGATCCGGCGCATGAACGGTCCGGCGCGGCCGCGTGAGCGTGCCCGCCCCCGCGTTGCCGTCGCGCGAGCCGCGTGACGGGCCCGTCACGGCATTTCTCGTGTCATTCGCGCCGCTCGGCGCCTTCATCGGAACATCATGGATACGACTACATCGCTCAACGAACTCAGCGCCGCGACACTCGTCGACGGTTATCGCCGCAAGGCGCTCTCACCGGTCGAGGTCACGCAAGCGGTACTGGCGCGCATCGACGACTGGGAGCCGCTGATCCGCGCGACCTACGCGCTGGATGCGGATGGCGCGCTCGCGATGGCGCGCGCGTCGGAGGCGCGCTGGATGCGCGGCGAGCCGATCGGCGCGCTCGACGGCGTGCCCGTCACGATCAAGGAAAACATCGCGACGCGCGGCGTACCGGTGCCGCTCGGCAGCGCCGCGACGGAACTGGTGCCCGCCACCGAGGATTCGCCTCCCGCGGCGCGCCTGCGCGAGGCCGGCGCGGTCTTCGTCAGCAAGACGACGATGCCCGACTACGGGCTGATCGGCGCCGCGCCGTCGAGCTTCCATCCGCTCACGCGCAATCCGTGGGACTTGAGCCGCAACACCGGCGGGTCGAGTTCGGGGGCCGGCGCGGCGGCCGCGGCTGGTTACGGGCCGCTGCATCTGGGTTCCGATATCGGCGGCTCGGTGCGTATTCCGGCCGCGTTCTGCGGCGTGTTCGGCTTCAAGCCGAGCTTTGGCCGCGTGCCGGTCGACATGCCGTTTCCGGGCCGCGTGACGGGCCCGCTGACGCGCACCGTGCAGGACGCGGCGCTCGCGATGCAGGCGCTCGCGCTGCCGGATGCGCGCGACGACATGAGCCTGCCGTATCAGGCGATCGACTGGCTGAACCTCGAGCGCGATGTGAAAGGCCTGCGCATCGGGCTGTGGACCGATCCCGGCAACGGCGTGCACGTCGCGCCGGAAGTGCGCGCATCGATCGAGCGGGCGGCGGCGGCGTTCGAGGCGGCCGGCGCGACCGTCGTGCCGGTTCGGCCGTGGCTGACGCGCGGGACGCTCGAATGCGTTGCGCGCTTCCTGGGCGCGCGCATCCGCGGCACGCTGGCGGCGCTGCCCGATGCGCGGCGCGCGAAAGTCGCCGAATACGTGCGGCAGCGCGCGGCTGACGATGCGGGCGCAACGGGTGACATGGTCTATCACGCATACGCGCAGATGCTCGCGTTGCGCGCACGCACGATCGCCGCGACGCGCGAGTTTGACTACGTGCTGTCGCCGACTTTCCCGCAGCCGCCGTTCGACGCGGACGCCACGCATCTCGACCAGGACGGGCTGCATCCGGTCGAGCAGGTCGTGTTTACGATCGTGTTCAACGTTTCCGAGCAGCCGGCCGCGTCGATCAACTGCGGCTATACGTCCGACGGCTTGCCGATCGGACTGCAGATCGTCGGGCGGCGCTTCGACGATCTCGGCGTGCTGCAACTCGCGCGGCGTTGGGAAGATCTTTGCGTCGCGCGGCGCGCATGGCCGGAGCCGGAGTCGGCACGCGCGTCCGTATAGACGCTGCAAGGTGTCGCAACGATACACGCTTGGGCGACAGTCCGGCTGTGTCGCGACGGCGGCCGTGCATGAGCGCTTCAGTGCCGCCATGCCGGTCGCGGTCGCTTGAACCATAGACACGATACGGAGCGGCCGATGGCGCCGGTTCCATCAATCGCGACGATTCGGCGTTCAGGCCGTGTCCATCCCCAGTGGCGCCCCGGACGCCGTCGCATAACGCGTCGGCGACACGCCGATGTACTCGCGAAACCCGCGACTGAAATTGGCGACGTCGCTGAAGCCAACCCTTTCCGCGATCTGCGTGACCGTCAGCTTGCGCTCGGCGAGCAGCCGGCACGCATAAGCGAACCGCGCTTGCTGGCACACGTCCGTGAACGTGTGCCCCTGCTTGCCGAGATAGCGGTTCAGCGTTCTCACGGTCACGTTCATTGCCGACGCGACATCGTCGCGCGACAACCGGAAGTCCTTGCTCTGCGTGAGCATCATTTCGATCAACGCGACGACGTCGTCCGGGTCGGCCGGCGCGCGCGAGCGCAATTCGCATTGCGCTTCCGCAACCTGCTTCGTGAGCCGGTTCGCCATCGGCAGCGGCCAGTCGAGCAGCGACGCGCCGAGCACGACAGTCACGCCCGGCGTGCTGCGCTTGCCGAAGCGATAGCGCGCGAAGCGGCTGCCGAGATATCGATGGACGTCCGCGGGTTCGTCCGTCGACAGATGAATCTCGAAGTCGTTGTTGCCAGGCCCCAGCATGCCGTCGAGCTGGACCTGGAACGACACGGCCAGCACCTCGACGAAGAACTGCAGCGTGCGGCTGTGCATCGCGACAGCCGGCGTGAACGTGATTTCCGCATGCGCGCCGCGTCGCGCGTAGCGCATCGTGACGACCGGCACGATCAGGTGGTAGTAGCGCGCGGCGAGCCGTACCAGTTCCTCGAGCGTGCTGCTGCTCAGCAATGCATAGCCGAGCGGGCCGTGCTCGGTGAGGCGTGCCTGCTGCCCGAGCCTGAGCCCGAGATGCTCGCATCCGCTCGCGGCGCTGGCCGTTTCGATCAGGCAGTCGAGCTGCGCGAGCGTGAGCGTGCCGTCCGGGTCGCGCAGCACGCGCAGGTCGAGCCCCGATCGAGCGGTGAATTCGCGCAGGTCGGGCACGTGCTCGACGACGATCTGCGCGAGCCCGGAGTAGTAATGACCCGGCAGGCGATGAGGGGTAGTACGCACGACCTGGCTCCCGATGTTCACGCACGAATGCGCTGTCCCGATTCGACAACGCAGTGTCCCATTTCGACAAGGGCAGGACAACCGGGGTTGACCATCATACGTGGACCGGGCGCGCGAATGATCGGCCCCGGACCACGACATGCAACACGTCGCGCACGCAACGTTTCGCATTGTGTTCGAGCGGTACGCGGCGACGCGGAAGACGGTTGCATCGACATCAGACACGGCGCACGTCGCGCGCTGGAATCCCGGGCGGGATCGCGACGTGGCGCCATCGACGGAGAAGACGAGATGTTCTACGAAAGCGTGGCAACCGAATGCATCAACGACGATTCGATTCCGTGGGTGCCGATGTCCGAGAATCTGCCGGACGTGCTGTTGAAGTATTTCAAGCTGGATCCGACGCGCGGCGAAATAATCGTGCTGATGAAGTCGCCCGGGCGCGGACAGTTGCCGAAGCACCACCACACCGGCACGGTGATCGTCTACACGGTGCAGGGGAGCTGGAAATACATCGAACACGACTGGGTTGCCGGCCCGGGCAGCCTCGTGTTCGAGACGGCCGCTTCGAGCCATACGCCGCAGGCGCTGCCAGGCGATGAAGTCGTGACGTTCAACATCGTGCAGGGTGAACTCGTCTATCTCGACGAGAACGACCGGATCATCTCGATCGAAAACTGGAAATCCGCGCTGAAGCGCTATCTCGCGCACTGCGAGAAGCATGGCATTGCGCCGAAGGACATCACCGCATTCGGCGGGTGAACGGGCGCTGGAACGTGTTGCGGAGGCGTCCCGAAAGGGAGGCTCCGCTCGCCGATTATCAACTGAACCGATCGATATGAAATCCAATCCTCTTCGTCTCGCAGGAAAGCGCGCGTACATCACCGGCGCCGTCGGCGGCCTCGGTAGCGCGATTGCGCGCCGCATGGCGGAACAGGGCGCGCGCGTGTTCCTGACCGACTGCAACGATCCGTCGGCGCTGGCGCGCCTCGCGGATGAAATCAATACGGCGCGTGGCGAGCGGGTCGCCTGGGGCGCCGTCCAGGACGTGCGGGACGCAGCGGGCTGGCGCAACCTGCTCGGCGAGGCGGCCGAAGCGATGGGCGGGGTGTCCGTGCTCGTGAACAACGCGGGCGTCGGCTCGCGCGGCGGGCTCGAGGCGATCGAGCAGGGCGAATGGCGGCGCGTGATGGAGATCAACGTCGAAAGTATCATGCTCGGGTGCAAGCACGCGCTGCCGTACCTGCGCGACGCGCAGCCCGCGTCGATCATCAATATTTCGTCGGTCGCCGCGTTCCGGGTGGACCCGGACCTGATCGCGTACAACACGTCGAAGGCCGCGGTCGCGATGCTGACGAAGTCGATCGCGATCGATTGCGCGCGCAACGGGATCGACGTGCGTTGCAATTCGGTCCACCCCGCGTATGTGCGTACGGGCATCGTCGCGCCGATTTTCGAGGCGCTGGGCGAGGAGGCCGCGATCCGTGCGCTGACGCGCAACATTCCGATGAAACGGCTGGGTGAACCGGACGACGTCGCCTATGCGGCGCTCTATCTCGCGTCGGACGAAAGCCGGTTCGTGACGGGCGCCGAGCTCGTCGTCGACGGCGGTTTGTGTTCGGCGTGAATGCGGGCGTGACGAACGCGTCGGCGCGGGCGGTGCCCGCATCGATGCGTTCGTCATGTGTCGGGTACGCCCGCGCTTGACGCGTCGTGCGAAGCGCGGCGCCGTTCAGTTCAACGTATCGTCGCGGACGGCGTTCAACGCAACGACCGTCCCGCAGACTCTCTCAGGGATTTCCATGTCCTCCAGTGCAGGCAAGTATGCCGGTGCCGAGATGGCGATCACGCCGCAGCTGCGACTCGACGCGCTGTATGCGAAGGTCACGCGACGTCTCGTACCGTTCCTGTTCGTCTGTTATCTGTTCAGTTTCATCGACCGCTCGAACGTGGGCTTCGCGCAGTTGCAGATGAAGACGTCGCTCGGCTTCAGCGATGCGGCCTACGGGATCGGCGCGACGATGTTCTTCGTCGGCTACATGTTGTTTGAGGTGCCCAGCAATATGCTGCTGCAGCGGGTCGGCGCGCGGGCGACGCTGTTCCGGATCATGCTGCTGTGGGGCGCAGCGTCCGCCGGCACGATGCTGATCCGCACGCCGGCCGAGTTCTACGTGATGCGCTTCCTGCTCGGCGTGTTCGAGGCCGGCTTCTTTCCGGGCATCGTGCTGTATCTCACGTACTGGTTTCCGCCCGATCGCCGTGCGCGCGCGATTGCGCTGGTCGTGATGGCGAGCGTCGCGGCCGGCTTCGTGACGGGGCCGGTGTCCGGCGTGATCCTGAAATCGCTGCATGGCGTGCTCGGGCTGGAAGGCTGGCAGTGGATGTTCGCGGTCGAAGGGGGGCCGACGATGCTGGCCGCCTGCCTCGTGTTCGTGCTGCTGCCCGATCGGCCCGATAGCGCGACTTGGCTCGATACCGCCGAGAAGGAACTGATTCGTCGCGCACTCGCCGATACCGGCGACGTGCGCGAGCCCCGTTCGCTGGCGCGCGTGGTGCGCGACGCGCGCGTCTATCTGCTGGCGTTCGGCCTGTTCGTCAACGGCTGCGCCGGTTATTTCCTCGCGTTCTGGATGCCGACGCTGATTCGCGAGCTCGGCGTCGACGATCCGCGGACGATCGGCCTGTACGCGGTGATTCCGAACGCATTTGGCATCGTCGCAATGCTGCTCTACGGCCGGCATTCGGATCGACGCAACGAACAGCGCCTGCACTGGGCGTGCGCGTTCGTGGTCGCCGCCGCGGGATTCCTGATGCTCGGTCGCACGGTCCAGCACAGCCTGCCGTGGACGATTGCCGCGCTCGCGTTCGGCGGCTCGGCGCTGGTGTCGTCGACGCCGATCTTCTGGGCGATGACGACGCGCTATTTCCCGAAAGGCCGTGCGGCGGTCGGCATCGCGTTCGTCAATTCGCTGGCGAGTGTGTCCGGCGCGAGTCCGGCGCTCGTCGGGCTGATCAAGGCGCGCACCGGCAGCCTGGTGCCCGCGATCGACGCGATGGCCGCACTGCTGCTGATCGCGGCGGTAGCCGTCGCGTTCGGCATGCGGCATGCGCTGCGGTTCGACGAAGGTCGCGCACCCGGCCGCTGATCGCATCCGGTACGACAGTCCATTCACCTCACGAGGAAACCACATGAAAGATTCCGATAACGGGCCAGGCGTCACGGCGGACGAATGGCGGGCGCGGGTCGATCTCGCCGCGGCGTATCGGCTGACCGCGTTGTTCGGCTGGGACGATCTGGTGTTTACGCATATCTCGATGCGTATCCCGGGCACCCACGCATTCCTGACCAACCCGTACGGAATGATGTTCGACGAGATCACCGCGTCGTCGCTGGTCAAGATCGATCTTGACGGCAACAAGCTCGCGCCGTCGCCGTACGACATCAATCCGGCGGGCTTCACGATCCACAGCGCGGTGCATGCGGCGCGCGAAGACGTCGCGTGCGTGATGCACACGCACTCGCTGAACGGCGTCGCGGTGTCCGCGCAAGCGGACGGGCTGCTGCCGCTGTCGCAGCAGTCGCTGCTGGTGCTGCGCTCGCTCGGCTATCACGACTATGAGGGCATCGCGGTCGAGCCGGAAGAAAAACCGCGGCTCGTGCGCGATCTCGGCGACAAGAGCGTGTTGATGCTGCGCAATCACGGCCTGCTGACGGTCGGCGCCACCGCGGCCGCCGCATTCGTCGCGATGTACTTCGCCGAAGCGGCCTGCGCGATACAGGTGCGTGCCCAGGCGGGCGGTGGGGCGATGCGTGCGATTCCTCAACCGATTCTCGACGGGATCGCCCGGCAGTCAGCGATCACGACGCGCGGCGCCGGACCCGACATGCTCGTATGGCCCGGCCTGCTGCGCCGGCTCGATCGTCAAAACCCCGGATACGCGAGCTGACCGGCAGGGGCGCATGCCGCATCGGTATGCGTCGAAGTCCTGATGATGCTGAGAAACGTTCGGGCGACCGGTGCCCAGGCGAAACATAAAGACAAAGGATGGAGACAGGAATGCGTGCAATCAGGCTTGGCATCTGCGGCGTCACGCTGGCGCTTGCATCGGGAGCGGCCGTTGCGGCCGATTCGTCGGTGACGCTGTACGGGATCGCCGATACGTACATCCAGTATCTCGGCAATGGCGGTGCGCATTCGTTCTCCGAGCGAAGCGGCGGCTCGTCGACGTCGATCTTCGGGCTGGCCGGCACCGAGGATCTGGGCGGCGGCCTGCACGCGAGATTCGTGCTCGAGAACGGTTTCAACCTCAACAACGGCTCGCTGTACCTCGACAGCACCGCGATGTTCGTGCGTCAGTCGTGGGTCGGCCTGCAGGACGACCGATACGGGACGCTCACGTTCGGCCGCCAGTACGGCCCGGGCTTTTACCTTGTCTACCCGGTTGACCCGTTCGGTCTGAACGACGCGACGTCGCTGTACTCGGCGAACATGGCCGCGATCGATCGCGGCACGCTCGCGACGCAGTACGACGCCGGCCGTGCGGACAACTCGATCCTGTATCAGTCGCCAATCCTCGGCGGGTGGAAGCTGCGCGTGATGTATGCGTTCGCGTCGACCGTCACGCAGCCGCTGAGGAAGACGAGCGGCAACGAATTCGGCGCGACGCTCACGTATTCCGGGCACGGGCTGTATGCGGGCATCGGCTATGGCAACCAGCGCTCAGGCACGCTGTCATTCCCGGGCTTGCCGGCGGCGCTGGATGTGCCTTCCGCACAGTTCTTCGGCACGGCGCTCGCGTATCGATGGGGCATTGTGAATCTTCAGTTCAGTTACACGTACAACCGTCCCGACAACGTGTCGCCCGGTTCCCTGACCGCGCTGTTCGGCGCCGCACATCCGTACAGCGTCGCACAGGTGGGCGCAACGATCTCGGCGACGGTGTCCGACACGATCGAGATCGCGGTCGTCGAACGCAATGTTCGCGGCGCGCACGACAATGCGATCGGCGCGCAGATCGGCATCGATCATTCGCTGTCGAAGCG
Organism: Burkholderia sp. AU30198; assembly: GCF_020419825.1. NCBI lineage: Bacteria > Pseudomonadati > Pseudomonadota > Betaproteobacteria > Burkholderiales > Burkholderiaceae > Burkholderia > Burkholderia sp. AU30198. Next base: position 95,529 of record NZ_JAIZSA010000011.1, on the reverse strand, counting down.
AACCAGCGTGTATGCACGGGCAGGGTGGATCAAGAACAATGGCAGTTCGACCGTCAGCTGGTCGGGTGTGAGCGTCAGCGTGCCGGGCGCGACGCAGGTACTCGCGGGCGTGGGTATCACGCATCGGTTCTGATGCTGAGCGTTCGGTCAAAGGGTGCGTTCGTGCGGGTGACGAGGAATCGGCGTAGCCGACATCGAATGCCGAAGTCATCGCGAATGACGGACCGTAGATACCGGACCGACCTGTAGACGAAATCCGCCGCCTCACCTATTCACCCGCGGGGCGGCGGACAGATCGACGGACCGTGATGACGTCTTGCCGTCCGGTCATACCCGATGATGTCGAACGGCAACACCATCTCCGTGGCCACCGTGCTGCTGAAAATGTGCATGCTGCCGATGCAGGAGCCGGTGACCGAGCCGACGCTGGAGGCACCGGTCGGCCTGATCCGCATCACGGCCGAGTGCAAGGACGGCAAGGTCAAAAGCGTGAAGTTCAGGAACGTGCCGGCATTTGCCGCGCATCGCGATGCCCTGATCGACGTGCCGCATCTGGGCAAGGTGCGCGTGGACATCGGCTGGAGGGTGATCTGCGCTAGAAATCCTGGACACAAATGAGCGTTCGTGTTTCGGAGGCAAATTTCCCAACAGGAACGGGAGGGTGGAGATGAAGCGCAAGCAATACTCGGTGAAGCGGATCGTCGCCGGAACTCGGCCGTGCCTGAATTAGCCTGCGCCAGGGGGCGTGTTGCGAGGGTTCCAGCCGAGCTTCACGATACCGGATCGGTAGGCTGTACCCGTATTAACCCTGATTAACAAAGCTTATCGCGGTGAAAAATTCCGCATCTTATTGAACCGATATCGGCTCGCTATAGTGGCTCGCTTTCCCGCACGCAGCGTCACGTGTGCGCACACAAACAAGCTGGAGCCCCTTAGATGACCGATACCCGATTCACCGAAATCGAGGATCTGATGCCCGCCGCCGGCGGGTTGCGCGAGATCCGTCACCACATCCACCACCATCCCGAGCTCGCGTACGAAGAGCACGACACGGCCGCGCTCGTCGCCGAGAAGCTCGAACAGTGGGGCTGGCAGGTGACGCGCGGGGTCGGCAAGACGGGCGTGGTCGGCACGCTGCGCGTGGGCGACGGCACGCGCAGCATCGGCATTCGTGCCGACATGGATGCGTTGCCGATCATCGAGGCGACGGGGCTGCCCTATGCGAGCGGCACGCACGGCAAGATGCACGCCTGCGGCCACGACGGCCACACGACGATGCTGCTCGGCGCCGCGCAGCATCTCGCGAAGACCCGCAACTTCTCCGGCACCGTGCACCTGTATTTCCAGCCGGCGGAAGAGCATGGCGTCGACAGCGGCGCGAAGAAGATGATCGACGACGGCCTGTTCGAACGCTTCCCGTGCGACGCGGTGTTCGGCATGCACAACCATCCGGGCGCGGCGCCCGGCGTGTTCCTCACGCGGCGCGGCCCGTTCATGTCGGCCGGCGACAAGGCGATCATCACGATCGAAGGCGTCGGCGGCCATGCGGCCCGACCGCACCTGACGGTCGACCCGGTCGTCGTCGCGGCGAGCATCGTGATGGCGCTGCAGACGATCGTCGCGCGCAACGTCGATCCCGCGCAGCCGGCGGTCGTCACGGTCGGCTCGATGCACGCGGGCACCGCGAACAACGTGATCCCGAACGGCGCACGCCTCGAACTCAGCGTGCGCTCGTTCAGCCCCGACGTGCGCGCGCTGCTCAAGCGCCGCATCACGGAGCTGGCCGAAACGCAGGCGGCGAGCTACGGCGCGAGCGCGAACGTCGAGTACATCGAAGGCTATCCGGTCGTCGTCAATACGGATGCCGAAACGGATTTCGCCGCGCAGGTCGCGCGCGAACTCGTCGGCGATGCGCACGTGGTCGAGCAGACCGACCTGCTGATGGGCAGCGAGGATTTCGCGTTCATGCTGCAGCAGCGACCGGGCTCGTTCGTGCGGCTCGGCAACGGCGAAGGCGAGGACGGCTGCATGGTGCACAACCCGAAGTACGACTTCAACGATCGCAACCTGCCGATCGGCGCGGCGTACTGGACACGTCTCGTGGAGCGTTACCTCGGGCGGTGATGCCGGCGGCGGGGCGGGCGGCCGGCGCTTCCGGCCGCATTGAGAGGAGACGATAACGATGCAGAAAGACCATCTCGCGCTGCACCCCGCGTCGACGGGGGCCGCCGAAACCAGCACGCCAGGTGCGCCGGCCGTCACGCGGCGCGGGGCGATCGCGGCGGCCGTGATCGGCAACTGGCTGGAGTTCTTCGATTTCACCGTGTACGGCTTCTTCGCGGTGCTGATCGGCAAGCTGTTCTTCCCGTCGAGCGACCCGACCACGTCGCTGCTGCTGTCGGTCGCGACGTTCGCGGCCGGCTTCTTCACGCGGCCGCTCGGCAGCGTCGTGCTCGGTGTCTACGCGGACCGCAAGGGGCGCAAAGCCGCGCTGAACCTGACGATCATGCTGATGGCGCTCGGCACGGGCCTGATCGCGATCGCGCCGACCTACGCGCAGGTCGGCGTGGCCGCGCCGCTGCTGGTCGTGTTCGCGCGGTTGCTGCAGGGCTTCTCGCAGGGCGGCGAATTCGGCGCGGCGACGTCGACGCTGCTCGAGCAGGGCGGCACGTCGCGCCGCGCGTTCCGCGCGAGCTGGCAGCTTGCGACGCAGGGCGGCGCCGCGCTGATGGGCTCGGGTTTCGCGGCGCTGCTGTCGAACACGATGACGAAGGACGCGCTCGAAAGCTGGGGCTGGCGGCTGCCGTTTCTCGTCGGCGTGCTGATCGCGCCGGTCGGCATGTATCTGCGCCGCCGGCTCGCCGACGATGCGCCCGGCGACCGCCATCACGGCATCGAACGCGGCGTGCTGCACGAGCTGTTCTCGAAGCACACGCGCACGGTGGTGCTGCTGATGCTCACGGTGATGGGCGGCACGGTGTCGACCTACATCCTGACGTTCTACATGCCGACTTACGCGATCCACTCGCTCGGCCTGCCGATGAAGCTGTCGATGTTCGTCGGTGTCGCATCGGGCTGCGTGATGCTGGTCACGTGCCCGCTGTTCGGCTGGCTGTCGGACAAGCTCGGCAGCCGGCGCCTGCCGATCTTCGTCGGCCGCGGCGTGCTGGTCGTATTGCTGTTCCCGGCGTTCTGGCTGATGAACCATCATCCGACGCTGTCGGTGATCCTGCCGCTGACCGCGCTGATGCTGCTGTTCTATTCGCTCGGCTCGGCGTCGGAAATGGCGCTGATGTGCGAGTCGCTGCCGCGCCACGTGCGCGCGACGGGCATCTCGATCGCGTATGCGCTCGCGGTGACGATCTTCGGCGGCACCGCGCAGCTGATCGCGACCTGGCTCGTGAAGACGACCGGCAGCAAGCTCGCGCCGGCCGGTTACGTGGCCGCGTGCGTGGTGCTGTCGCTGATCGCGGTGGCGATGCTGCGCGAGACGGCGCGGGATTCGATCGACTGACGCAACGCACGGCGCGGCACGTCGGGCGGCAAGCGGCAATCCGCGCTTATCGCCCGCGCACCACCCTCAGGTACGACGCGAGCATCGTCGCGAGTTCCTGCGCGGCCGGCGTCAGCGGCACGGCCGCGCGTTGCAGCAGGCAGATCTCCTGCGATTCGGCCTGTTCGCGCACGGGCACCTTCGCGAGCGCACCCGCAAACGGCCCGTGGCGCGTCACGGCTTCGGTTTCGAGCGACAGGCAATCGGTCTGCGTGACGAGTTGCAGTGTTTCGAACATTCCTTCGACGGTGGCGAGAATCTTCGGCGGCGGCAGGCCGTGCACGTCGAAGTACGCGAGCAGCCGGTTGACGACGGGGTCCGCGCTCAGGTTCGGCGAGCGCGTCGACACCCACCCGTAGTCGGCCAGTTCGGCGAGCGATTGCGCGTGCATCGCCGGATGCCCGTTGCGGCATACGACTACCGGCGCGGAAGCACGCAGCGGCGTGACCGCGAGATCGATCGTGTCGGTCTGCTTCGAGACGAGTGCGATCGCGAAATCGACCGCGTTTTCCCGCAGCCAGCCGATCATCATCCGCGACGTGCCGGTGCGCAGATGCACGTCGACCTTGTCGAAGCGCGCGCGGAACGCGCTCAGCACCGGCGCGAACGCGTCGATCAGCGGTTCGGCCACGAGGCCGAGCGTGACGGTGCCTTCGTACGCGCCGCTCAGTTGCCGGATTTCCCGCTCGACCTGCTCGCATTCGCCGAGGATCGACCCGGAGCGCGCGAGCAGCCGCTGGCCGACGGCCGTCGGCACGATCCCGCGATTGGTACGCGTGAACAGCGTCGCGCCGAGCGTCGCCTCGAGGCTCTGCAGTTGCTGCGTGACGCCGCTTTGCGCGAGATCGAGCGCGCGCGCCGCGGCGCGCAGGCTGCCGTGCTCGACGACGGCCTGGAAGATGCGGAGCTGGGAGAGCGTGAACGCCATGGGCAAGCGCGAGGCCGGTGATCGGGAAAAGTGATCATGATAAGGCAGCGGGCGATTCCGGCGGCGGCGCGCGCGCACTACGATCGCAGGCAGTCCGGCTCGTGCCGTTTGCCCATCGTCCCGCCCTTCGTCGACCATGAAACGTACTCTCCTTCCGCTCGTTTCCTTGTGCCTTGCGTTTGCGGCCGGCGCCGCACATGCGCTCGATGCGCGCTCTGTGCGCCTCGGCATCGATCCGACCTATCCGCCGATGGATGCGAAGGCGCCCGACGGCAGCCTGAAGGGCTTCGACGTCGATCTCGGCAACGAGATCTGCCGCCGCGCGCAGTTGCGCTGCCAGTGGGTCGAGCTCGAATTCTCCGGGATGATTCCCGCACTGCAGGCACGCAAGATCGACGCGATCCTGTCGTCGATGGCGATCACCGAGAAGCGCGAGAAGCAGATCCTGTTCTCGTCGAAGCTGTTCCGCTTCAAGTCGCGGCTCGTCGCGCGGCCCGGGAGCGGCGTCGGCAGCACGACCGCTTCGCTGGCCGGCAAGCGCGTCGGCGTGCAGTCGGGCACGCAGTTCGAATCGTGGGCGCTCGCGCACTGGGCGCCGGCCGGCGTCGGCGTGGTGCCGTACAAGAGCCAGGACGACGTGTTCGCCGATCTCGTCAACGGCCGCCTCGACGCGGCGCTGCTCGGCACCGTGGAAGCCGACTACGGTTTCCTGCGCACGCCGAAGGGCAAGGGCTTCGCGTTCGTCGGCGCGCCGCTCGACATGGGCGATCGCGGCGTCGGCATCGGCATGCGGCAGTCCGATACGGCGCTCAAGGCGTCGATCGACGGCGCGATCGCGTCGATGCTGAAAGACGGCACGTACGACCGGATCGCGAAGCAGTATTTCGACTTCAACCTGTACGGCGACTGAGCGCCGCGCCACCTCGCCGTTTCGCCCGCTTCTTCGTTTTCATTTTGTTCGAGACCATCGATGCAGATTCGCACCACGCCGCTCCTGTCGCCGTCGATCGGCACGCAGCGCACGCTGACGAGCTTTCATTTCGGGCCGGCCGACACCGGCCGCAAGATCTACCTGCAGGCCGCGCTGCACGCGGACGAGACGCCCGCGATGCTCGCGGCGTTCGTGCTGAAGCAGCGTCTCGCGCAGCTCGATGCCGATGGCCGGCTCGCGGCCGAGATCGTGCTCGTGCCGGTCGCGAACCCGGTCGGTCTCAATCATCATCTGCTCGGGCAATTCATCGGCCGTTTCGACCTGGCGAGCGGCCGCAACTTCAATCGCGGCTTCCTGCCGCTCGCGGAGATCGCCGCGCGTGCGCGCGACCGGCTCGGCGACGACGGCGAACGCAATCGCGCGATCGTGCGCGAATGTGTGGGCGCGGCGCTCGACGAGATCGCGCCGCGCACGGAATTCGATGCGCTGCAGCTGGCGCTGCTGAAGCTGTCGCACGATGCCGATGTGGTGATCGACCTGCATTGTTCGCTCGAAGCGGTGATGCACGTGTACACGAGTGACACCGCATGGCCGGAAGTCGAGCCGCTCGCGCGTTATCTCGGCTCGGAGGTGTCGCTGCTCGCCGAGGATTCGGGCGGGCACGCGTTCGACGATGCGCATCACCTGCTGTGGTCGCAATTGCGGCAGCACTTGCCGGCAGGTATGCCGATGGCGGCGGGCACTGTGGCGGTGACGGTCGAGTGCCGCGGCCAGCGCGACGTGACGTACGAATATGCGGAACGCGATGCCGATGCGCTCGTCGACTATCTCGTGTGGCGCGGTGCGGTACACGGCGAACACAAGCCGCTACCGCCGCTCGCCGCACCGGCCACGCCGCTCGCGGGCAGCGAGCAGTTCTATGCGCCGGTGAGCGGAATACTCGTGCACCGTGCGGCGATCGGCGCGACGATCCGCGCCGGCGATCCGCTGTTCGACATCGTCGATCCGCTGACGGATGCGATCACGACGATCGCGAGCGCGACCGACGGTGTGTTCTACATGCGCCGCGCCATTCGTTTCGTCACGGCCGGTGCGCCGCTCGGCCGCGTGACGGGCACGGTGCCGGTGCGCAAGGGGATGTTGCTCGGCGCATGAGCGGTGCGCTGTCCTACAGGCTCGCAGCGCAATTTCGTTCGTGTCAAATTGACCGTGTTTCCGCACATCACTAAATTGTGCGGCGCGGAGTTCGCTCCGTGTTCCGTGAGAAGAACGTTGGAACCGAGTGGAGTTGATACGGGCAGCCTTGGGCTGCCCTTTTTTTGCCGGCGTTTCTACGGCAACGCACTGAGGCGAAGGTCGTGAAACAGGTCGTAGACGAGCGTGCGCAGCCACTGATGTCCTTCGTCTCGCTGGTAACGTTCATGCCAGAACTGCGCGATGTCGGCCGGCGCGGTGTCGAACGGCAATGGTACGGCGTGCACGTCCTGTAGTCGCGACAGCACGCGGGCGAGGTGGTGTGAGGCGCGGCGAGCGTGCACCGCTCGACCGCGGGACGGGCACGGTGCTGGCGCGAACGAGCATGGTGCTCGGCGTGTGAGCGGTATGGTGTCCTACAGGCGTAGCGCAATTTCGTTCGTGTCAGATAGACCGAGTCTTGCCCCATCACTAAATTGTGTTGCGCGGTCACTCTGTGTTCCGCAGAGGTGATCGCATGGGCAACAGGACGTCTTCTATGACAACCGCGAAAAGAGCTGTCGTGCCGGCCGGCTATGCCGGCGTCCATAGTGGCATTGTCGAATTGCTCGAGGCCGCGCGCCATGCGGCGGCACGCAAAGTCAATGCGCTGATGACGGCGAGTTATTGGGAAATTGGTCACCGCATCGTGGAGGCCGAGCAGCAGGGGAGGCGGCGTGCGGGATACGGCGAGCAGTTGATCGAGCGGCTGGCGAACGATCTCACTGGACGGTTCGGTCGCGGGTTCAGTCGCCAGAACTTGCAGCAGATGCGGTCGTTCTTCTTGACCTGGCCAATTTGCCAGACAGTGTCTGGCAAATCATCTCCGGCACCGGTACACCCGAGGAGGCTCGACGAACTGGCGCAGTGCTTCGCGCTGCCGTGGTCGGCCTATGTGCGGCTGCTGTCGGTCAAGGACGACCAGGCCCGCCGGTTCTACGAGTCCGAAGCCCTGCGTGGTGGATGGAGCGTGCGCCAGCTCGACAGGCAGATCGGCAGCCAGTTCTACGAACGCACGGCGCTGTCCAGGGACAAGGCCGCGATGCTGCTCAAGGGCGCGGTACGCAAGCCGGCGGACGCCGTCACACCCGACGACGCGATCAAAGACCCTTATGTGCTGGAGTTTCTGGACCTCAAGGACGAGTATTCGGAATCCGACCTTGAAGGTGCGCTGATCGAGCGGCTGGAAGATCTTCTGATCGAGCTCGGCGAGGGATTTACCTTTGTCGCGCGTCAGCGCCGGTTGCGAATCGACCAGACCTGGTATCGGGTGGACTTGCTGTTCTTCCATCGCCGGTTGCGCTGTCTTGTCATCGTCGACTTGAAGCTCGGCAGCCTGACCCATGCCGACGTGGTGCAACTACGCCAAGGCGCACTGGACGCTTCCCGACGAGAACCCGCCGGTGGGTCTGATCCTCTGCGCCGACAAGGGGCACGCACTCGCGCGGTATGCGCTGGAGGGTTTGCCCACCAAGGTCATGGCGGCGAACTATCGAACCATGCTGCCGGATGCCGAGTTGTTGCAACAAGAATTGGAGAACACGCGACGCATGCTGGAGTCTAGTGTCAGGCCGCTGCGACGATAGCGGCACGCTCCGATATGGCTGGCCGCGTTGGATTGGCGGAGGGCATCGATCTGCATCGAAACGGCATCTTTGCCGGCGCGATGCTGACGACGCTGCCGGGCAGCGGTGCTGCGCCGCCCCTGTCGAAGAACCGGCGGGGCGGCAACGGATTCATCGTCGCCAGGCGCGAGAGCTTGCACTCACCCCCGCCGTGCCACCAACTCCGACACCGTCTGCGCGGCCTGCTGCAGCGGCCCGAGAAACTCCTTCACCATCTGCTTCGCGGTATGCCGCTGCGCGTTGCCGCTGATGTTCATCGCCGCGATGATCTGCCCGCGCCGGTTGCGGATCGGCGCGGACAACGACATCAGGCCCACTTCGAGTTCCTGGTCGACCACGGCCCAGCCCTGCTGGCGCACCTGCGCGATCGCCGCCTTCAGTTCGCCGAGGTCGGTGATCGTGCGCGGCGTGTGCGCGCGGATGCCGCTTTGCGCGAGCGTTTCGTCGAGCGCGGCGTCGTCGAGCGCGGATAGCAGCACGCGGCCCATCGACGTGCAGTACGCGGGCAGCCGGCTGCCGATCGACAGGTTGATCGTCATGATCTTGCGGGTCGGCACGCGCAGCACGTAGACGATCTCGGTGCGGTCGAGCACGGCCGCCGAGCAGCTTTCGTGGATCTGCTCGGACAACTGCTCCATCACCGGATCGGCGAGATTCCAGAACGGCATCGACGTGAGGTATGCAAAGCCGAGCTCGAGGATCTTCGGCGTGAGCCGGAACAGCCGGCCGTCGGCCTCGACGTAGCCGAGCGTCTGCAGCGTAAGCAGGATCCGGCGCGCGCCCGCGCGCGTGAGCCCGGTGGCCGAGGCGACCTCGGTGAGCGTCTGCTCCGGACGGGCCGCGTCGAACGCGCGGATTACCGCGAGGCCGCGCGCGAACGACTGGACATAGGAGTCGCCGGGTTTCGTCTGAGTGTCTTCGGTTGTCATGAGCGCCAGGAATATCGTGCAGCCGAGAAGATAGCGCATGGGGCCTGACACGCCAACCGCCCGGCGGACCGGGCGCTTGACAGGTCGTCCCCGCACTCCCTATGATGCGTTGAACGTTCGATACACGATCTTATGTTCGTATATAGAACATTTAAGCGCATCCCGGCGGGCAATGCAAGGGGGGCGCCCTGTTCATTCCCCAGCCTGTCCTGGGACCGGAGACACTGATGACCGAAGCTTTTCTGTGTGATGCGATCCGTACGCCGATCGGGCGTTACGGCGGTGCACTGTCCGGCGTGCGCGCCGACGATCTGGGTGCGGTGCCGCTCAAGGCGCTCGTCGAGCGCAACCGCGACGTCGACTGGACGGCGATCGACGATGTGATCTACGGCTGCGCGAACCAGGCCGGCGAGGACAACCGCAACGTCGCGCGCATGTCGGCGCTGCTCGCAGGGTTGCCGCAGGGCGTGCCGGGTTCGACGATCAACCGCCTGTGCGGTTCCGGGATGGATGCGGTGGGCGTGGCTGCCCGTGCGATCAAGTCCGGCGAGGCCGCGCTGATGATCGCGGGCGGCGTCGAGAGCATGACGCGCGCGCCGTTCGTGATGGGCAAGGCCGCGAGCGCGTTCGCGCGCCAGGCCGACATCTACGACACGACGATCGGCTGGCGCTTCGTCAATCCGCTGATGAAACAGCTGCACGGCGTCGATTCGATGCCCGAGACGGCAGAGAACGTCGCGGTCGACTACAACATCAGCCGCGCCGACCAGGATCTGTTCGCGCTGCGCAGCCAGCAGAAAGCCGCGCGTGCGCAGCAGGACGGCACGCTCGCCGAGGAAATCGTCTCGGTCACGATTCCGCAGAAGAAAGGCGATCCGGTGGTCGTGTCACGCGACGAGCATCCGCGCGAGACGTCGCTCGAAACGCTGGCCAAGCTCAAGGGCGTCGTGCGCCCGGACGGCTCGGTGACGGCCGGCAACGCGTCGGGCGTCAACGATGGCGCCGCCGCGCTGCTGCTCGCGAACGAAGCAACCGCGAAGCGCTTCGGCCTGACGCCGCGCGCACGCGTGCTGGGCATCGCAACGGCCGGCGTCGCACCGCGCGTGATGGGCATCGGCCCCGCGCCGGCCACGCAGAAGCTGCTCGCCCGGCTCGGGATGACGATCGACCAGTTCGACGTGATCGAGCTGAACGAGGCGTTCGCATCGCAAGGTCTCGCGGTGCTGCGCATGCTCGGCGTGGCCGACGACGATCCGCGCGTGAACCCGAACGGCGGCGCGATCGCACTGGGCCATCCGCTCGGCGCATCGGGTGCGCGTCTCGTGACGACCGCGATGTACCAGCTGCATCGCACGAATGGCCGCTTTGCGCTGTGCACGATGTGCATCGGCGTCGGCCAGGGCATCGCGATCGCGATCGAACGCGTCTGACCTGAGTCTTGCGGCAAGGCGGCAGATCACGCGCCGCTTTGCTGCTTCACCGCTTCGCGGTGTTCGAAACGATGCGCGGCACGAGGATTCTCGTGCCGCGCATCGTCGTTAACCGCCCTGCGACAACTGCTCGAGGCGTGCCTCGAGCGCGTCGATCTCGGTGTCCGCGAACACTTCGATGCCGTGCTCGCGCAGCAGCGCCGCCGTGACACCGGCGCCCGCGTGCCGCCGGTTCTCGAAGCTCCCGTCATAAATGAACGTGCTGCCGCACGACGGACTGCCGTCGGCGAGGATCGCGAAACGGCAATCGTGCGTGCGCGCGAGGGCCAGTGCGGTTTGCGCGCCGGACACGAACGGCACCGTCACGTCCGTGCCGTTCACGTCGACGATGCGCGCATCGCCCGACAGCACCCGCTGCCCGGATTCGCCGCCGGCGATTTCGGCGGGCGGGCGCGGCACGCTGAAGCCGCCGGCCAGCTCGGGGCAGACGGGCACGAGGCGCCCTTCGCGCTGCCACCTTTCGAGCGCCTCGTGCGCGGCGGTCTTGGCCGAGCCGTTGTAACGGACCGGATGACCGACCACGCACATGCTGACGAGGATCTTCGGCATGGCTGGCGGCTGCGCTTCGTTCTGCAATTTCGCTCTCCGTGATGCCGCGATGGCCGATGGTTGATGGCTGACGGCGGCTGTGGCAAAGCGGGAAATTCTACGCTTCACCCGCGTGCCGGTGCGTCAGGCCGCCGGGCTTTCCAGATGAATGTCCTCGGGCTCAAGCGCGTACAGCGCCGGGTCGGGCGACGCGCTGACCGTGAAGCCGAGCCGCAGGTAGAAGTCGATCGTGCGCTGCGACGGCGTTGCGGATACATACAGGCGCGCGGCGCCCATGGCGCGCGCCTGCTCACGGGCCGCGCGGTAGAGCTGCTCGCCGAGCCCGCAGCCGCGCCAGTCGCGGCTCACGTGCAGGAATTTCAGCTGCAGCATGTCGCGGTGCGGGCCGAGCGGCTGGCTGTCGACGACGACTGCCGCGACGAGCCGTGCGCCGTCGAACATGCCGACGCACCAGCCGCCGCGATCGTGACAGTCGAGCAGGATCGGCGTGTAGTGATCGGCTTCGCCATCCGGCCAGCCACGCACGTCGTAGAACTCGGGCACGAGATGCAGCGCGCCGTCGCGCAGCACATACAGGTGCTCGATGATCTCGCGCCGGTCGATGGTCCACACGAGCGGCACCTCGTCACGTGCGAGCGGGCGTGGGCAAAGCGCGTCGCGTTCGACGGCGGTGCGGCGCGTCATGCGGCCACCCGGTGCGCGGCGATCGCATACATCAGCGGCAGGCGCGGCATGTGATCGGGCGGCACCATCCGGCGGCCGTCCAGCTCACGCATGCCTTCGAAGCCCTTCCAGCCGTTCGCATACGGATATTCGGTCAGGCGGTCGATCGCGAGCCCGGCCGATACGAGCGCGTTCACGACTTCGCCGATGCCCCACATGAACTCGTAGCTCGGATGCGGGTTCGCGAAACCGACGATGCCCGGATGGTCGTGCTGCGCGCCGAGCCCCGTGCCGGATGCGGCGACGTAATCGCCGACGCCCGCCAGCTCCTCGGTCGCGTCGGTCTTGAAATAGTCGTAGCGCGGCGCCCAGTGTTCGTCGAAGTACAGCGCGAACGGATGGAACTCGACCATCGCGAAACGGCCGCCCGGCGCGAGCAGCGCGGCGATCCCGCGCGCCCATGCGTTCAGGTCGGACAACCAGCAGATCGCGCCGTACGACGTGAACACGCGATCGAAGCGCTCGCCGCGCGCGGCGGCCTCGGGCATCCAGTCGAGCACGTCGGCGCGCTCGAAACGCGCGGGCAGGCCCGCGTCGGCCGACAGTTGCCGTGCGAAGGCGATCGCTTCGTCGGCAATGTCGATGCCCGTCGCATCCGCGCCGGCGCGCGCGAGGCTCAGCGTGTCCTGCCCCGCGTTGCACTGCAGGTGCAGGAGCCGCAGCCCGGTGACGTCGCCGAGCAGTTCGCGCTCTTCGGGAAAAAGCGTCGAGCCGCCTTCGCGGAAAAACGCGGCCTGATCGCCTTTATGGCTGTTATGCGCGACTGTCGCCGTATTCCAGGACAGCCGATTCAGTTCGTGCCATGCCTTTTTCATTGAATTCGAATGCCGGGTGAATGGAGCGGGATGGATGAAATTGTTTCGCCGAGTGCAACGGCAGACGGCATTGCAATGCCGCTCGGCATGTTTCGGCTGCTTGGCGTGACAGGTAGATGAACGCGCGCGGCGATTATTGCCGAATGATTTGATCGAAATCATGGCGGCGGCTGAATTGAATATTTTATGCGAGAAAAGGGTAAGGTTTTTCCCGAATGTGCCGACAGAAAGATGAAGACCGTCGTAAAGCGATAAACCGTTTTTCGGCTACTGAGCGTGATTTCAGCGCGGCGCGGACGACAGATCCGCCTTTCGGAGCCTTGCATGCGCAATAACCAGCCCGTTACCCAACAGGAATTCGATTTTCCCGACGACGTTACGCTGATGTCGACGACCGATGCAGACAGCATCATCACCTACGCCAACACGACGTTCGCGCAGGTGAGCGGCTTCACGAACGAGGAACTCGTCGGTCAGCCGCACAACGCGGTGCGCCACCCGGACATGCCGCGCGAAGCGTTTGCCGACATGTGGGCGACGCTCAGGCGCGGCGAGCCGTGGACCGCGCTCGTGAAGAATCGCCGCAAGAACGGCGACCACTACTGGGTGCGTGCGAACGCGATTCCGGTCATGCGCAACGGCGCGCCGCAGGGCTACATGTCGGTGCGCACGAAGGCGCCGCACGACGAGACCGCCGCCGCCGACGCGCTTTACAAGGCGTTTCGCGAAGGCAAGGCCGGCCAGCGCCGGTTCCACAAGGGGCTGGTGATCCGCACGGGGCTGCTGCGCATCGCGTCGCTGTCGCAGACGATGTCGGTGCGCGCCCGCGTGCATTCGGCGCTGTGCGTGCTCGTGCCGGCGGTCGTCGGCGCGGGCTGGGCATGCGGGCTGGCCGGTGGCGGGCTCGCGGCATTTGCCGGGGCGACGGTCGGCTTGGCGGCGGCGGCCGGCCTGTGGCTCGATGCGCAGATCGTGCGTCCGCTGAAGCGGCTGCACGACCAGGCGCTGAACGTCGCGACCGGCGAAAGCCGGCGCGGCGTGCGGATGAACCGAGTCGACGAGATCGGCATGACGCTGCGCACGATCAACCAGCTCGGGCTGATGTTCCGCTGGCTCGTCGACGATGTCAGCGAGCAGGTGCACAACGTGCAGCGCGCGAGCAACGAGATCGCGCAGGGCAACAACGACCTGAGCGCGCGCACCGAGCAGGCTGCGTCGAGCGTGCAGGAGACGGCCGCGTCGATGGCCGAGATGACGGCGACCGTCGACAGCAACGCGGAGACGGCGCTGCAGGCGAACCAGCTCGCGATGTCGGCCAGCGAGGCGGCCGGGCGTGGCGGGCAGGCGGTGGGCGAGGTCGTCACGACGATGAGCGACATCACTGCCAGCTCACGCAAGATCGCCGACATCATCGGCGTGATCGACGGCATCGCGTTCCAGACCAACATCCTCGCACTGAACGCGGCGGTGGAGGCGGCACGTGCGGGCGAACAGGGGCGCGGCTTCGCGGTGGTCGCCGGCGAGGTGCGGGCGCTCGCACAACGCAGCGCGAACGCGGCCAAGGAGATCAAGACGCTGATCGGCGCGAGCGTCGACCGTGTCGAGTCGGGCGCGCGGCGCGTGGACGAGGCGGGCAAGACGATGGAGGACATCGTCGCGCAGGTGAAGCGCGTGTCGGACCTGATCGCGGAGATCAGTTCGTCGACGGCCGAGCAGAGCACCGGCGTGTCGCAGGTCGATCAGGCGGTCGTGCACCTGGACAACATCACGCAGCAGAACGCGGCACTGGTCGAGCAGAGCACGGCGGCGTCGGAGAGTTTGAAGCAGCAGGCGACGCGTCTCGTGGATGCGGTGAACGTGTTCCGGTGATCGCCGGGGCGCGCACACGAGGTGCGCGCCTGAGCGTGGCGTCCTGTTTGACGCGCGCAATGCGCATTCAGGTTTTTCGATTCAAGCGCATTGCGCCAAACGAGAAATATTCGTATTTCGGATTTTGTGTCGATGCGTTGAATCGAGCGGGAAAATCACGTCGGAATAATCTGGCGAATGGCCTTCAAACCGTTGCCTGGCCTGGTGTTTAGTTTCACCCATAAACGAATTGTTTGGTAAAAACAAGATGATGCATTTTTAATGCATATTTACCCGAATACGGCATAATGTTTTCGCCGAATTTGCCGAAAGCGCAGGAGCCAGACCAATGCGCGTGCGGATCGACCGCAATGCGCGGGGTCGAGAATCAATCGACAAGCGGGCGCAAGATCCGCTACCCGGAGCTCCACACCATGCGCAACAACCAGCCCGTCACGCAACGCGAATTCGATTTTCCGGACGACGCGACGCTGATGTCGACCACCGACGCGAACAGCTACATTGCCTACGCGAACGCGGCATTCATCCAGGTCAGCGGATTTTCCCCCGAAGAGATCGAAGGCCAGCCGCACAACGTGGTGCGGCACCCGGACATGCCGAAGGAGGCGTTCGCCGACATGTGGGCGACGCTCAAGGGCGGCGAGCCATGGACCGCGCTCGTGAAGAACCGCCGCAAGAACGGCGATCACTACTGGGTGCGCTCGAATACGGTGCCGGTGATGCGCAACGGGCAGCCGACCGGCTACATGTCGGTGCGCACGAAGGCGTCGCGCGACGAGATCGCCGCCGCCGAGGCGCTCTACAAGGCGTTCCGCGAAGGCAATGCCGGCAACCGGCATTTCCACAAGGGCTTGATCGTCCGCAAGGGCGTGACCGGCTTCATGTCGCTGTTCCAGACGATGTCGGTGCGTGCGCGGCTCCATGCGTCGCTGTGCGTGCTCGCGCCGGTGGTGGTGGCCGGCGGCTGGGCGTGCGGCCTGAACGGCGGCGCGCTCGCGGCGTTTGCCGGGGTGACGGCCGGTGCCGCGGCGGTGGCGGGCCTGTGGCTCGATGCGCAGATCGCGCGGCCGCTGATGCAGTTGCGCGACCAGGCGTTGCGCGTCGCGACCGGCGAGAGCCGCAGCGGCGAGGCGATGAACCGCGTCGACGAGATCGGCATGACGCTGCGCACGATCAACCAGCTCGGGCTGATGTTCCGCTGGCTCGTCGACGATGTCAGCGAGCAGGTGCACAACGTGCAGCGCGCGAGCAACGAGATCGCGCAGGGCAACAACGATCTGAGTGCGCGCACCGAGCAGGCGTCGACGAGCGTGCAGCAGACCGCCGCGTCGATGGCCGAGATGACGGCGACCGTGTCGAGCAACGCGGAAACCGCGCTGCAGGCGAATCAATTATCGGTGTCGGCGAGCGACGCGGCTGAGCGCGGCGGGCAGGCGGTGAGCGAGGTCGTCACGACGATGAACGACATCACGGCCAGCTCGCGGAAAATCTCCGACATCATCGGCGTGATCGACGGCATCGCGTTCCAGACCAACATCCTTGCGCTGAACGCGGCGGTGGAGGCCGCGCGGGCCGGCGATCAGGGGCGCGGATTCGCGGTGGTGGCGGGCGAGGTGCGGGCGCTCGCGCAGCGTAGCGCGAACGCGGCCAAGGAGATCAAGACGCTGATCGGCGCGAGCGTCGACCGGGTCGAATCGGGCGCGCGGATCGTGGATGGCGCGGGCAAGACGATGGAGGACATCGTCACGCAGGTGAAGCGCGTGTCGGACCTGATCGCGGAGATCAGCTCGTCGACGGCGGAGCAGAGCACGGGGGTCGCGCAGGTCGACCAGGCGGTCGTGCATCTGGACAACATCACGCAGCAGAACGCGGCACTGGTCGAGCAGAGCACGGCGGCGTCGGAGAGTTTGAAGCAGCAGGCGACGCGGCTGGTGGAGGCGGTGAACGTGTTTCGGTGATCGCAGCGTGCCCCGTTGGCCTTCGCGCATTCCGACCGCCGCATGTGTGGGCCGTTCAGTTGCGAACTGAACGGCGTGATCGGCCAAGCTGGGGATTTTCCTGCCTTTCGGATTAACCGATGCTCACACCGTGGGCTTCCGCCGGAGGCTTCAGGCCGCCGGCGAAACCTTGTCCGATTGCCTTGAACTTGAACTCGTCGTTCTGACGATACCGTTCGCCGCAGGTCGAGGCATCGAGGTCGAACTCGCTGCCGTCGTCGACTCGCGGGCTCCAGCCCGGGCCGACGACGGCTTCGCGCAGGCCCGGGGCCCCTTTCGACAGGGAGACGTTACGGCCTTAGGGCAGCCTGACAGCCACGGTGTGATTGCTTGGTCAGGTGAGGCGACCGTTCAGAAGTTCATGCCGTAGCTGTTGGCCAGGGCACGCAGGCCGCCGGCGTAGCCTTGGCCCACGGCGCGGAATTTCCACTCGCCGTTGCTGCGATACAACTCCGCGAAGATCATCGCGGTTTCGGTGGAGGCGTCTTCTGCCAGGTCGTAGCGGGCCACTTCCGCGCCGGAGAGCTCGTTCACAACACGGATGAACGAATGGCTGACCTGGCCGAAGTTCTGCTTGCGCGCTTCAGCGTCGTGGATGGTCACGGTGAAGGCGATCTTGTCGATCTCGGCCGGAACGCGGCTCAGGTCGACCTTGACGACTTCGTCATCGCCGTCGCCGGCGCCGGTACGGTTGTCGCCGGTATGCTCGACAGAACCGTCCTGGCTGCGCAATTGGTTGTAGAAGATGAAGTCGGCTTCACCGCGAACTTTGCCGTTGGCCCCCAGCAGGAAGGCGCTGGCGTCGAGGTCGAACTCGGTGCCATCGGTCGCTCGCGGGTCCCAGCCGAGGCCAACCAGGATCCTGGTCAGGCTCGGGTCGGTTTTGGACAGGGAGAGGTTGCCGCCTTTTTGAAGAGTCAGTGCCATGAAAACAGCTCCTTGTGGTTGTTACGGGTTACTGATTTTCGGCTTGCGCCTCTTCCTTTTTCGGGAAGATCACGCTGGCCAGGATTCCGATTGCCAGGACCGTCATTACGATGAGCAGGCTGGTGTTCGGATCGATGCTGATGCCGTGGTGGAACAGATGGTCGGTCGCGTTCAAACCCAACTTCGCTGCGATGAAGAACAGCAATACGACCACGGCCTTCTCCAGGTGCACCACGTAGCGCTTCAGCGCTTCCAGGACGAAATACAGCGTACGAAGGCCAAGGATTGCGAACAGCATCGCCGAGTAGACGATCAGAGGTTCACGGCTGACCGCGATGACTGCCGGGACCGAGTCGAACGCGAACAGGACGTCGGACACTTCGATCACCACCAGGCAGAGGAACAGCGGAGTAGCGAAGAGGCTGCCTTTGGCCGCCAGGCTCATATCCCGCTCGGCCGTCCGCACTTCTGCCTCGAGCGTCTTGCGGCTCACGAAGAAATTGTGACCGTGCAGCCTGGGCCATACCGGGAAGAGCTTTTTCGCGAAGCGGCAAGCAAGATGCTGCGAGTAATCTGTCGCCTCGTCATCGTCGTCACCGCCCTTGAGCATCATGACGGCGGTCCACGCCACGATCAGCGCGAAGACGATTTCGATCCAGGGTCCGAAAGCCAGCAAGCCGGTACCGATGACGACAAAGACACCGCGGAATACGATGGCCCCGATGATGCCCCAGTGCAGGATGCGGTGACGCAAGCCGTCCGGAACCTTGAACCAGGCGAAGATCGCCATGAAGACGAACAGGTTGTCGACGGAGAGGACCTTCTCCAGTGCATAACCGGTGACGAACAGGCTGGCCACTTCCGCGCCGTGCTGCACGTACAGGAAGCCGGCGAATGCGAGGGAGATGGCCACCCAGAATACCGACCAGATGGACGCTCGGGCCAGGGTGATCGGCTTGTCGTCGCGGTGGGTAACCATGTCCAGCAGCAGGGCGGCCAGCGCCAGGCCGACGAATACCGCCATGGTCAGCGGTGGAAAGCCAATGTGTGTCGTGTCCACGTTTCGGTTTCCTACAGTTCGAAGTCAGCCGGGTTCAGGCCGAGCTCGAGGCAAATCAGGCGGCAAGCTGCTTTTTCCTGGTCATCGAAATGACCGTCGGATGCGCCGATGGCACAGGCCACACGCACCAGCAGGCGTGCTTCCCCGTCCTTACCCTTGATCTTGCCGATGACCTTCAGAGCCTCGGCCTGGCCGATCTGGAAATCGAATTCGAACTTGCCGCAGGCGTCGTTGAATACCGTGATCACATCGTTCAGGTTGAAGACCTTCAACTCCGGGGAGTTGTTGATGAAGCCGACCATCTTTAGCTTCTCTTCGGATTTGATCTCGCCATCCGCGGCGGAAATCAGTGCGCAAGCATTGGCGGTTGCCTCCATGAAGGTTCGGTTCTTGAATTTGGCGACTTCAGTGGTCAAGGTTTCGCGGGCTTTGGCCGCGTTGGTTTTCAGCCATTCGAGCATGTGTTTCCCCTCGGTGAACGGGGCCAGACGGCCCCGCTGGATCAGTGGTTATTTCGAGCCTGCTTTCCAGCGCATACCCCAGCCGTAGGCACGATCCATTTCCTCGTGTCCGGGGTGGAAGTCGACTCGACGAGAGACCTTTACGGCCCCATTCACGTTTTCAAGAAGGGCAATCGCGCACATGCCGTGGCGGCCTCCCTCCTCATTCAGGCGCACTTCGATTTCGGGCTGACCGGGCACGAAAACGGTCACAACACCGTCAGTTGCCTTCCAGTTCGGAGCGCCGTCGTAGATGAACGCGAAAACCAGGATGCGTTCGATCTCGCTCCAGTGTTGCCCGTTGATGCGAAGCCACTCGCCATCGGCAACCGAGCCAGTACGGTCATCGCCCATGAGCTGGATGTAAGGTTCTTCGCGCAGCGTGCCGAAACGCTTGCCGAGCGCCTGCACGGCCCCTTTGAATCCGTTCTGCATTTCAAACAGGCAACCCAGGTCCAGGTCGATAGCATTGCGTTTGCCCAGGAGGCCACCGAGCAGGCCACTCGTGTTCTGGTTCCAGTTCAGGTTCACCTTGATTTCGCCGAAGCCGGCTGCGGTCTTCTCGAGGTTGATGCTGGGGCGAGATTTGTCGAGCGTGACTTTGCTGAGGCGAATCGTGGACTTCGGCACGTCAGGCGGTACCGGAGCGAGAGGCGGTGCCGGTACGGGCGCCGGTGTCGGCGCGCGCAGGCTCTGCGCCGGGCTACCCGAAGGCACGGCAATGTCGACTCCGAAGTACGTTGCCAGCGGCGCCAGGCCACCGGCAAAACCTTGTGCGACACAGCGGAACTTCCATGCATCGTGGCGGCGGTAGAACTCCCCAAGGATCAGTGCGGTCTCGTTCATCCCGGCAGTCGGGATTCGAGCTTCGATCCCGCCCGTAACGGCCACTGTCAGCATCGAAACACGGTCGAAGGTCGCCTTGTTCTCATGGATGGTCGCGGTGAGCGCGACTTTCTCGACGGCAGGGTCGAGCCGACCGAGATCCACGGTGAACTCTGCCCGGCCGGCCGTCGTGGTGGTCAACTGAACCGCGCCACCCAGGACACTCGTTTGGCCGTAGAAGCACATGTCGCCATCACCTCGGACTTTCCCGGCAGAGGTGAGCGCAAACGCAGAGATGTCGATTTCGGCGCCTGGAATCGGAGCGCAGCTGATGTCCACACGCAATTGGCCGGTGGCAACCGGCGCATTTCCGCCAGGTACCAGCATCGTCATGCTTGCACCGCCTGAATTGCCAGGTTGACGAGATCGTCGGCGGTGCGGCCGTTGGTGGACTGGCCGATCGCCTTGAATTCCCAGCCGCCGCTGCCGCGGCTGAGGCTAGCCATGACAACACCGGTGTGGCGACCTTTTTCCGCCAGGTTGAAGCGCGCCAGCTCGTGGTTTTGCGACTCGTCGAGGATGCGGCAGTAGGCGTTTTCGATTTGGTCGAAGGTCTGACCACGGAAGCTGTTCACGGTGAACACAAGGTGCTGGATCGTGCCCGGCAGGCGCTGCAGGTCGACGTGGATGGTTTCGTCGTCGCCATCACCTTCACCCGTCAGGTTATCGCCCGAGTGTTCAATGGAACCGTCCTTGGATGCCAGTTGACGGAACCAGACCAGATCGACGGATTTCATGTCGCCGTCCAACACGATGCAGGAAGCATCGAGGTCGATCGCGTTGCTGCCGCTACCCAGCATCCTGGAGAAGAAGCCGCCGGACTTTACCGGATCCCAACCCAGGCCCAGACTAATCGAGGTTAAGCCGCGGCCGGCAGTTTTCTCCAGCGAGATGCTCTGATTCTTGCTCAGGGTAAGTGCCATTTTTACGCTCCTTGTTGATCTTCGGTGTTCGTGTGAGGGACCGGACGGAATCCCGTTCCGCAGCCCCCGGCTTTGCCAAACCGCGAGCGGGATCGCCGTCGCACGGGGAAAAGTCGCCATGGCTCGTCTTGCGAGGCAGCCGGTAGCGCATGGTTCGGACGTGTGCCGCCGCGGCCGCTCGGCGTCGAGTCGGTGGACAGTAGGCCGCGCTCCTTTGGGACCGGGCTCACGCATTTCCACGCGCATCAACTGGCCTCCGCCAGTCGGACGCCGTGTTCGTCGCTGCTCGGGACGGCGGGCCTCACCCCGTGCCACTTGGCGCGTTCGAGGATGTTGGGCGCATGCTCGAGGCCGATCATTTCCGAATAGTGTTTCTGATTCGTCTGAATCAGACGCTCCTTCTCCTCAACGCTGGTGACGCTCATCCGGACGTGTCGCAGAAGGAAGTGCACATCTTCGGGGGCGTAGCTGCCGCTGCCGACGGTGCTCAGGCTGGCGAGGAGATTACCCATTGATCAGCCCCGCCACCAGTTTCGCCAGCTGGCTGCGCGCCGGTGTCGCCCACATGTGGCAGAGGTCCATGTACCCCAGATCGGTGATGCTGTCGCCGAAGCCCAGGACTGGCCGCTCGCCGTGGAACTCGCGGTCGCGGCGCAACCACTCCTGAACGGCCAGGCGCTTGGCCAGCCCCATTGGCAGGAAGGCGAGGTTGTTGCCGTTGGCGTGAACGTGCATGTCTTCCAACATGCGCCGGGACCGAACTTCGACCAGCACCTCGGCGAGCACCGAGTCATCGGGCTCGTTGTGCTTGACCACCACGTAATGGCGCAGGCCTTCCTCTTCCACCACCCAGCTGCGAAGCGAGTAGCCGAGTTCCCTGCCGATCCGCAACGCAGCCTCGCTCAGTGCCGGCAGTCGGTCCTGAACGCTCCGGAGGGACTCGGCCATCCGTCCGTGCCAGGTCGGATCGGGTAATCCGTCGGGACGGAGTATTACGCCCCCATGCGAGCAGATTGCACCGTTGACGAAGGGAAGCATGACGCGGCTGTAGGCCTCCACGCTGCGCGCGGTGACCGGAACGACGTCGGCGGTGGCCAGCAGCCAGTTGATGAACGCGTGCTGGACCGGGCACATGAACCCGTTGGGCTGACCGTGCACATCCAGCGTGGCCGGCGTTCGCGGGGCGCCTTCCGCCATCTTGCGGACGGTCTGGAGCAGGGTGTCGTCGAGGTCGACGAATGCCAGCGGGCGATTACCACTCATCGCAAATCACCTCTGCCTTCAGTGCCTCGACCAGTTCTGCAGGGAGTGCCTGCGACGGGGTTTCCGTGCAGATCAGGACCCGGTCGAACTGGCCGGGCTTCACGTTGTAGAGGAAATTCGGGATACCGAGGCCGTAGTTGTCGGAGAACGACAGCGCATGCTCGATCGCGTGGCCCAGGGCGATGGGGGACCGGGTGGTCGAGCTGAAGCGGACATCCGCGCCAGATCGCTCCAGGCGTTCCGCCAGCAGGAAAGGACGCCAGACGAACTCGCCGGTCCCTACCACGATGACTTTCTCGCCGGGCTGGACCTGAACGTCCGGCGCGAGCGTGTCGTCCACATGCCGAACGCCCAGACGTCCCCAGTCATTGCGGGGCGAGAGAGGCCATTCACCGATGGAAACGGCACCGACGTCCGGCATGTCCGGCGGAGGCGCGGACTGATCCTCGTGGAACTGATAGGAGCCAGTCAGCAGCGATACGGCGGTGGCCGGTTCCCCGATGGCTTGACGAACCGCACCGGCAGACCAGTCCGTCAGGACGCAAGTGACCACTCGCTGGACCTTGCTCAGGCCTGCTTCGACCAGTGCGCGGTGCAGGTTCACGAAGGTCTTGCCAGTAGAGGCTTCATCGTCCACCAGGACCAGGGATCGAGCCTGCAGCATCAGATCGCGAACCTCGAGATCGACCGGCAGGTGGATCAGATGGGCGCTGGCATGGCTGTGCTCTTCCTCGAATCGAGCGAAGACGCCGGTACCCAGCGGATGACGGGTGCTGGTGAGGTACACACTGTCAGGACGGGCCGCACGGTAGGCGCGGTGCACGCCGGCGCCGAGGCCAACTGCGGTTTCGGCCATGCCGATCACGAGTACCGGCCCGGGCAGGTCCGCCGGAATTTTGGCAGCCAGGCGCTCGAAGCTGGCCGCCATGGTCGACGGGCGCACAGGTATATGACGGCCCAGGACTTTGGATACGAAGAGGAATGCCCGCTTGGGATTCCGGCGCTCGGCGAAACCGAACAGATTCGACGGGGGCAGGGCGGCGGCGTCGACTTTGATCTCGAGCAGACCCCGCTTGAGTTGGGCGCGCAGGCACGTTGGTCCTACGTGGCTTTCCATGAACAGCATCCTCGTTTAGCGTGGCTCGGAGATCCACGACGACCGCCTGAGCCTGGTGCGCAGTCGTTAAAAACTGTGTTCGCGCCAAGTACCAGCAACCTTGTCCCGGAGTCGCTGATTGAACCCGAAACCTTTCAAAATGAAATGTAATCGTATCAAATATGAAAGAAATGTGGGAGTCCGCTTGTACGGGTAGCCCAGTGGTCATCGTTTTCGGCTTTGTTCGAGAGGATGGCCTTGCGGGCCAAGCGTGGCTTGGTGACGACGGTCGGCCTTTGGAGCGAAGCCGATGCGGTGATCGCGGCCCGCTGAAAGCGGTGAGGTGAGGGGAGCGGAAGGGTGAGGCAGGAGGACGGCGGCCCGCGTTGCGCGGGCCGGTGTGGGGTGTCCCGCGAAGTCATTGCGCCTTCGGTATGGGATTGAGGTTCGGGCAACAGTGGTTGGGGCATCCAGGGCCGAATGTGATTTCGACACCTCGGCCTGTATCGTCAAACTCGCTCGCGGGAAACGGTAACTTGTAGATTCGGGCGATCATGGAATTTCGTTCGCCTCGGATCGAAAATTGATCTAGTGCTGCCTTAACGTTCGCAGCACGTCGATGAGCAAGAGCTGTCGGCTTTCTCTCCGTCGGCTCAGCTAGTCCAACGATCGACACCACGTCGACAATGGGGAAGCGATTGCGTATGTCGTTCGACCATACGGAAAGCTTCGCCAGTTCGTCGGTAGATAGGTCGCTTGAATTGTTGTCGAATCGAACATCAAGACCCCGACCGGGCATGTTCGATGGGCCATCGCATCCGAACGCGGTATGTGCGCAACTCAACGCGAGCGTGACGGCAGTCAGGAACTGAGTCACCGTCGATATCGTACCCGGCGACACTGTTGGCACTTGGGAGTGAGAACACCGCATACGCGGGCGTTCCGTGGTCAGCGATTGATGAGTTTGCTGTGTGGCGTCACGCGAGGGTCGTCACACATCCATGCGCAGCTGCCTTTGCATATCGGCGTAAATTCCAGGATCATCTGATTGGTTTTTATTGTGCCGTCCGGTCGTCGTGTAATCATTTCATCGGTAAATGTCTTTTTGTCGATTAGGATATGATCGGTGCTGATGCCAAGTTGTTGCAAGTATTCCTTTGCGTTTTCTCCGCGCATATCCTTCAATTCTTCGATGTTCCTCTCGTGGGTGAAGGCGCCCGCAATTATTATTGCTTGAATTTCAACATCCGGCCATTTCTTTGCCTCGATAACGCTATCGGCTATCGTCACTCTGTCTGCATTGGAAAGTGTTGTTGTGTTGAGTGGAAGTTGCAAACGCGCTTCCTCGCCTATCGTGCACGCCGCTGCTGAGTTCAATAGCATTGACGACAACGCGAGTGCACAGGCTGCAACGCTGGATCCGAGGGGGTTTCTGTTCATTATTCGATCGTCTTGTCAAAAGTTGCTATATATCCGGTAATGCTGTCCGCATTATTAATGGCAAGGTCCGGGTTGTTCGCTGCGAAAAATTTCATTCCGGATTCGCTATTTCCATACATGGCGTCATCTGAATCGAATGTGTCGGTGAAGTGGGTGCACTCGTGAATTAGCACCTTTATCTGCGCCTCATGATACAACTCACCAAACGGGTCGCTGCAAAATGACGAGTAGATAGCAATGACTCGTTTATCGGAGTCGGGCTTGCAGACGGCGGCACGGTTTTGACCGCTGTCAGGTACGACTTTGCAGGATAGATTCCTGCTGGTTGCACTGTCCCATCGAACAATTTTTTCTGGCACCAGCTCTAGCATCGCGGAGCGCAATCGTGGAAGACCGGCCGATAACGTGTTGCGAATCTGCGCATTAGCACGTCCAAAATAGGTGGTGACGCGCGCTTGTTCGCTTGTGTCCCACCTTGCTAGCGCTGCAATGCGGGAATTGATCAGACGGACGGCTTCATCGCGAGCGCGCATCACGATCTTTCTGAACGCTTCATTGCTCATGTTCGGGCAAATCGGCTTCGTGTTGATATCGACATACACCTTGGAACCGGGCCTTGTGTTCGTCATGGCCGTGTCGTGTACCAGCACGTAGTCGTCGTCAGGATTCGACATGTCTGTTCCTAGCGATCTCGAACTTGATCGATTCCGCAGACGCGGATGTGACGCGTTGTGTGTGGCCTGTTGCGTCTGTCACGCCGCTGAATATCTTTCCGGACGATAGGCGAATCCGATATCGGACATTCGCGAGCGGTCGTCCGCTATCCGCCTCGCGTAACACATACTGTTCGTCGTGGATGCCTGATGCAGACCCGTATCGCGTGGGCGCGAACGAAGAAAGCGCGGTGGTCGAGCTTGCCGCGTAGTAGCCACCGTCACCGCAGTCATCGTCGTCCTCGTAAAAGAAAGTGCAATCGCCGCCGGACATGAGAAGGTTTTGTCCGCACGGGCAGAGCACCGCGTCGCCCTCCAAAGCCATACATCGCCCGTTGGATATCACGCCCACCGCGCTGCCAGCTATCGGAAACATCCCCTCGCAATTTCCACATGTCGCCTTGTCGCCGTTTACGGCGATGGTTTTGTTTTCGCTAAGCATATCTGACGAACCACTGATGACGATTCCGCCTGTCGTCGTCGGATCGCCGATCCTCACTGCTCGTCGGCTCATGGGTCTATCCTCAATTGAAGTTGGTAGAGACCTGATCGGCTGACTTCGAGTCATGCATCGCGTATTGATCGATCGCGGCATCTTCAACGGAGATAGCCGGCTGCATGTTCTTCTTCCATCGACCCGGATGCGTTGTGTACGGACAAGCTATAGACAATGGCGGGTGAGATTTTCTCTGTCTATAGAACGAGTACGATTTTTGGTTTGCAGTCCGACTTAATTTTGTGGTGTGAAACGGCCATCGAAACCGGGGCGAAGGGTGGTCGAGCGTAACGCGGCAGCATCGGTACGCCTGAGGCGGCGGGCGACGCACGCGGTGGGCACGGTGAGCGTGTTTGGATGAGCACGCCGAGAGAGGCCAGGAACGCGGCGGGGAGGTCACCCGCCCGTACGTCATTCTGGCTCGGCGTACGTTGGGTCGTCAGGAGCGGCGTGCATGTGCGGGCAAACCGGATCGAGGTGGAACGCTCAATCTGGCGATTTGCTGCGAAATGAGAAATGAGACTTGAACGAAATTCGTGCGCGATATGAGGTATCGGCCGATACGGTGTCGAAATCGCGTCCGCGGACCGGGGCGACACCGTGCGTATCAAGATGACGCGGGCACGGCGGAGAGGGACACCGGCCCGCGTCGGACCGCCCGGTTCCGGCCGGGCGGTCAGGGCCTGTCGCTGGCGCGCCAGGCCCTGAACCGTCAGACGGCGAGGCAGAGGTACTTGATCACGACATAGTCGTCGATGCCGTAGTGCGAGCCTTCGCGGCCGAGGCCCGATTGCTTCACGCCACCGAACGGCGCGACTTCGTTCGAGATCAGGCCCGTGTTCACGCCGACCATCCCGTACTCGAGCGCTTCCGCAACCTTCCACACGCGGCCGATGTCGCGGCTGTAGAAGTACGCGGCCAGGCCGAATTCGGTGTCGTTCGCGAGGCGGATCACTTCGTCGTCGCTGCCGAACTTGAACAGCGGCGCGAGCGGCCCGAACGTCTCTTCCTTCGCGACCTTCATCGCCGGCGTGACACCCGTCAGCACGGTCGGCTCGAAGAAGCCGTGGCCGAGCGCGTGGCGCTTGCCGCCCGTCACGACGGTCGCACCCTTCGCGAGCGCGTCCTCGATGTGCGCCTCGACCTTCAGCACCGCCGCTTCGTTGATCAGCGGGCCTTGCGTGACGCCCGGCTCGGTGCCGCGGCCCACCTTCAGCTGGCCGACGGCCGCCGCGAGCTTCTGCGCGAACTGGTCGTACACGGCTTCATGCACGTAGAAGCGGTTCGTGCACACGCAGGTCTGGCCGCTGTTGCGGTACTTCGACGCGATCGCACCTTGCACGGCCGCATCGAGATCGGCATCGTCGAACACGATGAACGGTGCATTGCCGCCGAGCTCCAGCGACACCTTCTTGACCGTCGCCGCGCACTGCGACATCAGCAGGCGGCCGACCGGCGTCGAGCCGGTGAACGACAGCTTGCGCACGATCGGATTCGACGTCAGCTCGCCGCCGATCGCCTTCGGGTCGCCCGTGACGACGCTGAACACGCCGGCCGGTACGCCCGCGCGCTCGGCCAGCACGGCCATCGCGAGCGCGGAGAACGGCGTCGCCTCGGCCGGCTTCACGACGATCGGGCAGCCTGCCGCGAGTGCCGGGCCGACCTTGCGCGTGATCATCGCCGCCGGGAAGTTCCACGGCGTGATCGCCGCGCAAACGCCGATCGCTTCCTTCGTCACGACGATGCGCTTGTCGCTCGCCGGCGTCGGGATCGTGTCGCCGTACACGCGCTTGCCTTCTTCCGCGAACCATTCGAGGAAGGATGCGGCATAACCGATTTCGCCCTTCGCTTCAGCCAGCGACTTGCCCTGCTCGGTCGTCAGGATCAGCGCGAGGTCGTCGGCGTTTTCCATCATCAGGTCGTGCCACTTGCGCAGGACGACCGCGCGTTCCTTCGCGGTCTTCTTGCGCCACGCCGGCCACGCGGCGTTCGCGGCTTCGATCGCGTGACGCGTCTCGGCCGTGCCCATCGCCGGCACGGTGCCGAGCAGGCCCCCCGTTGCCGGGTTGCGGACTTCGAACGTCTCGCCGTTCGTCGCGCCTTGCCATTCGCCGTTGACGTACGCCTGCTGGCGGAACAGCGACGGGTCTTTCAGTGCCAGGGTTTCCTGAACCGAGCTCATATGAATCACCTGCTTTGAAATGGACGGATGAAACGGCCGCCGCCGTCATGAAGACGGCGGCGGCATATTCAGTTGATGAAGTCGACGGGAACTCAGGCCGGCACGCCGACCGTTTCCTTCAGCACTTCCTCGAGGATCACGAGTGCTTCGTCGAACACGGCTTGCGGGATCGTCAGCGGGAACAGGAAGCGCACGACGTTCGAGTACACGCCGCACACGAGCAGCAGCAGGCCGCGCTCGAGCGCACGCGCCTGTACGCGCTTCGTGAATTCCGCATCCGGCTCGCCCGAGCCCGGCTTCAGGAACTCGACCGCGATCATCGCGCCCGGGCCGCGCACGTCGGCGATCTGCGGCACGTCGGCCTGCAGTGCGTTCAGCTTTGCCTTCAGCACGTCGCCGAGTTGCGTCGCGCGCTCGCACAGCTTCTCTTCGTCGATGATCTCGAGCACCGCGTGCGCCGATGCGACGGCCAGCGGGTTGCCCGCGTACGTGCCGCCGAGGCCGCCAGGCGCTGCCGCGTCCATCACGTCCGCACGGCCGACGACGCCCGACAGCGGCATGCCGCCTGCGAGGCTCTTCGCCATCGTGATCAGGTCGGCCAGCACGTCGTAGTGCTGCATCGCGAACAGCTTGCCGGTACGCGCGAAGCCCGTCTGGACTTCGTCGGCGATCAGCAGGATGCCGTGTTCGTTACAGATCTTGCGCAGTGCGCGCACGAACTCGGCCGGCGCCGGGTTGAAGCCGCCTTCGCCCTGAACCGGTTCGAAGATGATCGCGGCGACGCGCTTCGGATCGATGTCGGCCTTGAACAGCATCTCGATCGCCTTGATCGAGTCGGCGGTCGTCACGCCGTGCACGGCGTTCGGGTACGGGGCGTGGAACACGTCGCCCGGGAACGGGCCGAAGTTCAGCTTGTACGGGGCGACCTTGCCGGTCAGCGCCATGCCCATCATCGTGCGGCCGTGGAAGCCGCCCGCGAAGGCGATGACGCCCGGACGGCCGGTGGCTGCACGTGCGATCTTGATCGCGTTCTCGACGGCTTCTGCGCCGGTCGTGAAGAACGCGGTCTTCTTCGGGAAATCGCCCGGCGCGCGGTCGTTGATCTTCTCTGCCAGCTCGACGTACGACGCGTACGGGACGATCTGGTAAGCGGTGTGCGTGAAATTGTTCAGTTGGTCCGCGATCGCCTTGACGATCTTCGGGTGGCGGTGGCCCGTGTTCAGCACCGCGATGCCGGCGGCGAAATCGATGAAGCGGCGGCCTTCGACATCCCACAGTTCCGCGTTCTCGGCGCGGGCTGCGTAGAAATCGCACATCACGCCAACGCCGCGCGGGGTGGCGGCGTTCTTGCGGGCCTGCAGGTCGGCATTCTTCACGGTCATCTCCTTGATGTTCTTTCCGGTGAGTAGGGAAGCGGGCGCGTTGGCAGCCCATGGAGGCGACTATAATCACATTTGGCTCTGACAATCAGAGCCATTTCAATAAATATACAGGAGCCAATCATGCGCGCGAGCGTGTTGTCGGACTGGCTGGCGCAGCGTCTCGTGCGCGGCGGCGAACAGCCGATCTACCGGCAGCTTCACCGGCTGCTGCAACAGGCGATCCTGTCGCGCGAACTGCCGGCCGGCACGCGCGTGCCGTCTTCGCGGCTGCTCGCGGCCGAGCTCGGGATCGCGCGCAACACGGTCACGCAGGTTTACGAACAGCTTGCGCTCGAAGGCTATGTGAACTCGGCGACGGGCCGCGGGACGTTCGTCGCGGACAGCGCGCCGGACGAGATCGTCGGCGCACCGCCCGACGCGGCCGCCGTGCGACCGGCGCTCGTGCAGTCGTCGGTGCGGCGGCTGTCCGCGCGCGGCACGCGGCTCGTCGAAGGCGCCGGCGTGTCGAAGCGGCAGGGCGGCGCGTTCATGCCGGGCGTGCCCGATGTGTCGCGATTTCCGGCGCGCGTGTGGACGCGGCTGCACAACAAGTATTGGCGGCGCCTGCGCCCCGACCTGCTGACCTACGCGCCGGGCGGCGGGCTCGCGCTGCTGCGCGAGGCGTTGGCCGACTACCTGCGCACGTCGCGCTCGGTGCGCTGCACGCCCGAGCAGATCGTGATCACGACCGGCATCCACCAGTCGATCGACCTCGCGGTGCGGCTGCTGACCGACCCGGGCGACGCGATCTGGACCGAAGACCCGTGCTACTGGGGCGTGCGCAGCGTGCTGAACGTGTCGGGGCTGACGACGCGGCCGATTCCGGTCGACGACGAAGGGATCGCGCCGTCGGCCGCCGATCTCGCCGAGCCGCCGAAGCTGATGCTCGTCACGCCGTCGCATCAGTATCCGCTCGGCATGGTGATGAGCCTCGCGCGGCGGCGCATGCTGCTCGAATACGCGCGCCAGCACGGCTGCTGGATCATCGAGGACGACTACGACAGCGAATTCCGCTACGGCAGCCGGCCGCTCGCGTCGCTGCAGGGTCTCGACACGTCGGGGCAGGTGATCTACGTCGGCAGTTTCGGCAAGACGCTGTTCCCGGGGCTGCGGGTCGGCTACCTGGTCGCGCCGGAGCCGCTCGCGGAAAGCTTCGCGACCGCGAGCGCCGAGCTGTATCGGGAAGGGCAGTTGTTGCAGCAGGCCGTGCTCGCCGAATTCATCGCGGAAGGGCACTTCGTGTCGCATATCCGCAAGATGCGCACGCTGTACGGGCAGCGCCGCGAGGTGCTGCTCGACGCGGTCGCACGCCGCTATGGCGACACGCTGCACGCGCTCGGCAGCGATGCGGGGCTGCATCTGGTCACGCAGTTGCCGGAAGGTGTCGACGATCGCGCGGTCGCGCAGGCCGCGCTCGAACGCAATATCGTCGTGCGGCCGCTATCCGGCTACTACGCGGATCGCGAACGTGCGGCGTCGGGGTTGCTGCTCGGCTATGCGTGCGTGCCGGAGGACGAGATTGCGACCGCGTTCGCGACGCTCGCCGAGGCGATTGACGAGCGGGCGTTCGGCAAGGCGGTCGAGGTGGCTTGAACGGAGTATCCAACTGCAGCATTGCGTCGCGATGCGCGCTGTTGATGGCCGACCGAGCCATTCTCTCCGCAGTGCGGAGAGAATTCGCAGTTTCATTGCACCCCCGACCCTCAATACCCGATCCACACCGCGAACGTCAGCACGACGCACGACAGTGCGAGCAGCGTCAGGAACAGCGGCAGCACGAAGCGGATCCACGCGCCGAAATCGACGCGTGCCGTTGCCAGATACGCGAGCAGCATCCCCGACGTCGGCGTGACCAGGTTCGTCAGCCCGCCGCCGAGCACGAACGCGAGCACCGAGGTCTGGCCGCTCACGCCGGAGAGCTGCGCGATCGGCCCGATGATCGGCATGCTGACCGCCGCCTTGCCCGACACCGACGGAATGAACACGTCGAGCACCATCTGCACGCCCATCAGCCCGTTCGCGACCCACACGGGCGACTGGCCGTCCGCCATCCGCGTGAAGAAGTTGATCAGCGTGTCGAGCACGAGGGCGTTCTGCAGCAGCAGTTCGACGGACGCGGCGAGCCCCATCAGCAGCGCCGCGAGGATCATGTTCTTCATCCCGTCGACGAACGCGTCGGCCGCGCTGCGCGAATCGAGCCCGCCGATCACGGCCGTCGCGATGCTCACGAACGTATAGAACGCCGCCAGCTCGACGTTGCCCCACTTCAGTTCGCGCGTGCCGTAGATCAGCATCGCGACGGCCGCCGCGAACACGGCCAGCGTCGCCTTGTGGCGCAGCGACAGCTTCGCGGCCCCA
Source organism: Burkholderia sp. AU30198 (assembly GCF_020419825.1). Taxonomy (NCBI): domain Bacteria; kingdom Pseudomonadati; phylum Pseudomonadota; class Betaproteobacteria; order Burkholderiales; family Burkholderiaceae; genus Burkholderia; species Burkholderia sp. AU30198. The sequence continues at coordinate 63,623 of NZ_JAIZSA010000011.1, read as the reverse complement.
TGCGCGGCGTGGCCGGCGGCGGTCTGCCCGGCGCGATAGCCGGTGCTGCGCACGTAGCGCAGCAGGTACAGGATGCCGATCGTCAGGAAGACGACGAACACGGCCGCGCGCAGCGCGACGCCACTGAACAGCGGCACACCGACGAGCGGCTGCGCGACAGCCAGCGCGAGCGGGTTCGTGACCGACGCGATGTAGCCGATCTTCGCGGCGAGCGCGACCAGCGCGACCGCGAACAGGTCCGACAGGCCGAGGCGCCGCGCGATCACGACGACCATCGGAATGATCACGAGGTACTCGGAGATGAAGCCGAGCAGCGTGCTGCCGAGCCCGATCAGGATCATCAGCAGCGGCGTGAGCAGATACGCGTTGTTGCCGGTGAGCTGCAGCAGCCGGTCGATGCCCGCATCGACCACGCCGGTGCGGCGCATCACGCCGAACATCCCGCCGACGAACATCACCATCACGATCAGCGGCGCATTCTTCAGCAATCCTTCCGGTATCGCGACGAACGCCGAGACGAGGCTCGCGGGCATCGCATGCGTGGGCGTGCTGTGGCTGACCGCTGGCGCGACAAGTGTCGAAAAGGCGGTGGTCTTCGGCACCACGTGATAGGTGCCCGGCACGACGAGCCGGCCGTTGCGCTCGAAGCGGCCGGAATCGACGCTCCACGTGAGCGCGATCGCGACGGCCAGCACCCACAGCATCATCACGACCGGATGCAGCATCTTGCCGTGCGGATGCGGCGCGCGGCCGGCGTGTGCCGATGCGTCGCCGGTTGCGCTGTCGGCCGCGTGGTCGGTCGATGCATCGGCCGGGGCCGCGATCGCAGTGGCGTCGGCGGCGCGCGCGCCGGTCGGGTTCGGGGAAGAGGCGGGCATCGGATCCTCGTCGGTGAGGGAAGCGGGCCGTCAGGCCGGTTGCAGCGCGGCGCGCGCCGGGACGTAGCCGAGTTCGGCGGAAATCGCGTAGCTGCACGCCTGCAGGCGTTCGAGATAGTCGGGGATATCGGCGTGGCTCACGCGCACCTCGGGCCCCGTCACGCTGACGGACGCGACCGTCGCGCCCGTGAGGTCGCGCACCGGCACCGCGATCCCGACCGCGCCGGGCGTCACCTCGCCGCTGCTCACCGCATAGCCTTTGCGCGCGACCGCGTCGAGTTCGCCGGCGAGCTTCGCCGGGTCGTCGGCCTGCCCGTTCCGGCGTAGTTGCGCGAGATATTGGTCGCGCACCGCGTCGGGCGCGAACGCGAGCAGCACCTTGCCCGATGCGCCGAAATTGATCGGCCGGCGGTTGCCGACCGCGCCGACGGTACGCACTGTGTGCGTCGTCTCGCAACGCGCGACGCACACCGATTCGAGCCCTTCGCGCACGCGCAGCACGATGGTCTCGTTGATCGCCTGGTTGAGCGCGAGCATGTGCCGGTGCGCGGCGCGCACGAGCGCGTTCTGCTGCGACGCGGCCACGCCGATCACGAACGCCTGCGGGCCGAGCGCATAGGTGGACGTGCGCGGGTCCTGCACGACGAAGCGGTGCAGTTCGAGCGTGCACAGCATCCGGTACGTGCGCGACTTGTTGATGCCGAGTTGCGACGCGAGTTCTGTCACGCCGAGGTTCGGGTGCTCGGCTACGTAGGTCAGCAGCTTCAGCGCGCTGTCGACGGCGTCGACGATGTAGGTCGTCATGCGATGTCTCCCTGCGGCGCGATGCGCGCGCGGACGTAATCGGCGAGCGCGTCGAGGTACGCATCGACCGAGCGCTTCAGCGTGGCGAAGCCCGCGTGTTTCGCAAACGCGGCTTCGTCCATGTACAGCGCGCGATTGAATTCGATCTGGATGCTGTGCCGTTGCCGTGCGGGGTCGGCGAGCGCGGTCAGCAGGTCGCCGCCCTGGTACGGGTCGTTGACCTGCACGCGATAGCCGGCGTCGACGAACCATTGCGCGGTCCACGCGGTGAAGGCCGGATCGGCGGTCGTGCCGCGCCGGTCGCTGACGACGACGTCCGGCCGCAATTCGCCCGCGTCGACGTTCATCGCGTTGCCGCGCGACTTCATCGAATGGCAGTCGATGTGCCACAGCGCACCGTGCGCGGCATGCAGCGGCTCGGCGATGCCGGCGAGCGCACGGCGGTACGGCAGGTAGTACGCGTCGATCCGGTGGCGCACTTCCGCGAGCGACAGCTTGCGGTCGTACAGCGGCACGCCGGGCAGCGCGTCGCGCCGGATCAGTCCCATCCCGCGCTGCGTGTACGGCTGCGGCGACAGCGGCTCGGGCCACGGCTCGGCGAGCAGCGTTGCGTCGATGTCGGTTTCTGCGCGGTTCGGATCGATGTACGCGCGCGGAAACGTCGCGCCGAGCAGCGTGCCGCCGCGCGCGGGCGTGCCTGCCCACAGTTCGTCGATGTATGCGTCCCACGTCGTGCGGATCGCGTCGTCGGGGGCGACGGTGGCGAAGTCCGGCGGATACGCGATGCCGCTGTGCGGCGAGTCGACGACGATCGGCAGGGCCGGCATCGTCGGCGTCGCGATGAAATGCGCGGGCGATGCATCGGCAGTCGCGTTGTTGCAATTAAACGTCAGCATGGGGATCAGGTTCTTTACCTAGTTTCTCGAAGCGTCTCGTGCGTTTGTTTTAATCATTAAAACAGCGTATCAATATTTCACAACGACTGAAAATCGCGGTCAAGGGCTTTTTGCGATACCGGGATTACGCGCCATGATCGGGCTGTAATGCCCGTGGTTATTGGGCTTGTTTCATTCCTCGAAACGCCTGGCGATTCAAGGGTATTTGACTCCCGTGTACGATTTTTGGCATCGCTTGACGCTTCAAATCGCAGAATTCGACAATGAATAAGACGATGTTTTATTCAATAAAACACGTTTCGAGCGAAATAAATCGCTCCCCATATTCAATCGATAAAAGGGGTCGGAGATGAAACAAAAAGGGATGGCGGTCGCGCTGGCGGGTATCGCAACGGCGGCGGGTGCGATGCACGCGCACGCACAGTCGAGCGTGACGCTGTACGGCGTGGTCGATTCCGGGATCACGTACACGAACAACCAGAACGGTCATGCCGCGTGGCAGGCGACCGGCGGTAACGAACAGGGCACGCGTTTCGGGCTGCTCGGCAAGGAGGAACTCGGCGGCGGCACGCGTGCAGTGTTCCGGCTCGAGAACGGCTTCAACATCGAGAGCGGTGCCGCGAGCCAGGGCGGCCGGCTGTTCGGGCGCCGCGCGTACGTGGGGCTGGAGAATGATCGCTGGGGCACGCTGACGATGGGCCGCCAGTACAACGCGGCACAGGAAGTGCTGGAGCCGCTGCAGATCGGCGCGACCACCGCGCTCACGCAGTACGCGCTGCACCCGTTCGACACCGACGACCTGAACAACACGTTCCGCACCAACAACTCGGTGCAGTACCAGACGCCTACCTGGTACGGGTTGCGCGCGGTCGGCCTGTACGGGTTCTCGAATTCGACGTCGTTCGCGCAGAACCGCGTGTGGAGCATCGGCACGAGCTACGAGAACGGGCCGCTGCAGCTCGGCGCGGCCTACGTGCGCGTCGATCATCCGGCCATCGACACGACGGGCGCGGCCGCGTCCGACAACTACTACACGTTCATCAAGGGCGTGACGCGCCAGCAGATCTGGGGCGCGGGCGGCGCGTATGCATGGGGCGCCGCGACCTTCGGGCTGCTGTACACGAGCTCGCTGTTCAACCTGCAGACGGGCGGCTCGACGCGCTTCAACAACTACGAGGGCAGCGTGCGCTACCTGATGACGCCCGCGCTGCAGTTCGCGCTCGGCGAAACCTACACGCAGGTGCTCGCGTCGCAGAGCCCGAAGCCGAGCTCGCACTACCTGCAGACGAGCGTCGGCGCGCAGTATTTCCTGTCGAAGCGCACCGATGTCTACGTGAACGCGTTCTACCAGCGCGCGTCGTCGAACGCGGTGGCCGCGATCGAAGGGATCTCGAATCCGTCGAGCACGCGCACGCAGATCGTCGCGGTGACGGGCATCCGCCACAAGTTCTGACGCGGCGGCAGGCCGCGGGCGCGCGCTTTCTGCTTACAGCCGGATCAGCGCCGCGCCCGCCACCACCAGCACGCACGCGACGAGCCGCTGCGCGCCGGGCCGCTCGCGCATCACGAGCCAGCCGATCGCGACCGCGAAGATCGAGCTCGTTTCGCGCAGCGCCGACACCGTCCCGACCGGCAAGTACCGGTACGCGAGGATCACGATCCCGTACGCGGCGAGCGAGATCGTGCCGGCGATCGCACCCTGCTTGAGCGCGGTGCGCGAGCCGAGCACCGCGCGCGGCCCGCCACGCACCGCGCAGACCAGCACGAACTGCGGCACGCTCCACAGCACGTACACCCATGCGATGTAGCCGAGCGCGCTGCCGGACACGCGCGAGCCGATGCCGTCGCAGATCGAATACGCGGCGATGAACACGCCCGTGAGCAGCGCAAACGGCACGCCTTCGCCGGAGAACCGGAAGCCGCGCCGCAGCGCGAGCGACATGATGCCGAACGACACGAGCGCGATGCCCGCGAAGCCGAACGGCGTCGGCCGCTCGTGCAGGATCGCGAGCGCCAGCACCGACACGAGTAGCGGCGAGATGCCGCGCGCGATCGGGTAGATCTGCCCGAATTCGCCGCTGCGGTACGCGCGCGCCAGCGTGAAGCAGTACGCGACTTCGAGCACGGCCGACCCGGCGATGTACGGCCACGCGGCGGGCGCCGGCGCGGGCAGCAGCGCGGCGCCGACGACGCCGAACGCGAAATACGGCAGCGACATCGTGCCGAGCTGGACGAGCCGGTCTTCGCTGACGTGGAGGAAGGCATTCCAGATCGCGTGCAGCAACGCGGAGCACAGCACGAGGCCGATGAAGAGGTGGTCCATGGACGAAGGGGCGGACAGGGGCGGGAGCGGAGGGGCGCCGTCATTATGTGGGTATCGGGCGCACTCGCATGGAATTGTCGATAATGGTGTGTTGTTATTCACCGGATGCCGACCATGACCGAAGCCACCCAAGCCCAGCCTGCCGTTCCGCGCCTCACGAGCCTGTCACATGGCGGTGGCTGCGGCTGCAAGATCGCGCCGGGCGTGCTGTCCGAGCTGCTGAAGCGCGCGACGCCGCCCGCCCTGTTCCCGGATCTGCTGGTCGGCACCGAGACGTCCGACGACGCGGCCGTCTATCGCCTCAACGACGAGCAGGCGATCGTCGCGACCACCGACTTCTTCATGCCGATCGTCGACGATCCGTTCGACTTCGGCCGCATCGCGGCCACCAACGCGCTGTCAGACGTCTACGCGATGGGCGGCAAGCCGATCCTCGCGCTCGCGCTGGTCGGGATGCCGATCAACGTGCTGCCGCACGAGACGATCGCGGCCGTGCTGCGTGGCGGCGAATCGGTGTGCGCGGATGCCGGCATTCCGGTCGCCGGCGGCCATTCGATCGATTCGGTCGAGCCGATCTACGGGCTCGCGGCGATCGGCGTCGTGCACCCGTCGCGCGTGAAGCGCAATGCGGCCGCACGCGCGGGTGACGTGCTGGTGCTCGGCAAGCCGCTCGGCGTCGGTGTGCTGTCCGCCGCGCTGAAGAAGAACCAGCTCGATGCCGATGGCTATGCGCAGATGGTCGCGACGACCACCAAGCTGAACCGGCCGGGCACCGAGCTTGCCGCGCTGCCGGGCGTGCATGCGCTGACCGACGTCACGGGCTTCGGGCTGCTCGGCCACACGCTCGAGCTGGCACGTGGCGCACACCTCACCGCGCGCGTGCACTATGCGTCGTTGCCGTGGCTCGCGGGCGTCGAGGCGTTCGTTGCCGACGGCGTGTTCACCGGCGCGTCGGGCCGCAACTGGGCCGCATACGGCGCGGACGTGCAGCTGGCCGACACGCTGCCACCCGTTGCGCAGGCGCTGCTGACCGATCCGCAGACGTCGGGTGGCCTGCTGGTCGCGTGCGCGCCCGAGGCCGTCGATGACGTGCTCGCATGCTTCCGTGCCGACGGCTTCGACCGCGCGGGCGTGATCGGCGAGATGGTGGACGGGCCGGCGCGCGTCGATGTCGCATGACGTTGAATCGCCACACCGGGCTTGTTTGCGGTCGCTAGAATCGATGCCTTCCATCGAAGGCATCGACGACCGATGAACGATTTCCTGTTCGGGCTGATGATCGCGCTGTCGGTCGGGCCCGTTGCGCTGATGATCGCGAACTACGGGATGCACGCGGGCACCGCGAGCGGCGTGCGCGCGGCGGTGGGTGTCGCGACGGCCGACGGCTGCTATGCGGTCGTCGCGTTCACGCTCGGCGCGATGCTCGCGACCACGCTCGCCGCGCATCTGTCGCTGTTTCGCCTGGTCGGCGCGCTCGTGCTGCTCGCGATGGGCGCGCGGATGCTGTGGCAGGCGCTGCGGGATCGCCGCCGCACGCTGGACGGCGATGCGCGGCCGCCGGGCAGCCGCCCGTTTGCATCGATGTTCTTCGTCACGCTGGCGAACCCGCTGACGATCCTGTTGTTCTACGGCTATGCAACGGCCGCGGCCGGTGCGCATCGGCACTGGCTGCTCGGTGCCGCGTGCGTGTTTGCCGGCAGCCTCGCGGGGCAACTCGTGTTCGCGTTCGGCGGTAGCGTGATCGGCCGGATCGTGAAGTCGCCGGGGCTGCTCGCGGCGAGCCATGTGGTTGCTGCGCTCGTCGTGCTGGGTTACGGAGTCGCAGGGCTGGCGCGGCTGTAGCAGTATGCGGAGAGCGGTTGTGCGGGCACGGCGGGCGAGTCGGTCAACTCGATAGCATTCCTGATGGTGTTGCATGAGGTGGATGCCGATTGCTGCGCAATTGCGCTCGAATTCCGGCGATGTGCATCACGCTTTGCGCGCAGATCTCGTCCGTACGGCAACATCGCTGCCGTTTCGTAGTCGGGTTCCGGATCGCGCACGCCCGTTCTATACTCCGACGCGCAGTCTACGAGAGCCGTTCTCACCCAACATCATCGAAACAAGGAACGCCGATGCTGACTCGCTCCATTCTTTCCGCCGCTGCATTCTCGCTCGCAGCCTGTGCCACTGCGCCGTCGATCGCGCAGGATAACCAGGGCAACGACGCGGGCAACAATGCATTCGCCGAGACCGGTGCACAGGGCCGCCCGGTCAAGGTCATGATCATCACGATGTTCGGTCCGGAGGGCCAGGCATGGCTCGACCGGCTCGGCCCGTGGCGCGACATCGCCGTGCCCGGCCTGTCGCCCGATTATCCGAACGTGCATTGCAACAAGCAGGACGTGTGCGTGGTCACGACCGGCATGGGCTATGCGAATGCGTCGGCGACGATCATGGCGCTCACGTTCTCGCAGCGCTTCGATCTGCGCCGCACGTACTTCCTGATCTCGGGTATCGCGGGCGTCGACCCGGCGCAAGGCACGATCGGTTCGGCCGCGTGGTCGAAATACCTCGTCGATTTCAGCCTGCAGTGGGAGCTCGATGCACGCGAGATTCCGGCCGGCTGGAATACCGGCTTCCTCGGCATCAACACGAAGAGCCCGAACGACAAGCCACCGCTCGACTATCGCACCGAGGTGTTCCAGCTCAACCCGCAACTGACCGACGCCGCGGTCGCGCTGTCGCGCAACGTGGTGCTTGCCGACAGTGCGCAGGCGCAGGCCGCGCGCGCGAAGTTCACGTATGCGCCGGCGAACCGGCCGCCGACCGTGATTCAATGCGACACGTCATCGGGCAACACGTGGTTCTCGGGCACGCTGATCGGCGAGCGCGCGCGCCAGTGGACGAAGATCCTGACCGACGGCAAGGGCACCTACTGCATGACCGCGCAGGAAGACAACGCGACGTATGAAGCGCTCAAGCGCGCGGCGAGCGTGAAGCGGGTCGACCTGTCGCGCGTCGCATTGCTGCGCACGGGGTCCGATTTCGACCGGCCGTATGCGGGGCAGACGAGTGCCGACAACCTGCTGAACTACGCGGACCAGGGCGGCTTCGCCCCGGCGACCGAAAACCTGTATCGCGCGGGCAATCCGCTCGTTCAGGACATCGTGACGCACTGGGGCGAATGGCGTGATGGAGTGCCGCGCCGCTAAGTTGACGTAGCGACGCGTGGAAGCAGGTTGATCGTCCGCGCGTGGCAGAACTCCGGGTGACTTTGTGTCACCCGGAGCGACCGGACATCAGGAATCACTGCGTGGGCCGGGCGATCTTGAGTTCGATTCGCGTATATTCGGGCCCCAATAGCTGCATGGTTGCAGTTTGACCGTGCTCATCCGTCATTCCGATGTACTGCTTTGCACTGGTGCTGATCCGGTAGCAGATGTGTGCAAGCGGCTGCTTGTCCCCATCCCGTAAAAACAACGATTGGTTCCGTGTGCGAGCGGTCCAGCGCTCGGACGTCACGAATCGTGCCGGCGCGGGTTCCCTGTCATCGTCGCACGTAAAACGGTACGAGCCGGGCGGGGGGCCTGGTGTCTCGGGTGTCAGTGCATAACTGGCGACGCCAGGTGTACCGGCCGAATTGCAGAGACTTTGGCACCCTGTGGGCGGGCACTTGGGAACGAATTGAACCCAAAGCTGCTTTGCGTCGTCGGGATCGAGCCAGCCGTTCCGACGCGACACGATTCGCTCGCCGACATGGATGTCATCGGGCACCATGCCGAGTTGCACGAGGAATGATTTCATCTGTGCGCCGCGTTGTTGTGCGAGTTGAACCGGTTGTTTTTCCCAATCGTAGGCTGTCGCTTCAATCGATGCAGCGGCGCCCTCGCGCGTCCACTCCTTGGCGGTCAGGTAGTGTCTGACGACGGAGAGTCTGTCGCTGTTGTTGATTTCGACCGAATTCATCGGTAACTGCATGCTGTCGGTCAACATGACCTTGCATGCATCGGCCTGTATCGGGAATGACAGGACGGCAGTCAGTGTGGCAATGGCATGTCGCATGAGACGCTCCGATCTAACGTGCCAGAATGAACCAGGCAATGTTGTCCGCGTTGCCGATCGCCTTGTCCGGAAAGCGCTTGGCGAACTGGGCACAAGCCGAGCGCCCGTATGCTCCCGAGTGGTCGTCGGCACCGAATGTGTCTGCAAAATGAGCGCATTCGTGAACGATCGTCAGTTGCTGCGACGAGAGATTGCCGGCCGATCGCCGGGGCAGTGAGCAAAAAGGAAGGTTGATGGCGATGGTATGGGTTGACGTGTCCGGTCGACAGACGTGTGCGACTTCAGCGTCGAGATGTTGCGTGTTCGGCAGGCATCCTGTCGCGTGATCGGCCTCGGAGCCGATGCGGACGAAATTTCTTGGGCCGAGATTCGACATGACGCTGGCCAAGGCGCCGAGTCCCAATATCAGCCGCCGTGTCGTATCGAAATGCGCCGAGCCGAACCATTCGATAACCCGCGTTTCAGTGGCCGGACTCCATCGAACCAATTCCCGCCTGCGCTGTTCGGTGATTGCCACCGCCTCGTCTCGCAATTCGAGTATTTGCTTCCTGAACGCCGAATCCGTCATGTTCGGACATATCGGCGCTCCGTCGAGCGATAAGTCGCGCTCTTGCGATGTTGTCATGGGCACTCTCCATTGGGTCATCATCGGGAGTGCTCATGCTAGATATCTGACCGCGACCCGCGATGCGCAAAATTTCAAGCGACGAGGCGAGCGAGTGTTGGGAAGTGTGAATGGAGGGCTTGCACGCGCACGGCTTCCTGCGGCGAAGCCGCGTTCGTTCGCGCGCTCAACCCTGGATATGAGCAGGTTCAGCGCCGCGTGAACAGGCGAGGTGCAGCCGTTCAGCCCCGAAGGACTGCAGCGAATGTGGCTCGGCAGACGAGTCCGTCTGTGTCAATTGATCTGCCAAGCCTGGGTCGGATTCGGCCGTCGACTTCCCGGCGAGTAACGTCAGGAATTGTGTCGCTGCGAAGACAGAGTATCGATGCGATCGTGACGTGCGTTTCACGCACGCCAAGCCGATATGTACTGTTTGCCTGCCGCGCTGCTAGTGGCCGCCTTGGTCTCGGCGGCACATCACGGCAGACGTCAATGCGCGTGCGGGGCCGAACGGAACGGCGTCCACACTGGCGTGGTGTCGTCCCAGTGATCGAGCGGCGAAGGGAGTTGATCGTTCATCATGTGCTCCTGCAACTAACTATCTAACTGACTGACTCGGCGAGTCGTCGACAGGGAAATCACGACGCCGCGCACGGGGCAACCCGTTGCGCGGCGTTGCGCGTTTACCGGCCTCCGCCGGCGAGCTGGTTGCTTTCCGGCATCGAGCGATACGGGCCTTGTGCCAGTTCGAGCCCTTGCGGATATGAGTTCGCCTTGCGCAGGTACGCGAGCGTGCCGTCCTTGCGTGCTTGTACGACTTCCGCATTCACTTCGGCGCGTGTGCGCGGGCCGTAGTGCTGCGAGTACCACGACGTGTTGCCGTAGTCGCCGGCGTGCGGCGTGCCCGAATCGGCGAAAGCCGGTGCGGACACCGCGAGCGTGAGGGCGAGGGCGGAGAGAAGATGGCGGCGGTTCATGGCGAAACTCCTGTGTCGATATGAGTTAGCGCTTCAGCGCTTACTCAGATCCCATGCTTGGCGGTCGATATGAGTTAGCGCTTCAGCGCTTACTCAGATCCCATGCAACGCATTTCGGAGCTGGCGCCAGAGCGCTTACTCCGGTCCCATCAAGCGGGATCTGTTCGGTGCGCAACGAGGTGCGCGACAGGGTTTACTCTAGGTATCTGTTCCGTCGCGATAAATGCGGCAGATGCGAATTGAATAGTCGTGTCAGTGGAACAATCGACATCCGTACACCTGGCAGGGTTATGCGGAAACCGCTCGAACCCGCCTGCAGCGGGCCTCGCACGGGTGCGGCGACGATGCGCGACGACGCATGCGGACGATTGCGTCGCCTGGCACAAAGGTTTGCTGCGGATTCGGGAAGGATCAGGTGCGCCGGGCTGGAACGTGGCGCGGAGGCGGGGCGACGCGCGGGCCGCTCAGCCCGCGCGTGCAGTTCAGACGATTACGCGACCCACTCGTTGATGACCGGCGTGTCGAGCACCGGCGCGCGCTCGGCTTCCTCGAACGTGCGCTTGCTGCACGTCGCGTCGAGGCTGCCCTTGCCGCTCAGCAGCGGGCAGCGGTCGAACACCTCGGCGACCCAGTCGACGAACACGCGCACCTTCGGTGACAGATGCCGGCTGTGCGGATACACGACCGAGATCGGCATCGGCAGCGGCTTGACGCCGGGCAGCACTTCCTTGAGCCGGCCTTCGCGCAGATGCGGCAGCACCATGAAGAGCGGCGGCTGGATCAGCCCGAAGCCTTCGATCCCGCAGGTCACGTACGCATCCGCGTCGTTCACCGACAGGATGCCCTCCATCTTCATCTCGACTTCCTTGCCGTCGGTCAGGAACGTCCAGTCGATCGTGCGGCCGGTGCGGCTCGAGAAGTAGTTGACGGCCTTGTGCTGGTTCAGGTCGTCGATCGTCTGCGGCTCGCCGTGGCGTTCGAGATAGTCGGGCGACGCGACCGTCACGCATTCGAACAGGCCGACCCGGCGTGCGACGAGCGACGAGTCCTGCAGTGCGCCGACGCGGATCACGCAATCGACGCCTTCCTGCAGCAGGTCGACCGGCCGGTCGGACAGGCCGAGCTGCAGGTCGATGTCCGGATAGCGCGTATGAAATTCGCACAGCGACGGAATCACGAGCAGCCGCCCGATCGAACCCGGCATGTCGATACGCAACTTTCCGTGCGGCTTCCGGTTGTTCGCCTGGAAGCTCGCCTCGGTTTCCTCGACATCCGCGAGGATCCGCACGCATCGTTCGTAGTATGCGGCGCCGTCCGGCGTGAGCGACAGCCGGCGCGTGGTCCGGTGCATCAGCCGCACGCCGAGGAAGGCTTCGAGATTCTGGATGATCGTCGTGACGGACGCTCGCGGCAAGCTGAGCGTTTCTGCTGCCTTGGTGAAGCTGCTTGTATCGACGACGCGAGTAAACACCTGCATGGCCTGAAGCCGGTCCATCACAACCTCCGCAATCTAATGAGCCTCCCGAATAAGAAGGCTGCGCTACCTCGTGGGTAAACGCAGCCTCGGATTGTTCGGGGGCGTTGAATTGTGTTGCCGGATTATAGGCATTTATCCCAATGTCTGCCGGACCCAGAATTCGTTCCATCTCGAAATGGATGCTGCATCGTCATGGACGCTTCTGAATTCAGCAAATTCCTGAAGGCCGCGTTGCCCGTGCAAGCCACGGCAGGCGCGGCGCTGACGGTCACCGAAGTGGAAATTCCCGGCTACGCGCAGGACATCGTGCTGCGTCTCTACCGCCGCCCGGACAAGACCGGGTTGCCAGTAGTGCTTTATTTCCACGGCGGCGGCTTCGTCCGCGGTTCGCTCGAAGACGCCGATTTCGCCGCGCGTTTTTTAGCAGAACGCTTACCAGCTCTCGTAGTGTCGGTCGACTATTCGCTCGCGCCGGCCTTTCCTTTTCCGGCCGCGCCGGAGGATGCGTATCGCGCTGCCGTGTGGGCCGCGACGCGCGCCCGCGCGTTCGGCGGCAACCCGAAGAAGATCGGTGTCGCGGGCCACGACGCGGGCGGCCAGCTCGCGAACTGCCTCGCGTTCATCGCGCGCGATCGCGGCGAAGTGTCGATCGTCGCGCAGGCGCTGTTCGGGCCGATGCTCGACCCGAGCATGACGCGTATCGGCGACGCCGATCGTCTCGCCTCCGACATCACGGCGCGCGAATGCGCCGCCTGTTATCGCGCGTATCTGCCGCAGGCCGCGCAACGCATGCACCCGTACGCGGCGCCGCTCGAATCGGTGCGCCTCGCGGGGCTGCCGCCGACGCTCGTCGTCACCGCGCAGAACGACGTGCTGCACGTCGAGGCGGAGAAATATGCGGGCTGCCTGATCTCGTCGGGCGTGCTCACGCAGGTGATCCGCTATCCGGACATCACGCACGCCGCGCTCGCGACGCACGAAGCCGCCTTCGAGGAAGCCGTGCGCTTCTTCCAGTGCCGCTTCCAGGCGCGCCAGCCGAACCGTTCCGAATAACCAAAACCAATCCACGTTTACTGGAGATCCACATGGCCATCCTACGCACCTCCCGTTCCCGAATCGCGACAGCGGCGATCGTGACGCTCGCCGTCGTCGGCCTCGGAACGTTCGGCGCGATGCGCGTGAACGCGAACGCACCGGAGAAATCGGCAGCGCCGCTGCCCGAAGTCGACGTCGCGACCGTCGTGCCGCAGACCGTGACCGACTGGCAGAGTTATTCGGGCCGCCTCGAAGCGGTCGAGAAAGTCGACGTGCGCCCGCAGGTGTCGGGCACGATCGTCGCGGTGAACTTCAAGGACGGCGCGCTCGTGAAGAAGGGCGACGTGCTGTTCGTGATCGACCCGCGCCCGTACCAGGCCGAAACCGACCGTGCGGCCGCGCAGCTCGCGGCCGCGCAGGCACGCAACGGCTACGCGCAGACCGACTGGCAGCGCGCGCAGCGGCTGATCGGCGACAACGCGATCGCGAAGCGCGATTACGACGAGAAGCAGAATGCGGCGCGCGAGGCGACGGCGAACCTGAAGGCCGCCGAAGCCGCGCTGGAAACGGCGCGCATCAACCTCGGCTATACGCGGATCACCGCGCCTGTTTCGGGCCGCGTGTCGCGTGCGGAAATCACGCTCGGCAACGTCGTGTCGGCCGGTGCGTCGGCTGTGCCGCTGACGACGCTGGTGTCGGTGTCGCCGATCTACGCGTCGTTCGACGCGGACGAGCAGACCTACCTGCAATACATCAACGGCGCGCGCAGCGGCCGCAAGGTGCCGGTCGAACTCGGCCTCGCGAACGAAACCGGCTACTCGCGCAGCGGCGAGATCGACTCGGTCGACAACCGGCTCGACACGTCGTCCGGCACGATCCGCGTGCGCGCGCGCTTCGACAACGCCGATGGCGCGCTCGTCCCGGGCCTCTATGCACGCGTGAAGGTGGGCGGCAGCGCGCCGCACGAGGCACTGCTCGTCGACGACGCGGCGATCAACACCGACCAGGACAAGAAGTTCGTGTTCGTCGTCGACCAGCAAGGCCGCGTGTCGTACCGCGAAGTGCAGCAGGGGATGCAGCACGGCAACCGGCGCGTGATCGTGAGCGGGCTCTCCGCCGGCGATCGCGTGGTCGTGAACGGTACGCAGCGCGTGCGCCCCGGCGAACAGGTGAAGCCGCACATGGTCCCGATGACGGGCGGTGACGCGCCGTCCGCGCCTCTGGCGGACAACGCGAAGCCGGCCGCACCGGCGAAGGCGGATTCGTAAGCGGCTCGCCGCTTCCTATCCGCGTTCAACCAGACAGAGCCACACATGAACATTTCAAAATTCTTTATCGACCGGCCGATCTTTGCAGGAGTCCTATCGGTGATCATCCTGCTCGGCGGGGTGATCGCGATGTTCCTGCTGCCGATCTCGGAGTATCCGGAGGTCGTGCCGCCTTCCGTGATCGTGAAGGCGCAGTATCCGGGCGCGAACCCGAAGGTGATCGCCGAGACGGTCGCGTCGCCGCTCGAAGAGCAGATCAACGGCGTCGAGGACATGCTCTACATGCAGTCGCAGGCGAACAGCGACGGCAACATGACGATCACCGTCACGTTCAAGCTCGGCACCGATCCGGACAAGGCCACGCAGCTCGTGCAGAACCGCGTGAACCAGGCGCTGCCGCGCCTGCCGGAAGACGTGCAGCGGCTCGGCATCACGACGGTGAAGAGCTCGCCGACGCTGACGATGGTGGTCCACCTGATCTCGCCGGACAACCGCTACGACATGACCTACCTGCGCAACTACGCGCTGATCAACGTGAAGGATCGCCTGTCGCGGATCCAGGGCGTCGGCCAGGTGCAGCTGTGGGGTTCGGGCGACTACGCGATGCGCGTGTGGCTCGATCCGCAGAAGGTCGCGCAGCGCGGGCTGTCGGCCGAGGACGTCGTGCAGGCGATCCGCGAGCAGAACGTGCAGGTCGCGGCCGGCGTGATCGGCGCGTCGCCGTCGTTGCCGGGTACGCCGCTGCAGTTGTCGGTGAACGCGCGCGGCCGTCTGCAGACGGAAGACGAGTTCGGCGACATCGTCGTGAAGACGACGCCGGACGGCGGCGTCACGCACCTGCGCGACATCGCGCGGATCCAGCTCGACGCGTCCGAATACGGGCTGCGCTCGCTGCTCGACAACAAGCCGGCCGTCGCGATGGCGATCAACCAGTCGCCGGGCGCGAACTCGCTGCAGATCTCGGACGAAGTGCGCAAGACGATGGCCGAGCTGAAGCAGGATATGCCGGCCGGCATCGACTACAAGATCGTCTATGACCCGACGCAGTTCGTGCGGTCGTCGATCAAGGCAGTCGTGCACACGCTGCTCGAAGCGATCGCTCTGGTCGTGATCGTCGTGATCGTGTTCCTGCAGACGTGGCGCGCATCGATCATTCCGCTGATCGCGGTGCCGGTGTCGATCGTCGGCACGTTCTCGCTGCTGCTCGCGTTCGGGTATTCGATCAACGCGTTGTCATTGTTCGGGATGGTGCTCGCGATCGGGATCGTGGTCGACGATGCGATCGTGGTGGTCGAGAACGTCGAGCGCAACATCGAGAGCGGGATGAATGCACGGGCGGCGACCTACAAGGCGATGCAGGAAGTGAGCGGGCCGATCATCGCGATCGCGCTCACGCTCGTCGCCGTGTTCGTGCCGCTTGCGTTCATGTCGGGCCTGACCGGCCAGTTCTACAAGCAGTTCGCGATGACCATCGCGATCTCGACGGTGATCTCGGCGTTCAACTCGCTGACGCTGTCGCCGGCGCTGTCCGCGATCCTGCTGAAAGGGCATGGCGACAAGGAAGACTGGCTCACGCGCGTGATGAACCGCGTGCTCGGCGGCTTCTTCCGCGGCTTCAACAAGGTGTTCCATCGCGGCGCGGAGAACTACGGCCGCGGCGTGCGCGGCGTGCTGTCGCGCAAGACGGTGATGCTCGGCGTGTACCTCGCGCTGGTGGGCGCGACCGTGCTCGTGTCGAAGGTCGTGCCGGGCGGCTTCGTGCCCGCGCAGGACAAGGAGTACCTGATCGCGTTCGCGCAGCTGCCGAACGGTGCGTCGCTCGACCGCACCGAGAAGGTGATCCGCGACATGGGCTCGATCGCGCTGAAGCAGCCGGGCGTCGAGAGCGCGGTCGCGTTCCCGGGGCTGTCGGTGAACGGCTTCACGAACAGCTCGAGCGCGGGCATCGTGTTCGTCACGCTGAAGCCGTTCTCGGAGCGGCATGGCAAGGCGCTGTCGGCCGGTGCGATCGCGGGTGCGCTGAACCAGAAGTACGGCGCGATGAAGGACTCGTTCGTCGCGGTGTTCCCGCCGCCGCCGGTGCTCGGCCTCGGTACGCTCGGTGGCTTCAAGATGCAGGTCGAGGATCGCGGCGCGGTCGGCTATGCGCGGCTCGCGGATGCGACCAACGACTTCATCAAGCGCGCGCAGCAGGCGCCTGAACTCGGCCCGCTGTTCACGAGCTACCAGATCAACGTGCCGCAGCTCAACGTCGATCTCGACCGCGTGAAGGCGAAGCAGCTGGGCGTGCCGGTGACCGATGTGTTCAACACGATGCAGGTGTATCTCGGCTCGCTGTACGTGAACGACTTCAACCGCTTCGGGCGTGTGTACCAGGTGCGCGTGCAGGCCGATGCGCCGTTCCGGCAGCGCGCGGACGACATCCTGCAGCTGAAGACGCGCAACGACAAGGGCGAGATGGTGCCGCTGTCGTCGCTCGTCACGGTGACGCCGACGTTCGGCCCGGAAATGGTCGTGCGCTACAACGGCTACACGGCGGCCGACATCAACGGCGGCCCGGCGCCGGGCTTCTCGTCGGGCCAGGCGCAGGCCGCGATCGAGCGCATCGCGCATGAAACGCTGCCGCGCGGCGTGCGGTTCGAGTGGACCGACCTCACGTACCAGCAGATTCTTGCCGGCGATTCGGCGATGTATGTGTTCCCGATCAGCGTGCTGCTCGTGTTCCTCGTGCTCGCCGCGCTGTATGAAAGCCTGACGCTGCCGCTCGCGGTGATCCTGATCGTGCCGATGAGCATTCTGTCGGCGCTGACGGGCGTGTGGCTCACGCAGGGCGACAACAACATCTTCACGCAGATCGGCTTGATGGTGCTGGTGGGGCTGTCGGCGAAGAACGCGATCCTGATCGTCGAATTCGCGCGTGAACTCGAACACGACGGCAGGACGCCGCTCGAGGCCGCGATCGAGGCGAGCCGGCTGCGTCTGCGCCCGATCCTCATGACGTCGATCGCATTCATCATGGGTGTGGTGCCGCTCGTCACGTCGACGGGGGCCGGTGCGGAAATGCGCCATGCGATGGGGGTCGCGGTGTTCTTCGGGATGCTCGGCGTGACGCTGTTCGGGCTGATGCTGACGCCGGTGTTCTACGTCGTGCTGCGGACGCTCGCGGGCGGCAAGATCCACGTCGCCGGCAAAGACTCGTCCGGCTACGGTGTGCCGTCCCAGGGTGTGCCGGCTTCGGATGCTTGAGGACCAGAAGATGAATAACTTGCACAACACGAATGGCCTGATGCGCTTCGCGAAGGTGGCGGCCGCGAGCACCTTGCTCGCGACGCTGCTCGCCGCGTGCGCGGTGGGCCCCGACTACAAGCGCCCGGACGCGCCGACGCCCGCCGCGTTCAAGGAAGCGCCGACGCTGGCTGCCGGCGAACAGGCCGGCACGTGGAAGACGGCCGAGCCGTCGGACGGCACGCATCGCGGCGAATGGTGGAAGGTGTTCGGCGACCCGGTGCTCGATTCGCTCGAGACCCAGGCGCTCGCCGCGAACCAGAACCTGAAGGCCGCAGCCGCACGTGTCGAGGAAGCGCGCGCGGCGACGCGTTCGGCGCGCTCGCAATGGTTCCCGCAGATCGGCGCCGGCTTCGGGCCGACGCGCGAAGGGCTGTCGTCGGCGTCGCAGTTCCAGCCGCAGGGCACGGGCCCGACCAATGCGACGCTGTGGCGCGCGCAGGGCACGGTGTCGTACGAAGCCGACCTGTTCGGCCGCGTCGGCCGTAACGTCGAGGCGTCGCGTGCCGACCAGGCGCAGAGCGAAGCGCTGTTCCGCTCGGTGCAGCTCGCGCTGCAGGCGGACGTCGCGCAGAACTACTTCGAACTGCGCCAGCTCGATTCCGATCAGGACCTGTACCGCCGGACGGTGGAACTGCGCGAGCAGGCACTGAAGCTCGTGCAGCGCCGCTTCAACGAAGGCGACATCAGCGAGCTCGACGTGTCGCGCGCGAAGAACGAGCTGGCGACCGCGCAGGCCGATGCGGTCGGCGTCGCGCGCCGGCGCGCGGCGTCCGAGCATGCGCTCGCGATCCTGCTCGGCAAGGCGCCCGCGGATTTTGCGTTCAAGGAAACGCCGATCGTGCCGGTGGCGGTGAAGGTGCCGCCGGGCCTGCCGTCCGCGCTGCTTGAGCGCCGCCCGGACGTGTCGGCGGCTGAACGCGCGATGGCGGCCGCGAACGCGCGGATCGGCCTCGCGAAGTCGGCGTACTTCCCGAAGCTCGACATCACGGGGGCGTTCGGCTATGAAGCATCGACGCTCGGCAGCCTGTTCATGTGGTCGAGCCGCACGTTCCTGCTCGGGCCGTTCGCGGGCACCGCGCTGACGCTGCCGCTGTTCGACGGCGGGCGCCGTGCGGCCGGCGTGCAGCAGGCGCGCGCGCAGTACGACGAGCAGGTCGCGAACTACCGGCAGCAGGTGCTCGTCGCGTTCCGCGAGGTCGAGGACAATCTCG
Organism: Burkholderia sp. AU30198; assembly: GCF_020419825.1. Taxonomy (NCBI): domain Bacteria; kingdom Pseudomonadati; phylum Pseudomonadota; class Betaproteobacteria; order Burkholderiales; family Burkholderiaceae; genus Burkholderia; species Burkholderia sp. AU30198. The sequence goes on along the minus strand of NZ_JAIZSA010000011.1, from coordinate 44,818 downwards.
CCGACCTGCGCCTGCTCGACGACCAGATCCGTGCGCAGGATGCGGCCGTCAACGCGTCGCGGCGCGCGGCGACGTTGTCGCGCACGCAGTATCAGGAAGGCGAGGTTGCCTATCTCGACGTGATCGACAGCGAGCGCTCGGTGCTGCAGTCGCAGCTGCAGTCGAACCAGTTGACCGGTGCGCAGGCAGTGTCGACCGTGAACCTGATTCGTGCGCTGGGTGGCGGCTGGGGCGCGGCGCCGACAGCGGTCGGCAGCGCGGTGTCCGGCAAGGAGGACGTTGCCGCGCGATGAGTGTGCGTGACGGGCGGCGATGCGTGATGCATCGTCGTTCCCGTCATGCGGCGTATCGACGAACCCCGGTCATGCGGCTTTTGCCGGATGACCGGGGTTTTTTCATGGCATCGCCGCGGATGGCGTGATGTCGTCCATCGCCATGTTGCAACTAACGGTCAACCCCTGCCGGCACCTGCCAGCGGTGCGGACGGCGTCCCGCCGTCCGCACCGGTCAGGCACTGCCGCCAGCAGGACTCGGGACGGAACGGGGCCTTGGGCTGCGTTGCCGGATACGTGCGCGTGACGCGTCCGGCAGCCTGGATGCGCACGCGTCACGCGCCCGCGAACGCGTCGCCGGTCGGCCTCGTTCGCATGCCGCGCGCGAGCCGCGTCCACGGCAGGTCGGCCGGGTCGGCCTGCATCGGCCCCGGCGCCTTCGCGATCAGGATCGCGTGCGCGATGCCCTGGAAGTCGGCGCGGAAATGCACCGAACTCTTGTTGACGAGGATTTTCATCGCTTCCGGTTCGACGCCGCCCACGCGGTACAGATTGCGATCGAGCATCTGCGCCTTGCCGCCGCTGACGACGATCCGCACGCCGTCGATCCTCAGGCAGGCGACCGGCCCGACGTCGGCCAGCATGCCGTTCATCATCGGTCCGTCGTAGCGGCACACGCCGTCCGATACCGCGACGACCTCGAAGTGTCCGCGAAACGGCTCGTCGCCGGGTACGCCGGAGCCGCCGAGCGACAGTTCGATGCGCGCGCCGACACCGGCCCGCACCGCCGCCGCCGCCGCGGCCGGATCCCACAGCAGGCCGAGCGCTGCGTCTTGCGCGCCGTTGCGCAGCAACGCGCGCAGCAGGCCCGTCGTATTGGAATCGCCACCCGCCCCCGGGTTGTCCTGCGTGTCGGCGATCACGACGGGCCGGCTCGCGCCTTCCGCGAGCCGCATGGCTTCGCGCACCGCGTCGTCGGGCGACAGGAACGGCACTTGCCACTGCGCTTCGTCGGCCAGCATCTTGTCGTACAGCGCCTGCACGGCCGCGTCGACTGCGTCGGCGTCGCCATAGCCCCAGACGACCGGCCCGCACTCGGGGAAATCCGCTGCCGGAAAACCCGGCGCGAACGACAGCGATGCGACGCCGTCCGTCTCCAGCGACGCGAGGCGCGCGTACATCTCGCGTGCGGGATCGAGCAGCGTGCACATTCCGTTGATCGGGATCAGGAACGGCAACCGCCGTGCGGCGCGACGTAACGGGTCGCCGCCCGCGAGGAGGCGTTCGAGCAGCCCGGCCGTGCGTTCGCCGGTCTCGGCCATGTCCACGTGCGGGTACGTGCGATAGGCGACCAGCGCATCGGCATGGCTCAGCATCCGTTCGGTGACGTTCGCGTGCAGGTCGAGCGACGCGACCACCGGCACCGCAGGGCCGACCGCGTTACGTACGCGTTCGAGCAGCGTTCCTTCGCCGTCGTCGGTATGCTCGGCGACCATCGCGCCGTGCAGGTCGAGATACACCGCATCGAAGTCGCCGCGCCGCGCCGCGTCGACGATCTCGCCGGCGATCCGTTCGAATGCATCCTCGGTGACATGCGCCGACGGGCTCGCGCCCGCCCAGATCACCGGCTGCAACGCCCAGCCGCGCCGCTCCGCGGCGTTGATGAAGCCGCCAGCCGGAATGTTGACGTGGCGCAGCGCGAGCACGTCCGCGCCGCGTGCCATGGCCGGAAAGCCTTCGCCGCGTTCGAAGTTCGCATAGGCGGCCCGCGTGGGTGCGAAGGTGTTGGTTTCGTGCTGGAAACCGGCGATCAGGATGCGTGTGGTCATGAGACTGATTCCAGGAGGAGGGTCGGTGCAGGCGACGTGCGCCTGCCGGCAGGGCCGGCGGTACGGCGCCGCACGAGTTCAATGGGGCAACGCGACGTGGATCAGCGCGTCGCGACGGGGAGGCGGTTCATGATCAGCGTCACGGCGCCTGCGACCATCAATGCGACGATCACCAGCAGCCCGGCCTGCATGCTGCCGGTCGCGGTGCGGATCTCGCCGATGACGGTCGGGCTGAGGAAGCCGCCGATCAGGCCGATCGTGTTGATGAGCGCGATACCGCCGGCGGCCGCATTGCCTGTCAGGTATTGAGACGGGATCGCCCAGAACACGGTATAGGCCGCCCACGTCATCGCCGTCGCGATCGTCATGCAGACGAGCGATATCGCGAGGTTGCCGTCGGAGAAGGTCGCGGCAGCCAGCGCGGCCGCGGCGACCAGTGCCGACACCGCGCTGTGCAGCCGGCGTTCGTCGCGTCGATCCGAGCGTCGGCCGATCACGAGCATCGCGCCTGCGGCCGCGATATACGGAATCATCGAGTAGAAGCCGATCTGCATCGTGTCGGTCACGCCGTTCGCCTTGAGGATCGACGGCAGCCAGAAGCTGACCGCGTAGATCCCGCAGATCATCGTGAAGTAGGCGAAGGCCAGCAGGTAGACGCGCGGGTCGCGCGCCGCCTGCCCGAACGCGTGGTGGCCGGCCGCGGGCGTGTGCAGCTCGGACGCGAGCAGGCTTCGTTCGCGGTCGGTCAGCCACGCGGCATCGTCGGGCCGGTCGGCCAGCACCTTGAAGACGAGCAGGCCGAGCAACGCGCACGGCAGGCCTTCGACGACGAACATCCATTGCCAGCCGGCCAGGCCGTGTGCACCGTCGAGGGCGGTCATCAGCCAGGTCGACAGCGGTGAGCCGACGATGCCGCCGATCGGGCCGGCGAGCATCACGATCGCCATCACGCCGGCCATGCGCCGCGTGCCGTACCAGTACGTCAGGTAGAAGATCATCCCCGGCGCGAAGCCGGCCTCGAACACGCCGAGCAGGAAGCGCAGCACGTAGAACGAGGTTTCATCGTGCACGAACATCATGCCGGCCGACGTCAGTCCCCAGAGCACCATGATCCGGCTGATGGTCTTGCGTGCACCGATCCTGGGCAGCAGCAGGTTGCTCGGAATCTCGAACAGCACGTAGCCGAGAAAGAAGATGCCGGCACCGAGGCCGTACGCTGCGTCGGAGAAGCCGAGCGCGCTTTGCATATGCAGCTTCGCGAAGCCGATGTTCACCCGATCCAGATAGGCGAACGTGTAGCACAGCAGCAGGAGCGGCAGCAGGCGCCAGTTCAGCTTGCGATACAGGGCCTGCACGGGTGCACTGTCCAGAGCCGCCGGATGGCGGGAGGAGGAAACGGCGGACATAGATGTCTCCGGTGACGTGGGCGACTTACGACATGGATCTCGGTTGCTGCATCGTCAGAGAGACGAAAAAGCAGAGCAAGAGCAACTTCCATGAGCTAATGTTGCCCAACAGGCAACACACTGCGACGAACCGGAATCCCCATGCGCGAACTGAACCAGCGCCGCTTGCGCTACTTTCATGAAGTCCTGACCCACGGTTCGATCCGCGGTGCGGCCGACAGCATCAACACCGCGCCGTCGGTGATCACGCGGCAGATCCGGCTGCTCGAGGAGGAAATCGGCGTCGAGCTGTTCGAGCGCCAGGCGCGTGGCGTGCGGCCGACCGAGGCTGCCGTGCATCTGCTCGAATACTGGCGCGGTTGCCGCTCGCAGCAGGAACTGTTCGAGGAGCGGTTGCAGGCGCTGCGGCGGCTGCAGTCCGGCCAGGTGCGCATCGTGACCAGCGAAGGCTATGTCGACGTGCTGATGGACGAGGTGCTGACCGATTTCTGCATGCGTTATCCGAAGCTCGACGTGATCGTCGACGTGCTGCCCGTCAACAACGTGCTGCAGGAGGTGGCCGAGAGCCGCGCGCATATCGGGCTGGCGTACAACCCGCCCGCGCATCCGGAGATCCAGAATCTCGCGACGTCATCGCAGCCGGTGGTGGCGCTCGTCCACGCGGGCCATCCGCTCGCGGTACGCGGCGGCTCTGTGCGCGCGCACGAGCTCGGTGCGTATCCGCTCGCGCTGATGCCGCCGGCCTTTGGCCTCGGCCAGGTTGCGCAGATGCTCGCCTATACGGAGAACCTGCCGATCCGCCCGACGCTGACGACCAACTCGCTTGCGGTGCTGCGTCATTTCGTCAAGCGCCATGAAGGGGTCACGCTGATCGGCGCGTTCGCGGCCTATCGCGAACTGGAGAGCGGCGAACTCGTCGCGCTGCCGATCGAGCATCCGTTGTTCGATTCCGCGAAGGCGCGCCTGCTGGTGAAGGTGGGGCGGCCACTCGGCGTGGCGGCCGACACGCTGCTGAACTGCTTGCTGCACGACATGAAGATGTTCGCGACGGCGGATGGCGCCGGCCGGAACAAGGCGGCGACGCGGAAGCGGGCGGCCCGGCGCGTGCGATAACGCGAGTCGGGCCGTCGCGCGCAACGATCAGGTGGCGTCGCGGCCCGCCCGCAGCGCGCGCACCAGTTCGCTCGCCGCCTTGCCGAGCCCCGTGTGTTTCGGCCGCCGCAGGTACACGGGCAGCGGCAGCCCGTTGCGGATGTTGGCGAACACGAGCGGCGCGAGTTCGCCGTCGGCGACGTATCGGGCGATCACGGATTCGGGCAGGTTCGCCCAGCCATGTCCGGCTTTCACGAGTGCGATCGCGGTCGCCATGTCGGTCACTTTCCACGTGCGGTTGCCGATCAACGGCCGAATGTCGGTCAGTGGTCGCTCCGGATCGGCGATCACGATCTGCCGAAAGCCCGACAGCCGCTCGATCGCCTCGGGTGGCGCGCCTTCGGCGATCGCCGGATGGCTCGGCGCGGCGACGGCGACGAGCGTCTCGGTCCACAGCGCATGAATCTGCTCCTGCGGATGCAGGTCGAGCCCGCAGTACGCCACACAGAGATCGATGGTGGTGCGATGCAGCGCATCGACGATCGCGTCCTGCGGCGCCGTGACGACGCTGATGGCGAGCGCCGGATACTTCGCGGCAACCGCCATCAGCGCGCGGGCGACGGGCGCCGGGTCGATTTCGGCCGCGACGCCGAGCCGCAGCGTGTCTTCGACGCCTTCCGACAGATGCTGTGCGTGTGCACGCAACACCTGCAACTGCTCGGCGATCGATCGCGCGTCGGGCAGCAGCGCGGCCATCGCGGCGGTCGGCGTCGGTTCGCGTGTGCCGCGGTCGAACAGCACGAGGCCGAGCTCGGCCTCGAGGTTCGCGATCGCCATGCTGATCGCCGACGGCGTGCGGCCGAGCGCGCGCGCGGCGGCGGAAAACGAGCCTTTGTCGATGACGGTCAGCAGCATGTCGATGTGGTCGCTGGTCAGCATGCGCGGGCCTCCTGTCAGAAAAATTGAAAGGACCTGACTTTTGCGGGCGCGCTACCCGCTGATAGTCTCGCCACCTTGTTCGATAGAAGGGGGATGGTCATGCAAGGGTTGAAGAGACGCATAGTCTACGTCGTGATGTTCGAGGTGCTCGGCATCCTGATCGCATCGTCGGTGCTCGGCATGCTGAGCGGCGCGAGCGCGGCGACGAGCGGCCTGATGGGGGTGATGATCTCGACGACGGGCGTCACCGTCAATTTCCTGTACAACCTCGCGTTCGAGGCGTGGGAGCGCAAGCGCGCGGCGACGACGCGCACGGTCGGGCGCCGCGTGCTGCATGCGATCGGCTTCCAGGTCGCGCTCGTGACGTTCCTGATCCCGCTGATCGCATGGTGGCTCGACGTGTCGCTGCTGCAGGCGTTCCTGTACGACGCGGTGCTGATCGTGTTCTTCCCGATCTTCACGTTCGTGTACAACTGGGCGTTCGACAGCGTGTTCGGGCTGCCGGATGCGGTCACGCGCAAGGCTGAGCCGGCGGTCTGGTAAGCGAGGGCGCGGCGTGATGCAGGCAGCCGCTACAATCGCGCAAAGCATCGTTCGGGCGTGCGGGCCGCATGCCCGACGGTATTCCGTCGCGATTCATGCGCCCGAGCGGGCCGTTCAGACCGATGAGCATTCGAAAGACGTCGATATCCTGCGTGGCGTGGCTTGCCGGCGCATTCATCCTCGCATCGTCCGCGCAAGCGGAAGGGCCGAGGGTGCTGCCGCGCAGCGAACAGGCCGATAACGGTTACGCGTCGACGCAATTGCTGCTCAAGCCATGCGTCGACGTGCGCAAGCTGAGCGACGACCCGGATGACGATCTGTTGAAGGCGGCCGCCACCGCGCGTGCCGCGCTGCCGCCCGGCACCTGCGACAACGCCGCGTTGGCGGAGAAGGTGTTTGCCGCGCGCTTTCTCCAGTACGCGACGCTTGCCGCGGTGGACGACCCGTGGAATATCGACGAGAAGATCGATGCGCAGAACCGGGCAATCGGGCGCTGCAAGGACACACGATGTCTCGATCGCGAACTGGATGCGGTGATCGGTGCGTTGTCGCCGCTGTACCTGCATGCGCATCCCGTGTGGCCGCGCGGCAACGGCCTGTGCACGAGCGCGCCGGTCGATGCGCGTGCCGATCGCGCGCTGGCACCGCTCGGCACACGTGTACGCAAAGCACTGGCCCGCGAATGCGGCGACGAAGCGGTGATCGCACAAACCTGCGAGGGCCCGCACGGCAAGGTGCTGTTCGTGAGTTGCGAGATGAGCGGGAACCAGGTCAACGCGAATCAATGGCTGTACCGTGCGCGCAACCGCGGATTCGAACCGCTGCTGGGCGTCGAAGACGGCCCGGTCGGCGTGCTCGACACCACCTGCAACGGGTGGCCCGACCTCAAGACGCTGGCCCGGATCAGCATGGGTGAGCATCAGGCGACCTATTACCGCTACGACGGCGGCACGTACCAGCCCGTCTACTCATACACCGAAACGGGTGTCGGTAGCGACGGCAACGGCCGCGACCTGGTCGTTGCGCAGGGCGGGCCGTCCGTCCGCGTGACCTGCCGATAACGGCCAGACCGCCGCGCTGCCTCGGATCGCCTGGCCGGACGCATGGCGAATGCGCCGGCCCCCACGTATCCGCTGATTCCCCCATACCCGACACATGAAGCGCCACGTTGCCGCCGGATTGCATCGCCGAAAAATTGTAGAGGACTTCTAATGTCGTAATCGTCTGGATATTTGTCGGATCTTAACAAAATTGTCCGATTTCCCTTTCTAGAATCCGACAGATCGATGACGCGCGCGGCGGGCAGGAGGGGGCCGTCGACGCGCCGCGCGCCTGGTTCGGAACCGCCTTGCGGCCCCGAGGCCGCGCATCGCCCGCACGCGGCGCACGCCGCCTGCATGACCATCCCCGTCCAGCCAGAAAAACGAGGAGGGATTGCCGATGTCGCGTATCGATCGCCGTACGTTCCTGACCCGCTCGGCGCAGGCGGCCGGCGCTGCCGCGCTTGCGGCGACGCTGCCCGACAGCATTCGCCGCGCACTGGCCGTCGAGCCGGCCCGCGTGACCGGTACGATCCGGGACGTCGAGCACATCGTCGTGCTGATGCAGGAAAACCGCGCATTCGACCATTACTTCGGCACGTTCCCGGGCGTGCGCGGCTTCAACGATCCGCGCGTGGTCGCGCGTCCTGACGGCAAAAGCGTCTGGTATCAGAACTACAAGGGCCGCGATTACGTGCCCTGGCATCTCGACACGTCGAAGACGTGGGCGCAGTGGATGATGCCCGAGAACCACGAGTGGGATGCGTTCCACAAGCTGTGGAACGAAGGGCGCAACGACCAGTGGATGGCCGTGCAGTGGCCCGACGCGATGGGCTATTTCAAGCGCAACGACCTGCCGTACTACTACCCGCTCGCGAGCGCGTTCACGATCTGCGACGCGTACCACCAGTCGATGATGGGGCCGACCAATCCGAACCGGCTCTACCTGATGACGGGGCGCTCGTCGCCGAACGCGGACGGCAGCCAGGTCGCGATGTCGAACTGGATGGGCGACCGCTCGGGCACGGTGTCGTGGAAGACCTTCCCCGAACGCTTGCAGCAGGCCGGCATCGACTGGCGCGTCTATCAGGAAGGCGGCGTCGGTTCGTTCAACGTCGCATGGAATTTCCTGTCGAGCCGCTACTGGATCGACAACACCAACAACTACGACTGCAACGCGCTCGCGTGGTTTTCGCAGTACAAGTCGGCAGCGTCGAGCTCGCCGCTCAACCAGCGCGGGCTGACTGCGCGCGGTGTCGCGTCGTTGCGCGACGACGTGCTCGCGAACCGGCTGCCGCAGGTGTCGTGGATCGTGCCGCCGTTCTCGTCGTCCGAGCATCCGTGGTGGGGGCCGTCGTTCGGCGAGGAATTCGTGTCGCGCATTCTCGATGCGCTCACGTCGAATCCCGACGTGTGGGCGAAGACGGTATTCCTGATCTGCTACGACGAAGGCGACGGCCGTTTCGATCACGTGACGGCACCCGTGCCGCCGTGGAAGGCCGGCAAGGGGCTGTCGACGGTCAGCGTCGAAGGCGAGATCGAGCAGGCTTCCGGGCTGCCGATCGGGCTCGGCACGCGCGTGCCGCTGCTCGCGATCTCGCCGTGGTCGAAGGGCGGCTGGACCTGCTCCGAAGTCTTCGATCACACGTCGGTGATCCGCTTCATCGAGAAGCGCTTCGGCGACGATCATCCGGATGTCTATGAATCGAACATCACGCCGTGGCGTCGCGCGGTGTGCGGCGACCTCACGTCGGCATTCGATTTCGCGGGCGACGCGGACCGCACGGTGCCGCCCGCGCTGCTCAACCTGACCGCGACGAAGGCGCAGCGCGACAACGCGTACTGGGTGCAGTACTACCTCGCGAAGCCGAGCTATCCGTCGAGCTATCCGGCCGAGAATGCGCCGCTGCCGGTGCAGGAGCCGGGGCAGCGCAAGCTGCGCGCCGTGCCATACGAGCTGTTCGTCGAAGCGGCGCTCGATACGCGCGCCGGCGTGCTGAACGTGAGCTTCGCGAACAACGGCAAGGCCGTGCCGGGCAACGCGGCCGGCACGTCGGCCGCGGTGTTCCATGTGCACGACGCGATCGCGCAGAACGGCCCGCGCTTCTACACGATCCAGAGCGGCCGCGTGCTGAGCGACCAGTGGTGGCCGGTGCGCGACACGCAGGGGCGCTACGATCTCGCGGCGTACGGTCCGAACGGCTTCTTCCGCCGCTTCAAGGGCGGTGCGACGTCGAGCGCGCCGCTGTTCGACGTGACGGTCGCGTATCGGGCCGACGGCAATCTCGTCGTGCGGATGCGCAACGCGGGCCGCACGCCGCTGGTCGCGACGCTTACCGATAACGGCTACGGCGCCGCGTCGCGTTCGGGCACGGTCGCGGCAGGCGCTGCCGTCGACACGGTGCTGAACCTGTCGGCAAGTGGCGGCTGGTACGACTTCAGCGTGACGATCGATGCGGATGCCGGTTATCTGCGCACGCTGGCCGGCCATGTCGAAACCGGTGCGGCGAGCGTGACCGATCCGCTCTTCGCGCGTGTGACAGGGGCCGCATGATGAACCGAACCGTCATCGTATGGGGCACGGTCGCGCTGGCGGCAGGCGCCGTCGCGTCGGTCGTCGTGTTGTGGAGCGGCCGCCCGGGTGGCGCGCCGCAAGCCGCTTCTTCCACCGTTGTCAGCCAGGACTCCGCCATGACGAATCAAGCGTCCGCATCGCCGGTCAATTTCCGCGCGCAGCTCGACGGCTACGCGCACGAACGCGACGCGCTGAACGCGGCCGACCGTCAGGCGCGTGCCCGTTCGTTGCTCGCGCAACTGCGTGCCGATGCCGATGCGGGCAAGCTCGATCCGCGCGAGGCGTCGGGCCTCGCGGATCTGCTGTTGCAGGATGCAGAACCGGACGCCGGCGCGCGCCAGGCCGCGAGCGATGCGCTGCGCGACCATCTGCGCGATCTCGCGATGGGCGAGCGGCCGGCCTCGCCCGCGCGCGAGCGGCAGGATGCGGACTATGTCGCGCAGAGCCGCAAGATCATCGACGAGGTGACGCGCACGGTGCCGGACCGCGAGCAGCAGCGCGTGGCGCTCGATACGCGGCTGGCGGAGTTGCGCAGGCAGATCTACGGGACGGACGCGCCGGTGACGCACGGCGGTTGATGAAGCGGCGATGCGGCACGTATGGGCATCGTCGTTGAACAGCGAGGAGAACGGGCGGCGCAGAAGCCGCCCGGGAGCACTTACGCGGCGACGAACTCGTGCACGTAGCGGTTGAACACGGCGGGGCTTGCCGCGTTCATCCCGTGCGACGCGCCGGCGACGGTCTGCCGTTGCGCATTGCCGATCCACTGCGAAAGGGTATCGACGTTGTTGCGGAACATTTTCGGGCTGCGCTGGCCGTCGATCAGCAGCGTGCGGCATGCGATATCGCCGGCCGTGTGCTGCGAGTACGCGGGCAGCGGGTCGCGCAACTGCTTCGGCAGCGTGCTCGCGTTGTCGATCGCCATCGTGCGGAAACGCGACGTGCTCTTCTTCCATGCACCCGGCAGGCTCACGGAATCGACGAACATCTCGAGGCCCGATTCGACGTCGCCTTGCCCGATCAGGTTCACGGCGTTCGTGCGCAGCGCGATCGCGGCGGCCGGCAGCGCGGCTTCGCGCACGCCCGGCTGTTGCAGCGGGCCGCCCGGATCGGCGAGCGTCAGCGACTCGACGAGGTGCGGATGCTGGCGTGCGACGTTGAACGCGACGCTGCCGCCGCGCGAGTGGCCGACCAGATGCACGGGGCCGAGATCGAGCGCGTCGATGAATTCGGCGAGCTCGTTGACGTGGTTCTGCCAGCTGAACTCGTCCTGGATGCCCGCTTCGACGGCCGGCCAGTAATGGCTGAGGCTCGGCGCGATGCAGCGGTAGTGGGCCGACAGCGCGGCGAGCTGCGGATCCCAGTAGCGGTAGTCGCACAGCGAGCCGTGCACGAACACCATCGGCGCGCCGCTGCCCCGCTCGACATACGGCAGGCTGATGCCTGACGAAAGCGGCGCAAATTGCAGGTCGGGGTTCGCGAGCACGGACGGCTCGATTCGCATGTTCATCTGAAAGACTCAAAGGTGCGTCAACACGACGCAACTATGCATCACGGCGACCTGCAAGGAAAACGCATAATTTTCATCGTCACGATCAATTTTATTGATGGCTCGGCCGCAAACCCTTGTCGGAGGGGGATGGGTGTCGATGCTTTCAATCGTCTAACGATTGACCGTGGTGCCGGACTGGCCGGAAAAGGGGCGTGTGGCAGCCTGCGCACCTGCGCATCGCACCTTGGGAAAACGGGAAGGTCGCGAGCCGCGCAAGCGGCCCGCAGTTCAGCGCACCGCCAGCGCGGGCGCGGTCTGAAGCACGACGGGGAGGTCGTTGTCGGCCGCGAACTGCATTGCGAAATCGAATGCGTCCGCGCACACGGTGCGCAATTCGTCCGACACGAACAGGCATTTGACGTTGCCGTCGACGACGGGCATCGCGAGCCGCGACAGCGCGCACGGATAGCCGGGCCGCCGTTCGCCGACGAACAGCGTGATGACGCCCGCGAGGCGCTCGGGCCAGTCGCTCGGGCGGAAGGTTTTCTGCGCATGCGTGACGCCGCGGATCAGGTGGCCCGTGATGCGGCCCTGTTCGGAGACTTCGATGCGATCCATGCTGTGCGTGTCCTCGTTCGCGTCATTCGCCGCCATCGGCCGCGGCGTCGCCGCGCGCGGGAATCCGCAGGTTGCGCAGCTTGTGATAAAGCGTCTTCTTCGGCATCCCGAGCGCTTCGCTCGCCTCCGCGACATTGCCGTTGTGACGCTGCAGCATGTCCTCGATCAGCTTCCGTTCGAAATACGCGAGCTGTTCCGCGAGCGTGCCGCCTGCGGCCGGCGTGCCGCCGGACGACAGCAGGCTGTCGCCGGTCAGCCCGAGCACGAAGCGGTCGGCCACGTTCTGCAGCTCGCGCACGTTGCCGGGCCACGCGTGCGTCATCAGTTCGGATACCTGCGCAGCGGTGACGACCGGCGCCGGTTGCCCGAAGCGCCGAGCGGCCGCGAGCACGAAATGCTCGAACAGCAGCGGCACGTCCTCGCGCCGCTCGCGCAGCGGCGGCAGTTCGATCTGCGCGACGTTGAGGCGATACAGCAAGTCCGCGCGAAAGCGCCCGTCGGTTGCAAGCTCGGCGAGATCGGCCTTCGATGCGGCGACCACGCGGCAGTCGACCGGGATCAGCTCGTTCGCACCGAGCCGCTCGACCACGCGCTCCTGCAGCACGCGCAGCATCTTGATCTGCAGCGGAATCGGCATCGTCTCGATCTCGTCGAGGAACAGCGTGCCGCCGTCCGCCCATTCGATCTTGCCGATGCGCTTCTTGATCGCGCCGGTGAACGCGCCGGCTTCATGGCCGAACAGTTCGCTCTCGAAGACCTGCTCCGGCAGGCCGCCGCAGTTCAGCGCGACGAAATGCGCGTCGCGCCGGCCGCCGAAGTCGTGCAGGCTGCGCGCGATCAGTTCCTTGCCGGTGCCGGTTTCGCCGGTGATCAGCACCGACACCGACGTATCGGCGAGGCGCAGGATCTTCTTGCGCACGTCGGCCATCGCGGGCGACTTGCCGAGCACGAACGCCTCGATGCCCTGCCAGTTGTTCAGCGCCGCGCGCAGCCCCTGCACCTCGAGTGTCAGGCGGCGCTTCTCGACCGCGCGCGCGACGCGCCCCGCGATCACGTCCGACGAAAACGGCTTCTCGATGAAGTCGTACGCGCCGACCTGCATCGCGCCGACGGCCGTCGAGATATCGGCATGGCCGCTGATCAGTACGACCGGAATCTGCGCATCGATCGCCATCACGCGATCGAGCAACTGCAGCCCGTCGATGCCCGGCATCCGCACGTCCGACACGATCACGACCGGCGCGCCGGGCGCGACGTGATGCAGCGCGTCGGCGGCCGATGCGAACGCGTCGACCGCGAAGCCGGCAAGCTCAACCGCCTGTTCGACGCCGATCCGGACGTTTTCATCGTCCTCGACGACCAGCACCCGAATCTCATCTTCCATGCTCTGTCCTTTGCAGCGTGGCCGCCGCGAATTCGATACTGAACTGCGCGCCGCCTTCGTCGCGGTTCGTCGCGGCGATCTTCGCGCCGAACGCCTCGACGATGCGCGACGTGATCGCGAGGCCGAGCCCGAGGCCCTGGCCGCGCGGCTTGGTCGTGACGAACGGCTCGAACAGGTGCGGCAGCACCTCGGGCGCGATGCCCGCGCCGCTGTCCGCGACGGTGAAGCGCACGCGGCCGGCATCGTCCGGCCCGGTGGCTTCGACGACGATGCGGCGCACGGGCGCGTCATGCACCGCGTCGAGCGCGTTGCCGAGCAGGTTCACGATCACCTGCTGCAACTGGCTCGATTCGGCCGATACGGCGGTGCCGGGCGCGATGTTCACGTCGAGCTGCACGCCTTCGTCGCGGATCCTCGCATCGTAGATCAGCCGCGCATGCGCGACGGCCTCGTTCAGCGAGACCGCGACGCGCTCGACGTCGGGCTTGCGCGCGAAGGTCTTCAGCTCGCCGGTGAGCACGGCCATGCTGTCGACGAGCTTGCCGATCCGTTCGAGATTGGCGAGCGCCGGCGCCGGCTGGCCGCGCTCGAAGAACGTGCGCGCGTTGTCGCACAGCGTGCGGATCGCGACGAGCGGCTGGTTCAGCTCGTGCGTGAGGCCGGCGGCCATCTGCCCGAGCACCGCGAGCTTGCCGGCGTGCACGACTTCCTGCTGGGACGCGCGCAGCCGCTGCTCGGTGCGCTCGCGCTCGACGATCTCGCGCTGCATCCGTTCGTTCGCGGCCGTCAGCGCGGCAGTACGTTGCGCGACGGTCAGCTCGAGCTGGTCGTTCGCCCGGCGCAGCGCGTCCTGCGCGTTCAGCCGCGCGATGATCGCCCGGCGGCGCTGGATCGCGTAGCCGGCGAGCAGCGCGGCGATCAGGAACGCGCCGGTGACGAACACGAAGGCGGTCTGCTGCTGGCGCCGCGCGCCCGCGATGTCGAGCAGCACCATCAGCGAATCGCCGGCCTGCGGCGCGGGGCGAGACATCACGAGGTAACGCGTGGTGCGGCCGCTGTGGCGCGGATCGGGGAAGGTGCCGAACCACGCGGCCGCGCTGCGGTCGCCGATACGGCGGTACGGCAGCGCGTCGACCGTGCGGCCCGCGTATTGCCGCGACGCCTGGATGTCGCGCTGCTGCTGCGCGGTGATCGGGCGCAGCGCGGTGAATTTCCACGCGGGTTCGGTCGAGATCACGACCACGCCGTTGCTGTCGACGACCATCGCGGCGACGCCCGGCGCGCGCCACGCCGATTCGAGCGAATCGACGCTGATCTTCACGGCGGCCACGCCGATCGGCACGCCGTCGTCGCGCACCGCGCTGGCGAAGTAGACGCCCGGCACGCCGGTGTTGGTGCCGATGCCGAAGAAGCGGCCGCTGCCGCGCGCGAGCGCGTCCTTGAAATACGGCCGGTACGACACGTTGGTGCCGACGAAGCTGAGCGTCTCGTTCCAGTTGCTGGCGGCGATCACGTTGCCCTGCAGGTCGATCACGTCGACCGCGCCGCTGCCCGCGTCGCGGTTCACCGCTTCGAGGTACGTATCGACCGTGTGCACGAGCCCGGGGGCGTCCTGCGGCGCGGCTTTCAGCATCGCGCGCACGCCGTCCTGCCGCGCGACCAGGCCGGGCAGGATCTCGAAGCGGCCGAGTTCGCTCTTCAGGCTCGACGCATACAGGTCGAGCCGGTGCGCGCCGGTTTCCTCGAGCGCGTCGATCGCGCGTTCCCACGCGAAATCGACGGCCGCGGCCGCGACGCACACATACAGCACGCCGGCCGAGGCCCAGCCCCACCACGGGATTCCCTTGAAGCTCTTCTGCACGTTCGCCCTCATCGAAGCCCGCAACCGGTCGCCCTGAACGACGCGCGCCGCGCGCCGGCTGGGCCGGCGGCGGCGCGTGCGAAGCGGCCTGCGCGACGGTGCGCGCGGCAGCGCGTCATCCGAAGTGGGCGATCAGGATCAGCGTGACCGTGACGACGATCGCGCCGCCGATACGCGTCGCGATCTGCGCGAACGGCATCAGCTGCATCCGGTTCGCGGCAGTCAGGATCGCGACGTCGCCGGTGCCGCCTTGCCCGCTGTGGCAGGCGTTCACGATTGCGGTGTCGATAGGGTACATCTTCATCAGGCGGCCGACCACGAAACCGGTGCCCATCAGCGTCGCGACGGTCGACACGATCGTGATGACGTTGACGATCGTGAACGCGGCGGTCAGCTTGTCCCACGGCGTCATCGCGACGCCGATCGCGAACAGCAGCGGATACGTGACGGCGGTCGAGAAGAACTTGTAGACGACGAACGCGCCTTCCTGCAGCGGCGGCGACACCGCGCGCGCGAGCTTCACGAGCACCGCGAGGAACAGCATCGCGACCGGTGCGGGCAGGCCGAACAGCTTGAACGCCATCAGGCCGACGAGGTACAGCGTGATCGCCGTGATACCGGCGCCTGCGATGTGCGTGACGTCGACGTGGCCGCGGATTTCCTCGTTCTCCGGCGTCATGTCGCCCGATTCGCCGACCTGCAGGCGGCCGTTGCCGGTCAGGTGCGGCAGGCGCTTGCCGAGCATGTCGAGCGCGCCCGACAGGATGATCGCGGTCAGGCTGCCGAGCATCACCGGCGGCAGCACCATCGCGAACATCTCGCCTTGCGGCAGGTGCATCAGTTCCGAATAGCCGATCGACAGCGGAATCGCGCCTTCGCCGACGCCGCCCGCCATGATCGGCACGACGATGTACAGCAGCGTGTGGCGCGCGCCGAGGCCGAGTGCGGTGCCGACCGCCGTGCCG
This sequence comes from Burkholderia sp. AU30198, assembly GCF_020419825.1. Lineage (NCBI taxonomy): Bacteria > Pseudomonadati > Pseudomonadota > Betaproteobacteria > Burkholderiales > Burkholderiaceae > Burkholderia > Burkholderia sp. AU30198. Next base: position 28,802 of record NZ_JAIZSA010000011.1, on the reverse strand, counting down.
ACGATTGCGGCCGCGACCGAGCCGGCCGCGAGCGGGATGAAGATCTTCACGAATCCCTGGATCAGCACGCGGCGATCCATGCTCAGGATGCTGCCGACGATGATCGACGCGATGAACAGGTACAGGAAGTTGGTCGATTTGGTGAATTCGACCGTCAGGTTCAGCACCGGCTTCGGCAGCAGGTGGTAGTAGGTGAGCGCCGACGGCACGAAGGTCGCGAAGATCGCGGCCGCGCCGATGTTGCGCAAGAGCGGCAGGCGCTTGCCGAGTTCGGCACAGGTGAAGCCGAAGAACGCGAGCACCGCGATCGCCATCGAGATCTCGCCGGGCACCTTGCCCGTCACCGAGAAGCCGACGATCAGCGCGAGCAGGATGAAATAGACGGGCAGCGGAATGATGCCGATGCGGATTTCCATCAGTTTCCACCAGCCTTCCGGCCAGAAGCGCTCGCGCGGGGCGGCGACGGCGTCGGAAACCGGCTCCGGATGGGACGGGGTATGGATAGAGGTCTGCAAGACGTGTCTCCTGATGTTGGAATGCCTGCATGGCTTCGCGGCATCGTGTGCCGTCTATTACGCAACCCCCGTGCCAGAAATCCGGCCTGCCGGAATATTTTTAATGTATTGATTTATAAGGGGTTTGTTTCGTCTGCGGAAAGGGCCGCCCGCTCGGCTGGCCGAGATTTCGGAATTCGCCCGGCGCCCAGGCCGAGATTTCGGCCTGGCGGCCGGCCGCGCCCGGTCTGTCCCCCGATCCGGCGTGGCCGGCCGCCATATCGCCGCGCGCGATTTTCTTCGCACAATCGCTTCGTAGACCGTCCCCGCGCCGCTCTCTATCATCGACTGATCCTTTTCCGATGCGATGCCCCCCGTCCGGAGAACGCCCTGCGTTCGCCGCGGCGTCGCTCATCCGTCGATACCGTCTTTGGACAGGAGAGTGGTTTCCATGCTGCATGCCGTTTTTTCCGCCCGCATTTCCGCCGGCCGCGTCGCGCGTCTGCTGGCCGCCGCCGTGCTTGGCGTCGCGCTGCTCAATGGCGCGCACGCCGACACCGCGCCGCTGAAGATCGGCATCTCGACCAGTCCGCAGATCGAAGCACTGAAGGTCGCCGCGAAGGAGGCGAAGGCGCAGGGGCTCGACGTGAAGATCGTCGAATTCACCGACTGGAATACGCCGAACGCGGCGCTCGCGAACAAGGACATCGACGTCAACTACTTCCAGCACATCCCGTTCCTCGAGAACGCGAACAAGCAGGGCGGCTACAACTTCGTATCGATCGCGCCCGGCACGATCATGAAGATCGGCCTCTATTCGAAGAAGGTGAAAAACTTCAGCGAGCTGAAGGACGGCGCGAAAGTCGCGATCGCGAACGATCCGGTGAACGGCGGGCGCGGGCTGTTGCTGCTGCAGCGCGCGGGGCTCATCACGCTGAAGCCGGGCGCCGACTACCGCGCGACGACGCACGACATCGTGTCGAACCCGAAGCACCTGAAGATCATTCCGCTCGAAGCGTCGCAGCTCGCGCGTTCGCTCGACGACGTCGATCTCGCGCAGGGCTACCCGAGCTTCATCAAGCTCGCCGGCACGACCGACCCGAACAGCGCGCTGCTGTTCGACGGCACCGAGAACAAGATCTTCGCGATCCAGTGGGTCGTGCGGCCCGACAGCGTGAACGACCCGCGCATCCGCAAGTTCATCGCGATCTACCAGCATTCGCCGGCCGTGCGCAAGGCGCTCGACAACGCGTTCGGCTCGCTGTACGCGATCGCGTGGTGACGGAGGCGACCATGACGACGGCGAACCGCAAGAAGATCCTGCTCAACGCGTTCAACATGAATTGCGTCGGGCACATTAACCACGGTCTGTGGACCCATCCGCGCGACCGCTCCGCGCACTACACCGATCTCGACTACTGGGCCGACCTCGCGAAAACGCTCGAACGCGGCAAGTTCGACGGGATCTTCCTCGCGGACATCGTCGGCGTGTACGACGTGTTCGGCGGCGGCCCCGATGCCGCGCTGCGCGAATCGGTGCAGGTGCCCGTCAACGATCCGCTGCTGCTCGTGCCGGCGATGGCGCAGGTCACGCGGCACCTCGGCTTCGGCGTGACCGCGAACCTGACCTACGAACCGCCTTACCTGTTCGCGCGCCGCATGTCGACGCTCGATCATCTGACGAAAGGGCGCGTGGGCTGGAACATCGTCACCGGCTATCTCGACAGCGCCGCGCGCGGCATGGGCCTCGCGCAGCAGATCGGCCACGACGACCGCTACGAGCGCGCGGACGACTACATGGACGTCGTCTACAAGCTGTGGGAACAGAGCTGGGACGACGACGCGGTGATCCGCGACGCGCACGCCCGCGTGTTCGCGCAGCCGGGCAAGGTGCGGCGCGTGAAGCATGACGGGCCGTTCTATTCGATCGACGCGATTCATCTGAGCGAGCCGTCGCTGCAGCGCACGCCGGTGCTGTACCAGGCCGGTGCGTCCGCGCGCGGCGTCGAATTCGCGGGGCGTCACGCGGAATGCGTGTTCGTGAACGGGCAAAGCAAGGCCGCCGCGCGCGCGGCGGCGCTCGACATTCGCGCGGCCGCTGCACGGCAGGGGCGCGACCCGGCGTCGATCAAAATCTTCGCCGGCGTGAGCGCCGTCACGGCCGAGACCGAGCGGCTCGCCCGCGAGAAGTTCGACGAATACCGCCGCTACGCGAGCCCCGAAGCCGGACTCGCGCATTTCGCGAGTTCGACCGGGATCGACTTCGCGAAGTACGGCCTCGACGAGCCGATCTCGTATGTGAAGACCGATTCGATCCAGTCGGCCGTCGACGCGATCTCGCGCAAGAGCACGGCCGGCACGTGGACCGTGCGGCGGATGCTCGAACAGATGTCGCTCGGCGGCCGCTACGCGCCGATCGTCGGCTCGCCGTCGCAGGTCGCGGACGAGCTGCAGTCATGGATCGACGAGACCGGCATCGACGGCTTCAACCTGACGCGCACCGTGATGCCCGAGTCGTTCGAGGATTTCGTCGACTGGGTCGTGCCCGAGTTGCAGAACCGTGGCGTCTACAAGGAAGACTACGATCCCGCGCCGACGCTGCGCGAGAAGCTGTTCGGCGCGGGCCCGCGGCTGCCCGCATGGCACACGGGCGCGCAGCACCGGCCGGCTGCCGTGGCCGAACCCGCGCATCCCGCGCATGCGTGAACGTGACGGAGCGAAGCGATGACGCAATTGTTCGATACGCTGGGTTTCATCGACGCGTCGGCCGCGCGTGCCGGCGCCGCTGCCACGACGCATGACGAAGCGGCCACGTTGGCCGACTCGGCCAGCGCCGCCGCGGTGTCGCTGGAACACGTCGGCAAGGTGTTCGCGACGCCGCGCGGCCAGGCTGCCGCGCTGCGCGACGTGACGCTCGACGTGCGGCGTGGCGAGGTGTTCGGGATCATCGGCCGCAGCGGCGCGGGGAAATCGACGCTGCTGCGGCTCGTGAACGGGCTCGAACGGCCGAGCTCGGGCCGCGTGCGCGTGCAGGGCGTCGACGTCGGCGCGCTCGACGAGGACGGTCTCGTCGCGCTGCGGCGTCGCACCGGCATGGTGTTCCAGCATTTCAACCTGCTGTCCGCGAAGACGGTGTTCGAGAACGTCGCATTGCCGCTGAAGATCGCCGGTGTGCCGAAGGCCGAGCGCGTGCGCAAGGTCGAGGCGCTGCTCGAACTCGTCGGGCTTGCCGCGAAGCGCGACGCGTATCCGGCCAGCCTGTCGGGCGGGCAGAAACAGCGCGTCGGCATTGCCCGCGCGCTGGTGCACGATCCCGAGGTGCTGCTGTGCGACGAGGCGACCTCGGCGCTCGATCCGGAGACGACACAGTCGATCCTCGCGCTGCTCGCCGACATCAACCGCCGCCTCGGGCTGACGATCGTGCTGATCACGCACGAGATGGAAGTGATCCGCGCGGTGTGCGACACGGTCGCGGTGATCGAACAGGGTGAAGTCGTCGAAACGGGCCCCGTGTGGCGCGTGTTCGGCGATCCGCAACACGGCGCGACGCGCGCGCTGCTCAGCACGCTCGTGCACGACCTGCCGGCCGAACTGGCCGCGCGCGTGCAGCCGTTGCCCGAGCAGGCCGCGTTGCCCGAAGGCGCACAGGTCGTGCTCGATGTGCGTTACACGGGCGAGAGCGGTGGCGAGCCGGATGTCGGTGCGCTCGCGGCGGCGCTCGGCGGTTCCGTGCGTTTCCTGCACGGCGGGATCGAGCGCATCCAGGGGCATGCGCAGGGGCGGCTCGTGATCGCGGCCGCCCCGCGCGCGGACGACGCCGGCCAGCCGCCGGCCCTCGGCGGCGCGGTTGCCGCGCTGCTCGAACGCGCGCGCCGCCACGCGAATCACGCGGAGGTGCTCGGCTATGTTTGACCTCTGGTGGCCCGAACTGCTCGACGCGATCCGCGACACGCTGTCGATGGTCGCCGCGTCGGCCGCGATCGCCGCGCTGATCGGCATCCCGCTCGCGGTGATCCTCGTGACGACCGCGCCCGGCGGCATCTACGAGCGGCGCGGCGTGAACGCGGTGCTCGGTGCGCTCGTCAACGTGTTCCGCTCGACGCCGTTCATCATCCTGCTCGTCGCGCTGCTGCCGTTCACGCGCGTGCTGATCGGCACGACGATCGGCGTCTGGGCGGCCGTCGTGCCGCTGTCGATCGCCGCGATCCCGTTCTTCGCGCGGATCGCCGAGGTGAGCCTGCGCGAAGTCGACCGCGGGCTGATCGAGGCCGCGCTCGCGATGGGCGCGAAGCGCCGCCACATCGTGTGGCACGTGCTGCTGCCCGAAGCGCTGCCCGGCATGCTCGGCGGCTTCACCATTACCGTCGTCGCGCTGATCGGCTCGACCGCGATGGCGGGCGCCGTCGGCGCGGGCGGGCTCGGCGATCTCGCGATCCGCTACGGCTACCAGCGTTTCGACACCACCGTCATGGCGACTGTGATCGTGATCCTGATCGCGCTCGTCTCGGCCGTGCAAATCACGGGCGACCGCCTGGTCCGACGCGTGACCCGGCGTACCTGAGCGACGCCACAAGCGTCCGCTCGCTTCATTCATGATTCTGAGAGAACAAAACCTATGACCTTGCCCATCGGCGCACCGCGCGAATGGAACGGACAATTCGAGGAAGCGCTGTTTCTCGACGTGGCGCGACGCCATCGTCCGGACTTCCCGGCGAAGCTCGCCATGCCGCCGCGCGAGCCGCGCAATGACGACGAACTGGCCGCCGTCGCCGATTACTACACGAAGATGGCGTCGCACGACCTGTTCATCGTGCAGGTCGTCGCGAAGGCGATCGACACGCTGTTCCGCGACGATCCGCACTTCCAGCTGATCCTGTCGCGCCAGCTCGGCGACGACGGCGCGCACGCGGTGATCGGCCGCGAACGCGTGACCGAACTGACGGGGCGCGATCCGCTGCCGGAAGTCGACCGGCTGGTCGCCGCGCACTGGGCGCGCATCGGCGACATCGCGGTGCGCGACGTCGCGGGCTTTCTCGCGTTCGAATGGCATTACGAGCTGCACATCCTCGCGAAGCTGTGGATCCAGCGCAGGACCGGCCGCATCGGCGATGCCGCGATGCGCGAGCATGGCGAGAACCGGATCCGGCCGGACGAGGAGTGGCATCGCGTGCAGATCGTCCAGTGGTGGTTCGACACGTTGAAGGCGCTGCCGGCGGCGGAACGCGACGCGCTGATCGATCGCGTGATCGCGGCCGACGAGGAAACGCAGGCGCGGCTCGACGGTTATCTGCACGACGAGTACGCGCACACCGCGCACGTGTTCGGCGCGGATATCGCCGAATACCGCGCGATCTACGACGACTGGCGCCGCGAGATCCTGTCGCGGCTGACGGGCCGCCAGCTCGACGCGCTCGTGCCGCTGTCGGGTGAAGCGGTTGCGCAGGAAGCCGTCGCATGAACGATCCACGTGGCCCGGCGACCTTCGCGCCCGATACCGATACGCCCGCCTTTGACCGCGCCGCGCTGGCCCGCGTGATCGACGCGCTGCGCACGACTGCCGCCGAGCGCGATCGCGCGGGCGGTCATGCGGCGCAGGAGAAGCAGTGGCTCGCCGATGCGGGTTTGCTGACGCTTGCCGTACCGCGCGCGTTCGGCGGGCAGGAAGCCGCGTGGCCGGCGATCTACGATGCGATCCGGCAGATCGCGCGCGTCGACAGCGCGCTTGCGCATCTCGTCGGATTCCAGTGCCTGCAGGTGGTGAGCGTCGACGTGTGGGGCAACGCCGCACAGCGCGAACGCTATCTGCGCGGCACGGTCGAGCAGCAGTGGTGGTGGGGCAATGCGGTCAATCCGCTCGACACGCGGCTCGTGGCCACGGCGACACCTGATGGCGGCTACCGGCTCGATGGCGTGAAGGGCTTCTGCTCGGGCACGCGCGGCTCGCAGCGGATGACGGTATCCGCGCACGATCCCGACACCGGCCGCCCCGTGTTCGGCGTGGTGCCGACCGATCGTCCCGGGATCACGGTCAACGAAGACTGGGATCCGATCGGCCAGCGCCAGACCGACAGCGGCAGCGTGCGCTTCGATGGCGTGACGCTCGCGGCGGACGAGGTGCTGCACCGATCCGAAGCGCCGCCGACCCCGCGTGCGACGCTGCGCACGCTCGTGTCGCAGCTCGTGCTGACCAACCTGTTCGTCGGGCTCGCGGAAGGCGCACTGGAGGAAGCACGCGACTACGTGCTGCAGCAGGGCCGTCCGTGGATCCAGTCGGAGGTCGCGCAGGCGAGCGACGATCCGTACACGCTGCAGCGCTTCGGCGACATGCGGGTGCGGGCGATCTCGTCGGCGGCGCTGGCCGATCTTGCGGCCGCAGCGTTGCAGCGCGCGTGGGCGCGGCAGGATGCGTTGACGGCGGACGAACGCGCCGAGGTGGCGCTCGCGGTATCGGAGGCGAAGATCGTCGCGCAGCGCGCGGCGCTCGAGAACGGCGAGGCGCTGTTCGACGCATGCGGCGCACGCGCGACGGCCGCGTCGCTCGGCCTCGACCGCTTCTGGCGGAACGCGCGCACGCATACGCTGCACGATCCGCTCGACTACCGGCTGCGCGATGTGGGCCGGTTCGCGTTGACCGGGGCGTTGCCGCCGGCGTCGCTCTATACGTAAGTGAGCACGCGCTCCGTTACTGGTCGACGGAAGGCGGGCCTTCCGTCGGCGCGGCCACGGGGGCGAGCGCAGGCTGGCTGGCCAGCGGTGCGCCGCCCTCCACGCCGGCGCGCTTGAACGACACCAGTTCGTTCGAATAGCGCGCGTTCCGCGTCCCGTTCGTGTCGTAGAACTCCTCGACCGACTTGACCCAGCGGCCGACCGCCGGCACGTACCAGAACGCCATATAGGTCTTGCCGGTCCCTTCCGCCATCCCGCTGTTGCGGCTCTGCATGACGATCGTCGAGCCGTTCGCGTTGCGCGATACGCCGGACGTGATCGATTGTCCCGGCGCGGCTTGCGCCTTCCACGTGCCTTCTGCCTCGATCTTGATCGCGTCGAACTTGCCGCCTGCCACGGTGACGGTGTCGGGGCCGACGACCTTGTAATGCGTGTCGTATGCTTCCGACGCGTGCTGCGCATTCGGGTGCGACTCGCTGTACTTGACCTCCCATGTCTTGCCGACCGTCAGCGGAAACGCCAGCGGACGGTTCACCACGGTTTCCGTGCCGTTGACGCTGCGGGAACGGCTCCAGTCCGCATCGACGATCAGTTCACGCGGCGCCTGCGTCGCGCCGCTTTGCTGCGTTTCGACGTAGATGTGCTCGGAAGTCGTGCGCTGCACGGAAATCTGGTCGCGCGTCTGGCGCCAGCCGTTCGGGCCGATTTCGACGGTGTTGATGTAGGTCCAGGTATCGCCCGGCTTCAGCACGGGGGCCGCGATCGACTGGGCGAGGGCGATGCCGGGCAGCACGGCGCAGAGTGACAACGCAGCGAAGGTTTTCTTTTTCATGGTGTGTGGAGGAGGGGCCATCGGTCTCGCCGGAGAGCTTATCAACCACACCTTTCATTCGGCATGCCGTGTGGTGTGCCGCTGCCGCTCGCGGTTTGCGTTGTACCGGCGCCCGCGCGTCATCGCTCGAATCCCTCCGGCGCGGAACTGTTCGACGGGGGGCTTTCACCAGTACGATCCGCTGGACGACTGAAATGATATGTTATATCGTTGCGATACAATGTATCACTCGACGATCGCCCACCCTCCTTCCGGAATCGCCCGATGAGCTCCGCACTCCACCCGTCCACGCGGCTTCCCGTGACCGTCCTGTCCGGCTTCCTCGGCGCCGGCAAGACAACGCTGCTCAACCACATCCTGAACAATCGCGAGGGCCGGCGCGTCGCGGTCATCGTCAATGACATGTCCGAAGTCAACATCGACGCCGCGCTGGTCCGCGATGGCGGTGCGGGGCTGTCGCGCACCGACGAGAAGCTGGTCGAGATGAGCAACGGCTGCATCTGCTGCACGCTGCGCGAGGATCTGCTGATCGAGGTCGACCGGCTCGCGCGCGAAGGGCGGTTCGACCAGCTCGTGATCGAATCGACCGGCATCTCGGAGCCGCTGCCGGTGGCCGAGACGTTCACGTTCGAAGGTGAGGACGGCCGCAGCCTCGGCGAAGTCGCGCGGCTCGACACGATGGTGACGGTGGTCGACGCGTTCAATTTCCTGCGCGACTACGCATCGCGCGACAGCCTGCAGTCGCGCGGCGAATCGATGGGCGACGAGGATGCGCGCACGGTGGTCGATCTGCTGATCGACCAGATCGAGTTCTGCGACGTGATCGTGATCAACAAGATCGACCTGATCGACGCAAGCGCGCGCGAGCGGCTCGTCGCGCTGCTGCGCGGCTTGAACCCGCGCGCACGGATCGAGATCGCCGAATTCGGCAAGGTGCCGCTCGAGCGCGTGCTCGACACGGGCCTGTTCGATTTCGACGCGGCGTCGCGCGCGCCGGGCTGGCTGCAGGAAATGCGCGGCACGCATACGCCCGAGACCGACGAATACGGGATCCGCAGCTTCGTCTATCGCGCGCGTCGGCCGTTCCATCCGCAGCGCTTCTTCGATTTCGTCGAAAGCGAATGGCCAGGCGTCGTCCGCTCGAAGGGGTTCTTCTGGCTCGCCACCCATCCGACCGTCGCCGGTTCGTGGTCGCAGGCCGGCGCGATCGCGCGGCACGGGCCGGCCGGCCACTGGTGGGCTGCCGTACCGCCCGAGCGCTGGCCGCAGGACGCGGAAGCCGTCGCGCAGATCCGCGCGCGCTGGGACGAACGCGTCGGCGATGCGCGGCAGGAACTCGTGCTGATCGGCATGGACATGGACGAGCCCGCGCTGCGCGCGCGCTTCGACGCGTGTCTGCTGACCGACGCCGAAATGGCCACCGGCCCCGACCACTGGACCACGTGGGATAACCCGTTTCACGACTGGCCCTGACCTGAACGCGCTTCCTGCATCGATCCGGATGGAGAAGGCGCTCCACCGGACCCCGAGCATGAATGCACCGCTTCCCGATATTTCCCTGACCGATGCCGCGCCGGGCCACCGCCCGCTCGAATGGGTCGGCATGCAGGGCATCGACCTGCCCGTTGCGGTGGCCGAGCCCGGCTGCCGGCGCGACGTGCATGCGCGCGCCGACGTGCAGGTCGATCTGCCCGCGCCGCACGTGAAGGGCATCCACATGTCGCGGCTGTACCGGCTGCTCGACGGTCTCGGCGATGGTGCGGCGCTGTCGCCGGCCGGCCTTCGGCGTGTGTTGCACGCGATGGTCGATAGCCATCGCGACTGCGACACGCGTAGTGCGCGGCTGCGGCTGCGCTTCGACCTGCTGGCACGCCGCGCGGCGCTGGTCACTGACGGGCTGGCCGGGTGGAAGGCCTATCCGGTTCGGGTCGATGCGACGCTGAACGGCTCCCGGTTCGAACTGCGCGCGCAAGTGACGGTCGTCTATTCGTCGACGTGCCCGTGCTCGGCCGCGCTGTCGCGGCACTGGGTCGAGCAGGCGTTCCTGACGGCATTCGGCCGCGACGATCGCGTGGAACCGGCGGCGGTCGCCGCGTGGCTGAAACGGCATGCGACGGCGGCCACGCCGCACAGCCAGCGCAGCGAGGCTGTCGTCAGCGTGACGCTGTCCGCCGATGGCACGACGCTGGGGCTGGTCGACCTGATCGATCGCATCGAGCACGCACTCGGCACGCCGGTGCAGACGGCCGTCAAGCGCGCGGACGAACAGGCATTCGCGGTGCTGAACGGCGAGAACCTGATGTTCGTCGAGGATGCCGCACGCCGCGTCCAGGCCGCGCTGGACGGCCGCCATGCGAGCCCGCGCGTGCACGTGCGCCATCTGGAAAGCCTGCATCCGCACGATGCGGTGGCCTGGGCCGCGCCGGTTCGCGAAGGCGCCGACGCATGCTGATCCGCAAGCTGTTCCGGTTCGAGAACGCGCACGTCGTGCGCGGCTGCAGCACGCGGCGCTGCTCGCATTCGATTCACGGCCATTCGTACCGCGTCGAATTGCTGCTCGAAGCGCATGCGCTGGACCGTGGGCAGATGATCTACGACTTCGGGCTGCTCAAGGGCGACGTGCGCGACCTGATCGACGCGTTCGATCATGCGGTGACGCTGTGGTCGGGTGACGATCCTTGCTATGTCGAGAGCATGCGCCGGCATTCCGAGCGCTGGGTGCTGCTGCCCGTGTCGCCGAGCGCCGAGCAGTTCTCGCGCGTGTTCTTTCGTCTCGTCGATGCGGCGCTGTCCTGCACCCGCATGGCGAACGGCGAAGCCGACGTGCGGCTGCATTCGATCATCGTTCACGAGACCGAGACCGGTTACGCGCAGTGTTTTCGCGACGATGCGTTCAACCCGCGCATGGGCCGCATCGACCTGGACGACATCGTGTTCGCGCCGGCCATCGCCGGACAGTGGCGCGATCCGGGGCTGTTCGAGCGGATCAAGCGCGGTCGCCCCATTTCAAGGCAGGAATCCTGATGATCAGAAAGAACCCGCGCGGCGACCTGCCGCAGATTCACCCGAGTGCCTTCGTCGATCCGACCGCCATTCTGTGCGGGCTCGTGATCGTCGAGGAGAACGTGTTCATCGGCCCGTACGCGGTGATCCGCGCCGACGAAACGGATGCCGGCGGCCGCATCGCGCCGATCGTGATCGGTGCGCATTCGAACATCCAGGACGGCGTGGTGATCCACTCGAAGTCGGGCGCGAGCGTCACCATCGGCCAGCACACGTCGATCGCGCATCGCGCGATCGTCCACGGGCCGTGCAAGGTCGGCAACGGCGTGTTCGTCGGCTTCAACAGCGTGCTGTTCAACTGCACGATCGACGACGGCTGCGTGGTGCGCTACAACGCGGTCGTCGACGGTTGCCACCTGCCGCCGGGTTTCTACGTGCGCTCGACCGAGCGCATCGGGCCGGAAACCGATCTCGCGGCGTTGCCGCAGGTGACGGCCGACGCGAGCGATTTCTCCGAGGACGTCGCGCGCACGAACAATGCGCTGGTGCTGGGCTACAAGCACATCCAGAACGAGTTCTGAAACATGGGCGAGCCTATCCGACGAGAAGGAGGCGCGAGCGACGCGCTGAAGCGACGTCACGCCGAGCTGCTCGTGCACGGCGGCACCGCGATGACGCCCAACGGTGCCGAGCGGATCGACATCGCGTGCGCGGACGGCTGTGTCGTCGCGCTAGGCGCGTTGCACGGCAGCTGGAGCGCCGATGTCCTGCTGGATGCCGCCGGCCTGCACGTGCTGCCGGGTGTCGTCGACAGCCAGGTGCATTTCCGCGAACCGGGCCTCACGCACAAGGAGACCCTCGAGGCCGGCACGCGCGGCGCGGTGCTCGGCGGCGTCACGACGATCTTCGAGATGCCCAACACGCATCCGTTGACGCTGACCGCGCAGGATCTGCAGGCCAAGCTGGATCTCGCGCGCGGCCGTGCGTGGTGCGACTATGCGTTCTACATCGGCGGCTCGGCCGCGAACGCCGAACGGCTGCCGGCGCTCGAGAACCTGCCGGGCTGCGCGGGCGTGAAAGTCTTCATGGGCAGTTCGTTCGGCGACCTGCTGGCCGACGACGAAGCCGTGTTGCGCCGGATCGTGCGCAACGGGCGGCGACGCATGGCCGTGCACGCGGAGGACGAGGCGCGGCTGTGCGAACGCCGGGCACTCGTGGAAGCGAGCGGCGACGTGCGCGATCATCATCGCTGGCGTGACGCGGAAAGCGCGCTGGCCGCGACGCGGCGCATCGTCGGGCTGGCCGCCGAAACGGGCCGCCGGCTGCATATGCTGCACGTGTCCACTGCCGAGGAAATGGCGTTCCTCGCGCGGCACCGGCATCGCGTGACGGTCGAGGTCACGCCGCATCACCTGAGCCTGCACGCGCCCGACTGCTACGCGCGGCTCGGCACGTTCGCGCAGATGAATCCGCCGGTGCGTGAGCGGCATCATCAGGACGCACTGTGGCAGGCCGTTCGCGATGGTGTGGTCGACGCGATCGGCAGCGATCACGCGCCGCATACGCGCGACGAAAAACGCCGGCCCTATCCGCAATCGCCGAGCGGGATGACCGGCGTACAGACGCTGCTGCCGCTGATGCTCGACCACGTGCATGCGGGCCGCCTGAGCCTCGCGCGGCTGGTCGACCTGACCAGCGCCGGGCCGGCACGGATCTTCGGCATCGCGGGGAAAGGACGCATTGCGGCGGGCTACGACGCCGACTTCAGCATCGTCGACTTGCACGCGCGTCGCGTCATTCGCGACGAATGGATCGCCAGCGTGAGCGGCTGGACGCCGTACGACGGGCGCGCGGTGACGGGCTGGCCCGTGCACACGGTCGTGCGCGGGCAGGTGGTGGTGCGAGACGGTGCGCTGAACGGGGCGCCGGCAGGGCAGGCCGTGACGTTTCTGGACGCGGCAGCGTAGCGACACGTTACCCGTTCAGTGCCCGCGCTTCCGGATGAGTACGTAAGCCTTCCCCGACGGAGCCTGCACGACCGACAGGCCGTCGGCGATCGTGCTGTCGGCCAGATGGCACCACCAGAGGGCGAGCCTACCCCGGCAACGCGTCTGCCAGCGCCCGCATCGCGTCCACCGTCTCCGGGTTCGCCGGAAAGAACGCCTCGATCGCGAGTTCCGACAGCGTCACGTCGATTCCGGATGAGCACGTATGCCTTCCCCGACGGAGCCTGCACGACCGACAGGCCGTCGGTGATCGTGCCGTCGGCCAGATGGCACCACCAGAGGGCGAGCCTACCCCGGCAACGCGTCCGCCAGCGCCCGCATCGCGTCCACCGTCTCCGGGTTCGCCGGAAAGAACGCCTCGATCGCGAGTTCCGACAGCGTCACGTCGACCGGCGTGCCGAACACCGTCGTCGTGCTGAAGAACGTCAGTTCGCCGGCCGCCGTGCGCAGCCGCAGCGGCACGGCGATATCCGCGAAGTCGGTGCGCGCATGCGTGTCGTCGGGCTGGCCGGCCGGCGCCGGATACGCGGCGAGTTCGTCGCGCAGCGTGTGCAGCGTGCGGTCGCCGCTTGCATCGATCTGCCGCTGCAGCCGATGCAGGATGTGCGCGCGCCATTCATGCCAGTTGACGATCTGCGACGCGAGGCCGTCCGGATGCAGGCTCAGCCGCAGCACGTTGACCGGTGGCTGCAGCAGCGCCGGATCGGCCTGCGCGACCAGCGCGCCGAGCATCCGGTTCGCGGCGAGCAGCGTCCAGTGGCGGTCCACGGCGAGCGCCGGGTAGGGCTCGTGGCCGCGCAGCACCGCGTCGACCGCATGGCGCGCGGCATCCAGTTGCGGATCCGAAAACGGCCGTTCGCGAAACAGCGGCGCGAAGCCGGCCGCGACGAGCAGCGCATTGCGTTCGCGCAGCGGCACGTCGAGACGTTCCGCGAGATGCAGCACCATCTCGCGGCTCGGCTGCGCGCGGCCCGATTCGACGAAGCTCAGGTGGCGCGCGGAGACTTCCGCGTCGAGCGCAAGGGCCATCTGGCTCAGGCGCCGGCGTTGCCGCCACGTACGCAACAGCGGGCCGATGCCGGATGCGCGGCTGGCGGACGGGGCGGGTGAATGGAGGGCGGCGGTCGGGTTCATGACGCTGATGATAGGCAATCCCGCGCACCTTGGGCATTACCTGCGACGTAAGCATCGCGCCGATTCCCGGGCGTGTCGTGTCGCTGCGTTACCATAGCCCCCGTGCCAACTGAGAGACGACGCCGGACCCGCGATTGAAAACGCCTGGGCCGGTGGCGTGCATATTTACGACAAGGCATTCCAGGGGAATCCAACAATGAAAAAACTTGCCGTCCGGCTCGCCTGCGTGGCGACGCTTGCATTCACCGCGATCAGCGGCCACGCGCAGACCGAAGCTGCGCAGGTGGAAATGAGGGCCGCCGCCGCGGCCGCCAACGACGCGGTCGTGAAGGGCCCGACCGACATCGACGTGAAACACGAAGCGGTGCTGAAGCTGAAGGCCGGCGAATCGTTCGTGCCGGCCGCCGAAGCCGGCCGCTACCTGCGCTCGATGGGCAACTCGATCGATGAAACGAAGCTGGTCGGCCTCGTGCTGCCCGACGATCCCGATGCCGACTGGATTTCGGTCGTGTCGTTCGAGCCGAGCGGCTATATCCGCGACGACGACGCGAAGGACTGGAAGCCCGACGAGCTGCTGAAGAGCCTGCAGGCCGGCACCGAGGAAGACAACCCCGGGCGCAAGGAGCGCGGCCTGCCGGAAACCGAGGTGGTCGGCTGGGCGAAGGCGCCCGCGTACGACGCGGCCACGCACCGGCTCGTGTGGTCCGCGATCATCCGCGACAAGGGCGCGGCCCCGAACGCCGAAAACGACGGCGTGAACTACCGGACGCTCGTGCTCGGCCGCGACGGCTACCTGTCGCTGACGATGGCATCGACACTCGGCGATCTGCCGAAATACAAGGCGTCGGCCGACGACCTGCTGTCGAACATCAGCTTCAACGACGGCAAGCGCTACGCCGATTTCAACAAGTCGACCGACCACGTCGCCGAGTATGGCCTCGCGGCGCTGATCGTCGGCGTCGGCGCGAAGAAGCTCGGCCTGCTCGCGCTGATCGGCGCGTTCGCGGTGAAGTTCTTCAAGATCGGCGCGGTCGCGCTGCTGGCCGGCGGCGCGGCGCTGAAGCGCTTCTTCGGGCGCAAGCCGAAGGCGGCCGCGGTGCCGGCCGTCGCCGATGCATCCAACGTATCCGACGTGTCCGGCGCGGAGCGCAAGGAATGACGAAGCTGTTGCTGCTGATCTTCGGCGGCCTCAAGCTTGGCAAGGTGCTCGTGTCGGCGGGCACGATGCTCGCGTCGATCGCGGTCTACGCGCTGTTCTACGGCTGGCGGTTCGCGGCCGGTTTCGTCGCACTGCTGCTGGTGCACGAGGCCGGCCACTACCTCGCCGCGCAGCGGCGCGGGCTCGATGTCGGGCTGCCGACCTTCATCCCGTTCGTCGGCGCGTGGATCCAGTTGAAGGAGATGCCGCACGATGCGGAAACCGAGGCGTATGTCGGGCTCGCCGGGCCGTTCGTCGGTACGCTCGGTGCGCTGGCCTGCTACGCGGCCGCGCGCCACACCGACAGCAACCTGCTGCTCGCACTGTCGTACACGGGTTTCTTCCTGAATCTGTTCAACATGATTCCGCTGTCGCCGTTCGACGGTGGGCGGATCACCGCGGTGCTGTCGCCGCGTATCTGGTTCGCGGGCGTGCCCGTGCTGATCGCGCTGTTCGTGTATCGCCCGAGCCCGCTGCTGATCGTGATGGCGATCCTCGCGCTGCCGCAGCTGAAACGCGCGTGGCGTTACGATCCCGACGCGCCGGAAAACCGTGTGTACTACGCGACGTCGATCGAGACGAAGACGACCTATGCACTCTGCTACGTCGGCCTGCTCGCGTTCCTCGCGCTGATGACGTCCGGCGTGCACGACATGCTGCGCGTCGCGCATTCGTCGATCTGACGCCCGATACCTGATGCAAAAACGGCGGCCGGTTTTACGCGGCCGCCGTTGTTCTTGACTGAAGCCAAACGTCAGGCGTCGCGATGACGCAGTTCGACGCGCCTGATGTCCTTCACGATCACGAGATAGCTGAACACGGTGACGAGCGCATTCAGCCCGACGAACACGAGTGCGCCGTTGAACGAGCCGCTCGCGCCGACGAGGTAGCCGATCGCGATCGGCGCGACGATGCCGGCCGTGTTGCCGAACATGTTGAACAGGCTGCCCGACAGGCCGATCGCTTCCTTCGGCGCGGTATCCGCGACGACGGCCCAGCCGAGCGAGCCGATGCCCTTGCCGAAGAACGACACGGCCATCAGCGCGATCACCAGCACTTCGCTGTCGACGTAATTGCAGCCGATGATGACCATCGACAGCGCCATCCCGCCGACGATCGGGATCTTGCGCGCGAGCGTCAGCGACACGCCGCGGCGGATCAGCCCGTCCGACAGCATCCCGCCGAGCACGCCGCCGAGGAACCCGCAGATCGCGGGCAGCGATGTCATGAAGCCGGCCTTCAGCAGCGACATCCCGCGCGCCTGCACGAGATAGATCGGAAACCACGTGAGGAAGAAGTACGTGAGCACGTTCACGCAGTACTGGCCGAGGTACACGCCGATCAGCATCCGGTTCGACAGCAGCTGGCGCACGTAGTACCAGCCGGCGACGCGGCTGCCTTCCGTGCGCGTGCCGCCGGTGCCGCGCGCCGTCGTCCGCACGAGCCCGCCGCCCTGTTCGATGTGGTCGAGTTCCGCGCGGTTCACGGCCGGATGGTCGGCCGGGTCCTTCATGACGCGCAGCCACAGGAGCGCGAGCGCGATACCCGCGAGGCCGAGCCACAGATACACCTGGTGCCAGCCATACGCGTGCGTGAGCCACGCCATCAGCGGCGAGAACACCACGGCCGCGAAATACTGCGCGGCGTTGAAGATCGCCGACGCGGTGCCGCGCTCGGCGGTCGGGAACCAGCTCGCGACGACCTTCGCGTTCGCCGGGAAGGCGGGGGCTTCGGCGATGCCGACCGCGAAGCGCATCGCGAACAGCGCGGCGACCGCGAACGCGGCGCTGCCGCCGAGGCCGATCGTGCTCTGCAGCAGCGTGAACGCCGACCACAGGAAGATGCTGCCCGCATACACGCGGCGCGCGCCGAAGCGGTCGAGCAGCCAGCCGCTCGGCAGTTGCGCGAGCACGTACGCCCAGCTGAACGCCGAGAAGATGTAGCCCATCGTCACCGGATCGATGCCGAACGCCTTGCGGATCGGCGTGCCGGTGATCGACAGCGTTGCGCGGTCCGCATAGTTGAGCGTCGTGACGACGAACAGCATCGCCAGGATCCAGTAGCGCACGGCGGTCCGGCGCGCGGTGCGCGCGAGGTCGAGCGGAAGGTCGCGGGAGGAGGTTTGATTAGACACTTTAATGTATGTCGTCGTATGACATTGCGGCAGTTTATTGGCAATAATCAGATGCAGAAAGATCGGGTTTTCCCTCTGAATGATGACGTGAAATCGCGGATATTTCGAGGATTGGCCCGTTGAATAAGGGTTTGGCGTGTACCGGTGCCTGCCCCGGCGTGAGCGAGAATTTCGATGTTGAGTGGGCGGACATCGTATCTGTTGGGCTACAATGAGCAACCCATTCCCGAACCACGGAGCACACCCCATGCAACTGACAGGAGAGATGCTGATCGGCGCCGACGCGGTGGCCGGCTCGGCCGGTACCTTGCGCGCGTTCGACCCGTCGAAGGGCGCGCCGATCGACGCGCCGGCGTTCGGCGTCGCGACGCCGGCCGACGTCGAGCGCGCCTGCGAACTCGCGCGCGATGCGTTCGACGCGTACCGCGCGCAGCCGCTTGCGGCCCGCGCGGCGTTTCTCGACGCGATCGCGGATGAAATCGTCGCGCTCGGCGACGCGCTGATCGAGCGCGCGCACGCCGAAACGGGCCTGCCCGTCGCGCGGCTGCAGGGCGAGCGTGGCCGCACCGTCGGCCAGCTCCGGCTGTTCGCGCGCGTCGTGCGTGACGGGCGCTTCCTGGCCGCGTCGATCGATCCCGCGCAGCCCGCGCGCACGCCGCTGCCGCGTTCGGACCTGCGGCTGCAGAAAGTCGGGCTCGGGCCCGTCGTCGTGTTCGGTGCGAGCAATTTCCCGCTCGCGTTCTCGGTGGCCGGTGGCGATACGGCGTCGGCGCTCGCGGCCGGCTGCCCGGTGATCGTGAAGGCGCACGAGGCACACCTCGGCACGTCCGAGCTGGTTGGCCGAGCAATCCGCGCCGCCGTCGCGAAAACCGGGATGCCGGCTGGCGTGTTCTCGCTGCTGGTCGGCCCCGGCCGCGTGATCGGCGCGGCGCTCGTCAGCCATCCGGC
The DNA here is from genome assembly GCF_020419825.1 of Burkholderia sp. AU30198. Classification (NCBI taxonomy): domain Bacteria; kingdom Pseudomonadati; phylum Pseudomonadota; class Betaproteobacteria; order Burkholderiales; family Burkholderiaceae; genus Burkholderia; species Burkholderia sp. AU30198. The sequence goes on along the minus strand of NZ_JAIZSA010000011.1, from coordinate 10,387 downwards.
GATCCAGGCTGTCGGCTTCACCGGGTCGCGGCAGGGCGGCATGGCGCTCGTGCAGCTCGCGAATGCGCGTCCGCAGCCGATTCCCGTCTACGCGGAAATGAGCAGCATCAACCCTGTCGTGCTGTTCCCGGCGGCGCTCGCCGCGCGCGGCGACGCGATCGCGACGGGCTTCGTCGATTCGCTGACGCTCGGCGTCGGCCAGTTCTGTACCAACCCGGGCCTCGTGCTCGCGATCGACGGCCCCGATCTCGACCGCTTCGAAACCGTCGCCGCGCAGGCGCTCGCGAAGAAGCCGGCCGGCGTGATGCTCACGCGCGGCATTGCCGATGCGTATCGCAACGGCCGCGGCAAGCTGGCCGAACTGCCGGGCGTGCGTGAAATCGGTGCGGGCGAGGCGGCGCAGACCGACTGCCAGGCCGGCGGCGCGCTGTATGAAGTCGGCGCGCAGGCGTTCCTGGCCGAGCCGGCGTTCGGCCACGAGGTGTTCGGCCCGGCGTCGCTGATCGTGCGTTGTCGCGATCTCGACGAAGTCGCGCGCGTGCTCGACGCGCTCGAAGGCCAACTGACGGCCACGCTGCAGATGGATGCCGACGACAAGCCGCTCGCGCGCCGGCTGCTGCCGATCCTCGAACGCAAGGCCGGGCGCCTGCTCGTGAACGGCTACCCGACCGGCGTCGAAGTGTGCGACGCGATGGTGCACGGCGGGCCGTTCCCCGCGACGTCGAATCCGGCCGTCACGTCGGTCGGCGCGACGGCGATCGAGCGTTTCCTGCGGCCCGTGTGCTACCAGGATTTTCCGGACGACCTGCTGCCGGAAGGGTTGCAGGAGCGCAATCCGCTTGAGATTCCGCGGCTGCGGGACGGAAAGGCGGAGTAACTGACGGGCGCGGCTGAAGGCTGGATCCCGGCGGCACAAGCGCCGGGATGAAGTCCGGAAACGGAAAGGCGGAAGGGGCCGGTTGGCCGCTTCCGCCTTTTTGCATGGCCGGCTTTCGCGTCGCCGGGTCAGTGAGCGGGATGTGCGACAAGCCCCAGGCGATCGGCTGCGGCCAGCAGGCGCCGGTCGCGAGTCCACAGCTTGCTGCCGCTGGTCAGTCGGACCGAAGCGAGCAAGTGTGCGTCGACGTAGCCGATACCGAGCCCATGGAGCGGCACGACGTCGATCATGCGTTGAACTTCATCGTCGGTTGCCGCGATGGCGACGGGGAGATCGTGTCAGCATGACAGGCGGTCGGGCCTTTCGGGGCGCGATGGTGCGTGGGGAACGTGCCGTCGATCGTTCTGCCTTCCGCCTCGCCCGTTTTTCTCCTACAGTACCGAAGCCTTGGGCCGCCAGGCCCGCAGGCGAAACCTGAGAGATCGAGAAAAAGACCAAGAGGGAACGAAATCCATGAACATCAGCAAGCGTGGCGACCACCTGTTCGCGGCCGGATTGTGGAAAGCGATCGGCGATATCGCGAAATCGGTGCGCACCCAGATCGGCGAAACCAGCGAAGGGCGCGTGCTGGCCAATGCGCTGTTCGAATTGCAGCGCGACCTGGGCGGCAATGAATTCGAAGTGACGATCAACCAGGGGCGGCCCGTCACCGGCTCCGATCCGCATTCGCTCCGGTTCGGCCAGGCCGTCCAGCGGTTCCGGCTGGACATGGAGGCGCTGGTGTTCGCGCTGAAGCATCGTCGCAGCATCGACGAGCGCGACCCCGGCTTGCGCACCGAGGCGCTGACGCAGGCCAACAGCCAGCTCGCGACCGCGAAACAGTACGCGACCCTCACGCTCGGGCGATTCTTCGACGCGGTTGTCGATCCCGACGTGCTGGATCAGATTCTCGCCGACGACCCGAACACGCGCTTCCGGCGGTCGGCCGCCGGCGCGGATATCGCCGCGACCCGGCTCAGGCTGGGCAGCCTGCGCTACCGGATGGTCGGGACCATCTCGCAGATGTAACGGAAACGGCCGGCCCGCGGAGCGCGGGGCGGCCGTCGAGAGGGGAATGCCCGGCAGAACGGGCGGTTCCGCGCGGGCAGGCACGCATCGGATCGCGTGCCGTCTGACTGCCTGCCGCTTACTGCGGCCCCATCTTCTTGATCAGCACGTCGAGCTCCGCGACTTCTTCGTCGTTGAGGTCGACGAGCGGCGCGCGCACCGGGCCCGCGTCATGGCCGACGAGCTTCGCGCCCGCCTTCACGATGCTGACCGCATAGCCCGCGCGGCGATTGCGGATCTTCAGGTACGGCAGGAAGAATTCGTCGATCAGGCGGCCGACCGTGGCGTGGTCGTCCTTCGCGATCGCTTCGTAGAATTCCATCGCCGTCTTCGGGATGAAGTTGAACACGGCCGACGAATACACCGGCACGCCGAGCGCCTTGTACGCGGCGGCATAGACTTCGGCCGTCGGCAGGCCGCCGAGATACGCGAAACGGTCGCCGAGGCGGCGGCGGATCGTCACCATGCTTTCGATTTCGCCGACGCCGTCCTTGAAGCCGATCAGGTTCGGGCAACGATCGGCGAGGCGCTCGAGCATGTCGGCGTTCAGCTTCGAATTCGCGCGGTTGTACACCACCACGCCGATCTTCAGTGCGCGGCACACCTGCTCGACGTGGTCGGCGATCCCTTCCTGGCTGGCTTCGGTCAGGTAGTGCGGCATCAGCAGCACGCCGCTTGCGCCGAGGCGCTCGGCCTCCTGCGCATACTCGATCGCGACGCGCGTCGCGCCGCCCGCGCCGGCGAGGATCGGCACCTTGCCCTTGCAGGTTTCCGTCGCGACGCGGATCACGTCCGAATACTCGCGTTGCGTGAGCGAGAAGAATTCACCGGTGCCGCCGGCCGCGAACAGCGCGCTCGCACCGTACGGCGCGAGCCATTCCAGGCGCTCGGCATAGGTGGACGGGCGGAAGCTGCCGTCGGCGTCGAAATCCGTCAGCGGAAACGACAGCAGGCCGTGGGAGATGATCTGTTTGAGTTCTTGCGGTGAAGTCATGGTTGGGTCGTCCGTCTAGCGCGAGTGCTGGGTTCGTCGGGAACGGCATACGTGCCACATTGGCGATGTCGTTGTATGTCATCGTACAACGAGGGGAGGGGTGACGCAAGCGGTTTGCTGGTAGATAAAGGGTAGGGTCTTTCCGGATAAGGGTTTACGCAGCATCGCCGATCTCGGTTGAATGTCGTATGATGACTAACGATGTGGCCTCTAGCCTCCAGGAATTCCGATGACTGCTTCCCCGCTCTATATCCGCGTGCATCCGGACGACAATGTCGCGATCGTCGTCAACGACGGCGGCTTGCCCGAGGGCGCGACGTTCGCCGACGGGCTGACGCTGCGCGAAGGCGTGCCGCAGGGGCACAAGGTCGCGCTGGTCGACCTCGCGGCCGGCGACCCGATCGTCCGCTACAACGTGGTGATCGGCTACGCGCTGGTCGAGTTGCGGCGCGGCAGCTGGGTCAACGAGCGCACGATGCGCATGCCCGACCCGCCGGGGCTCGACGACCTGCCGCTCGCGACGCGTGCCGCGCCGCCGCTGCCGCCGCTCGAAGGCTATACGTTCGAGGGCTTCCGCAATGCCGACGGTTCGGTCGGCACGCGCAACATCCTCGCGATCACGACGACCGTGCAGTGCGTGTCGGGCGTGGTCGAGCATGCAGTGAAGCGGATCAAGGCCGAGCTGCTGCCGCGCTACCCGAACGTCGATGACGTGGTCGGGCTCGAGCATACCTACGGCTGCGGCGTGGCGATCGATGCACCCGACGCCGACATCCCGATCCGCACGCTGCGCAACATCAGCCTGAATCCGAACTTCGGCGGCGAGGTGATGACCGTGAGCCTCGGCTGCGAGAAGCTGCAGCCCGAGCGCCTGCTGCCGCCCGGCACGATTCCGGTCGCGGCCGACGGCGCGACGGACAACGGCGGCGTGGTGTGCCTGCAGGACGCCGCGCACGTCGGCTTCAACTCGATGATCGATTCGATCATGAAGATGGCCGAATCGCATCTCGAGCGATTGAACCGCCGCCGCCGCGAGACGTGCCCGGCGTCGGATCTCGTCGTCGGCGTGCAGTGCGGCGGCAGCGACGCGTTCTCGGGGCTCACTGCGAACCCGGCCGTCGGCTTCGCGGCCGACCTGCTGGTGCGCGCGGGCGCGACGATCATGTTCTCCGAGGTGACGGAAGTGCGCGATGGGGTCGCGCAGCTCACGTCGCGCGCGGCGAACGAGGACGTGGCGCGCGAGATCATCCGCGAAATGGACTGGTACGACCGTTATTTGCAGCGCGGTCGCGTCGACCGTAGCGCGAACACGACGCCCGGCAACAAGAAGGGCGGCCTGTCGAACATCGTCGAGAAGGCGATGGGCTCGATCGTGAAGTCGGGCAGCGCGCCGATCGCCGGCGTCGTGCGTCCCGGCGATCGCGCGAAGCAGAAGGGCCTGCTGTACGCGGCGACGCCCGCGAGCGACTTCATCTGCGGCACGCTGCAGCTCGCGGCCGGGATGAACCTGCACATCTTCACGACCGGCCGCGGCACGCCGTACGGTCTCGCGCAGGTGCCGGTGATCAAGGTCGCGACGCGCAGCGATCTCGCGCGGCGCTGGCACGACCTGATGGATCTCGACGCGGGGCAGATCGCGACCGGCGCGGCCACGATCGAGGACACCGGCTGGGAACTGTTCCGGCTGATGCTCGACGTCGCGAGCGGCAAGCGCCGCACGTGGGCCGAGCAATGGAAACTGGCGAATGCACTGACGCTGTTCAATCCGGCGCCGGTGACCTGACACGCGCGGCCGTTGCCGCCGGACGAAGCGGGCGCCCGAGGGCGCCCGTTTTCATTGCGGCGGAGCAAGTGTTCACGGGATGCCCACGATGAGGAGAACTTGCTGCATGGCGGGTCACGTCCGGCGTGCGGAGCGGCCACGGGCTCGAAGCGACCGGCGTGATTTCCTTACCCCGCAAGTAATCGACCGCCCGCGAGATGCCGGCGACGATGACTGCACGCGAATACGAAACCGAAACACGCCACGTTCGCGACATCGTCCTCTCATCGACTCAAGGAGCCTCGCCATGAACACCGCCCAATCCGCTTCGTCCGTTCACGCCGACCTGATCGACCGCTACTTCGATGCCTGGAACGAACCCGACGTCGCGCGCCGCCGTGCGCTGATCGATGCGACCTACGCGAGCGACGCGGCCTATCGCGATCCGCTGATGACCGGCGACGGCCATGCCGGCATCGACGCGATGATCGCGGCCGTGCAGGCGCGCTTCCCCGCGTTTCGCTTTCGCCGCACGACCGACGTCGACGGGTTCGGCCAGCACCTGCGGTTCTCGTGGGCGCTCGTGTCGCCAGACGGTGCGGCGATCGTGAAGGGTTCGGACTTCGGCACCGTCGACGCGTCGGGCCGCCTCGCGTCGGTCACGGGTTTCATCGACGAAATGCCGGCCGCGGCGTCGTGACGCGAACGACACATGCCCGGCGGTCACCGGGATCGGGTAACGTTATGCGGTTTGTTCCTGATCCCGGAGACTAGCCGACATGCTGAAGAATCTCGACCCGCTGCTGCACGCCGACATCCTGCACACGCTGCGCGCGATGGGCCACGGTGACGAAATCGCGATCTGCGACGCGAATTTCCCGGCGGAATCCGTCGCGGAGCACACGGTGGTCGGCCGCGCGTTGCGGATCGACGGCGCCGATTCGGCGCGCGTCGTGCGCGCGGTGCTGTCCGTGCTGCCGCTCGATACGTTCGTCGACACGCCCGCATGGCGGATGGAAGTCGTCGGCGACGCGTCGGCGGTGCCGCCCGTGCAGCGCGAGGTGCAGGCCGAGATCGACCGCGCGGAAGGGCGCACGGTGCCGCTGACGGGCGTCGACCGGTTCGCGTTCTACGAGCGCGCGCAGCAGGCCTACGCGGTGATCGTCACCGGCGAGCTGCGCGGCTACGGCTGTTTCATCTTCAAGAAGGGCGTGTTGTTGAGCGACGCGGGCTAAACGCCTTTTCCAACTCGCCGCCTTCGGGCCGCGCGGTGGCCGCCGTGTAAAGATTTGCTACAACCGTTAGGCACTTGCTTTCGTTCCCCTAGGTATTTGATTTCCCAGGGGAAAATTTTGATCGCATCTGACAGCGAAGCAAATCAAGCAGTTACACCCGTCACGTTTTCGTACACGGTAAAGCCAGTGCCTGTAGGCGCGTTCGATCACGACGCGCAGCGGGCCTGGGAGCATTTCCAGGTCCAGCGCGGCATCGACCGCTATCGCCGGACGCTCGTCCGCGACAAGGAGGACGGCACGACGACTTCCCGAGATCTCGGAGAAGTCCAGCATGGTCAACGCATCGCCTCGGAACTGATTGGTCCGATGGTGGCTGCGGTTATGTGAACTCGAACGGCGCGGTGACCGGACGTATGACGCACTCGCGTCCGAACTCCGCGAACATCGACAAGGAGATGCGTCACATCTGGATTCCGCGCGAGTCGTGGAAGCAGGTCGGGTGTGACGCCGAGGGCCTGGAGCTGCGTGTGCTCGCGCACTACCTCGCGCGGTATGACGGTGGCCGACTTACGCGTCAGTTGCTTGAAGGCGACAAGGCGCTCGGCATCGACGCGCATTCGGTGAACCGCGACAACACGGACCTGTTCTCCCGCGATGGTGCGAAGATGCTGCTGTACGGCTCGTTGTACGGAGCAGGCGACGAGAAGGCAGGGAACATCTGGATCGCTGACTGGCGGACAAGCGGCAAGCCCGTGTCCGAATGGCCGGCGTGGTGCCACGTCCGAGGAAAACTCAAGACGGCTAAGGCTATCGGTCGGGTCGTCAAGGCGAAGCTCCTCGACGGTATCGTGGGTTTCCGCAAGCTCATCAAGGACATCGAGACCGCAGCGAAGTCGCGTGGCTGGCTGAAGGGTATCGACGGTCGACGCATCCGCGTGCGCCACGCCCACGCTGCGCTGAACACGCTGTTGCAGGGAACGGGCGCCATCATCATGAAGAAGGCCCTCGCTATCTACCACGCGGAGATCACCGAGATCCACGGCCTGGTTCACGGCGTCCACTTCGGCTACCTCGCCAACGTCCACGACGAAGTACAGCAAGAGTGCCTCCCGCAGTGCGCGGAGCTGATCGGCACGACCTTCAAGAACGCAATCACCAAAGCAGGCGAGCACTGGAATTTCCGGTGCCGTCTCGATGGTGCATTCGACATCGGAAACAACTGGCATGAAACTCACTGACCTTCAAATTCTCGCCGCCGAGGTTCGTCGCGTCTACCCGGACGCCGTGATCGCTGGCGGCGCACCGCGCGACGTCCTCCATGGCAAGCCGGTCAAGGACATCGACGTGATGACCGGGCGCAGCGTTCGTCGCGCGGGCTTGGAGCAGCTCGCTCATCTTGGTGACGGGCGCTTCGACGTGACCGAGCCGCAGGACCCCTCGGGTTCGGAGGCCGTCCTGACGCTCATGGGCATCTCGACGGAAACCACGCGCGACGTCCGCCGCCAGGAAGACTTCATCGTCTCCAAGCAAGCGGTTGGTCACGGTACGCTCCGCGCCGAGTGCGCTGTCGAGTTCGCGTTGCCGGCCGCGTAACCCCGTAGGGGATCACTGGATTTTTCGGGTGATCCCCATTTTTTGTGCACTTCGAATGAAGTAGGCAAACTGGAGACGAAAAAAAGGGGCCACAATGAGCCCCTTGAATTTGTAATTTGTGACCTGATAATAGTGGTGCGCACGGTGGGATTCGAACCCACACTCTCCTCCCAGAGCTACAGTTTTCAAGACTGCTGTGTCTACCAGTTCCACCACGTGCGCTTCTCTTACCTTACCTCTAGCGGGACTATGCTCAACTAGCTGCCCCGCTGCTTCAGAACCCATCCTTCGGGTGTGCTTTCCACAATGTCCATGCTGGAAAGGTGCGCCGCCAAGTTGTTGACTGGGTTCTTGCCGCCTACCTCATAGCCTAATGCAGCTAGGTGCGCCATGAGTTCCCGCGTCTTCACAGGTCGATTAAGACCTTTTAGTACGTGCACCACTCCAGGCACAAACTTCCGGCGATCCCCGAAAACTGCCTCAACTTCTTCCACCGTCGCCCCTTTCTTGAGACCACGGAGAAGCTCCCAAGCCCTACGCGGCGTCTCCTCTTTGGTCGCCTGCTCCTCGCCAGCCATACGCAGTGGCCCCCCCACGAAGGTTTTCCACTCACTCTCGGTCACGGGCGAAGGCGACGGCGGTGGCGGCACATTGACTGAACGCTGACTCTCGGTCACGTGCGGGGGCGGCGACACTTTGACTGGTCGTTGACGCTCGGACGGCGGGGCAAGCATCGCCACCACGCTTTCAAACGCGCTATACACGGCTTCGTCGAGACGCTGCAACTCCACCTGTAGAGCTTGGATTTGCGCGGCTACTCTTCGTCGCCGCTCGATAAGTTCGTGAACAGACGGCATGGTCGTTTCCTTCATGGTGAAGCCATTATAGTGGCCCCACAAAAATTTGTACAAAGGAATCGCAAAAAATTGTGTCGGCGCACAATTGTTGCACAAAAACAACGAACTGCTGTGGCGGCATCGCGTGGAGGGTGGGGCACATTGCCGCATGTAAGTAATTTCTTACTCCTTGGCCGTCTTCCTGAATGTGTACCCATCACAAGCTTTCCTCTACTACCCCTTCAGCAATGGCTCTTACTCGACTTCAAGCGATCAACCGCATGCTCACTGCCGTGGGCGAGTCCGTGATTCTCGTCGAGGTCGCGGGCGCTGGCGATTACGCCAACTGTTCCGACATTCTTGACCAAGTCAGTGGGCATCACCGGCCAGATCACCGGCTCCCGTGCAACGCTCATTATTGCGGACGACATCGAGGTCACGGACAACTCGCGAACCGAAGAGGCCCGCGAGCGGCTCCTGCACAAGACGAATGAGTTCGCCGCAATCAAGGTGACGGGCGGAGCCGACGTCATCTTCCTGGGCACGCCCCAGACTGAAGAGTCGATCTACACGAAGCTCATCAGGGAGATGGGCGCGACCGGTTGGATTCTGCCGGCCCGGTATCCGATGCCGGACAAGCGTCAGTCCTATGTCTTCACGCGCGAGGGCGGTTCGGAGATCGATTGCCTGTCACCGCGAGCACGGGCAGTGGACCTGGACTCTGACCTTCAGTGGAAACCCACGGACCCTGAGCGATTCAATGAGATGGAGTTGCAGAACCGGAAGTCGAAGGGGCGTTCCTACTTCGCGCTCCAGTTCCAGCTCGATACGTCTCTCTCGGACGCAGAGCGCTATCCGCTGAAGCAGCACGACCTGATCGCGATGGCCTGCAATCCGTTCAAGGCGCCGCAGATCGTCCAGTGGGGTCACGACTCCAACGGGCGCAACAAGCGGATCGACCTGATGAATTACGGGTTCACGGGCGACTCCTGGCTGGCTCCGCTGTTCGTCGACGCCGAGTGGCGCGAGTACGAGCAGTCTCTCCTGTTTGTTGACCCTTCGGGGCGCGGTAAGGACGAGACGGCCTGGGCCATCGTGAAGACGCTCAACGGCATGCTGTACGCCGTGGAGACCGGTGGTGTCTCGGGCGATCCGGGGACGGCGATGGCCGCGATTGCTGCCGCCGCGAAGAACCACAAGGTCCATGAGATCGTCGTCGAGCCAAACTACGCAGGGGCAGTCTGGATCAATGCTTTCGAGCCGATCCTGGCGAAGGTATGGCCGGCTGAGAAGCCCGGGGATACCGCAGCCTGCACGGTGCGGGAAGCCGCGTGGAGTCGGACGCAGAAGGAAGTCCGGATCATCGAGACGCTCGAAGGCGTGAAGCGTCTCGCGTTGCACGACGTCGCTTCGAAGTGGCTGGCGACAAGGAGATCGTGTGGAGTGACCGACACAATCGCGCGGCCAGCCTGAAGCTGAAGCGCACGAAGGGAAAACTGCGCTGGCTCACGCTCGACGAGGAGGCCCTGCTCGTGAAGGAACTGCGGCGGCGCGTGCGTTCTGACGACGTCGCGGGCCAGGACAACCTGGACCTGGTGACGCTGCTGCTCGACACAGGGGCGCGGTACATGGAGATCGCGCAGATGCGCTGGCCGCAGGTAGACCTGGAGGAGGGCGTGATCTACCTCTATCGCTCGAAGGTGGATAACGAGGGCGGCTTGCGGCTCACGAAGCGGGCACTCGACGTCCTCAAGCAACGCAGGGCGTCAACGTGGCCCAGGACCTACGTGTTTCCTGCGCAGAACCCGGCCGGACTCAGCCGGAAGGTCTGGGCAACTGAGGACATCTGTCGAGGCTGGGCCTGTCAGTAATTTCGTGTTCAAGGCATATGATGCTCCCAAGGAGAATGTATGCCTCGCAAACCGAAAACCAAGCCGGCGGAGCTGCCGGCGATTCCCGCCGAGTTGCTGGAGCAATTCGGCA
>NZ_JAIZSA010000010.1:0-283288 GCF_020419825.1 Burkholderia sp. AU30198 | reverse complement strand
GGTCGAACAGTCGGTGAACATCTACAACTGCGAGCGGCCACATGCCGCCCTCAAATACAAAACGCCCGATGCGGTGCATCGGGCGTTTAGCGGGTGAACACTGTCAACCTATTCCAGGACTTGACAGTGAGCACCGCGTGAACCGGATGCAATCGCGGGGTCCGACCGCGCCGCCTGCCGCCGCTGCAAAGCGCATCCCGCCCGCCCCCGCCACCGGAAACCGGGCCGGTTCGGCCGCCCGGCCATGTAACCGGACGAAAAAAGCCGGTGGCACGGGAGGCGCGACGGGTAAAATTGCGGCCATTCAAGGATTCTTTGGCCTTCTGGAGTCTGTCATGTCCATTGCCCGCCGCACCACGCTGTCGAAGTTCCTGATCGAACAGCAACGTGAGACCAACAACCTCCCCGCCGACCTGCGCCTGCTGATCGAAGTCGTCGCCCGCGCGTGCAAGGCGATCAGCTACAACGTGTCGAAGGGCGCGCTCGGTGAAGCGCTCGGCACCGCCGGCAGCGAGAACGTCCAGGGCGAAGTGCAGAAGAAGCTCGACATCCTGTCGAACGAGATCCTGCTCGACGCGAACGAATGGGGCGGCAACCTCGCCGCGATGGCGTCGGAAGAAATGGAAACGTTCTTCCCGATCCCGGCGAACTACCCGCGCGGCGAATACCTGCTCGTGTTCGATCCGCTCGACGGCTCGTCGAACATCGACGTGAACGTGTCGATCGGCACGATCTTCTCGGTGCTGCGCTGTCCGGACGGCAAGCAGGCCACCGAGGAATCGTTCCTGCAGCCCGGCACGGAACAGGTTGCCGCCGGCTACGCCGTATACGGCCCGCAAACGGTGTTCGTGCTGACGACCGGCAACGGCGTAAACTGCTTCACGCTCGACCGCGAAGTCGGCTCGTGGGTGCTCACGCAAAGCAACATGCAGATCCCGGCCGACACGCGCGAATACGCGATCAATGCATCGAACGCGCGCCACTGGTACGACCCGGTCAAGCGCTATGTCGACGAACTGAACGCCGGCAAGGACGGCCCGCGCGGCGACAACTTCAACATGCGCTGGATCGCATCGATGGTCGCCGACGTGCACCGGATCCTGAACCGCGGCGGCATCTTCATGTACCCGGCCGACAAGCGCACGCCCGATCGTCCGGGCAAGCTGCGCCTGATGTACGAAGCGAACCCGATGTCGTTCATCGTCGAACAGGCGGGCGGCGCCGCGACGACCGGCACGCAGCGCATCATGGAAGTTCAGCCGACGGGCCTGCATCAGCGCGTCCCGGTGTTCCTCGGTTCGAAGAACGAAGTCGAGCGCGTGACGGGCTACCATCAAGAAAAGCAATAAATTTGCACTGCAGCACTAGACAGTGTCGCGCGGCGTCAGTACAATCGCGCCTCTTGATGTGACCCCAGCGGGTCACATCGCAGTGAAACGAAGCGGGAAGTTTGCCGAGTCGATGAGTTTCGCGAAACAGCAGCAGCAAGCTGAAAAAAATTCGCAAAACCTATTGCCAAGGTCTCAGATTTCACCTTATAATTTCGTTTCTCTGATGCCGGTGTAGCTCAGTTGGTAGAGCAGCGCATTCGTAATGCGAAGGTCGTAGGTTCGACTCCTATCTCCGGCACCAAATTATAAAGGGCTGACAAGCAATGCTTGTCAGCCCTTTTCTCATTCCGGGCGCCGAATCGTGCGCTGCCCTCCTTCTGCCCGCGTCCGCTCCGCTTGCGGGCATCACCCGACTCCCGTGCCTCATCCCGCCGACTACAATCGACGGACCACTCCGCCCTTTCCGAGCATCATGCGCACCTGGCGTCTCGAGCGACCGAACCTCACCGGGCAACTGGATGTATCGCGTGCGACGCGCCTCGTCGCCGCGATCGGCGGCAGCGAACCGAACGCATTCGCGGCCGAAGTGCTGAAGCTGTTCGACGACGCGCTGTCGGTCACGCAATGCACGATCTTCGCGTACGAGTTCGGCAATCGCCCGCGCACGCTATCCGTCGCCGACCATCGTGGCGGCCGTTACCTGCGCGACGTCGCCGACACCTACGCGCGACACTTCTACGCGCTCGACGGCAACCAGAAGATCGTGTCGAGCGCGCATCGCGGCACGCGCCGCCACGACCTGCTGCTGCACCAGCAGGCCGGCGACGAGATCGATCATGAAGCGTATCGCGCGGCCTGCTACCGCGGCCCCGACGTGTCCGACCGGCTGTCACTGCTGATGCAGCCCAACGATGCGAGCTGGCTGTCGATCAACCTGTACCGCGCGCATCGCAGCGGTGCGTTCCAGCCGCGTGAGATCGCGGAGATCGAAGCGCTCGCGCCGCTGATTGCGCAGGCCGCGAAGCATCACTACGCACTCGCCGGTGCCGCGCAGATCGGTATCCCGCAACTGATGCTCGCGCGGCTGCGCAGCGCATGCCCGGCACTGTCCAAGCGCGAACTCGACGTGCTGCGCGGCGTACTCGAAGGCCAGACCGCGCACGAGATCGGCGAGACGATCGGCGTGAAGGCATCGAGCGTCGTCACGTACCAGAAACGCGCATACCGGCGCCTGGGCATCTCGAGCCAGCGCCAGCTGTTCGCACTCTGCCTGCAGCCCTGAACCGAACCGGCCGGCGATGACCGGATCGGGGTAAATCCCGGTCGGCTTGCTGTACCCGGAATGGGGACAGCGGATTTCCGCCCGGCTTCCATACTGCTTCGACTGCCTGCACGCGTTGCCCCGGCGCGCGTGCACGTCGAACCGCCCTCCCCTGGAAGCCAACGATGGATCTCGACTTCAAGCCCTACCCGTTCGTCGCCAAGCGCCACCCCGCGCATCTGCCGGCCTGCGACGACGGTATCGATACGCACCGGCATCGCGTGGCGATCGTCGGCGGCGGCCCCGTCGGCCTGGCCGTCGCGCTCGGCCTCGCGAACCACGGCATCCGCAGCGTGCTGATCGAGGCCGACGACGCGGTCTGCCACGGCAGCCGCGCCATCTGCATTTCGCGGCGCAGCCTCGAGATCATCGAGCGGCTCGGCGCGCTCGACGACTTCCTGCACACCGGACTGCCGTGGACCGGCGGGCGCAGCTTCTACCGTCGCGACGAAGTGCTACATTTCACGATGCCGCAGGACGACAACCAGAAGCTGCCGCCGATGATCAATCTCGCGCAGTATCACATCGAGCAGTTCCTGCTCGACGCCGCGCTGCGCCGCTCCGAACTCATCGAGATCCGCTGGCAGGCGAAAGTCACCGGCGTGACCCGGCAACCGGACGGTGTGCGCCTCGACGTCGACACACCGCTCGGCGGCTACGCACTCGGCGCCGACTGGGTCGTCGCATGCGACGGCGGACGCAGCACGATGCGCGACGCGCTCGGCCTGTCGCTCCAGGGTACGAGCTACGAGGGCCGCTACGTGATCGTCGACATCGCGCTCGACAGCGACCGGCCGACCGAACGGCTCGCGTACTTCGATCCGTCGTCGAACCCGGGTTCGACGGTGCTCGTCCACAAGCAGCCCGACAACGTGTGGCGGATCGACTACCAGTTGCGCGACGATGAGGATCCCGAAGCGGCCGTGAAGCCGGAGAACGTGATCCCGCGTGTGCAGAACCTGCTCGACATGATGGGCGAGCGCGGCGACTGGTCGCCGATCTGGATCACGATCTACAAGGCGAACGCGCTGACGCTCGAACGCTACCGGCACGGCCGCGTACTGTTCTGCGGCGACGCCGCGCATCTCGTGCCGATCTTCGGCGTGCGCGGCGCGAATTCGGGCATCGACGATGCCGACAACCTTGCCTGGAAACTCGCGTACGTGACTCGCGGGCTCGCATCGGACACGTTGCTCGACAGCTACTCGGACGAACGCGTGTTCGCGACGCACGAGAATCTCCGCTACGGCACGAAGAGCACCGAGTTCATGGCGCCGCCGTCGTTTGCGTTCGAACTGATGCGCAAGGCCGTGCTGTCGCTCGCGGTCCGGCATCCGGCACTGCGTTCGCTGATCAATCCACGCCAGACGACGGCCATCGCCTACGCGACGTCACCGCTCAACGCAGCCGAACGCGATACGTTTGCCGCCGGCCCCGCGCCCGGCACGGTGCTCGCCGAATGCCCGCTGATGCTGTACTCGGCGCACGGCAGCGACATGCGTCGCGGCCACCTGACCGATCTCGTCGCCCCACGCTTCACCGCGTTCTGCTTCACGTCCGACGGCGTGCCCGATCCGGCGCTCGCCGATCTCGAACGGCGCCTGCACGCTGCGCGGATACCGTTCGCGCTCGTCACGCTCGCACGGCATGCGGCGCCGCGGCAACCGGCCTGCGGCGGCCATGACGACGACGGCCGGCTGTTCGACATGTATGGCGCGCGCGACGGCACCGTCTATCTCGTGCGTCCGGACGGTCACGTACTCGGCCGCTGGCACGACGCTCGCGCCGGCGACGTGGCCGCCGCGCTCGATCGCGCACTCCATCCGTGCGCGTCAACCGATCCTCAGGAGACCGCATGATGACGGATACCGAACGCGACACCCTCTACACCGACCTGTGCCGCACGATGACACGAATCGGTGAAACCGACGCGCCGCTCTTTCTCGCCCGCTTCGCACTGCTGTCGATCGAGGCGATCGGCGATCCCTCGACCGTCGCACGGCTGCTCGCCGACGCAAGCGACGGATTGCCCGACATGGGCACGCAGGCATCGACGCGCGAACGATGACACTCCTGGCCGACCGGCTTCACCGCCGGCCATTTATTACAAATTCATTTCGCCATGCATCGCCCGCGCACGCGCGTCGCCGTACGCAGACAAATTCCCTGGAAAATCCGGTTGAGGGTGCATAACATTACTTAACGATTCCGACCCGTCTATCGCGTTACATTGCGTGGGCGGCGCGGCAGGTCGCGATGCCGCCTTCATTCAGCTTGCGGCAACGCTGCCGACGTCCGGTCATTCGACACAACTCAAGGAGAGGACAACCATGGCTCATGGCTTGATTATGTGGCTCATCATCGGTGCGATCGCCGGCTGGCTTGCCGGCTTGCTCGTCAAGGGCGGCGGCTTCGGGCTGATCGTCGACATCATCGTCGGGATCGTCGGCGCGGTGATCGGCGGCTGGCTCGCCGGGCTGCTCGGTATCAGCGTCGGCAGCGGCTTCATCGGTTCGGTGATCGTCGCGGTCGTCGGCGCGGTGATCCTGCTGTTCGTGATCCGGCTATTCAAGCGAGCGGCCTGACGATTCTCTCCACGCGCCTTCGGGCGCGTTTTCGTATCAGGCCGGCGCGCGGCCCGTCCGCCGCGCGCCGCTGGCCCGTTCAGCGCCTGGCGCGCTGCAACCAGCCGTCGAGCACGTCGGCCGTCAGCAATCCGCTGCGCGCTTCGCGTGTGCCATCGCGCCCGATCCACACGGTGCGCGGCATCTCCCCTCTCCATCCCGCATCGAGCGCCGCCCGCAGACGCTCGGGCATCGGCTCCGCATTTGCATACTGCACAACCTGCGGCGGCAAGCTCATCTGCGCGAGCGCCTGCGAGATCGCCGCACCGTTGTCGTCGTACGCATCCATTGCAACCATCGCGAGCTGCACGTCCGGGTGACCGCGCTGCCACGCGACCAGGTGCGCGGCGTTCTCGCGACAGTATCCGCAATCGAGCGACCAGATCTCGACCGCCAGCGGCCGCTCGTGCGCGGTCGCATACAGGCGCGCGACGTCGGCCGCGCGCAGCGGCTGCAGTTCGCCGCCGGCCCACGCCGGCGTGCTCGCGAGCACGATGCCCAGCAACGCAATCAGCCGCTTCATTTCACACCCTCCACCGCGATCAGCCGATAACCGTCGTTACGCGTGCGCCACGACAAATAGAGGCGGCCCGCATCGTCGAGCAACTGCGGGTTGTCGCTCGCGCCCGACGTCGACGCGATCACGCGCGGCGCCGACCAGTGCGCGCCGCGATCGTCCGACCGGCGCAGCTTGATCTGCATCGTGTCGCCGTCGAACGCCTTCCATGCGAGCCAGACGACGTCGCCGCGCGCGACGAGCGCCGCATGCGACGCCTGCTCGCCGGGCACGGCGGGATTCGCGCCGAATGCCCACGGCGTGCCGCGCGGCTCGCCGTCGGCGCCGATGCGCGAATAGAACACGTCGGCCCGGCCATCGACGACGCCGAACCAGGCGAGATGGCGCGTGCCGTCCGGCGTGATTGCCAGCGCCGGGCCGTGCTCGGGGCACGCCTCGACGTGCCAGTTCGAGAACGTCGCGCGCACCGGCACGACCGGCTCCGACGCCGCGACGGGCAACACGGCGAGCGCGTGATCGCGGATCTGCCCTGGAAACACGTTGCGCCACGCGGCCTCGATACGTCCGGCCGGATCGATCGCCATTGCGATGCGGCAGCATTCGCACGTGTGGTCGGTCACCTTGCGCTCGGCTTCGAACGATGCACCGCCGTCGCGCGATACCGCGTAGTAGACAGCCGCGCCTTCGTACGCCTGCCCCGCCGCCTTCGCCGCACCGAGATCGCGCTTGTCGATCCATGCGATCGCGATGTTGCCGGCCGGATCGACGGCCATCATGTCGAAGCGGTGCGTGATCGCCTGCCGGTCGCGATGCACGGTCACGGGCACGCTCCACGTCGCACCGCTGTCGAGCGATCGCGCGAAGCGCACCATGCCCGTGTACGGCGCATCGAGCGGCATCGACCACGACACGTACACCGCGCGCCCGTCCGGACTCGTCGCGATCTTCGGGCGATTCTCGGCGCTCGTGTAGATCGGCTCCGGCATCGCGTTGACGGTCACGGGCGCGGACAGCGTGCGGCCCGCATCGTCGGAATGCGCGACGACGACGTGCGCACCTTCGACCCACGCGACCCACAGCCGGTGACGCGCGTCGAACGCAGCGCCGGTCGCGAGCGGCTGCTTCTGCTGCGCGGGTGCAGCCTGCATGCTCATGTGCGCGGCGTGCGAATCGGCCGCCTTCGGCACGTCATGCGCATCGTGCGCACCGGCGGACGACAACCACGCGAACCACAGCGCGCCACCTGCCGCGAGCGATCTCACAGCGACCATTTCAGTTCTCCATAGAAAGTACGGCCCGGATACGGGTGGAACACGTAGTAACGACGGTCCGTCAGGTTGTCGATGCCGACCGACGCGGCCCAGTGTCGGTCGAAGCGATAGCGCGCCTTCAGGTCGACGACCGTGAACGAGCTCGTGCCACCGTAGACATCCGGGTTCACGTCGCTGTTGTCGAGCGTGTTGAACTGGCGGCCCGAATAGCGCACGCCGACGCTCGCAAGCCAGTGCTCGTCGAAGCGATACGACGCGAGCAGGTTCGCACGCATGCGCGGAATCCGCGGAAAGCGCGAGCCGACATACGCGGGATTCGCGGCATCGGCGAGGATCTGCGCGTTGCTCGCCGACACGTTCGCGTCGATCGCGAGTCCCTTCAAACCGACGTTCTCGCCGCTGAACGCGAGTTCGACGCCGCGCACGCGCACGCGATCGACGTTCGAGATGTTGGTCACCGTCGTCGCGCCCGACACCGTCGTCTGGCTGTAGATCGAATCGCGCAGATCGCTCTGGAACACGCTGGCACGCACGACGCCGACGCCCACGTCGCGTTCGGCCGTGAAGTCCCAGTCGATCGCCTTTTCAGGCCGCAGGTTCGGGTTGTTGTTGACGATCGCGTTGTTCGAGATCGTGCCCTGGAACAGTTCGCCGACCGTCGGGAACCGCGTGCCGGTCGCGAACGACAGCCGGAAACGCCAGACGTCGGTCGCATCCCATTGCAACGCGACTTTCGGCGACAGCGCATTCGCGCTGCGGTCCGCATAGCCGAGCGTGCCCGTCGCATTGCCGAGCGCGCCGCCGTACGCATCCCAGCGCTCGTAGCGCAGCCCCAGCGTCGCGAGCCAGCCCGGCGCGAAGCGCCACGCGTCCTGGCCGAACAGCGCCTGCGTGCGCGTGTCGCCGCGATAGAGGCTCGACAGCGACGTGGTCGGCCCGGCCAGCCAGTCGGCCGTGTTGTACGTGACGTTGCGCAGGAAGTAGTTGTCGTAGTGATAGCCGAACGTGAACGTATGGCCCTTCACTTCCGGCGCCTCGGCCTTCAGGTCGAGCGTGCGCCAGCCGGTGCCGTCGCCCTGGAACTGCGTGCCTGCGCCGCCCTGCACGGTCGACGCCGAGCGCTGCACGTCGCGCGACACGTCGTACGCGGACACGACGCCCGACAGGCGCCAGCCGGAATCGAGCCGGCCGTTCAGGCCGAGCGCGTACAGCCAGTTCTCCTGGTCGCCGCGCTGCGGCGCGAATGCGTTCGGCGCGACGGTCATGTTCTGGCCGCCGATCGACACGTTGCCGCCGTAGACCGGATTGCCGGCCACATCGCGCAGGAAGGTTTCGCCGTGCTGCCGGTAATGGTTCTCCCAATGCCCGAGCGTGAGCGTCGCATCGACGTGGTCGGTGAACGCATAGCCCATCCGGACCGTCTCGTTGAGCTGCTCGGTTCGCTCGATCGACTGCGCACCGACGATCGTCCGCGGCCGGCCGTTGGGCCCGATGTCGGTCGCGGCGCCCGTCACGGGCACGGCGGCGCCGAGCTTCGGGTTGTACGCCGAATTGGGGCTCGCATACTGCATCGGCTGACCGTTGTTCTCGAGCCGGTCGAGCGACAGCGCGAACCAGAACCGGCCGACGCGATTCGCGATCCGTGCGGTCTGGTGATTGCCGCCGAAGCTGTCTGCAACCCCGTAGCCGTCGTGGTAGCGCTGCGTGAAGAACTGGGTCGACAGCGACGCCTCGAGCTTTTCCGGGCGACGCGTCGTCAGCAGCACGGTCGAGCCGATCGAGTTGCCCGGATACAGCGCGGAAAAGGGGCCATAGAGCACATCGACGCGCGCGATGTCGTCCGGCGGAATCAGCGACCAGCGCGGCGGGTACGCGTAGCTCGAGCCGAGCAGGTTCGACAGCAGCACGCCGTCCGCATACACGAGCCCGCGTGCGCTCTGCAGCTCGTTGAAGTCGCGGCCGGCGAATACGCTGTTGCGGTCGCCGATATAGCGCTTGCGGACCATCAGGTTCGGCGCGTATTTCAGCGCGTCCTCGGTGGTGACGTTGGTGTGCGATTCGATCTGCTCGCGCGTGATCGATGTGACGACGGCCGGCGTATCCGGGTCGACCGGTTGCCGCTGCGCGGTCACGCTGACGGCGGTCAGCGTATCGCCGGCCGGCGCCGGCGGCACGGTAGCGACAGCCGACGCTGGTACGGCGGCATCGGCGGGACGCTCGACGCCACCGCGCGCGGTCGCGTCGCGTGGATCGTCGGTTGACGCCGCATGGGCGGCAGGCCAGGCAAAAGCGGCCGCGCACGCGAGCGCGAGCCGGCCGCGCGACGGCCGCGCGGCGAAGGAAGAGGACATGTGCGAATTCCTGAAAACGTGATCGGACGCCGCCGGACACGAGCGCGCGCGCCGCGCACGGACGACGCGGCACGCGGCCCGGCCGCGGGCGGCACGCGCGCCACCGGGGGCGCGCGGACGACATCAATCAGATCGGAGCGTTTTCAGGCGGGGCGCGAGGCTGCGCGAGACGGATGCCCTTGCGGGGACAATCGGGGACGACGGGAGCGGCCGCGCGATAGGCGAACGTCCGTACGAAGCCCGGCAGCGCGGGCGGGCTCGACCCGAGCGCCACGTTCGCCGCGAAGCCGGGGCAGTACACGCAGTGCGGCACGCCGGCATGGTCGAACGACGACGTATCGTGATCGCCGCCCGCCTGCGCGAGCACGACCTGGCGGGCGCCCGCTGCACTGCACAACTCGAGCGTGAGCTCGCCGGAGCCGCTCGATGCGAGACGCGCATAGCCGATGACGGGCGACAGTACATTCAGTACCAGCGCCAGCCATACGAGGCCGATCCAACGCGTCGTTCGTTTCATCGCGGTCCAGGAAAAAGTGCGCGCAAGTATAACAAGCGGCCCGATTGTTGCCGATTCCGTACGATGCAATAGTCGGCATCGCAGCGCGCGCCGGAGCGCATGTGCCGTTAATACAACAGAGACAAAATCTAACGATTCGCTACTGGCATAAATCCAAGCGCGAGGTTGATAATCATCGAACCTGCTGGAGAAATGACCATGGACGAAAGACCAACTCGCATGCCACCGCCCGAGCAAGTGATGAGCCCGGATCCGGAACCCGTCGGCGTGGAATTCCTCGCCGAATTGCCTGACCACGTGCGGGCATTCTTCGACGAGCAGCACAAGCTGTACTCGCCGAAGTGAACGCCTGTTCGGTTCTGTAACCGCCACGTGTCGATCATCGCTATCGTGCGGTTCATCACTGCGCATCGCGCGCAATTCGCCTCGCACCCGGGCCGCAACAGCCTGACGGTGCCGGATCAGCTCGCCTGCTGATTCTCTGGTCGCTGCGCTACGCCGCGCGACTGTCTTCGTCTATCCTTCTGGTTTTCCACGTCCGGCCCGCCCGGCTCTCCCGTTCGTTCCGATGAAGCAAGCCCTTCGTGCCAGCCTCGCTGTCGCCGCGCTCGGCGTCGCCCTCTTTTCGTCTCCGCGTATCGTCCATGCAGACGGCGACGACACCGCCCTCACCAACCTCGTCGCGCTCGCGTCGCAGCGCCTCGCGCTCGCCGAACCGGTCGCTCGATGGAAATGGGCCAATCACAAGGCAATCGAGGACCGGCCGCGCGAAGCGGCGCTGCTCGCCTCGGTCGAGAAGCGCGCGGCACAAGCCGGCGTCGACCCCGCGTTCGCGCGAGCGTTCTTCGAGGATCAGATCACCGCAAGCAAGGATGTGCAGAACGCGCTGTTCGCCACCTGGCGTGCGACGCGGCCGCCAGAAGGCACACCGCCCGATCTCGCGACCAGCACGCGCCCGGCGCTCGACCGGTTGACGCAGAAAATGCTCGCGGGACTCGCGCAGGTTGCACCGCTGCGCGATGCGCCTGATTGTCAGGCGCGGCTTGCGCGCAGCATCGCGAACTGGAAGACACTCACGCGCTACGACTCTACGCAGACGCAGGCACTCGACACCGCGCTGTCGCACGTCTGCTCGGCCGGCGGCGCAAGCGCGATCGGTTGACGCAGCAGGCGCGGATCGCGCGGCCGCGCTTGATTTAACCTGCCTGCCCCGCAGGCGCGAGCGCGACGAGCGGAATCAGTTGCAGGCCGCGTGCGAGATGCGTCTGCAGCAGGCGGTGGGTGAAGGGTTCGAACGCACCATCCGTCCCGTCGGCCGCGAGCCGTGCGGCCGCGTCGAGCGATTCCGCCACGCCGAGATACCGCCAGCCATCGATCACATGAAACAGGCGGCGCTCGCCGCTCGCCTCGAATGCAACGGCGCCGTCGAACGGCCAGGGCGCACCGCCGGCACGGGCGGTGTCAGCCGCGGGGCGACGGTTGTACGATGGGCGCAGCCGGGCGATCCATTGCGCTTCGGCGAGCATCGCCCCCAGCTCGTTGCCGGTCTCGCGCCATTCAACCCGGCGCACCTGCTGCGCAAGCCGCATTTCCTTCGACGAACGGCGCTCGCCGGTCAGTAGCGCACGCAGCCGCTGCCGCACGCGGACGCTGCGGCCGACATACAGCGGCGCATCGCCCTCCCCGAACAGCGCGTACGCGCCGCACCCGGCCGGCGCCGTATCGAGCCAGGCTTCGGTCAGGTCGCCGCCCAGACGGAAATGACGCGTCGTGCGCGCGATCTGGTCGCGCAACCGCTCGAGCGGCACGATATCGTGCAACTGGCGCCAGAACTGCCACAGGAGATCGGCATCCGCCAGCGCCCGGTGGCGCGCAGCCGGCACGAGGCCATGGCGCTCGATCAACGCGTCGAGCCCGTGCCGCGCTTCGCGCGGGAACAGCGCACGCGACAGCCGCACCGTACACAGCACATCAGGATTGAACGCGAAGCCGGCGCGCTCGAATTCGGCCCGCAGGAAGCCGCGGTCGAAACTCGCGTTGTGCGCGACGAACAGCTTGCCGTCGAGCCGCTCGAACAATGCCGGCGCCAGCGACGCAAACGACGGCGCGTCGCGCACCATTTCGTCCGAAATGCCCGTCAGTTGCTGGATGAACGGTGGAATCGACTGGCCCGGATTGACGAGCGTCGTCCACGTCGACACGCCGAGCGGGCCGATTTCGACCACACCGATTTCGGTGATGCGGTGTTCGGCGGGTGAGCCGCCCGTGGTTTCAAGGTCGACGAAAACAAGCGGCTGTTCGCTGGCGGGATCGGACGGTCGGGGGGAATCAGACATGAAAAGACTGGGAAACGATGCTTCCGTGAGTATGCACCGGCATCCCTGTTCGCGGCCAGCCCGAACCGAAATGTTCCGTCCCCGGAAAACAAAAAGCCCCCGCAATGCGGGGGCCGGACGTGATCGGCAATGCGTGGCGCGTCAGACCGCCTGGATATTCGCTGCCTGCTTGCCTTTCGGCCCGACTTTCACGTCGAACGAAACACGCTGGTTTTCCTTCAGCGTCTTGAAGCCGTCCATCTTGATTTCGGAAAAGTGTGCAAACAAATCTTCACCGCCATTGTCCGACGTAATAAAGCCGAAACCTTTAGCATCGTTAAACCATTTCACGATACCGGTATCCATGTCTTCGTTCCCCACTCGATTAGATCAAAAAAGCTATTTTTATAGCCGTTTCCCGAAATCCCGAAACATTGCGCCAGCACCCGCACCAGCACGCCGCCCGAGGACGGAGTGCTGACTTTATAAATTGGACAATCCGGGTGCGTCAAGAAAATTTTTGACGAACGTTTTATCAAAAAAACGCTAATACCATTGGAATCGGTACACCATCGCCTTTGATTAATTGATTCGCATCAAAAACCTGTCAACATTACCGGGATCAGCGTATCGATAATCTCGACCATGAAATTTCTACCGGGGACAAATCGGCTCGGTAAAATCCTCGGGTTTTTTCCGGGTTGCGGAAATGCGGGGACATTGCGATGCTCACTCAACGCCGGATGGAAGGAGAAGGTCATGTGGCTGGACGGAATCAAGCGCTTCGCGAGCCGGCTCGGACGCGTACGCCGCAAGTCCCGCGCCCTGGCCGAGTCTGCGCGCGAAGCGCCGTGTGACACCGAATTCGATACGACCTGGCACGGTGACCACTGGCAGAACCTGCTCGCATCGCCTCTCGATGCCCGTCACTACGTGATGGAAGACTGGACCTACACGCCGCCCCCCAACGAAGCCAAGGAGGCCGCACCTGCGGCCAAGCGCAAGCGGCGCACGTACGCGCAATAGCGCGCGGCGAGGCGGGGCAAAAAAAAAGCGCGACTGGGAAGTCGCGCCGACAAAGGTTTGGAGATCTTTTCCGTCAACGAAAAAGTCTGCTTCGGAAAGCAGAGATCGCAGTATAGCGAGAGAACAACCTTTCATTATTCATGCTCCACACAAACCTCTATTGCCGATGCGTCAATAATCGCGCTATGAGCACCCTCGCCTGCTGCTGACCACCTGTCGCGATCGCGCAACGCCCGTTCCGTAGTCCTAATCGACATTTTTCTTCGCTGCAGTGCCGCAAACCCTTGATGGGCAATCGTTTGCGCTGCCTCTGAGATCTTTGCGGATTCCAAAATATATTATTGCTTAATGCGTGATCGCCCCCCGCTTCACGCACTCCGTACACTGCAGATGGCTTTTTGATAAGCGCACCGCCGCTCTGCAGGACCGGCCGTAACATCAAGCAAAACATGCCAGTCCGCAGCAGGTTCGATCGACATCATCCTGTTTGGAGACAGATCCATGAAAAAAACCCTGATCGTCACCGCGTTGTCGGGTGTCTTCGTTACAGCAGCCCACGCCCAAAGCAGTGTGACGCTATACGGCCTGATCGACGCAGGCATCACCTATACCAACAACCAGGGTGGCCACAGCTCATGGTCGGAACGCAGCGGCCAGATCAACGGCAGCCGCTGGGGCCTGCGCGGCACGGAAGATCTCGGTGGCGGCCTGAAAGCAATCTTCGTGTTGGAAAACGGCTTCAACATCGCCAACGGCACGCTCGGCCAGAATGGCCGCGAATTCGGCCGCCAGGCGTTCGTCGGCTTGTCTCATGATCAGTTTGGCGCCGTCACTCTCGGTCGCCAATACGACAGCGTCGTCGACTACATCGGGCCGCTGTCGCTGACCGGTACGCAATTCGGCGGCACCCAGTTTGCCCACCCGTTCGATAACGACAACCTGAACAATTCGTTCCGGATCAATAACGCCGTCAAGTATACGAGCATCAACTACGGCGGCCTGAAGTTCGGCGCGTTGTACGGCTTCTCGAACAGCAACCAGTTCTCGAACAATCGCGCGTACAGCGCGGGCGTGTCGTACACCTACGCCGGCTTCAATATCGGTGCTGGCTACCTGCAGTTGAACAATGACATCACGGGCCTCACGTCGGCTGAGGTCACCAACAGCGGCGGCGCGGTAGCAGGCGACAACACGTTCGTCGGCAAGCGTCAGCGCGTGTTCGGCGGCGGCCTGAACTACACATTCGGCCCGGCAACGGCCGGCTTCGTGTTCACGCAATCGCGTGTGAACCGGGCGCTCGGCATCTCCGCGGGTGCCTCGGGCGTGTCGAACGGCCTGGGTCTCGACGGCACGTTTGCCCGCTTCAACAACTACGAAGTGAACGCGCGCTACGCGCTCACGCCGGCCTTGTCGCTGGCCGGGTCGTACACATACACCGCCGGCTTCCTGGACGGCCGTCATCCAGGCTGGAATCAGTTCAACCTGCAGACCGACTATGCACTGTCCAAGCGGACCGACGTGTACGTGCAAGGCGTGTATCAGCGCGTCAGCGCGGACGGCCTGGGCATCGGCGCCTATGTCAATGGCCTCGGTGGTGCGTCATCGACCAACAAGCAGATCGCAGTCACGGCCGGTTTGCGCCATCGCTTCTGAGCGCCCCGCACATCCGCCGCACGCCGGATGACGAAGCGCCCCATCGGGGCGCTTTTTCTTTGCCGGGCTGCGCGCGAGCGTCGCTCAGGCGTTGCCCGGCGCCGGATAGCGGACGTCGAGCACGTCGATCGGCTGCGCGCCGGCCGGCGTCATCAGCATGACGGTATCGCCGATCTTCGCCTTGATCAGCGCACGCGCGACCGGCGAGATCCAGCTGACGCAGCCGTGATCGAGATCGACCTCGTCGATCCCGACGATCGTGATCGTGTGACCCTCGCCGTCCGGCGTCTCGTAATCGACCGTTGCGCCGAAAAACACCTGGTCGACATTCTCCTGCCGGCTCGCATCGACGACTTCGGCAAGATCGAGCCGCTTCGTCAGGAAGCGGATGCGGCGATCGATCTCGCGGAGCCGCCGCTTGCCGTAGATGTAGTCGCCGTTCTCCGACCGGTCGCCGTTCGACGCGGCCCAGGACACGAGCCGCACGACCTCGGGACGCTCGACGTCGATCAGGTTCAGCAATTCGTCCCTCAGCCGCTTGTGGCCGGCCGGCGTGATGTAGTTCTTCGCACCCGCCGGAATCGCGGGCTGGGCCTGGTCGAGATCGTCGTCGTCGCCGTCCGACTCTTTGACAAACGCCTTGTTCATGATGCGGGTTCAACATGGATGACTGATGCTCCAAGGGTACACGAAGGGCGCCCCGGCAAGGTCCTGCAGAACAATTCGCGAATAAGGCTTCCCTTTTTATACAACCCTGCTATAATTTCGCTTCTGCGTGCGGCTGTAGCTCAGTTGGATAGAGTACTTGGCTACGAACCAAGGGGTCGTGGGTTCGAATCCTGCCAGCCGCGCCACTTTTTTCGAGGGCCTTCTGATCCGAAGGCCCTTTCAGTTCGAAGCAGTAGAAGTTTTGTTTTGCGTGCGGCTGTAGCTCAGTTGGATAGAGTACTTGGCTACGAACCAAGGGGTCGTGGGTTCGAATCCTGCCAGCCGCGCCACCTTTTTGGGGGCCTTCCCATCGTAGAAGGTTCCGACAGTTGAAGTAGTACCGCTTTGCGTGCGGCTGTAGCTCAGTTGGATAGAGTACTTGGCTACGAACCAAGGGGTCGTGGGTTCGAATCCTGCCAGCCGCACCACCTTAAAAGGGCTTTCCTCCGGGAAAGCCCTTTTTCTTTTCTGCCCCCCCTTCCCCCTCCATAAGCGGCACGACACCGCCGCACCCGATCGGCCTCGGAAAGACGCCGCCAAGCTCGCGCTGTCGCACCGCAGGCACCAATGAAAACGGCGGCCCATGGCCGCCGTCGCATTGCTCGTCACGCAGAACGCGTCAGTAATCCTGCCGCTCGCGCTCGATGCGCATCCCGCCGTCGTGACGCGCATGGGCGCCGTCGTCGGTCGAACGCTCGCGCATGATCCGCATCACGTCCGGATTGGTGCGCACGCGCCGCATCACGTTCGCGAGATGCACGCGATCGCTGACCTGGATCACGAAGCGCAGCACCGTCGATTCGTGTGTCAGATCCTCGTCCATCGCGATATGAACGATGTTCGCGTCAGCCGACGTGATGTCAGCCGCAACCCGCGCAAAGATACCCTTCGTGTTCTTCACGAGCGCCTTCACCGCAACGTCGAACAGGCGGCCCGGCTGCGGCGCCCATTCGACGTCGATCCAGCGGCCCGGATCGCGGCGATGAATACGCTGCGCCACGCGGCAATCGGTCGTATGAATCGCCATCCCGAGGCCGATGCCGATGTAGCCCATGATCGCGTCGCCCGGAATCGGGCGGCAGCACGCGGACAACTGCACCGACATCCCTTCGGTGCCGGTAATCACGACCGGCGGCGCATGGTGTGCGGGATGCCGCTCGGACTTCGGCAGATCGTCGTCCGCATCGCGGCCGCTCATCAGCACCTCGATGCGCTTGGCCATCACCGCGGCCACGCGACGGCCGAGGCCGATGTCCGCGAAGATTTCCTGGCGGCTCTTGTTGCCCGTCCACTGCACGAGCTTCTCCCACACTTCCGGCTCGACATCGGCCAGCGCGAGACCGTAGCCCTTCAAACTCTGGTCGACGAGGCGCTCGCCGAGCTGCACCGACTCGTTCAGACGCATCGTCTTCAGGTAGTGACGGATCGCCGAACGTGCCTTGCCCGTGCGCACGAACCCGAGCCACGCGGGGTTCGGTTTCGAGTACGGCGCGGTGATCACCTCGACGATGTCGCCGCTCTTCAGCTCGGTGCGCAGCGGCAGCAGCTCGTTGTTGATCTTCACGGCCACGCACTGGTTGCCGAGATCGCTGTGGATCGAATACGCGAAATCGAGTGCCGTCGCGCCGCGCGGCAGCGCCATGATCTTCGACTTCGGCGTGAACACGTAGACCGCATCCGGGAACAGGTCGATCTTCACGTGCTCGAGGAATTCGCTCGAATCGCCGGCTTCGCTCTGGATGTCGAGCAGCGACTTCAGCCACTGGTGCGCGCGCTTCTGCACGTCGCTGAGATCCGCGCTACCGTTCTTGTACAGCCAGTGCGCGGCCACGCCTGCCTCGGCGATCTCGTGCATCTTGCGCGTGCGCACCTGGAACTCGATCGGCGCGCCGAACGGGCCGACGAGCGTGGTATGCAGCGACTGATAGCCGTTGATCTTCGGGATCGCGATGTAGTCCTTGAACTTGCCGGGGACAGGCTTGTACAGCGCGTGCAGCGCGCCGATGCACGTATAGCAGTCGAGCGGGCTGTCGACGACGACGCGGAAACCGTACACGTCGAGCACCTGCGAGAACGACAGCTGCTTGTCGCGCATCTTGCGGTAGACGCTGTAGATGGTCTTTTCGCGGCCGGTGATCTCGGCGTCGATCTTCGCGTCGGCCATCGCGCGCTGCGCGGCCTCGAGGATCTTGCTGATCACTTCGCGGCGGTTGCCGCGCGCGGCCTTCACGGCCTTCTCGAGCGTCGCGTAGCGATGCGGGTTGAAGTTCGCGAAGCTCATGTCCTGCAGCTCGCGATACGTGTTGTTCAACCCGAGGCGGTGCGCGATCGGCGCGTAGATGTCGAGCGTTTCCCGCGCGACGCGGCGGCGCTTTTCCATCGGCACCGCGCCGAGCGTGCGCATGTTGTGCAGGCGGTCGGCGAGCTTGACGAGAATGACGCGCACGTCGCGTGCCATCGCGAGCAGCATCTTGCGGAAGTTCTCCGCCTGCGCTTCCTCGCGGCTGCGGAACTCCATCTTGTCGAGCTTCGACAGGCCGTCGACCAGTTCGGCGACCTTCGGGCCGAACCGTTCGGCCAGCTCGCTCTTGGTCACGCCCTGATCTTCCATCACGTCGTGCAGGAGCGCGGCCATCACGGCCTGCGCGTCGAGCTTCCAGCCGGCGCAGATTTCCGCGACGGCGACGGGATGGGTGATATAGGGTTCGCCGCTCTGGCGGTATTGACCGAGGTGGGCTTCGTCACTGAAGTGGAACGCCGCCTTGACCTCTTTGATTTCTTCCGGAGCGAGATACTCGGCAAGCGCGGCCGTCAGTTTCGCGATCGAAACGACGCCGTGCTTGCGAGGCTGCTCCGGTGTGGCGGTCGGCCCGAACAGATGCCGGAAGGACTGTTCGAGGACCGCGTCGATGTACTGGCGCGCAGGCGACTGGGCCGTGGCTTCGGTGGTCGAATCCGCGGAGGCGGACGATGGGGTGGTGCTCATATTCGCCTCCAGGTCGAGTCGTTGCGCGCGTGGATTACATGGCTGGAACGGGCCGGATGCGCGTTACACCGGCACCTTCTTCAGCATCTCGACGCCGACCTGGCCGGCAGCGATTTCGCGCAGCGCAACGACGGTCGGCTTGTCGCGGCTTTCGATCTTCGGCGTATGGCCTTGCGCGAGCTGCCGCGCGCGATAGGTGGCGGCGAGCGCCAGTTCGAAGCGGTTCGGGATTTGCTTCAGGCAGTCTTCGACGGTAATGCGAGCCATGTTGGTAATTCCTTCTGAATATAGTCCTTATTCTACCTTATGTCCCTCGTCCCCCGCGTCATTCCGCGTGGGGCAGATGGATGCCGAGCTCGATGAACAGCTCCGTGTGTCGCGCGTACTGCGAAGCAAAGCGCAGGCGCGTGGCCGCGACGATGCATTCGAGCTCGGCAAGCGCACGCTCGAAATTCTCGTTGATCACCACGTACTCCGCTTCCGACGCGTGCGCGATCTCGCTGCCGGCGGCAAGCAGGCGGCGCGTGATCACGTTCGGTTCGTCCTGGCCGCGCTTCTTCAGGCGCTCCTCGAGCGCGTCGAGCGACGGCGGCAGGATGAAGATGCCGACCGCGTTGCGGAACTGCTTCTTCACCTGCAGCGCGCCCTGCCAGTCGATCTCGAGCAGCACGTCGTGGCCGTTCTTCATCTGCTCTTCGATCCAGACGCGCGACGTGCCGTAGTAGTTGCCGTGCACTTCCGCGCTCTCGAGGAATTCGTGCGCCGTGTGACGCGTGCGGAAATCCTCGACCGTCGTGAAGTGATAGTGCCGGCCGTCCTGTTCGCCCGGGCGCGGCTTGCGCGTCGTGTACGAGATCGACAGGCAGATGTCGTGGTCCTTCGACAGCAGCGCATTCACGAGCGTCGACTTGCCGGCGCCCGACGGCGCGATGACCATGAACAGGTTGCCCGGGTAGACGCCGCCATGCAGCGAATGCGCGGCGTGGCCGTCGTGAGTGGGTTGGGTCATGTTGCTTTACTCCAGGTTTTGCACTTGCTCGCGCATCTGCTCGATCAACAGCTTGAGCGCCATCGACGAGTCGGCGAGTTCCTTCGCCGCCGCCTTCGAGCCGAGCGTGTTTGCTTCTCGATTCAGCTCCTGCATCATGAAGTCGAGACGCTTGCCGACGCGGCCGCCCTTCTCGATCACGTGACGCGTTTCGTTCAGGTGCGCGGTGAGCCGCGACAGCTCTTCCGCGATGTCGATCCGGATCCCGTACATCGTCACTTCCTGACGAATGCGCTCCGCGGCTTCCTCGCGCGTGACGATCGTCGAGCTGCCTTCGGGCGCCGCGATGCCGAGCGCTTCCTGCAGCCGTTCGACGATCTTCTGCTGATGTTTCGCGATCAGCTCCGGCACGAGCGGCGTGATGCGCGCGACGATCGCTTCCATCTCGGTGACGTTCGACAGCAGCATCGTCGCCAGCTGCGCGCCTTCGCGCGAACGCACGACGACGAGCTCGCCGATCGCTTCCTTGCCGCACGCGAGCACCGCCTCGCGGATCGCGTCCGCCGACACGCCGCTCTCGGCGATCACGCCGGGCCAGCGCAGGATCTCGCCGGCGCGCAGGCGGCCGACGCCCGGGAACGTGTCGAGCACCGAACGCTCGAGCTCGGCGAGCTGGCCGAGCGCCGACTGGTTCAGCGCGCCCGCGCCGATGCTCTGCTCGCCGCGCTGCAGGTTGATGCGGATGTCGACCTTGCCGCGCGACAGCTTGTTCATCAGCATTTCGCGCAGCGCGGGTTCGCACGCGCGCACGTCGTCCGGCATCCGGAAATTCAGGTCGAGGAAGCGTGAGTTCACGGTGCGCAGTTCGACCGACACGCTGGTGCCGCCGTTGCCGGTGGCCGTCGCGAGTTCGCGCGTTGCGCTCGCGTAGCCCGTCATGCTGTAGATCATGGTTCGTCTCGCCGTCTGGGTGCCCTCGCGGGCGGGGATATGTCGAGGCGCCCGGCGCATCGTCAAGCGCGGGGCGGGAAGCGCGCATTATCCCATTTTTGCGGACCACCCCGCCGGGCAAGCCCGCCGTTCAGCGCTAAAATCGGGGTTTCCTCCCGTTCCGCGATTCCCACATGACGTCCTCCGTTTCCCGCCCAAGCGGCCGCCGCGCCGACGAACTGCGCAAGGTCGCCCTCACCCGCCACTACACGAAACATGCCGAAGGTTCGGTACTGGTCGAATTCGGTGACACCAAGGTGCTCTGCACCGCCAGCGTCTCCGAACGCGTGCCCGATTTCCTGCGCGACCGCGGGCAAGGCTGGCTGACCGCCGAATACGGGATGCTGCCCCGCGCGACGCACACGCGCAGCGACCGCGAAGCCGCGCGCGGCAAGCAGACCGGCCGCACGCAGGAAATTCAGCGCCTGATCGGCCGCGCACTGCGCGCGGTGTTCGACCTCGAGGCGCTCGGCCCGCGCACGATCCATATCGACTGCGACGTGATCCAGGCCGACGGCGGCACGCGCACGGCAAGCATCACCGGCGCGTTCGTCGCCGCACACGACGCCGTGTCGAAACTGATCGCGGCCGGCAAGCTCACGCGCTCGCCGATCACCGACCACGTCGCCGCGATCTCGGTCGGCGTGTACGAAGGCGCGCCCGTGCTCGACCTCGATTACGCGGAAGATTCGCAGTGCGACACCGACATGAACGTCGTGATGACGGGCGCCGGCGGCTTCGTCGAAGTCCAGGGCACGGCCGAAGGCGTGCCGTTCTCGCGCGCCGAGATGAACGCGCTGCTCGACCTCGCGCAAGGCGGGATCGCCGAGCTCGTGCAGCTGCAGAAAGACGTGCTGGGCGCCTGACATGCCGGACGACCACACCATCGCGCCGCTGTCGCGCATCGTTCTCGCGTCGAACAACGCCGGCAAGCTGCGCGAATTCACCGCGCTGTTCTCGACGGTCGGCATCGAGATCGTCCCGCAGGGCGACCTCGCGGTGCCCGAGGCGGACGAGCCGTTCGGCACCTTCATCGAGAATGCGCTGACGAAAGCGCGCCACGCGTCGCGGCTCACCGGGCTGCCGGCGATCGCCGACGATTCGGGCCTGTGCGTGCGCGTGCTGCGCGGCGCGCCGGGCGTCTATTCGGCGCGCTACGCGCAGCGCGCGGGCCGCGACAAGGGCGACGCGGCGAACAACGCGTATCTCGTCGAGCAGCTGCGCGGCGTCGACGACCGGCGCGCATACTACTGCTGCGTACTCGCGCTCGTGCGCCATGCGGACGACCCCGAGCCGCTGTTCGCCGAAGGGCGCTGGGCGGGCGAGATCGTCGACACGCCGCGCGGCGAGCACGGATTCGGCTACGACCCGTATTTCTACCTGCCATCGCTCGGCGCGACGGCCGCCGAACTCGAGCCGGCCGTGAAGAACACGCACAGCCATCGCGCGCTGGCGCTGAAGGCGCTGCTGGCGCGGCTCGCGGAGGAAGCATGAGCACGCCCGATACCCGTTCGCCAACGGAGGCCGCATGAGCCAGGCCGCGGAAACCGGCGCGCGCGTCGTCGCGACCTTCACGTCGCCCGGCCAGGTGCGGCTCACGTCGCTGCCGCCGCTCGCGCTGTACGTGCATTTCCCGTGGTGCGTGCGCAAGTGCCCGTACTGCGATTTCAATTCGCACGAGTGGAAGGGCGAACGGTTTCCGGAAACCGAGTATCTCGACGCGCTGCGCGCCGATCTCGAGCAGGCGCTGCCGCTCGTGTGGGGCCGGCAGGTGCATACGGTATTCATCGGCGGCGGCACGCCGAGCCTGCTGTCGGCGGCCGGCCTCGACCGGATGCTGTCCGACGTGCGTGCGCTGCTGCCGCTCGACGCCGATGCCGAGATCACGCTCGAGGCGAATCCGGGCACGTTCGAGGCCGCGAAGTTCGCGCAGTTCCGCGCGAGCGGCGTGAATCGCCTGTCGGTCGGCATCCAGAGCTTCAACGAAACGCACCTGAAGGCGCTCGGCCGGATTCACGACACCACGCAGGCACGCGCGGCCGTCGAGATCGCCGCGAAGAATTTCGACAACTTCAACCTCGACCTGATGTTCGCGCTGCCGAACCAGACGCTCGACGAATGCCGTACCGACATCGAGACCGCGCTGTCGTACGCACCGCCGCATCTGTCGCTGTATCACCTGACGCTCGAGCCGAATACGCTGTTCGCGAAGTTCCCGCCGGTCGTGCCCGACGACGACGCATCGGCCGACATGCAGGAATGGATCCACGCGCGCACGGCCGAGGCCGGTTACGGGCGCTACGAAGTGTCCGCGTATGCGAAGCCGAATCATCAGTGCAAGCACAACCTGAACTACTGGCGCTTCGGCGACTATCTCGGGATCGGTGCGGGCGCACACACGAAGCTGTCGTTCCCGAACCGGATCCTGCGGCAGGCACGCTACAAGCATCCGGCGACCTTCATCGAGCAGGCGATGGCCGGCACGGCCGTACAGGAAGAGCGCGAAGTCGGTGCGCGCGACCTGCCGTTCGAGTTCATGCTGAACACGCTGCGGCTCGTCGAGGGCTTCCCCGTGCCCAGCTTCGCCGAACGCACCGGGCTGCCGATGAGCACGATCGAGCCGGCGCTGCAGGAAGCGGAACGGCGCGGGCTGATCGCGCGCGATTTCGCGCAGATCTCGCCGACGCCGCTCGGCCAGCGTTTCCTCAACGACCTGCAGGAATTGTTCCTGCGCGACGATTGAAGGGATGAACGACGCGGCATTTCGGTTACAATGCCGCCTCGTGTGGAAGCGTGGCCGAGCGGTTTAAGGCACCGGTCTTGAAAACCGGCGACGGGAAACTGTCCGTGAGTTCGAATCTCACCGCTTCCGCCAGAGCTTCAAAGAAAACGGGCCGCTCGGCCCGTTTTTCATTTCCGACAGCGATCAGGCGCTCGCGGACATCCGCCTGCGCTGCTCACGGTACATCGTCGGCACGGTTCGTGTGCGTGGTCACGCGCAATCGACGGTGCCGTTCACGACTCGGCACCGCCGGGCTGGGCCAGCAGCACGGCGCCGCACGTCGTCGTGTGCCCTTCCAGCGCAACCAACGCACCGAAATCCAGACTGTTCGCACAACCCTCCGCGATCTCGAAGACATGAGGTGCGCAAATCGGACAGGTCACCTTGTCGCCTTTGCGCGCGATCGGAATCGCCTCGCGCCCCCATGTCAAAGAAGGGCTGCCGGAAATCACCCGCCCGCCATGACTGGTCGTGTCGCCCACCACGATCTGCGCCTTCCCGCCTGCTGTTGCTCGCATCACCTGCATCACCTGCATCACCTCGTCACGAAGGGACGGACACGTCACTTCAACGCCTGGATGGGCGGATCCTGGTAGGCCGTGTCGATCGTATAGCCCTGCCCCTTCAGGGCAGCCTCGGTAGCGATGCGCTTCGCGTGGTACTTCTGCAGTTCCGCGGGCAACAGCGTCTTCCAGTTGCGGATTCTTTCGGCGTTCCCGGGGAAATACCCCAGCCCGTAGAACGCATACTCGTTCCTGATGCGAGCCGTCAGAAGATAGGTCGTCTTCCCGACAAAGCCGCCCATGTTCTTCTCCGACAGCGAAATCTCCAGATAGGCGCCATCTGCATAAAACACCCATCTCGGCATTTCCTTCACGGCCGCCTTCCACTCCTCGATCGTCGGTGTGTAACCGGAATCGAGGGAATAAATCGAATACGTCTTCATGTAGTCCCACGCCTGCTTGCCGGTCAGGCGCGGATTGCTGACGTCGATGTACCGGACCCAGCCGTTCGCGCGCAGATCCTGAAACAGTTTCGTCATGCGCGCCAATGCGGCCTCGTGCGTGTCGGCCTGCTCGGGGCTGACGCCAAAATTGATATTCCACGTGTAGATGCCGCCCGGCACATCCTTGTCCGCTGAACCCGCCGCGGACAGCACGTTGTCCAGCACGAAGCCATGCGTCCCCTGCATGAACTTCACCGTGCCGAGATTGCCGCGCACCCAGTCATGCTGATAAAAGCGCGTACCTGACGGATGATTGTCGACGGACGCGCCCGGACCGTTGAGATCGGAGTCCTTGGGATCGCCGAGCCGGATAACTGTAAGTGATGAAGTCGTGCCGTTGCGGTTGTCGAGGGTTGAGCGGGCATTCCCGTCGTGCGATGCGAGTACGACGCCAAGCAGGAGCGCCCCGAGGATCAGTACAAGGAAATGAGTCTTTTTCATCAGGTATCGGGTCTGTCGCCCCAGCTTTTGATCGTTCCGAGATAATCGAGCATGACTTGCTTCCCGGGCCCCTGCATCAACCCGTCGTACTTCGTTGCTGCCTTCTGGAATCAGGCTCTTCAGCTTGGTCGCTGCGCGTCGACAGCACATCGAGCGTGAAGTCGTAATGCCGGCCGATCCGCGAAAGCCCCGCCGAACGCTGCGGCAACAACACGTCGGGCCCAAGCGGAGTGTCGAGTTTCAGCAGGCGGTCCTGCTGGATCAGCCCCCCTTGATGCGCCCGCACGATATCCTGCGCACTCATTCCAATCCCTTTATTGCTTCTTTTGCCGTCGTTTTTTCACCAGATGGTGGCTGGCGCTCTCAGCGCCACGATTCTACAGTCCAATAGTCGACCACTCTCGTAGCCGTGCCCTCACTTCCGGACGCGCCTCGCCGGATGCCGTTACAATCCGGCGCTCCGATTCGCGAAATGGGAAACCCACGTCATGAAGCCCTTCATCGTCTCGTCGCTCGCCGCGCTGCTGGTTGCCGTCAGCACGCAGGCGACGGCCGACACCGCCTCCGGCAGCGACGCGCAAGCGTCGTGCGCGATCGCCTACGTGACCGGCGTCGGCGGCTCGCCGCGCGGCCTGAGCGAGTACCTCGCGAGCCCGTCGCCCTACAACTACCTGAAGGACAACGACCTCCAGTGCAAGGTGGGCGACGACGGACGCACGTCGAACTGCACCGGCGTGACTTACCTCCGGAACGAGCAGGTCAGCGTGTACGACGATTCCGATCCGGCGACGCTGACCGTCGTGGCACGCGTGGAACTCGACCACGGCCAGAAATACCCGGTGATCATCGTCGTACAGCGCAAGGACGCGCGCTGCAAACAATGATGCAGCGCCGCGCGCAACGCCGCCCGTCGAAACGGCACGTGCGTTCGCGCCGGGCCTCGCGCGCCAACTGAGCCGCGGGCACGGGCAGCCGCCCGTCGTCGCATCGCACCGCGCCGGCAGCCTCCCGGCCGGCCGCCCGATCACCTAGAATTCGATCAACACGGCGACACGACCGCCGCCGCGTACTCGATACCGCGCGCGCCACCCCTGCGGGCGGTACACGGAGATCGTCATGACCGAACTGTCGATACCGACGGAACCCGTCGATTACGAAGGCTTCGAGATCCATGTCGTGCCGGCCGCCGTGCCCGGCAGCGACACGCGCTACACCTACACCGGCTACGTCTGCCATCCGGGCGCGAATCCTGCGTTGCCCGGCCACGCGGTGCCATTCCACGCGGACGGCGAGGAAAGCTTCGCGAGCCTCGACGAAGCCGTCCACGAAGCCGTGCACATCGGCAAGAGCATCATCGACGGCACGCACCCCGACCTGTCGATCCTGTCACTCGTCACGCACGGCTTCTGAAGCGGGCGGCACGGGTCGCTGAAGATTGCGCGAGCGTCGGCAGCGGTGCTGCTTGCCGCGATCGCTGCGCCCGGCGGAATCATCGCCCGATGCGTGCGTGCCACTTGCACGTCGTGCCTTTCTTTCAACCTTGCAACACGCACGCCGGGATGCGCACGTGCGGCAGCCGCGCGAGCGCGCTGTCACATGGCACGTCACATCGCGACGCGCGAGCGCATGCCCCTTTCGTCATCAGCGATCGCAACACCCGGCATCGCCCGTTATGCGTTTCTCCCGATATCGGCTCGCGTCCGTGCGCCTATCATTTTTTTATAGTCACTTCTGGCTAGCCTCCCATGCGCCCCCTTCCCCGTCCGCGCGTCGACCGGCTGCGTGCAGTTGCGCTGGCCGTCGTCGCCATGCTCGCGGCATGCACGATCACGCCGCCTCCGTCGCTACACTCGATCCTGACGATTCCGTCGATCACCCGCAGTGGCAGCCTCGACCAGTACCGCGTCGAAGTCGCGCAGCGTGTCGCCGAACGCAATCCGTCCGGCATGCTGCACGGCACGCCGCAGGCGATGCTCCGCTCGCTCGTCGTCGTGGCCTTCACCGTCGATGGCAGCGGCCGGCTCGTCAACGCATCCGTCTATCGCAGCAACGGCGACAGCGAAGCGGAAGCGCTCGCGCTCGCGTCGCTGCGCCGCTCGGCGCCGCTGCCGCCGCCACCGTCGCGGCTGCTTGACGGCAACGGCCGGCTCGAATTGATGGAAGGCTGGCTCTTCAACGACGACGGCCACTTCCAGTTGCAAAGCACCGCGTCGGCACAGGCGCAATCGATCGACTGATCGGCCGCCGCCCCGCGATTGCCGGTGCGCGGCGGCGCTGGCTATAATTTTCCGCAATCGCGCGGCCATCACGCCGCGCGCGCGTTCGCGCGCCCCACCCGGCATGCGAGCCGACCACGCCGGCACCGGGCGGCGGCGACGTACCCGTCTCCATCGTCGACCGGCGAGTGACGTCCGCGCCACGGCGCGCGTCCGCGCCGCCACCGCATCATCCGCTCGGCTGCCCGCGGCAGGCGCCCGCCTGCCCGACCGCACGCCCAGCCGACCGCCCCAACGACAAAACGGAGACATCCATGTCCGCATCCCCCCCGACGGTTGCACACGCAACCGGTTCGGCCGGCGCCGTCAGCCACCGGCGCATCGTGTTCGCGAGCTTCATCGGCACCGCGATCGAGTTCTACGATTTCTACGTGTACGCAACGGCCGCCGCGCTCGTCATCGGCCCCGTCTTCTTCCCGCACGGCTCCGCGACCGCACAGGCGCTGTCCGCGTTCGTCACGTTCGGCATCGCGTTCATCGCACGCCCGATCGGCTCGTTCCTGTTCGGGCACTTCGGCGACCGCATCGGCCGCAAGTCGACGCTCGTCGCGTCGCTGCTCGTGATGGGCGTGTCCACCACCGCAATCGGCTTCGTGCCCGGCTACGACGCGATCGGCACGCTCGCACCGGTGCTGCTGTGCGTACTGCGCTTCGGCCAGGGGATCGGCCTCGGCGGCGAATGGGGCGGTGCCGCGCTGCTCGCGACCGAACACGCGCCGCAGGGCAAGCGCGGCTGGTTCGGGATGTTCCCGCAGCTCGGGCCGTCGGTCGGCTTCCTGATGTCGAACGGCCTGTTCTTCGCGCTCGCGCTGTCGCTGTCGGACGAGCAGTTCCGCAGCTGGGGCTGGCGCATCCCGTTCCTGGTCAGCGCGGTGCTGGTCGCGCTCGGCCTGTACGTGCGGCTCAAGATCACCGAAACGCCCGCGTTCCAGGCTGCGATCGATCGCAACGAGCGCGTGCGCGTGCCGGTCGCGACCCTGATCACGCAACACTGGCAGCCGACGCTGCTCGGCGCGCTCGCGATGGTCGTCTGCTACACGCTGTTCTACATCTCGACGGTGTTTTCGCTGTCGTACGGCGTGTCGGCGCTGCATATTCCGCGCCAGAGCTTCCTCGGCCTGCTGTGCTTCGCGGTCGTGTTCATGGGGCTCGCGACGCCGCTGTCCGCGTGGGCATCCGACCGCTTCGGCCGCAAGCCGGTGCTCGTCGTGGGCGCGATCGCCGCGCTGCTGTCGGGTTTCGCGATGGAGCCGCTGCTCGGCAGCGGCTCGATGCCGCTCGTCGCGCTGTTCCTGACGATCGAGCTGTTCCTGATGGGCGTGACGTTCGCGCCGATGGGTGCGCTGCTGCCGGAACTGTTCCCGACCAACGTCCGCTATACGGGCGCGGGCGTCGCGTACAACCTCGGCGGGATTCTCGGCGCGTCGATCGCGCCGTATATCGCGCAACTGCTGGCGGCGCGCGGCGGGCTGTCGTGGGTCGGCGGTTATGTGTCGGTTGCGGCGGCCATCAGCCTGATCGGCGTGCTGCTGATGCGCGAAACGCGCGACGCATCGCTCGTCTGAGACTCCGGGGCGGCCCGGGTTGTGCGGTAGTCGGCGCTGCCTATACTCGATCCTGGGTGCGCCGCTGCGCGCCCCCGGGATCCCGCCCCGAAGGAGCCGCCGCCATGAACATCCGCCTCGGCAATGCCGATCTGGTCCTGATCCTCGCGCTCGCGCTGGGTGGCGCGCTGCTGCTCGCGCTGCGCTTCCGGCCGAAGACGTGGCGCGGCCTCGTGTTCGAGGCGCTGCTCGCGAATCTGGCGGCCATCGCCGCCGTCGTCACCATCGAAGCGATACTGGCGTAAGCCCGCCGGCAACCGTCAGGCGACGGCCTGCACCGGCAACACGTCGCAGACCGGCGCCACGGCATCGATTGCATCGAGTGCGTCGGCCATGCTCGGCGGCGCACCTGCGGCGCCGATCGACAGCGAATGCGGCGCGCCGCCGATACCGAAGTGGGCACGCGAAGTGGCCACGAACATCATCACCGTCGGGCGCCGCAGCGCGTGCGCCAGGTGCACCAGCCCCGTGTCGACACCGACGACCAGCGCCGCCCGGCTGATCGTCGCGGCGAGTTCGCCCAGTGACATGGCCGGCAGCACGACCGCGCCAGGCGCGCGCGCGGCGATGTCCTGCGCGTCGCCATGCTCGGCAGGCGAGCCCCACGGCAACAGCACGCGCAAGCCGCGCGCCATCATTCGGGTCGCGAGTTCGGCCCAATGATCGGCCGGCCATTTCTTGTCGGCATTCGACGTGGCGTGGAACAACAGCATGAACGGTGCGCCTTCGGTAACGATCTGCGGCAACGATACGTCTGGCGCAACGATCCCGTACGACGCAATGCCTTCGGGCGCGTAGCCCAGCGCCTCGCCCGCGCTGACACGCATGCCGTGCCACGCGTCGCAGGCCGGCTTCGGGCCGAAGCGATGCGAATACGCAAAGCGTGCCCCTGTTTCGCCGAGATCCGGCGTGCGGTATCCGACACGACGCCGGGCACGTGCCAGCGCCGCAATGATCGCGCTCTTGTAGACGCCGTGCAGGTCGATCACCGCATCGTAGCGATGCCGGCGCAACGCGCCGATCGACGCCGATATCGCCTTCAGGTCACCGGTATTTCTCATCTTCTTGAAGCGGCGCAGCGGCGCGCACAGCACGGCGCTGACGCCCGGGTGCCAGCGCACGATATCGGCACACGACTCGTCCACTGCCCAGTCGACCTCGACGCCCGGAAAGGCACGGTGGAGATCCGCAACGACGGGTAGCGTCTGGATGACGTCGCCGAGCGACGTCACTTTCACGATCAGAATGCGTTTCACGTTTGCGGGGAAGTACATGGAGCGGTGCATTTCGGCATGCTAATAAGATCGGGGACGCTTGAGAATTACGGCTAAATTACATTTGTAACAAAGCGTTTGGATATGTCGAGAATTGTAGAGCTTATTGTCGCCCGGGTTCTTTTTTTATAATCATGTCTTTGCCTTCCGGCCCGTGCCAATGCGACGCCCTGCCCTTCCCGCCCTGTTTCCCGCACTCACCCGACGCTCGGTGAGAATCTGGCGCCAGTACGGCGTTTTCTGGCTCGGCGCGATCGTCGTCGGTCTCGCCGCCGTACTCTACGCGCGACTGATCGACTGGGGCTACGAGACCTTCCGCACGATGCGCGATCACGCCGTGTGGCTGCCGCTGCTGCTGACGCCGGCCATCGCCGCGGTGTCGGTATGGATCACGCGCCGCTTCTTCCGCGGCGCCGAGGGCAGCGGCATCCCGCAGGTGATCGCGACGCTGCACGCGCGCCCGAGCGCGTTCGGCTCCCGGCTGCTGACACTGCGCATCCTGTTCGGCAAGGTGCTGGTCTCGTTCCTCGGCATCCTGGGCGGCTTCACGATCGGCCGCGAAGGGCCGACCGTGCAGGTCGGCGCGGCGCTGATGTTCAACCTGCGGCGCTTCTATCCGCGCTCGAACGCGCAGATCGAACGCCAGCTGGTACTGGCCGGCGCGGCGGCCGGGCTGTCGGCCGCGTTCAATACGCCGCTCGCCGGGATCGTGTTCGCGATCGAGGAGCTGACCCGCAGTTTCTCCGCGCGTGCCAGCGGCGTGCTGATCACCGCGATCATCCTCGCCGGCGTCGTCGCGCTCGGCCTGAACGGCAACTACACGTATTTCGGCACGATCGATGCCGGCCCCCATTTCCCGAAACTGCTGGCGCTCGCCGTGCTGGTCACCGCGATCGTGACGGGGATCGCAGGCGGCCTGTTCTGCTGGCTGCTGCTCAACACGGGACGCTGGCTGCCCGCGCAGCTGCTGGGCCTGTATCGCGAGCGGCCGATCGCGTTTGCCGCGCTGTGCGGCTTCGCGATCGCCGTCGTCGGCCTCGTATCGGGCGGCACGACCTTCGGCAGCGGCTATGCCGAAGCGCGCGGCCTGCTCGACGGCAGCCAGCATCTGTCGGTGTTCTACCCGTTCCTGAAGATGATCTCGATGGTCGCGTCGTACCTGCCGGGCATCCCGGGCGGGATCTTCGCGCCGTCGCTGTCGATCGGCGCCGGGTTCGGTAACCTGCTGCACATCGTGTTCAGCAACATGAGCCTGCCGATGCTGATCGCGCTCGCGATGGTCGGCTACATGGCGGCCGTCACGCAATCGCCGATCACGTCGTTCGTGATCGTGATGGAGATGATCAACGGCCACGCGCTCGTGATTTCGCTGATGGCCACCGCCCTGGTGTCGAGCCGCGTTTCGCGCTTTTTCGCGCCGCCGCTCTACGAAACGCTCGCCCAGCGCTATCTCGCGCCGCCCGTCGCGGCCGCGGAACCGGCTACGGCAACCGCTGCAGCCGCGGCGAGCACGACGGTGGGAACCGGCGTCACCGAGCCGCAGGACGCGACCGCCGCGCCCGCCGATCCGCTCGACACGCTGCGTGACGAAGGCAGCCACGAGCCGTCCACCGCCGCGCCGGCCGAGAACGCCGTGCCTGCGCCGGCGCCGCACGAAGACGAGCCGGCCGCGGCCGGGACGAACGGCCCGGCGCAGCCCGGCCCGCGCGACGCTCAGTAGATCACGACGGGTGCCGGCCGGTAGTACACGGGCCGGGCCGGCACGACGATGCACCCGGCCAGCGTGATCGCGACGAGCGCGATGGCGATTGCGGTTCGTTTCATCGCTCGCCTCCATCATGCCCAGTGGCCACGGGTCCAGAACCAGTTCGGACCGCGCTGGTCCCAATGGCCCGGCACCCATTGCATGCCGACGCGCTCGGCTTCCCAGTGGCCGCCGATCCACACGTAGCGGCCGTGATCCCAGTGCCAGTGCCCGCGATCCCAGACGTAGCCCACGCGCGTGGCCGGCACGACCTCGTAGCGCACCGGCGGCGGCGCATTCGGCGCGACGACGACGATTTCCTCGGTGCGCACGGCGACCGGCTCGGCGACGACCACGCGGCCCTGCGGCGCGATCACGGGCGTGCCGACGAGAATCTCGTCCGCATGCGCGGCAAGCGGCGCGACGACGGCTGACAGGCTCGCGGCAAGCAGTGCGAGCGAAACGATACGACGTTGAACGATAGAGACAGCCATCACAACCTCCTGGTTGAACAAGTTACGCGAGCGTATTCGTTCAATGCGGGAGGGACGATAACGGCCGACAGACGCCGTGTTACGGCGTGCCCGAAAGTGCAACAGGGCGTAAGACGCGCACGGCGGCGAGTGCCGCCGTGCGGAGGGATACCGGCAACGGTCAGGCTTGCGGGATCTCGATCTTCACTTCGAGGACTTCGAGATCGTCCTGGCGCTCGAGGCTCACGCGGATGTCATCGTTCGAAATATGGACGTACTTCGAGATGACCGCGACCAGCTCCTTCTGCAGCGCCGGCAGGTAATCGGCCGGCGGGCGGCCGCCAACGCGCTCGTGCGCGATGATGAGCTGCAGGCGCTCTTTCGCGACCGATGCGGACTTCTTCTTCTCGCCGAGGAGAAACGAAAGGATGGACATGGTCGGCCTCCGTTACTTGCTGCCGAAGAGGCGCTGCAGCAGGCCCGGCTTCTGGTAGTCGGTGAAGCGCAGCGGCTTGTCTTCGCCGAGGAAGCGCGCGACGACGTCCTTGTACGCTTCCGCCACGTCGGTGCCATCGATATGCACGGCCGGCAGGCCCTGGTTCGATGCGTGCAGCACCGCTTCCGACTCGGGCACCACGCCGATCAGCTTGATGCGCAGGATCTCGCTGATGTCCTCGAGCGACAGCATCTCGCCTTCGCTGACGCGCTTCGGGCTGTAACGCGTGATCAGCAGGTGCTCCTTGATCGGGTCCTTGCCTTCGGTTCCGCGCTTCGTCTTCGACGACAGGATGCCGAGAATGCGGTCCGAATCGCGCACCGACGACACTTCCGGGTTCGTGACGATCAGCGCTTCGTCCGCGAAGTACATCGCGTGCAGCGCGCCCGCCTCGATACCGGCCGGCGAATCGCAGACGATGTAGTCGAAGTCCATCGCGACGAGGTCGTTCAGCACCTTCTCGACGCCGTCACGCGTCAGCGCATCCTTGTCGCGGGTCTGCGACGCCGGCAGGATGAACAGGTTCTCGCACTTCTTGTCCTTGATCAGCGCCTGGTTCAGGTTCGCTTCGCCCTGGATCACGTTCACGAGGTCATACACGACGCGACGCTCGCAGCCCATGATGAGATCGAGGTTGCGCAGGCCGACGTCGAAGTCGATCACGGCCGTCTTGTGGCCGCGCAGCGCGAGACCGGACGCAAAGCTCGCGCTCGTCGTCGTCTTGCCCACGCCGCCCTTGCCCGAGGTCACCACGATGATTTTTGCCATTTACCCAATACCCTGTGTTCGTCAATGAGAGCCGATCGATCCGGAGCGCACCGCGTGGATTACGTCAGGCGCAGCGGTTCGATCATCAGTTTTTCCTCTTCGAGCCGGATCTGCACCGATTTGCCCAGTACTTCGGCGGGCAACGGGTTCTCGGTTGTTCGATAGATACCCGCGATCGAAATCAGTTCCGGCTCCAGACACGTGCAGAAAATGCGCGCATCGTGATTGCCGTGCACGCCCGCGAGTGCGCGGCCACGCAACGGCGCGTAGATGTGGATGTTGCCTTCCGCGATGATCTCCGCACCGTGACTGACCGGCGCGAGCACCACGAGGTCTCCTTTCGCGTAAATCTGCTGCCCCGAACGCAACGGCCGGTCGATCACGAGCGTCTGGCCGCCCGCCTGCAACAACGTCGGCGCGGGCTCCTGCGCCGGTTCGGCTGCCCGAGCGGCTGCGGCTTCGACGACGGGCGCCGGTGCCGGTTCCGCTTCGTCGGCGTGCTTCGCGGTCGGCACGCGGCGATCGCGCGCCTCGAGCAACGGCAGGCCGGCTTCCCCCGCCCAGCCCTGCGTCGCCAGCGCGACGACGCCCACCGGGCGCATCCGCACGTCGTTCAGCATCTGGCGGATGTCCGCCAGCGCGACGCGTTCGCCATCCGCCAGGCGGCGGACGTCGATCGCGACGACATCGTCGGCGAAAAACTCGGGAGTCGCTTCGAAGCGCTTGACCAGTTCGGTACGCAACGCGTCGAGATCGGTCGTCTTCACGGTGAACAGCAACGTATCGACCGATCCGCTGCGCAGCTCGAAGAATGGCGATTTTTTAAGCGACATGGACACTCTGCAAAAATTTTTTGCGTATTTTACAGGCGTCCACGCGCGCGGCCATTATTTTTGGGGAGCCGGGTTGCGGCGGCCCGGGGCGGGCGCGCAACCGGCAGGCGGGCTGGCAGCGGGCGACCGGACCTTCATCGCGCCGTGCGGCCCGCGTCCTGACGTCGCGTCAGTGCTTCACCTGCGACACGTACAGCGATTTCATCGCGCCCGGCATCCGCGCGATCGGCGCGTGTTCGCCGGTGTTGCCGAATCCCGCACGCTCGTAGAAGCGGATCGCGTTGCG
This sequence comes from Burkholderia sp. AU30198, assembly GCF_020419825.1. Taxonomy (NCBI): domain Bacteria; kingdom Pseudomonadati; phylum Pseudomonadota; class Betaproteobacteria; order Burkholderiales; family Burkholderiaceae; genus Burkholderia; species Burkholderia sp. AU30198. The sequence continues at coordinate 248,707 of NZ_JAIZSA010000010.1, read as the reverse complement.
GTTCGCATCGGCAATCCAGGCGTAGACATCCTGGGCGCCACGTTCGGCGAGCCAGGCGGTGGCCGTCTCCAGCAGCAGCACGCCGCCGCGCAGATGACGCACCGCATGCGCGACCCACAGCTCGCTGACGAACGCGCGCCGATCGGGCGTATTGTCGAAATACGCGCCGATCATGCCGGCCGGATGGCCTTCGGTATACAGCAGGAAAGTCGTCGATTCGTCGGACAACGCACGCTGCGCGGCAATCGCCGACGCTGCGTCCGCTTCGACGTTCAGCAATTCGGCCTCCGGCGCTTCGCCGGGCGCGTAGGGCTCGCGCAGCGATGCGGCGCGGAGTTCGCGATACACGCCGCCCTGGTCGGCAACGATACGACGAACGGTCAAGGTCGAACTCATGCAGGCACAGCCCCCTTCGGACAGCAAGCTATTAGCTTCAACCGAAAGCGGGGCATGAGTCAAATCGTTATTTTCAAATGGCAGCGCGAATTGAAAGGCGGCAGGGGCCGCCGCCGGTCTCGCGGCCAGCCGGTGTGCAGGTGCAGCATCGCCACGTCGATGCGTGCGTCAGGACGACAACCATGACGGCTTCGTTCGACGCATGTCGCCAGTCGCCTTGCGGCATGAGGCAGTCGCTTGCCGGAGCCTGCGCATTTCATCGCGGAAGCCGTAATGGTCCGTAATACTTGTAACCCCGAAAGCACGCGTCGCGGGTGCTCGCTGCGCTCCGCATATTGCAACGCAACATTTGTTGCGAACCCGCAGCGTCGACGCTCGAACGCGTCACGGCAGGCCATCCGTCTGACGAACCGGCCACCCATGCGGGCCGATCGGGCGTTCCCCGCATGTTTCAATCAGCGTGCGCGGCCCCTTCCCTGCCCGCGCCGGACGCCCCCCTCCGTTTGGAGCGACGCGCCTAGCGCCGGAGTTTGGCAAGCGTGCGCATGGGTCGTATAACAGGCAGAACCGGGTGACGATCCGGTACAACCGCGCGTGCGTCGCGGACCAACAAACATTCGAACAACCGTACAGGCGGCCGCCCTCGGGCCGGCCGGCAGGAGGGAGACAATGGCAATGACCGACGGATCGGCTTCGGGCTGGTCGGATGGCAAGCGTTACCTGTGGCTGCTCGGCGCGCTGACGATCACGCTGCCGATCCTCGCCGCCCAGCTCGCGCTGTCGACGGGCCTGCATGTGTTCTGGTGGTTCGGCCCGCTGTTCGCGTTCGGCGTGATCCCGATCCTCGACACACTGATCGGCGACGATCGCGACAACCCGCCCGATGCCGTCGTGCCGCACCTCGAGCGGGAGCGCTACTACCGGCTGATCGTCTATCTCGCGACCTTCGTCGAATACGTCGCGTTCTTCGTGTGCGTATGGATCGTCGCTACGCACGCGCTCGCCTGGTACGACTACGTCGGCTTCGCGCTGTCGCTCGGCGCCGCGACGGGCATCTCGATCAATACCGCGCACGAGCTCGGGCACAAGACCGACCGCTTCGAGCGCTGGCTCGCGAAGATCACGCTCGCGCCGGTCGCCTACGGCCACTTCTACGTCGAGCACAACCGCGGCCACCACGTGCGTGTCGCGACGGCCGAGGATCCGGCTAGCGCGCGCTACGGCGAATCGTTCTGGGCGTTCCTGCCGCGCACCGTGACCGGCAGCATCCGCTCGGCATGGCGGCTCGAGAAGGCCCGTCTCGAACGGCTCGGGCATTCGCCGTGGACCTGGCGCAACGAGGTGCTGCACGCGTGGGCGATGACCGTCGTCGTGTGGGGCATCGCGATCGCGATGGCCGGCAAGGTCGTGATCCCGTTTCTCGTGATCCAGGCCGTCTACGGGGCGTCGCTGCTCGAAGTCGTGAACTACGTCGAGCACTACGGGCTGGGCCGCCGCAAGCTGCCGAGCGGCCGCTACGAACGCTGCACGCCGCAGCATTCGTGGAACAGCAATCACGTCGTCACCAACCTGTTCCTGTACCAGTTGCAGCGGCACGCCGACCATCACGCGAATCCGACGCGCTCGTACCAGGCGCTGCGCCACTTCGACGATTCGCCGCAACTGCCGGCCGGCTACGCGACGATGATCCTGTTCGCGTACCTGCCGCCGCTCTGGTATCGCGTGATGAATCCGCGCGTCATCGCGCACTACGGCGGCGACATGGCGCAATCGAACATCAAGCCGTCGATCCGCGCCCGGGTGCTCGCGCAATATCCGGCCGCGACCTGATTGCGGGGGACGGGCCGGAGGTAGCCGACGCCGGCACGCCGCCGACAACCGACGCCACGCCGGCCCGCGGTATCGTCGAAGCCCGGCGCGACGGCGCCGCCGTCACGCCATCTCCGGCAGCCTGAACACGGCCACCGCGTGCCGCAGCGCGCTCGCCTGCTCGGCCAGCGCCTGCGTCGCGGCCGAGGCCTGCTCGACGAGCGCCGCGTTGCGCTGCGTCGCTTCGTCCATCTGCGTCACCGCGATGTTCACCTGCTGGATGCCGCCGCTCTGCTCCTGCGACGCGGACGAGATCTCGCCGACGATCGTCGTGACGCGCTGCACCGCGCCGACGATCTCGTGAATCGATTCGCCCGCTCGGCCGATCAGCACGGCGCCCTCGTCGACCCGCTTCGTCGACTGCTCGATGAGCCCCTTGATCTCCTTCGCGGCGGCGGCGCTGCGCTGCGCAAGCGTACGCACTTCCGCCGCGACGACCGCGAAGCCGCGCCCCTGTTCGCCCGCGCGCGCCGCCTCGACCGCTGCGTTCAGCGCGAGGATGTTGGTCTGAAACGCGATACCGTCGATCACCGCGATGATCTCGCCGACCTTCGCCGAGCTGTCGGCGATGCCGTTCATCGTGCCGACGGCATCCGTCATCACCCCGCCGCCTGCCGCCGCGATGTTCGACGCGTCCCGTGCCAGTTGCGCCGCATGCTGCGCGTGCTCGGCCGACTGCCGGACGATGCCCGTGAGTTCGGTCATGCTGGCGGCCGTCTCCTCGAGCGACGCGGCCTGCGCCTCGGTACGCGCCGACAGGTCGTGATTGCCCGACGCGATCTGTGCGCTCGCCGTCGCGACGGCTTCGGCATGCGTGCGCACTTCGAGCACGACGCCCGACAGGCTCGCCTGCATCGTCTGCAACGCGCGCAGCAGGTCGGCGATCTCGTCGCGGCCGGCCGCGTCGACGTTGCGCGTCAGGTCGCCTCCGGCGACGGCCTGCGCGCACGCCACCGCACGATCGAGCGGACGCAGGATCGCGCGGCTGAACAGAAACGCGCCGACCATCGCGACGCCGAGCACGACCAGCATCAGCACGAGGCTCGCGGCGGTGGCGTGCTGCGCGTCGCGGCTCGCCTGCGCCGACACGGCGGCACTCTCGTCGGCGATCGACTTCGCTGCCCGCTCCAGCAGCGCCGCGGGTTCGCGGTCGACGCCCGCCACGGCCGCATCGCCGGCCGACGGTTCGAATCCGGCAGCCTTGAACGCGTCGAACCCGCGCCGGTAACCCTCGCCCATCGCCGTGTGCGCGCGCAAGAACTGCTCGACGAGCGAGCGGCTCTCGCCGGGCGGCAACTGGTGAACGAGTTGCGTGGCAAGCGTGTCGACCGTCCGCTCACGCGTCTGGAACGCCTGCCAGTACTGGTCGAGCTTGTCGGGCTGCTTGCCGCGCAGCAGCGTGTCCTTCCATTCCTGCACCTGCAGCTTGAATTGCACGAGCGTGGCCGACACGAGCCGTTCGTCGCCGACGTTCGTCTGCACGTCTTCGGCAAACGTATCGATCGACCGATTGAGAATGTGGATACCGTACAGCGCGCCACCGAACATCAGCAGCAGCGCGATGGCGAATGCGAGGGGAATCTTGTAGCTCAGCTTCATGGAACCTTGAATCGACGGGGAACGATGCGGTCCGGCACGGGCGCCGGCCGCCGCCTCGTGTTAACGGCGCCGAAAGCGCGGGCTTAAAGCTGAAGAAAGCGGCGAAAAGCGAATGCGAGCGGTCGAGCCGGTCAGCACCATCCAGGGGCGGTCGCAACGCATAACGCATGCAGCCACTTCCAGATGGCTACTTCACCAACCGGCGCGTGGCGCCGCCAAGCTTGAACCACTCGGCGCCGGGCAGTCGGTGACGCACGAGGATGCCAACGTCACGTTCGATGCCGAGCAACCGCCAGGCACGACGTGATCGACACGGATATGTCGGCCGGGATTCGAGACTTCCGAAAAAGCAGTGCGAGCGCGAATAATTCCGTGACAAAGGAGATGCGGAAATCGGAAGCCGGCGTGACGATCCACGACGGTGAAGTAGTGGCAATGGTCGGGTCGGCCAGCGCAACGATTCGAACGCATCCAGTCGCATAGGCCGACTGCTGTCGTTCATCGACGAGCGCAGTATGTCGAGTTCGAGGCCGGACATCGTGCCCGTCCTGCGGATCACGAAAATCCGATTTCCCGTTTAATCGGCAAAGCATGCCTCTTCACAATCGACGCCACCGATTATTCAATCGAAATTATTACACCAAAAATGTAAATCATTACATCGCACCGGATTCCCCAGCCCCAATCAAAATCAACCTGAATAAATAATTGATAGATAAAAAGTAAATCAATCTTAATTTATTCAACATAAAATCCAACTGCCCAATCGATGTACCGCAAACCAACGGGCAATCCAATTATCATGAAATGCCAAACGCATCTTTTAATTGGAACTCAATCAATCCAAACAGACAAAAAGGTGAAACTATGGCTGCTGGCAAGATTATTATCGTAAACAGATCCCCCAATACGCTGTCCGTGGCAATCAACATCTGGAGCAGCAATGGCGGAGATCCGGGCACCTTCGCCGTTCTCCCCGGTGCAACGGGGGACTCCGCCACCTGGTCCCGCACCGATGAGCGCGGATACGTGATGTACCTGAAACAAGGCGGTAGCGAGGCACCGTTCTATGTCGTTCCGGGCAGCACCATTACCTTCGTCTCAATGGACAGTGTCGTTGACAATGGCCAGCGCATTCATCCCATCACGGCGCCGCTTCCGTCGCTGACCGAGGAGCGCCCGGAAGTCAATCCGGTCGAGAAATAATCCAGTGGAAACGCCGCGCCAATCATCGTATTCAGTGTGAAGGACCAAGCGATTAGCGTCAGGTGAGTCCGATTGCTCCCGGAGCAACTTGGAACGACGGCTTTGATATAAAGTCGTGACGCTTGTCGCGCGGTTCAGCGCGGCTTGCTGGCAGCGCGAATCTCCGGGGACGGGGAGCGCAGGCTGTGTGGCCTGCCCCCTCCCCCTCTGCAAATCGCCTTTACGCAGAGCGCACCGGTCAGGTGTGTTGATCGACGCGATAGCGCGTGGTGCTCGTCGGCGTATTCGGGGCTTCGTGGCCTGTATAAAGGACACTACGCGTCTTCAAAGACTGCATCGTCGCCCGCCGGCGGACCAGTGCCCGCTCGAACTCGGCGAACACGCGTGGCAACTTGATCATCACCCAGCCCAACCGGCAAGGTGGCGCGATGTGTGAGGGAGGTTCTCAAAGCGAGCCTGCGGGCGATTCGCGACCCTGCGCGGCCCCGCCATCCAGCGGCGCACGACGACGATCGGCAGCACGCTACGATCCTCCCGATCACGTCGGACAGGCAGTGGCCACCCGTGGTCGGTGTCGACATGATCATCACGGCATTCAGCACGACCGACGCGGGAAACACGTAGCGGACGTGTCGCATCGCATACGCGCGCAGCAGCGCCAGCATCACATGGAACGACGGCAGCGACACGAGCCCCTGCGATTCGGGCCGGCTGAACTGCCGAAGCTGCCCGTTGCACAGCAGGTCGTGGTGAGACACGATCGACGCGGAGTTTGCCATTCAGCGCGGCTGTATCGAGGACGCGGCACGATCATGCACGCGGTGGGCGCCACTGCATCAGCACGATCCGTATAGTCGACGGTCGAGCTGCTGCCACGGCAACGGCAACGGCAACGGCAACGGCAACGGCAACGGCAACGGCTTGCGACACGACACACGCACCGCGAGCCCAAAACGAAAAACCCCTTGATCCTTCCGGATCAAGGGGCTTCGTATTTTGGCGGAGAGGGTGGGATTCGAACCCACGGTACGGGGAAACCGTACGCCTGATTTCGAGTCAGGTACATTCGACCACTCTGCCACCTCTCCTTCCTTGCTGCTTTACTGCATTTCGCGGCTGGTCGTTTCCGCGAAAGAAAAGATTATAGAACGATCTCTTCGAAACCCACAACCCCTTTTTGCAAATATTTTTACGAGAACGCCAAGGGCTTGCAGGCGCGCGATCTTACGACGCCCGTGCCGGCGCGTCGATGCGCTCGATGCCGCCCATGTACGGACGCAGCACTTCCGGCACCGTGACCGAGCCGTCCGCGTTCTGGTAGTTCTCCAGCACCGCGACGAGCGTGCGGCCAACTGCAAGACCCGAACCGTTCAGCGTATGCACGAGTTCCGGCTTGCCCTGCGCGTTGCGGAAACGCGCCTGCATCCGGCGCGCCTGGAACGCCTCGGTGTTCGAGCAGCTCGAGATCTCGCGATAGGTGTTCTGCGCAGGCAGCCACACCTCGAGGTCGAACGTCTTCGCGGCCGAGAAACCCATGTCGCCCGTGCACAGCGTGATCACGCGGTACGGCAGGCCGAGCTTCTGCAGGATCGCTTCCGCATGGCCGACCATCTCGTCGAGCGCCGCGTACGACGCTTCCGGTGCGACGACCTGCACCATCTCGACCTTGTCGAACTGGTGCTGGCGGATCATCCCGCGCGTGTCGCGGCCGTACGAACCGGCTTCCGAGCGGAAGCACGGGGAATGCGCGGTCAGCTTGATCGGCAGTGCGGACGCGTCGACGATCGACTCGCGCACGGTGTTCGTCAGCGAGATTTCCGACGTGGAGATCAGGTATTGCGTGACCTTGTTCTCCTCGCCGCCCTTCTCGACGCGGAACATGTCGTCCGCGAACTTCGGCAGCTGGCCGGTGCCGTACAGGATCTCGGGGTTCACGATGTACGGCGTATACGTCTCGGTATAGCCGTGCTGCTGCGTGTGCGTGTCGATCATGAACTGCGCAAGCGCACGGTGCAGGCGCGCGATCGAGCCGCGCAGCATCGTGAAGCGCGCGCCGGCGAGCTTCGCGCCAGTCTCGAAATCGAGGCCGAGCGGCGTGCCGACGTCGACGTGATCCTTCACTTCGAAATCGAACTGACGCGGCGTGCCCCAGCGGCGCACTTCGACGTTGTCGGCTTCGTCCTTGCCGACCGGCACGCTTTCATGCGCGACGTTCGGCATGCCCAGCATCAGGTCGGACAGGCGCGCCTGGATCTCGCCGAGCTTGGCTTCTCCCGCCTTCATTTCGTCGCCGATCCCGCCGACCTCGGCCATCACGGCCGACGTGTCCTCGCCCTTCCCCTTCATCGCGCCGATCTGCTTCGACAGGCTGTTGCGGCGCGCCTGGAGCTCTTCGGTGCGGGTCTGGATCGCGCGGCGTTCCGCTTCGAGAGCGGAGAACGCGGCGATGTCGAGGGTGTAGCCGCGATCGGCGAGGCGCTGGGCGACGCCGTCGAGGTCTTTGCGCAGCAACTGGATGTCGAGCATGGGAGGACTTGGAGAATCGTTGTGTAAGACGGGAATTCTAACGCACCGCGGGGCCGCCACGGCACTGGCCGGACGGACAATGCTGCAAACGGGCGATGACCGTGGTGCGACGGCCATGGCAGTATCGCATTGCCGGTCCGCCCGCCGGCACCCGCGAAATCGCGCGGCATCGACGCACCGTGGATCGCGAAACACCCGTGCGTGCCCGCCGCAGCGCATCGAACGAGGCACCCGCCACCCGTCACAGCTACCCAAGGAACCCGATGGCCATCGAACTGGACAAGGACGTACGCGACCGAGCGATCGCATCGCTGCAACGCTATTTCACAGAAAACATGGACGAGCCGATCGGCAATATCCAGGCCGGCGCATTGCTGCACTTCTTCGTCGAGGAAATCGCGCCCGCGATCTACAACCTCGCGATCGCCGATGCGCAGCAGAGCCTGCACGCCCGCGTCACCGAACTCGACATCGAGTGCCATCAGGAGCCGTTCGGCTACTGGAAGAAGCAACCGGCCCGCAAGCGCTGACACGTTCGCGGCGGCGCCGGCCTCAGCGGGCCGCGCCTGCCCGTCAGTCCTTCTTGCCCGCCTCGCGGTCGAGTTCGCGCAGCCACGCGAGCTTGTCGGCGATCTTCGATTCGAGCCCGCGCGGCACCGGCTTGTACCAGCGCGGTTCGCGCATCCCGTCCGGCAGGTACGTCTCGCCGGCCGCATACGCATTCGGCTCGTCGTGCGCGTAACGGTAGGCGTGACCGTAGCCGAGTTCCTTCATCAGCTTGGTCGGCGCGTTGCGCAGATGCACGGGCACCTCGCGCGACTTGTCCTGCTTCACGAACGCCATCGCCTGGTTGAACGCGTTGTAGCCCGCGTTGCTCTTCGCCGCGCACGCGAGATAGATCACCGCCTGGCCGAGCGCGAGTTCGCCTTCCGGCGAGCCGAGCCGCTCGTAGGTTTCGGCCGCGTCGTTCGCCATCTGCAACGCGCGCGGATCGGCGAGGCCGATGTCTTCCCACGCCATCCGCACGATCCGCCGCGCGAGGTACTTCGGATCCGCACCGCCGTCGATCATCCGGCAGAACCAGTACAGCGCGCCGTCCGGGCTCGAACCGCGCACCGACTTGTGCAGCGCCGAGATCTGGTCGTAGAAGTTGTCGCCGCCCTTGTCGAAGCGCCGTGCGTTCAGCGTCATCGCGCTGCTGACGAATTCGGCATCGATCGTCGCGACGCCGGCCGACGTCGCGGCCGTCTGTGCCTGCTCGAGCAGGTTCAGGAAGCGCCGCGCGTCGCCGTCCGCATAGCCGACCAGCGTATCGATCGCCTTGTCGTCGAACGACAGGCTGTCGAGCGCGATTTCCTGTGCGCGCTTCAGCAACTGGCGCATCTCGTCGTCGTCCAGCGACTTCAGCACGTACACCTGCGCACGCGACAGCAACGCCGAGTTGACCTCGAAGCTCGGGTTTTCGGTCGTCGCGCCGATGAAGGTCACGAGCCCCGACTCGACGAACGGCAGCAGCGCGTCCTGCTGCCCCTTGTTGAAGCGATGGATCTCGTCGACGAACAGGATCGTGTGGCGGCCGGTGCGGTTCAGCGTGTCCTTCGCCTGCTCCATCGACTCGCGGATGTCCTTCACGCCGCCGAGCACCGCCGACAGCGCAATGAACTCGCAGTCGAACGCGAGCGCGGTGAGCCGCGCGAGCGTCGTCTTGCCGACGCCGGGCGGCCCCCACAGGATCATCGAATGCGGCTTGCCCGATTCGAACGCGAGCCGCAGCGGCTTGCCTTCACCCAGCAAATGCGTCTGGCCGATCACCTCGGCGAGCGTCTTCGGCCGCAGCGCCTCGGCGAGCGGCCGGCGCGGCTCGACTTGAAACAGGTCGGACATGAACCCTCGCTCCACATCAAACGGTAGCGGCCGAACCGGCCGCCGGACCCGACATTATGACAGCCGCGCGAAAGCACCGCCGCGCCTGGAGCCTGCGCCCAGTGCCCGCGCCTGGTGCCCGCGCCTGAAAACAACACGGGCCTGCCGTCGCCGGCAGGCCCGTTGCGGGAGAGCGGCGCGCGGCGCCGGTCAGCCGGTAATCACGTCCGCGCCCTTCGGCACGACGAACTTGAACGTATCGCCCTTCAGCGGCGGATTGGTCTGGATGTTCGTAAACGTCAGCAACGTGACGTTGCCGAACACGTCGTGCAGCTCCATCGCCGCAAGCGTGCCGTTCTTGAAGCCGATGCCGATCCGCTGGAACTGCGTGTCCTGCGCCTTCGGCAGCATCTCGAGCCACTCGATGCCGCCCTTCTCGCCGGCGTCGCGCAGCGTGTAGTTCTTGTCGAGATCGTTGCTGCCGAACAGGATCGCGGCCGGGCTCGCGCCCAGCGCGCCGTTCAGCTTGCGCTCGGTGACCTGGTTCAGGTCGCGGTCGTACACGTAGAGCTTCTCGCCGTCGGCCTGCAGCACCTGCTGGTAAGGCTTCTGGTACGTCCAGATGAACTTGCCCGGGCGCGCGAACACGAACGTGCCGCTCGAATTGTCGGTGGGCTTCGGCACGGCCTGCACGGCGCTCGCGCCCTTCGCCGGCGCCTTGACGATCTGCTGCGTGAAATCGCCCTTCGCCGAACGCACCTGCGACACGAACGCCTTCAATTGCTCGGTGCCGCCCGCGAACGCGTGCGTCGCCGCGAGCATCAGCGATGCGCCGGCAAGCGCCGCGCCGAGCCAGCGCCGCGTCGAACGAAGGGACATTGCGAACGAATGTTGCTGCATATTGCGGTTTTCTCCCTGGGTGGCCAGCGCTGCGAGCGCCGCGGACTCATTCCGCGTCGCGCGCCGGCACAAGAATTTCGCGGTTGCCGCTCGACGACATCGCCGACACGAGCCCTGACTGCTCCATCTGCTCGAGCAGCCGCGCCGCGCGGTTGTAACCGATCCGCAGATGACGCTGCACGAGCGAGATCGACGCACGGCGATTCTTGATGACGATCTCGACCGCCTGGTCATACAGCGGATCAGACTCATCGCCGCCTTCGCCGGTTCCCGCGCCGGCCGAGCCCTCGTCGCCGTCGGCCGTGCCGCCTTCGAGCAGACCCTCGATGTAGTTCGGCTCGCCCTGCTCCTTGAGCTTGTCGACGACGCGATGCACTTCGTCATCCGCGACGAACGCGCCGTGCACGCGCACCGGTAGCCCGGTGCCCGGCGCGAGGTACAGCATGTCGCCCATCCCGAGCAGCGATTCGGCGCCCATCTGATCGAGAATCGTGCGCGAGTCGATCTTCGACGACACCTGGAACGCGATCCGGGTCGGCACGTTGGCCTTGATGAGGCCGGTGATCACGTCGACCGACGGGCGCTGCGTGGCAAGGATCAGGTGGATGCCGGCCGCACGCGCCTTCTGTGCGATCCGCGCGATCAGTTCCTCGACCTTCTTGCCGACGACCATCATCAGGTCGGCCAGCTCGTCGATCACGACGACGATGTTCGGCAGGCGGCCGAGCGGCTCCGGATCTTCCGGCGTGAGGCTGAACGGATTCGGCAGCTTCTCTTCGCGCTTCGCGGCCTCGTCGATCTTGTTGTTGTAGCCCGCAAGGTTGCGCACGCCGAGCTTGCTCATCAGCTTGTAGCGGCGCTCCATCTCCGCGACCGTCCAGTTCAGCGCGTTGCCGGCCTGGCGCATGTCGGTGACGACCGGGCACAGCAGGTGCGGAATGCCTTCGTAGACGCTCATTTCGAGCATCTTCGGATCGATCAGGATCAGGCGTACCTGCTCGGCGGTCGCCTTGTACAGCAGCGACAGGATCATCGCGTTGATCCCGACAGACTTGCCCGAGCCGGTCGTGCCGGCCACCAGCAGGTGCGGCATCTTCGCGAGATCGGCGCACACCGGCTTGCCGCCGATGTCCTTGCCGAGGCTCAGCGTCAGCGCCGACGACGCGGCCGCATAGACTTCGGAACCGATGATCTCGGACAGGTGCACCGTCTGGCGGCGCTGGTTCGGCAGCTCGAGCGCCATGTAGTTCTTGCCGGGGATCGTCTCGACGACGCGGATCGACACGAGCGACAGCGAACGCGCGAGATCCTTCGCGAGGTTGACGATCTGGCTGCCCTTCACGCCGGTGGCCGGCTCGATCTCGTAGCGCGTGACGACCGGGCCCGGATACGCGGCGACGACGCTCGCCTCGACGCCGAAGTCCTTCAGCTTCTTCTCGATCAGGCGCGACGTGAATTCGAGCGTGTCGGCGGAGATCGCCTCCTGCGCCTTCGGCGCGGGATCGAGCAGCGACACCGCCGGCAGCGTCGAATCGCCCGGCAGGTCGGTGAAGAGCGGCACCTGGCGCTCGCGCTCGACGCGCTCGGACTTCGCCGGCGTGACGACCGGCGGCACGATCGTCACGGGCTCGTGATCCTCGATGCGCACGCGCTCCTCCTCGACCTTGCCCTCGCGGCGCACGGCCGCGGCCTCGCCGAGCTTGCGGTCGCGCTCGGCCTCGCGGCGCAGCTTCGCGACGTTGACGGCGGACAGGATCGCGCCGCCGACGCGCTCGGCGACCGACAGCCACGAGAAGCGGAAATACAGCGACAGGCCGATCGCCAGCGCGATCAGCAGCAGCAGCGTGCCGCCCGTGAAGCCGAACGCGTGCGACATCGCACCCGCGACGGCCTCGCCGACGACACCGCCCGGCGCACGCGGCAGTTGCACCTTCAGCGACCACATGCGCAGCGCCTCGATGCCGTCGCACGCCAGCACGACGAGCACGAACGCGAGAATTTCGGTGAGCCAGCCGATCGGCCGCTCGGGTTCGTCCGCGACCGCCTCGTGGCGCGTGATGCGGCGATAGTTGACGGCGATGCGCCGCGCGAGCGGCACGATCAGCCAGTAGGCCGACAGGCCGAACAGCAGCAGGATGATGTCGGCCGTCCAGGCGCCGACGCGGCCGGCCCAGTTCGAGATGTGGTCCACCTGGGCCGCGTGCGTCCAGCTCGGATCGCGCCGGCTGTAGCTCAGCAGGGCCATCACCAGAAATGCGCAGAGCGCGACCTGGAGAATCCAGCGGATCTCCGTGAGGAGCTTCGACATCCGGTGCGGCAACGCCTGTGCCTGGGCGGAATAAGGAGCTTTTGCCATGAATCCGTATAAAGAGGACGGGCCGTGCGCCCGCCTGTCGTTCGATCCCGCTTATTGTAAACGCTGCACCGGGCCGCCAAGTGTAAATGACGGTTACATAACGGGGCCGGGGTACGGCCGGCCCGGCCGACGCGCCACGCAGCGGCCCTTTTGCCCAGGTCCGGCCGGCCGTCGGGCGCTGCTGCAGCGCAGCCCCGAGCCAGCACCACGCCCCGCCGCACCCGTGCGGCAACGCGTCGCCACGTGCCTCGCCCGGCCCGCGTGCGCGGCCGTTGCGCCGCCCGACACTATCGCCTCGATTGAAACTCTCGTTCGGCACCGCAGCAACGGGGCCTTTATAATGCGCGTCTGATACCCATCTATGACGGCATCCCGGTCAACCCGGATCGTACGGCGAGCCCCACCCTGCCCGCCGCGGCCGCCTTTTACGGATTCGCACATGTCCACGCCCAAACACGCCAAAGTCCTGATTCTCGGTTCCGGCCCCGCCGGCTACACGGCTGCCGTCTACGCAGCACGCGCCAACCTGTCCCCGGTGCTGATCACCGGCATCGCGCAGGGCGGCCAGCTGATGACCACGACCGACGTCGAAAACTGGCCGGCAGACGCGAAAGGCGTGCAGGGTCCGGAGCTGATGACGCGCTTCCTCGAGCACGCCGAGCGCTTCAACACCGAAATCATCTTCGATCACATCCATACCGCGAAGCTGCACGAGCAGCCGATCCGACTGATCGGCGACTCGGGCGAATACACGTGCGATTCGCTGATCATCTCGACCGGCGCGTCCGCGCAGTATCTCGGCCTGCCGTCCGAAGAAGCGTTCATGGGCAAGGGCGTGTCGGCCTGCGCGACCTGCGACGGCTTCTTCTATCGCGGCCAGGAAGTCGCGGTGATCGGCGGCGGCAACACGGCCGTCGAGGAAGCGCTCTACCTGACGGGCATCGCGAAGAAGGTCACGGTGATCCACCGCCGCGACAAGTTCCGCGCGGAGCCGATCCTGATCGACCGCCTGCTGGAGAAGGAAAAGGAAGGCGCCGTCGTGATCAAGTGGGATCACGTGCTCGACGAAGTGACCGGCGAGGATTCGGGCGTCACGGGCCTGCGCATCAAGAACGTGAAGACCGGCGCAACGGAAGACCTCAACGTGCAGGGCGTATTCGTCGCGATCGGCCACAAGCCGAACACCGACCTGTTCCAGGGCCAACTGGAAATGAAGGACGGCTATATCCTGACGAAGAGCGGCCTGCACGGCAACGCAACCTCGACGAGCGTCGCGGGCGTGTTCGCCGCGGGCGACGTGCAGGACAACGTGTACCGCCAGGCGATCACCAGCGCCGGCACGGGCTGCATGGCCGCGCTCGACGCGCAGCGCTACCTCGAAAGCCTGCACGACAAGAAGTAAGCCGCGAGACCTGTCGCGCCGGGCGCTACAATGGCGTCCGCTGCCGCGAAGCGGGTCTGGCCGGACAAGCCGCTGCCGCCGTGCAGCGGCTTTTTTTTGCCCGCGCGCCCAAACGCGCCTGCCCTGCGTACCGAATCATGGCGAAGAACCAGCCCCATCCGAGCGATCCCGCGAAGCGGCAGATCGCCGCCCGTCCCGCGAAACCCGCGCCCGTCGCGCCGGCGCCCGCGCCCGATCCCGCCGCGTTGCGCGGCCAGGGGCTCGCCGGCCTCGGCGCGCTGCGCGCGAACCTGAAGGGCGAAGCCGAGCGCCGCGAGCGCAACCGCGTCGAAACCGCGAAGGCCGAGCGCAAGGCGGAAGCCGACGCGAACGTGTTCCGCAACGAGGTCGGCACAATCCAGCCGCTCAAGGCGCCGCCGCGCGCGGCGGCCGGCCGCACGCCGCCCGACCCGGTGCCGAAGCAGACGCAGCGCGACGAGGAAGCCGTGCTGAACGCGACGCTGTCCGACGAATTCGATCCCGAGACGCTGCTCGACACCGACGACTCGCTGTACTACCACCGCCCCGGCATCAGCCGCGACGTCGTGCGCAAGCTGCGCAGCGGCGCATGGATCGTGCAGGCGCAGATCGACCTGCACGGGATGCGGCGCGACGAGGCGCGCGACGCGCTCGCCGAATTCATCCGCGAAGCCGGCAAGAAGGGGCTGCGCTGCCTGCGCGTGATCCACGGCAAGGGGCTCGGATCGATCGGCAAGGAGCCGGTGCTGAAGGGCAAGGTGCGCGCGTGGCTCGTGCAGAAGGAAGAAGTGATCGCGTTCTGCGAGGCGCGCGGCAACGACGGCGGCGCGGGCGCGGTGCTGGTGCTGCTGCAGCCGCACGCGGCGCCGGCCGACCGGGGGCCGCGTGCCGCATCCTAGGCTGACGCTCGCGATCGCGATACTGGAGGCGATCGCCACGCTGGCCTTTGCGATCTCGGGCTTCATCGAGGCGCGCAAGAACCGCCTCGACTCGGTCGGCACGTTCGTGGTGGCACTCGCCACCGCATTCGGCGGCGGCACGCTGCGCGACATCCTGCTCGAGCGCCGGCCGTTCTACTGGGTCGTGCACGACGACTACGTGATCGTGATCTTCGTGCTCGCGCTGTTCGCGCCGTTCGTGCTGCGGATGTTGTCGCGGCTGTCGGCCGAGCGGCTGCTGCTCGTCGCCGATGCGATCGGGCTCGGGATCTTCAGCATTTCAGGTACGGCAATCGCGCTCGATGCCGAGATGCCGCGCTTCATCGCGGTGATGATGGGCGTGATCACGGGCGTGGTGGGCGGGATCATCCGCGACGTGCTGTGCAACGACATCCCGCTGATCCTGCGCGATTCGCGGCCGTACGCGACCTGCGCGTTCGTCGGCTGCTGGTTCTACCTGCTGCTCGTGTGGCTGCAGTTCGATTCCGTCTACAGCGTGCTGCTCGCGACCGGCTTCATCCTCGTCGCGCGGCTCGCGACGTTCAAGTTCGACGTCAGGCTGCCGCACTGACTGACACTGTAGCGTCAACCACATCGCCAAAACAGAAGGGGCCGTTCGAGACGGCCCCTTCTTTCGTTCAGCGCGAGCGCCGCGTTACGCGATCCGCTCCTCCGACGCCGGATCGAACAGCACGGCCTTCGACACGTCGAACAGCAGCGACAGCGTCTGTTCGGGTTGCGGGTTCGCGGCCGGATGCACGCGGCTCACGATCCGCTTGCCGTTCACTTGCGCGAACACGTGCGTATCGGGGCCGGTCGGCTCGGTCACGTCGACGCGCACGTCGAACGGCTGCAGGTGCGACGCGTCGCCGTTGTGCGCGTGGCGCACGTCGGTGATGCGCTCCGGACGCAGGCCGAGGATCACCTCGCGGCCGACGTGCGACTTCAGCTTCGCCGCGTCGAACGGCAGGTTCAGCGCACCGCGCTTGACGCCCGTATCGATCTCGAGCGCGATCCCGCTGCCCTGCTCGACCAGCTTGCCGTTGATGAAGTTCATCGGCGGCGCGCCGATGAAGCCCGCGACGAACAGGTTCGACGGCGAATCGTAGATCTCCTGCGGCGCGCCGAACTGCTGGACCACGCCGTCCTTCATCACCGCAATCCGGTCGCCGAGCGTCATCGCCTCGATCTGGTCGTGCGTCACGTAGACGATCGTCGTGCCGAGGCGCTGGTGCAGCAGCTTGATTTCCGCGCGCATCTCGATGCGCAGCTTCGCGTCGAGGTTCGACAGCGGCTCGTCGAACAGGAACAGCGACGGATCGCGCGCGAGCGCACGGCCCATCGCGACACGCTGGCGCTGGCCGCCCGACAACTGGCCCGGCTTGCGGTCGAGCAGGTGCTGGATCTGCAGCATCTGCGACACGCGGTCGACGATCTGCTGCTGTTCGCTCTTCGGCACCTTGCGGATGTTCAGGCCGAACGAGATGTTCTCGCGCACCGTCATCGACGGATACAGCGCGTACGACTGGAACACCATCGCGATGTCACGATCCTTCGGCGACAGGTCGTTGACGACCTTGCCGTCGATGCAGATCTCGCCGCTCGTCACGGTCTCGAGCCCGGCAATCATGTTGAGCAGCGTCGACTTCCCGCAGCCCGACCCGCCGACCAGGATCAGGAACTGTCCGTCCTCGATCTCGATGTCGACACCCTTCAGGACCGGCACCCCGTTCGGGTAGGTCTTGTACACGTCACGGATGGAAAGGCTTGCCATGCTGTGAATCCTCTGTCTCGTCTCGCGCGGCGCACTCGGGCGCCGCGTCGGGTTCGTTTCGATGCGCCGCGCGCGAGGCGCGGCCGGTTCGTCGTATCGGATGAAGCCGCGCTTACCCCTTCACCGCGCCCGCCGTCAGCCCGCGCACGAAGTAGCGGCCGGCGACGATGTAGACGAGCAGCGTCGGCAGCGCGGCGATGATCGCGCCGGCCATGTCGACGTTGTATTCCTTCACGCCCGTCGACGTGTTGACGAGGTTGTTCAGCGCAACCGTGATCGGCATCGAATCGACGCCGGAGAACACGATCCCGAACAGGAAGTCGTTCCAGATCTGCGTGAACTGCCAGATCAGGCACACCATGAAGATCGGCAGCGACACCGGCAGCAGGATCTTCGTGAAGATCGTGAAGAAGCCCGCGCCGTCGATGCGCGCGGCCTTCACGAGCTCGGCCGGCACGCTCACGTAGAAGTTGCGGAAGAACATCGTCGTGAACGCGATGCCGTACACGACGTGCACGAACACGAGGCCCGGAATCGTGTTGGCGAGGCCGAGCATGCCTTGCAGGCGCGCCATCGGCAGCAGGATCACCTGGAACGGGATGAAGCAGCCGACCAGCATCATCGTGAACAGCGCGTCCGCACCGCGAAAGCGCCAGTGCGTGAGCACGTAGCCGTTGAACGCGCCGATCAGCGACGAGATCAGCACGGCCGGGATCACCATCTGCAGCGAATTCAGGAAGAATGGCTTCATGCCGTCGCAGCGCACGCCGGTGCACGCCCCGCTCCACGCCTTCACCCACGGGTCGATGGTCCACGTGGTGGGCGGCGTCAGCAGGTTGCCGGTGCGCAGCTGGTCGAGATCCTTGAACGACGTCGACAGCATCACGTAGATCGGGAACAGGAAATACAGCGCGAACAGGATCAGTGCCGCATAGATCACTGCCCGGCTGACCGTCATCTTAGGCTGCATTGCGGGTGCTCCTCGATTCCATATACATCAGCGGCACCAGCACCGCGACCACGGTCGCGAGCATCATCACCGAGGACGCCGCGCCGAGCCCGAGCTGGCCGCGGTTGAACGAAAACGTGTACATGAACATGGCCGGCAGCGACGACGACGTGCCCGGGCCGCCCGCGGTCAGCGCGACGACCAGGTCGAAGGTCTTGATCGTGATGTGGCAGAGGATCAGCAGCACCGAGAAGAACACCGGGCGCATGCTCGGGATCACAATCTTGCGGTAGATGGTCGGCAGCGTCGCGCCGTCCACCTGCGCGGCCTTGAAGATCTCCGCGTCGACACCGCGCAGCCCCGCGAGGAACAGCGCCATCACGAAGCCGGTCGACTGCCACACGGCCGCGATCACCACGCAGAAGATCGCCTTGTCAGGATCGCCGAGCCAGTCGAACGAGAAGCTCGCCCAGCCCCAGTCGTGCATCACCTTCTCGAGGCCGAGGCCCGGGTTCAGGATCCACTGCCACGCGGTGCCGGTGACGATGAACGACAGCGCCATCGGGTACAGGAAAACCGCGCGCAGCGCGCCTTCGTTGCGGATCCGCTGGTCGAGCAGGATCGCGAGGAACAGCCCGAGCGCGACGCAGATCGCGATGAACGGAATCCCGAACCAGCCGAGGTTCGCGGCGGAGGTCCACCACACGTCGTTCTGGAACAGGTCCGAGTAACGGCCGAAGCCGTCGAATTCGTAGTTCGGCAACAGTCGCGAGTTGGTCAGCGACAGATAGCCGGTAATCAGGATGAAGCCGTAGATGAACACCACGGCGATCGCGACGCTCGGCGCAAGCACGAGCTTCGGAATCCAGCGATCGGCGAAGGCCGACATCGGCGACGTACGCCGTGCGGCGGCAGCGCCGGATCCGTTTCCACTAAGAGGGGCAGCCACTTGATTCGACTCCTGGAACGAGGGCGACGCAGGCCGGGCCGGCGCCAGGTACGGCACGAGCCCGCGGGCGAGCCCGTTTGCTGCACATGCAAAAACGCCCGGCCGATGAAGCGTTTCCGGCCGGGCGCCTGTCGCGCGTTACTTGACCTTCGCGGCCTTCGCGAGCGCGGCGACCGCGCTCTTCGAATCCTGCTGCGAGTTCATGAACTTCGTCACGACGTCCGTGATCGCGCCGGCGGTCGCATCGCTCTGCGCCATCCCGTGCGCGAGCGACGGCACGAAGCCGCCCGACTTGATCGCGGTCTGCTCGTCGGCATACGACTTCTTCGCGCAGTCGTCGAACTTGTCCATCTTCACGCCAAGGCGTACCGGCACCGAACCCTTCAGCAGGCTGAACTGTTCCTGGAAGTCCGGCGTCATGATCGTCTTCGCGAGCGCGAGCTGGCCCGGCGTCGCGGCCTTCTCGCCCTTCTGCTGGAAGAACACGAACGAATCGACGTTGAACGTGTACGAATTCGCCGTGCCCGGCACCGCCGCGCAGATGTAGTCCTTGCCCGACTTCTTGCCGGCGTTCTCGAACTCGCCCTTCGCCCAGTCGCCCATGAACTGCATGCCGGCCTTGCCGTTGATCACCATCGCGGTCGCGAGGTTCCAGTCGCGGCCGTTACGGCCGGTATCGAAGTAGCCCTGGATCTTGCGCACGGTGTTGAACACGTCGAGCATCTGCGGCGACGTCAGCGTTGCCTGGTCGAGGTCGACGAGCGCCCTCTTGTAGAACGCCGGGCCCTGCGACAGCACGACGTCTTCCCACAGCGTCAGGTCCTGCCACGGCTGGCCGCCCATCGCGACCGGCTGGATGCCCGCGGCCTTCAGCTTGTCGGCCACCGCGAAGAATTCGGGCCAGGTGGTCGGCACCTTCGCGCCGACCTTGTCGAGCGCGGCCTTGTTGATGTACAGCCAGTTCACGCGGTGCACCGAGAACGGCGCCGCGACGGTGTGGCCCTTGTACTTGATGATCTTGTCGATTTCCGGCGGCAGGTTCTGCTTCCAGTCGCCGGCAGCGGAATCGATGTTGACGAGCACGCCCTGGTCGGCCCAGTCCTGGATCAGCGGGCCCTTGATCTGCGCGGCCGACGGTGCGTCGCCGCTGATCACCTTGGTCTTCAGCGCGGTCATCGCCGCGGCACCGGCGCCGCCCGCGACCGCGAAGTCCTTCCACACGTAGCCCTGCTTCTGCACGTCGTCCTTCAGCACGCCGACGGCCTTCGACTCGCCGCCCGAGGTCCACCAGTGCAGCACCGTTACGTTCTCGGCTGCCTGCGCCGCCACGGCGCCAGCCATCAGACCTGCCGCGCAGAGCGCACCCATGATCGAGCGAACTTTCATTACTTATCTCCTCCAGACTGAATCAACTCGTGAGGTTCCCTGACCAGGAACCGGCTTCTTGATAACGACGGGGAAATCGAGCCGCGGGACGCATGCAGCGTACGGGGCCGATGACCGGCCGGGCTCTTACAGAAAGCGTGAATCGAGATTCAACGGCGTGTCTCCTCTTTGTGTTTCTGGCCCGCCGCGATGATGCGGCGCGAGCCCGGGGCAGACGTCGCGCTGACGATGCGCGCCGTCAATGTCCGATAACATTCGGCACAAGGCGTTCCCGAAGGCGAAGCTCGCGCAGTTCATCGACCGCACTTCTTTTTTTCTTCACCCAGGTGCTACCCCTTGCGGCGGATTGTAGTTAAACTACAATTCAGTGTCAAAAATATTTTTATCGCACTACGGATCGCTTCCCAGCACCCCAACCCGGCGGAGACACATGCATACCGATTCCAGCTTTACCTTCGTACTTTTCGGCGGCACCGGCGATCTGTCGATGCGCAAGATCCTGCCCGCGCTGTTCGAGGCGCACCGTGCGAACATGCTGGCGGAGAGCGGCCGGATCGTTGCCGTGGCGCGTCATGAATCGGATCGGGCGTCCTATCTCGACTGGGTCGACACACACGTGAAGCCGCACGCGGCCAAGGCCGCCGGCAAGGCGTTCGACGAAGCTGCGTGGAAGTCCTTCCTCGATCGCATCGAGTACGTGCACCTCGATCTCGGCCGCGCGGAAGACTACGTCGTGCTGCGCGACGCGGTGGCATCGCTGCCCGGCATCCGCGTGTTCTATCTGGCGACTGGCCCGTCGCTGTTCGTGCCGATCTGCAAGGCACTCGCGTCGGTCGGCCTGAGCGAAGGCTCGCGCATCGTGCTCGAGAAGCCGCTCGGCTACGACCTGAAGTCGTCGAATGCGATCAACGACGCGGTCGGCGAAATCTTCGCGGAAGGCCAGATCTACCGGATCGACCACTACCTCGGCAAGGAACCCGTGCAGAACCTGCTCGCGCTGCGCTTCGGCAATGCGCTGTTCGAGCCGCTGTGGCGCCGCGAATGGGTCGAGAGCATCCAGATCACGATCGCCGAAGAGCTCGGCGTCGAGGCACGCGGCGATTTCTACGACAATACGGGCGCGCTGCGCGACATGGTGCAGAACCACCTGCTGCAGCTGCTGTCGATCGTCGCGATGGAACCGCCGCACTCGATGGATTCGGATTCGGTACGCGACGAGAAGCTGCGCGTGCTGCGCGCGCTGAAGCCGGTCGATCCGCGCGACATCGGCAAGGTTGCCGTGCGCGGCCAGTATCATGCGGGCGTGATCAAGGGCGCGCAGGTGCCGGCCTACGCGACCGAGCCGGGCGTGAAGCCCGACAGCCAGACCGAAACCTTCGTCGCATTGAAGGTCGAGATCGAGAACTGGCGCTGGGCCGGTGTACCGTTCTTCCTGCGCACCGGCAAGCGGCTTGCCGATCGCGTCGCCGAGATCGTCGTCAATTTCCGCCCGGTGCCGCATTCGGCGCTCGGGCCCACCGCGCTGCGTCCCGGCTCGAACCGCCTCGTGATCCGGCTGCAGCCGAACGAGACGATCCGCCTGTACTGCCTCGCGAAGCAGCCGGGCGAAGGGATGAACCTCGCGAGCGTGCACCTCGACCTCGCGTTCGACCAGTTCTTCAAGGAAGGGCAGATGGAGGCGTACCAGCGCCTGCTGCTCGACGTGATCAACGGCCGCCTCGCCCTGTTCGTGCGTCGCGACGAACAGGAAGCAGCATGGCGCTGGGTCGAGCCTATCCTGAACGAATGGGCACGCACGCTGAAGCCGCCGAAGCCGTATGCGGCGGGCACGTGGGGGCCGGCCGCGGCGAGCGCGATGCTCGCGCAGCACGACACCTGCTGGCTCGAAGAAGAGAACTGATGCAAACCGTTGCCGCACACGCCACCGTGCGCGGCAACGTGCCCCACGATTCGTACGATTTGAACAGACAAAGCAGTCCGGAGGAGATGTGATCGAGATCCACGCTTTCGACACCCAGGAAGCGCAAAGCGAAGCGCTCGCGCGCGCCGTCGGCGATGCGCTGCGCGCCGCGCTCGCCGGCC
Source organism: Burkholderia sp. AU30198 (assembly GCF_020419825.1). Lineage (NCBI taxonomy): Bacteria > Pseudomonadati > Pseudomonadota > Betaproteobacteria > Burkholderiales > Burkholderiaceae > Burkholderia > Burkholderia sp. AU30198. The sequence goes on along the minus strand of NZ_JAIZSA010000010.1, from coordinate 226,494 downwards.
CCGAGCGCCCGACGCTCGCGGTGTCCGGCGGCACGAGCCCGCGCCCGTTCCTGCAAACGCTGTCGCACGCGGCGCTCGACTGGGCCGGCGTCGACGTGACGCTGGTCGACGACCGCTGGGTGCCGGAGGACGACGCAGCCAGCAACGCGCACCTCGTGCGCGACACGCTGCTGCAGCACGCAGCCGCCCCTGCCCGCTTCCTGCCGCTCGTCGACACGCGCGCCGCGCTCGACGCGCACGTCGCCGCACTGAACGCGAACGCCGACTACCGCGTGCCGACCGTCGCCGTGCTCGGCATGGGCGAGGACGGCCATACCGCGTCGATCTTCGCCGATGCGCCCGAATGGGATCACGCGATCACGACGCACGAGCGTTTCGTCGCCGTGCATCCCGGCGCCGCGCCGCATGCGCGCGTGAGCTTCTCGCTCGATGCGCTCAAGCGCGTCGACCGGCTGTTCCTGCTGATCGCGGGCGAACGCAAGCGTGCGGTGCTCGATGCCGCGGCCGCATCGCTGCAGAAGAACGCGATTTCCCAACTGGCCAACGACAAGGGGACCCAGCTCGATGTCTACTGGTGCGCAAAGTAAGGCGGCCGTCGCAGGCCAGCATGCCGACGGCCCGCGCCTGCTCGCGGACGTCGGCGGCACCAACGCGCGCTTCGCGCTGGAAACCGGCCCGGGCGACATCACGCAGATCCGCGTGTATCCCGGCGCCGACTATCCGACGCTCACCGACGCGATCCGCAAGTACCTGAAGGACGTGAAGATCAGCCGCGTGAACCACGCGGCGATCGCGATCGCCAATCCGGTCGACGGCGATCAGGTCACGATGACCAACCACGACTGGACCTTCTCGATCGAGGCGACGCGCCGCGCGCTCGGCTTCGATACGCTGCTCGTCGTCAACGATTTCACCGCGCTCGCGATGGCGCTGCCGGGCCTGACCGACGCGCAGCGCGTGCAGGTCGGCGGCGGCGCGCGCCGCCAGAACAGCGTGATCGGTCTGCTCGGGCCCGGCACCGGGCTCGGCGTGTCGGGGCTGATTCCGGCCGACGACCGCTGGATCGCGCTCGGCAGCGAAGGCGGCCATGCGTCGTTCGCGCCGCAGGACGAGCGCGAGGACCTGGTGCTGCAGTACGCGCGCAAGAAGTTTCCGCACGTGTCGTTCGAACGCGTGTGCGCGGGCCCCGGCATGGAGATCATCTATCGCGCGCTCGCCGCGCGCGACAAGAAGCGCGTGGCCGCGACCGTCGACACGGTCGAGATCGTCGAACGCGCGCATGCGGGCGACGCACTCGCGCTCGAGACGGTCGAATGCTTCTGCGGGATTCTCGGCGCGTTCGCGGGCAGCGTCGCGCTGACGCTCGGCGCGCTCGGTGGCGTGTACATCGGCGGCGGGGTCGCGCTGAAGCTCGGCGAACTGTTCACGCGCTCGTCGTTCCGCGCGCGCTTCGAGGCGAAGGGCCGCTTCACGCACTACCTCGAGAACATCCCGACCTACCTGATCACCGCCGAATACCCGGCGTTCCTCGGCGTGTCGGCGATCCTCGCGGAGCAACTGTCGAACCGCTCGGGCGGCGCGTCGTCGGCGGTGTTCGAACGGATCCGCCAGATGCGCGACGCACTGACGCCGGCCGAGCGCCGCGTCGCCGATCTCGCGCTGAATCATCCGCGCTCGATCATCAACGACCCGATCGTCGACATCGCGCGCAAGGCCGACGTGAGCCAGCCGACGGTGATCCGCTTCTGCCGCTCGCTCGGCTGCCAGGGGCTGTCCGACTTCAAGCTGAAGCTCGCGACCGGCCTCACCGGTACGATCCCGATGAGCCACAGCCAGGTGCATCTCGGCGACACGGCCACCGACTTCGGCGCGAAGGTGCTCGACAACACGGTATCGGCGATCCTGCAGTTGCGCGAGCACCTGAATTTCGAGCACGTCGAGAACGCGATCGAGATCCTGAACGGCGCGCGGCGCATCGAGTTCTACGGGCTCGGCAACTCGAACATCGTCGCGCAGGACGCGCATTACAAGTTCTTCCGCTTCGGGATCCCGACGATCGCGTACGGCGACCTGTACATGCAGGCCGCGTCGGCCGCGCTGCTCGGCAAGGGCGACGTGATCGTCGCGGTGTCGAAGTCGGGACGCGCGCCCGAGCTGCTGCGCGTGCTCGACGTCGCGATGCAGGCCGGCGCGAAGGTGATCGCGATCACGTCGAGCAACACGCCGCTCGCGAAGCGTGCGACCGTCGCGCTCGAAACCGACCACATCGAGATGCGTGAATCGCAGCTGTCGATGATCTCGCGGATCCTGCATCTGCTGATGATCGACATCCTCGCGGTCGGCGTCGCGATCCGCCGTGCGTCGACGAACGGCGAACTGCCCGAGGCCGTCGCGCAGGCGAAAGCCCGCGCGAGCGACGACGAAACGGCCGACGTGCTCGACTGGCTGAGCCACGGCGCGTCGCCGGCGGCGAAGGACGTCGCGCGGGACTGACGCGGTGCGGCGGCAGCCGCCTCCCGAGTTCCAAACAAAAACGCCACCGGCGCAGCGCGCGCGGTGGCGTTTTTCATTCTGCCGTCAGGCCGCGGTTCAGGCGCCCGCCTTGACGGGCCGCCCGTGCCAGCGCAGCACGAGGTAGCGGCCGACGAAACACAGCACGCCCGAGATGCCGATCGTCACGCCCATTGCGAACGGCGTGCCGTCTGCGAGTGCGCCGATCGCGACGCTCGCGAGCGCGCCGAGTGCCAGCTGCATCGCGCCGAACACGGCCGCCGACGCGCCCGCGTTGTGCGGATAGCGATGCATGAGGTCGGTCGTGCAGTTCGCGGACAGGATCCCGACCACGCCGACGACGAAGAACAGGCACACGACGATCGACCACAGCCCGCCCCACCCCGTCAGCGCGACGAGCGCGACCGCGAGCGACGCGATGCAGCTCACGAGCGAAGCGGCCGCGATGATGCGCAGCGAACCGAGGCGGCCGACGAGCCGCGTGTTCGCGAAGTTGCCGATCATGATGCCGACCACGTTCAGGCCGAACAGCAGCCCGTAGTGCTGCGGCGACACGTGGAAATATTCGATGTACACGAATGGTGTCGCGGTGATGTACGAGAACATCGACGCGAATGCCATCCCGCCGCACAGCATGTGCCCCCAGGCGACCGGATCGGACAGGATGCGCCCGTACGACGCGAACGACGCAAGCACGGCCGCGCTCTTGCGCCGCTCCTTCGGCCAGGTTTCGGGCACGCGCAGGTACGCGGTCGCCGCGCACACCGCGCCGAACACGGCCAGCACGACGAACACGCCGCGCCAGCCCGAAAAACGCAGGATCTGCCCGCCGATCAGCGGCGCGAGCAATGGCCCGACCGCGGTGACGATCGCGACCATCGACAGCACCTTCGCCGCGTCGGTCGGCTCGTGCGCGTCGCGCGCGATCGCGCGCGACAGCACCGATGCGGCGCCGGCGCCGAGCGCCTGCAGGAAGCGCACGAGGATCAGCATGTCGATCGAGGTCGACACGAAACAGCCGATGCTCGCGAGCGTGAACAGCGCGATGCCGCCGAGCAGCACGGGGCGTCGGCCCCACGTGTCGGACAGCGGGCCGTACAGCAGCATGCCGACCGAGAACCCGGCCATGAAGCTCGTGAGCGTGCGCTGCGCGGCGCCGGGGCTGACGGAGAAGCCGTCGGCGATCGACGGCAGGCTCGGCAGGTACATGTCGGTAGCGATCGGCCCGCAGGCGGCCAGCGCGCCGAGCAACAGGATCAGCCGGGCATCGGGCCGGCGTCGGATGACGTGAGACATGGGTATCCGGAATGGAGCCCGCGCGCATCGGGGCGCGCGTGGCGATGAAGACGGGAGGCCGCGCCGCGAACGGTGCGCTCAGGCCCATGATTGTACGCGCAACTTTTCCTAGGCTATCGCACCTCGACCGGCGGGCCTATGATCCATCTTGCGAACTCATTTCGTCGGAGGAATAAGATGCGACCGCAAACAAAGCGCTGGATGCTTGTGAGCGACGAGATCAGAGATAACGCCGTGGATTTCGTCGTGATCGGTGCCGTTTTCGGCATCGTTCAGCTCGTTGGATTCCGGTTCGGCAGACATAACTGGGGAACCGAACTGATGATGGAGCAAATCGTGTTCAACGGAGTCGTAACTGGTCTGTTGCTGGTATGGGGACTCCGGGTACCCTCGGAATGGATGAAGCTGAAGCGCAATCACCCGCTTCCGTGGCTCGACCGTCTGATTGCCCGCATTACGCGACGAGTCACGGCAGCCGCAGTGGCCGCCGCAATGGTCATGGTCGGCACCGCGATCGTTGCAGCCTGCTCGGGCGCCTACTCTGCCGTAGCCATGCTGATTTCCGCGTTCCTCTATTTCATCTCGGCAGCGGAGGCCGCCGCCAACCCGCTTCTGGAAACGACGCAGCAGTCGAAAATGCACTCCGTCGCGATGGGGATCCTAATCGGGTTGCCGCTTGGCATCTCGCTCGTCAAATGAGCGAAATGACGATTCGGTTAAGCTTGCTCCCCCCTTGAACGACTCCTCATCGAATCGCGTACATGACCGCCTTCCTGTTGATCTGGAGCCCCAAGAAATGGCCGTGGCCCGAACTGCCCGACGTCGCCGCGCGCGTGAAGGCCGGCGAGGCCGTGCATGACGTGTGGGGCTGCGGCTTCGCGCGCGGCATCCTGCCGGGAGACCGCGTGTTCCTGCATCGCGTCGCGAAGGAGCCCAAGGGCGTGTTCGGCTCCGGCTACGTAACGCGCGCGCCGTACGAGGTGCCCGATCCGTCGACGAAGCGCGGCTACCGGCTGTGCATCGACTTCGTGTACGACTGGCTGGTCGATGCGCACCAGGATGTCGTGATCGCGCGGGACGCGCTGCGCGTCCATCCGTATTCGGTGCAGACCTGGGATGCGCAAAGTTCCGGCACGGTGATCAAGCCGATGGTCGAAGGCCCGCTCGAGAAGCGCTGGGCCGAGCTGACCGGCAAGCGCAAGCCGCCACCCTTGCCGGATCGTTAACGGGGCCGAATCACCCTCTGTTCCTTCCCGGCCCGCGCGATCGCTCACGCGCCGAAAGGCCGCAGACCGCGCCGCGGGCCCGCCGCGCGCGTCTCCGGTACAATCGGACGATCGTTCCGCCCAGGCGCCGCGGCCCGTGCACAGGCCCCCGCGCCCTTCTCTCGCAGGTTTCGCCCATGTCCAACAATCAGATCCTCTTCGAACGCGCCCAGAAGACCATTCCCGGCGGCGTCAACTCGCCGGTGCGCGCATTCCGCTCGGTCGGCGGCACGCCGCGCTTCGTCGCGCGCGCACAAGGCCCGTATTTCTGGGATGCCGACGGCAAGCAGTACATCGACTACATCGGCTCGTGGGGCCCGATGATCGTCGGCCACGTCCATCCGGAAGTGCTGTCGGCCGTGCAGAACGTGCTCGCCGACGGCTTCTCGTTCGGCGCGCCGACCGAAGCCGAGATCGTGATCGCCGAGGAAATCTGCAAGCTCGTGCCGTCGATCGAGCAGGTGCGGATGGTTTCGAGCGGCACCGAGGCCACGATGAGCGCGCTGCGTCTCGCGCGCGGCTTCACGGGCCGCAGCCGCATCGTCAAGTTCGAGGGCTGCTACCACGGCCACGCGGACAGCCTGCTCGTGAAGGCCGGCTCGGGCCTGCTGACGTTCGGCAACCCGACGTCGGCCGGCGTGCCTGCCGACATCGCGAAGCACACGACCGTCCTCGAATACAACAACGTCGCCGCGCTCGAAGAAGCATTCGGCGCGTTCGGCGACGAGATCGCCGCCGTGATCGTCGAGCCGGTCGCGGGCAACATGAACCTCGTGCGCGGCACGCCGGAATTCCTGAACGCGCTGCGCGCGCTGTGCACGAAGCACGGCGCCGTGCTGATCTTCGACGAAGTGATGTGCGGATTCCGCGTCGCGCTCGGCGGCGCGCAGGCGTACTACGGGATCACGGCCGACCTCACCTGCCTCGGCAAGGTGATCGGCGGCGGGATGCCGGCTGCCGCATTCGGCGGCCGCCGCGACATCATGGCCCACCTCGCGCCGCTCGGCGGCGTCTACCAGGCCGGCACGCTGTCGGGCAACCCGATCGCGGTCGCCGCGGGCCTGAAGACGCTGCAGCTGATCCAGGCGCCCGGCTTCTACGATGCGCTCACCGCGCAGACGAAGCGTCTCGCGGACGGCCTCGCGGCCGAGGCGCGCGCGGCCGGCGTGCCGTTCGCGGCCGACTCGATCGGCGCGATGTTCGGCCTCTACTTCGCCGAACGCGTGCCGACCAGCTTCGCGGAAGTGACAAAGAGCGACACCGAGCGCTTCAACCGCTTCTTCCACCTGATGCTCGACGAAGGCGTGTACTTCGCGCCGTCCGCGTACGAGGCCGGCTTCGTGTCGAGCACGCACGACGACGCGGTGATCGACGCGACGCTCGCGGCCGCACGCCGCGCATTCGCGGCACTCGCTGCCTGACCCGGGTCCGCGCGCATGTTCTCGGATATCGATTTCGCCCACATGCAGCGTGCGCTCGCGCTCGCCGCGCGCGGCATGTATACGACGGCGCCGAACCCGCGTGTCGGCTGCGTGATCGTCAAGGACGGCGACGTAATCGGCGAAGGCTTCACGCAGCCGGCCGGCCAGGATCACGCGGAGGTGCAGGCGCTGAAGGACGCACGTGCGCGCGGCTACGACGTCGCGGGCTCGACCGTCTATGTCACGCTCGAACCCTGCAGCCATTTCGGCCGCACGCCGCCGTGCGCGAACGCGCTGATCGACGCGCGCGTCGCGAAGGTCGTCGCCGCGATGGAAGACCCGAACCCGCAGGTATCGGGGCGCGGCCTCGGGATGCTGCGCGACGCGGGTATCGATGTGCGCTGCGGGCTGCTCGCGCATGAAGCCGGCGAGCTGAACATCGGCTTCGTGTCGCGGATGACACGCGGCCGCCCGTGGGTGCGGATGAAGACCGCCGCGTCGCTCGACGGCCGTACCGCGCTGCCGTCCGGCGAAAGCCAGTGGATCACCGGCGAGGCCGCGCGCCTCGATGGCCACGCATGGCGTGCGCGCGCCTGCGCGATCCTCACCGGCATCGGCACCGTGCGCGAAGACAACCCGCTGCTGACCGTGCGCGGCATCGACACGCCGCGCCAGCCGCAGCGCATCCTGGTGGACAGCCGCCTCGACCTGCCGCTCGACGCTCGGCTGCTCGAAGGCGCGCCGCTGCTGATCTTCTGCGGCCGGCTCGACGCCGCCGGCGAAGTACGCGCGAACGTGCTGAAGGCGCGCGGCGCGGAAATCGTGCCGCTCGCGAATGCGCACGGCAAGGTCGACCTGCCCGCGATGCTGGCGGCGCTCGGCGCGCGCGGCGTCAACGAACTGCACGTCGAGGCGGGCCACAAGCTGAACGGCTCGCTGCTGCGCGAGCAATGCGTCGACGAACTGCTCGTCTACCTCGCGCCGAGCCTGCTGGGCGCCGACGCGGCCGGCATGTTCGATCTCGCGGCACCGGCGAGCCTCGAGGCGCGCACGCGGCTGTCGTTCCACGGGTTCGAGCGGGTCGGCGACGATCTGCGGATCCTCGCGCGCTTCACGCCATCCGACGCCTCTCACTGAACGGAATCGTCACCATGTTCACCGGAATTGTCGCGGCGGTCGGCCGCATCGAATCGATCCGGCCGCTCGGCGCGTCGGCCGATGCCGGCGTGCGCCTGACCGTGCTGGCCGGCGGGCTGGACCTCGCCGATGTCGCGCTGGGCGACAGCATCGCGATCCAGGGCGCGTGCATGACGGTGATCGAAAAGACCGACGCATCGTTCGACGTCGACGTGTCGCGCGAAAGCCTGAACCGCACGGTCGGCCTCGCGGAGCCCGGCGAGGTGAATCTCGAGAAGGCGTTGCGCGCGCACGACCGCCTCGGCGGACACATCGTGTCGGGTCATGTGGACGGCCTCGGCACCGTGTCGCGCTTCGCGCCGGTCGGCGAGTCGCACGAACTGCGCATCGTCGCGCCGCGCGAGCTCGGCCGCTATCTCGCGTACAAGGGATCGATCACGGTCAACGGCGTGAGCCTGACCGTCAACACCGTCGACGATCGCGCGGACGGCTGCGAGTTCTCGATCAACCTGATTCCGCACACGGTCGAGGTCACGACGCTGCGCCACGTGAAGGCCGGTGACAAGGTCAATCTCGAAGTCGACATGATCGCGCGGTATGTGGAGCGGATGCTCGGCAAGGCCCGGGACGAGCATCAAGCATCGAAGTAATTCGGTTTGGCTCGAATCGGGCGAATCGGGCGAATCGACCGCCTGCCTTCGCGCCCACCTCTCGCCAATTGGCGTTTTCCGAAGGGTCTTTCGTGAGTCAGGCATTTTCTGCCTGTCCTGACATGAATCACGGCATGTGAAACAAATACCCGGAACGTTTCCGAATAGTTGTAAATCGTTTAAGTATTTTGAGCGGCCAGCCTGTTAATCGCCGGCCCTCACCCCGGGACCTGCGGCTTGCCGTCACGGCCAGCGGCTCGCACGCCGGACGGCCGCCAACTTCGAGACGCCGGCGCCGTGTTCATGTCATTAACGGCACCGATTATTCGCGCCTGTCATGAGCGCTGCGTTCGCAATAAACAGTAATACTGTCTTGCGGGATATGTAACCTGTGTAACGAGATCAAATCGTAAGCTGACGCTTTACCATGTCGCGAGGCCTCAGGCTTCGTTTCGTTGCAAGGCTCAGCGATGATCTCCGAAGGCAATGCGATCCGCTCGTTGCGCACCGGCATCAAAGCGGAACACGGTGCGTGTACATCCGCCTCGTCGGTCCGGCGGGCCGTCAATACTTTTTTCAAGCTGCTTTACCGCTACACGCATTCGCGTGCGTGGCGACACAACGAGCGCCTCGCGCACGGGGTCTCGCTCGAACGCGACGAAGCCGGGCGACTCGTCGGCATGTGCATCCGCGGACGCCGCATCGCGTGCGCCAACACCCAGATGGCATCCGCGCCCAAGCTGCGCCACGCGGGGCAGGCATGCCATCTCATCGCCACCGGCCCGTCCGTCAACACCATCGATTACCGCGCGCTGCGCATGACGCACGTGCTGGGCGTAAACGGTGCCATCGCACTCACCGAGCGTCAGGGTGTCAGTTTCGACTACTACTGCATCGTCGATACCGGGTTCGTACGCAATCGGCCCGATCTCGTCGAGCGCGTGATCGGCGAGCCGCTCACGCTGTTTGCCACGCCCCACGTGCTCTGGCACATCGCCGAGCGCATCGGCGTCGAACGCATCCGCTGCCGCGTGTTTCTCCTCGACGACATGCTCTTTCCCGCCGGCCGCCGCGCGCCGCGTGCGCGCGAGCTGCGCACGACCTACGACGCACATGCGCTCGCACTGTTCGACACGCCGAAGCCGCTCGGCTTCAGCCTCGACCTGCAGCGCGGTGTCTTCGACGGCCGAACGGTCGCCTATACCGGCCTGCAAGTGCTCGCCGCGCTCGGTTTCACACGCCTCTATCTGCACGGTGTCGACCTCACTGACGCGAAGCGCACGCCCCGCTTTTACGAGGAATCGGCGTCGACCATGCAGCCCAGCTATCTCGACGAAAATTTCCCCGGCTTCATCGAGCCGTCGTTCCGTCATGCATCGGCGCTGCTGACACGCCGCGGCGTCGACGTACGCAATCTGTCGATGGAAAGCGCGCTCGGCGAGGACATCTTCCCAAAGCTGCGCTGGCAAACGCTCGCGCAAGCGGGCATGGGCGACGCGATGCCCGCAGCGATGCCGACTTTCACCCCTGCACCGCCCCCCGAATCCGCGTGCGCCCCGGCGTCACGCACGCGCTGACGAACGAGCATGCGTGTCGTCCATATCTCGAATACGCCCGTGGCAGGCAGCCCCGGCAACATCGTCGCCGCGTTGAACCGGCACACCGACATCGAAGCGCGCCACGTGGTGTTCAACGCGTCGGCCTATGGCGCGCGCACGTTCGCGGTCGATATCGACTGGCACACGCAGCGCGACGTCGCGCTGGCAGCCATCGACGCCGCCGACGTCATCCATCTGCACCAGCACTTCTCGTTCGACGAGACCTTCGGCGCCGATTTGCCCCAGCGCTTCGGTGCACGCAAGCTCATTCGCCAGTACCACTCCGCGCCGTCGCTGTGGGCAGGGCAGGATGCCGACCGGCTCGCGCGCATCGTCACCGAGCCGATCCCGCAACTCGTGATCGCGCAGGGGCCGGAGCGCTACTATCCGTTCGCGCGCGTGGTGCCGAATCTCGTGCCCATTCACGACGCACGCTACCTGCCGGGGCCCGAATCCGAGGACGGGCCGCCCGTGGTCGTCTACTCGCCGAGCGGCAGCCGCAGCGCGTGGAAGACGCGCTGGGAAACCAAGGGCGCGCCACAAACGCTGACCTTGCTGCGCCGGCTCGAGCGCAAGGGCCTGTGCCGCGTGCGGACGATCGTCGACACGCCGCACGACGCGTGCTTGCGTCTGAAACAGTGCGCCGCGCTCGCGGTCGACGAATGCGTGACCGGCAACTATCACCTGAGCGGACTCGAATCGCTGTCGCAGGGCAAGCCCACCCTCGGGCATCTCGATGCGCGCGTGCAGGCACAGTTACGCGCGATGACCGGGGCGACGGAGCTGCCGTGGGTGGACGTGCGGCTCGAGGAGGCAGAGCCGGTGCTGCGCGCGCTACTCGCCGACAAGCACCTGCGCGACGAGGTCGGGCAGGCGTCGCGCCACTGGATGGAAACGCACTATGACGATCGCACGCTCGTCGAGCACTACAGACGTGCGTATCTCGACCTGTTCGACGCGCCCGAGCGCTTCGGCGTGCCGCGCTTTCGCACGCACGCCGAGCAGTGGACGGCGGTGGCGCTGCATGACCATGCGTGGCTCGAACGGCGGCGCGTCGGCATGTCATGGTGGCAGCATGCCGCCGACTCGGTCAAACGGGTCGTGAAAGGCCGATCGGTCTTGCGTTGAGCGACAAGCCGAAACCCGGTACGCCCTCCCCGCTGCGCGCCTGCGCAAACCGGCAAGAGGCCGCGCCGTCGGCGGCAAGGTCGACGTGTGAATCGCACGGCCAGCGGCGACGATTCCCGCCCGCGCTCAGCCCTTCGTGTCGCCGCCACCCGCGCGCGCCAGAATCGTCCCGAGCAACTGCCGCACATGCTCGCGCGCCGCGCGCTCCGCACCTTCCTCATCGCGCTTCGCGATCAGGTCGAACACCTGCCGGTGTTCGGCGACATTCCCGCCCAGTCGTGCCCAGTCGTCCATCGGACTCGCGCCGCCCGAACACATCGTCTGCACCTGCGCATACAGCGCCCTGAGCGACGTCTCGATCGTCGCGTTGCGCGCGATCGCGAGCAGCCCGTGGTGGAAATCGAGGTTGGCGATGCGGTACGCGTCGCCGTCGCGCGTGTCGACCGCATTCGCCTGTCGCGTCAGCGCTTCGTCCAGCGCCGCGCGATCGTCGGGCGTCATGCGCTGCGCCGCCAGACGCGCGGCCATCCCTTCAAGCGCCTCCCGCGCCTCGAAGATGGCCACGATCCGCGCGCGGTCGAACGCGATGACGAACACGCCCTGCCGCGGCACGACCTGCAGCAGCCCCTCGGCTTCCAGGCGCGAGACCGCCGCCCACACGGGCGAGCGGCTGATGCCGAGATCGCGCGACAGCGCTTCGATGCTGATCTTCTCGCCCGCCGCGAAGCGCGCTTCGTCGACCAGCATCTCGCGGATCGCCCCGTACGCGTCGCGCCCCAGTGTCGTGCGCTCGAGTGTGGCCCGCGTCATGCGAACCGCCGGCGACATGCGATGTGGAGCCCCTTGCCGACCGGCACGATCGTCGTGTCGAACTGCCGCGATGCGTCGACCGCGGCGAGATAGCCGGCGATTTCGTCCGGATGGGACAGCGCGTTGTCCGCGACGAGCAGTGCGTCGGCCGTCAGCTTCGGCAACAGGTGCGCGAGCTGCTGCGGTGCGCTCACGCGGTCGGCGTCGAAGAACACGCAGTCGAACGGGCCCGTCACGGCCGCGCAGACCTGCGTCGCATCGCCTTCGATCACCTGCGCCCAGTCCTGCAGCGACGCCGCGCGCAGGTTGGCCCTCGCCTGCTCGGCCTTGTCGGGCGAGCACTCGACGGTGACGAGCGGCTGCCCGTCCGTTTCGCGCAGCGCATGGGCGAGCCAGATCGCGCTGTAGCCGTTGGAGGTGCCGATCTCGAGCACGCGCCTGCGCCGCGCGCCGGTGACGAGCAGGTACAGCAGTTCGGCCGTGGCCGGCTCGAGGTTGAGCATCTTGCGGCTGCGGTCGTCCGCCTGCGCATCGTTTTCCTGGCCGAAGGACGCCAGCCGGGCAAGGACGGCCGACGCGGCGCTGTCGAGTTCGATCATGGGGTCTCCGTTACGTCATATTTCATGTTTCGTGTTTCATGATACGACTTTTTGCGGATCGACGCGTGATGCCGGCGAGGCGCGGTATTTCGGTGCAATCGGGACGACCGTGTCGGATCCACCGGTCAGTCGCTCAGCAGATACCTGGCCGAATGGCCAACGACGCGCACGGGTCATGCCGCCGCGCTAAGATGCGTCGACAGCGGTTTCAACGCCGCAACGCACGACGTGCCGCATACCGGCCGCCCCTCTTCTTCAAGGAGTCGTCCCCATGTCCATCTCGATGTACCAGGCTTCGCTGCCCGTGCTGATCCGTGGCCTGACCAACCTGCAGCACATCCTCGGCAAGGCGCAGGCGCATGCAGCCGAAAAACAGATCGATCCGTCGGTGTTCGTCGGCGCCCGCCTGTACCCGGACATGCTGCCGCTCGTCCGCCAGGTCTACATCGCGACCGATACGGCCAAGGGCTGCGCCGCGCGCCTCGCCGATGTCGAAATCCCGAGCTACCCGGACGTCGAGCAGACCTTCGACGAACTGCACGCACGCATCCAGAAGACGATCGACTACCTGAAAAGCTTCGACGCCGCGCAGATCGACGGCAGCGAGGCGCGCCAGATCGTGCTGAAGATGCGCGTCGGCCCGATCGAGTTCACCGGCCAGTCGTACCTGCTGAATTTCGTGCTGCCCAATTTCTTCTTCCACGTGACGACCGCGTACGACATCCTGCGCCACAGCGGTGTCGAACTCGGCAAGCTCGACTACCTGGGCGGGCGCGACCAGCAAGCCTGACGCGCGGCCGGGCGAAGCCCGGCCCACCGCCCCGCACCCGCGTGCAGGTACCACGCGGCGGCCCCGCCAGGCCTGCCGCGCAGGCCGGTCGGAGCGCTTTCCGGAGCGCTCGCCGGTGGCACGCGGCGCATGCCAGCCGAAACGCCGTCCGGCTGGCGTAAAATACGCACTTTCCTCTTTCTCGCCCCCTTATGACGCTCGCCTCCACGCTCGACATCATCGCCGAGCTGAAAGCCGGCCGGATGGTGATCCTGGTCGACGAAGAAGACCGCGAAAACGAGGGCGACCTCGTGATCGCCGCCGAATTCGTCACGCCGGAAGCGATCAACTTCATGGCCAAGTACGGCCGCGGCCTGGTTTGTCTGACATTGACGCAGGAACGCTGCAAGCAGCTGCACCTGCCGCTGATGACCTACCGCAACGGTACGCAGTACGGCACCGCCTTCACGGTCAGCATCGAAGCGGCCGAAGGCGTGACGACCGGCATCTCGGCCGCCGACCGTGCGCACACGATCGCCACGGCGGTCGCGCACGACGTGCGCCCCGAGCACATCGTGCAGCCGGGTCACGTGTTCCCGATCATGGCGCAGCCGGGCGGCGTGCTCGTGCGTGCGGGCCACACCGAGGCCGGTTGCGACTTCACCGCGCTCGCGGGCCTCACGCCGGCCGCGGTGATCTGCGAGATCATCAAGGACGACGGCACGATGGCGCGCCTGCCCGACCTGATCGAATTCGCGCAGGAACACAACCTGAAGATCGGCACGATCGCCGACCTGATCCAGTACCGCAGCCGCACCGAATCGATCATCGAGCGCATCGCCGAGCGCACGATGCAGACCGCGCACGGCACGTTCCGCGCAGTGCTGTACCGCGACCAGCCGAGCGGCTCGCCGCACATCGCGCTGGTGCGCGGCGAACCGTCGCCCGGTGCCGATACGCCGGTGCGTGTGCACGAGCCGCTGTCGGTGCTCGACCTGCTCGAAACGGGCGTGTCGACGCACTCGTGGACGCTCGACGCCGCGATGCGCGAGATCGCGGAGCGCGACCTCGGCGTGATCGTGCTGCTCAATTGCGGCGACACGAAGGAACACCTGATCGACGTCTTCAAGGCGTTCGACGAGGAAGAAAAGGCCGCTGTGCTCAAGCGCCGGCCGGTTGATTTCAAGACGTTCGGCATCGGCGCGCAGATCCTGCGCGATGTCGGCGTCGGCAAGATGCAGGTGCTGTCGAATCCGCGCAAGCTGGGCAGCATGTCCGGCTACGGCCTGGAAGTCACGGGCTTCATTCCGATGCCCGGCGGCGAAGCCAAGTCCTGCCCGGCGTCCAACGCGTAACCCGCCACGACGCTTTCGCCCTATAACCGTTCATCCACACCACGGACAAGATCATGGAAATCGGACAATACCAACCGAATCTCGAAGGCGACGGCCTGCGTATCGGCATCGTGCAATCGCGCTTCAACGAGCCCGTATGCAACGGCCTCGCCGACGCGTGCGTCGAGGAACTGGAACGCCTCGGCGTCACCGGTGAAGACGTGCTGCTCGTGTCGGTGCCCGGCGCGCTGGAAATCCCGCTCGCGCTGCAAAAGCTCGCGGAAAGCGGCCAGTTCGACGCGCTGATCGCACTCGGCGCGGTGATCCGCGGCGAGACCTACCACTTCGAACTCGTGTCGAACGAGAGCGGCGCGGGCATCACCCGCATCGGCCTCGACTTCAACCTGCCGATCGCGAACGCGGTCCTGACGACCGAAAACGACGAGCAGGCCGTCGCGCGCATGACCGAAAAGGGTCGTGACGCCGCACGTGTCGCTGTCGAGATGGCCAACCTGACGATGGCGCTCGACCAGCTCGGCGACGACGACGAGGAAGAAGAAGACGAAGACGACGAAGAGGAGCGCGCATGAAGAAGAGCGCCCGCCGACAATCGCGCGAGCTGGCGACGCAGGGGCTGTACCAGTGGCTGCTGTCGAACGCGTCCTCCGGTGAGATCGACGCGCAACTGCGCGGCGCGCTCGGTTACGACAAGGCCGACAAGGATCTGCTCGAAGCCATCCTGCACGGCGTGATCCGCGAGCACGCCACGCTCGTCGAAGCGCTGACGCCGTCGCTCGACCGCCCGATCGAGCAGCTGTCGCCGGTCGAACGCGCGGTGCTGCTGATCGCGACGTTCGAGCTCACGCACCACGTCGAAACGCCGTACCGCGTGATCATCAATGAAGCTGTCGAACTCGCGAAGACGTTCGGCGGCTCCGACGGCTACAAGTACGTGAACGGCGTGCTCGACAAGCTCGCCGCGAAGCTGCGCCCCGCCGAAACGCAGGCGCGCCGCAACGGCTGATTCCGTTGGTCCTGAACGGGCGCGCATGCGCCCGTTTTTTCTTTTGTCTCGCCTCCCTCGCCCTGCCCGCCCGATGAATACCGCCACCGATTCGCTCGTCAAACTCGCCGCACGCGTCGACGCGATCCAGCCCTTCTACGTGATGGAACTGATGAAGGAGGCACAGCGTCTCGAGTCTTCCGGGCGCGATGTTATCCACATGGGCATCGGCGAGCCGGATTTCACTGCGCCGGAGCCGGTCGTCGAAGCAGCTGCGGCCGCACTGCGCCGCGGCGTCACGCAATATACGAGCGCACTCGGCATTGCGCCGCTGCGCGAGGCGATCGCCGCGCACTACGCGCGCGCCTACGGCCTCACGATCAGCCCGGAACGGATCGTCGTGACGGCCGGCGCGTCGGCCGCGCTGCTGCTCGCGTGCCTCGCGCTCGTCGGGCGCGACGACGAGGTGCTGATGCCCGACCCGTCGTATCCGTGCAACCGGCACTTCGTTGCGGCGGCCGAAGGCCGCGCGGTGCTCGTGCCGAGCGGCCCGGACGCCCGTTTCCAGCTCACCGAGGACGACGTTCGCACGCGCTGGGGCGACCGCACGCGCGGCGTGCTGCTCGCCTCGCCGTCGAACCCGACCGGCACGTCGCTCGAGCCGGATGAACTGAAACGCATCGTCGAAGCCGTGCGCGCACGCGGCGGTTTCACGATCGTCGACGAGATCTACCAGGGGCTCAGCTACGACGCGGCGCCCGTGTCGGCGCTGTCGTTCGGCGACGACGTCGTCACCGTGAACAGCTTCTCCAAGTATTTCAGCATGACGGGTTGGCGGCTCGGCTGGCTGGTCGTGCCGCCTACGCTGGTCGGCACGTTCGAGAAGCTGGCGCAGAACCTGTTCATCTGCCCGTCCGCGCTTGCGCAGCACGCGGCGCTCGCGTGCTTTGAGCCGGCCGCACTCGACATCTACGAAGCGCGCCGGCTCGAATTCAAGCGCCGCCGCGACTTCATCGCCCCGGCGCTCGAACGGCTCGGCTTCACGGTGCCCGTGATGCCGGACGGCGCGTTCTACGTGTATGCGCACTGCGGCGGCGTCGCCCACCCGGCGGCCGGCGACAGCGCCGCGCTCACGACGGCGATGCTGCACGACGCGGGAGTCGTGCTGGTGCCCGGCCTGGACTTCGGTGTCCATGCGCCGCGTGACTATATCCGCCTGTCCTACGCGACGGCCTACTCTCGGCTCGAAGAAGCGGTCGAACGGCTCGCGACGCTGTTCGGGCAGCACTGACACGCGGCCGGTGCGGCGGCTTCTCCGCACACCGCAAAAAGAAAAGGCACCCGGATCGGGTGCCTTTTTCATTTCCTGCCGGCCGCAGCCGTGCGGTATGTTACCGCCGCACGTTACGCGCCAAGCTCCGAATGATCCGCGTGCGACTGCTTCGCGGTATCGACGCTCGCGTCGTCCTGCGATGCGGCTTCCTTCGCTGCCGTCGACTTCGCCGACGTCGTGGTTTCGAGCGTCGCATGTACGCGCTTCGCACCGCCTGCTGCTGCCGTCATGGCGGCGGCCGTGACGATCGGCTTCGCCGGCGCCTGCGGCGCATTGACCGGCACGCTACGCCCGTGCGACACGTCGCGCAGGCGGCCGCGCTCGGCCATCACCTTCGAACTGTAGCCATTGTCTTCGGGGTTCGTCGAGCCGTTGTACATGCGCAGGCCGTTCGCGAGCGAGCCGCCACGTGCGATGCAGTCCTTCAGCACGAGCGCACCGACCTGGAGGTTCGCGAGCGGCTGCAGTGCGGTATCGGTCCCGCCGAAATACTCGAACTTGTCGGAATGGACCTTCGACATGACCTGCATCAGCCCCTTCGCGCCGACGCCGCTTTCGGCGTACGGGTTGAAGCCTGACTCGATTGCCATCACGGACAGCAGCAGCAGCGGATCGAGGCCGACGTCACGACCGGTCTGGAACGCAGCCTTGACGAGCTGGCCGAGCGGCTCCTGCGCGACGCGGTAACGGCGCGACAGGTAGGTCGCGACGAGCGCCTGTTCGCGATTCGATGCGAGCGCACGGTCGTCACGCGCATCGGCCGCCACGCGCTGGGTCGGGATCAGCTTCGCAAGCGCGACGGGCGACGGGCCGTTGGACGCATCACCCTGCGTGGCGGCGGCTTCCGGTGCGACGTCGAGGCCGACCGCAAGCGCGTCCGTTTCAGGGCCGTTGTCTTCCTGCTTCGGCTGCGCGCCGGCGGGCGCGAAGTTCGGCAGCGGATGGCCGGTCAGCAGACGGGCCGGGCCGGCTTGCACGGCCGCGGATACGACCGGCATCAGCTTCGCGGCGAGCGAGCCGCGGACGGTTGGCAGCAGCCACAGTGCAAGCGCAACTGCGACAGCGAGACAGCCGACAACGCTGAATAGATGGTGACTGACACGCGTCCCGCGACGCAGCATGCTGCGCACGAACTGCGCATGCTGCTCACTAGGACGCCACGATAACCAAGCGTTCATTCAGATCATCTCCCATGAACATGACTCGTGCGGCTCGCTCAGCTCGATGGCGAGACAGGTAACGCGCCGCGGAATCACGACGCCGCACGCTTTGGTTGGGGCGCGCAAGCATCGGGGAAACGGTATAAGTACCGTTCGAGGCCACGGTGTAAGAGGGCCGGCACCTTCGCACACTGGGCGAGGCGGGCATACGCGGTGGCACCCACGCAAAAACCAGCGTCCTGGGGGCGCTGGCTGTGACTACAACTAAAGGCCGTCGGATACGCCGTGCAGGTTTCGGCGGACGGTGACGCGCTGCGTCAAAGATCGGTGATTGGCGGCTCGAAGCCTTTTACCCTGCAGCCAATGTGAGCGGATTCTAGCAGGGTTTTATAGATCGTCAACACTATAAAACCTTGAAATCATAACAAAAAGTAATTTACAGGCGCTCTTCAGATCGCCAGCCCCATGCCGTAGGGGGTTTGCGCGCGGTCGACTTTTTTCTCCGCCGGGCGGGCATGCGGCTGCACGGGTAAAATCGTCGGTCGATTCGGGGCCGCAGCCGGCCGCTGCGCCCGCCCATCGCTGCCCGCCTTGCGGGTGGCCCGGACCATCTTCATGAAATACAAAGACTTACGCGATTTCATCCAGCGCCTCGAGGCGCTCGGCGAACTGCGGCGCGTCACGCAGCCCGTGTCGCCCGTGCTCGAAATGACCGAGCTGTGCGACCGCGTGCTGCGCGCCGGCGGCCCTGCGCTGCTGTTCAACGCGCCGACCGGCTACGACTTCCCGGTGCTCGGCAACCTGTTCGGCACGCCGCGGCGCGTCGCGCTCGGGATGGGCGTCGATGCGGGCGACGACGCCGCGCTCGACTCGCTGCGCGATCTCGGGCGCCTGCTATCCGCGCTGAAGGAACCCGATCCGCCGAAGAGCCTGAAGGACGCCGGCAAGCTGCTGTCGCTCGCGAAGGCCGTGTGGGACATGGCGCCGAAGTCGGTGTCGTCGCCGCCGTGCCAGGAGATCGTCTGGGAAGGCGCCGACGTCGACCTGAACCGGCTGCCGATCCAGACCTGCTGGCCCGGCGACGCGGGGCCGCTCGTCACGTGGGGCCTGACGGTCACGCGCGGGCCAAACAAGTCGCGGCAGAACCTCGGGATCTACCGCCAGCAGCTGATCGGCCGCAACAAGCTGATCATGCGCTGGCTCGCGCATCGCGGCGGCGCGCTCGACTTCCGCGAATTCGCGCTGCAGAACCCTGGCAAGCCGTATCCGGTCGCGGTCGTGCTCGGCGCCGATCCGGCCACGACGCTCGGCGCGGTGACGCCCGTGCCCGATTCGCTGTCCGAGTACCAGTTCGCCGGCCTGCTGCGCGGCAGCCGCACGGAGCTCGCGAAGTGCCTGACGCCCGGCGTCGACACGCTGCAGGTGCCCGCGCGCGCGGAGATCGTGCTCGAAGGCTTCATTTATCCGCAGGAAGGCGCGCCCGCCCCCGCTCCGGCCGGCGCACCGCCGCGTCCGGCCGGCAACGCGTCGGCCAAGTACGAGCACGCGCTCGAAGGCCCTTACGGCGACCACACCGGCTATTACAACGAGCAGGAGTGGTTCCCGGTGTTCACCGTCGAGCGCATCACGATGCGCCGCGACGCGATCTACCACTCGACCTACACAGGCAAGCCGCCCGACGAGCCCGCGGTGCTCGGCGTCGCGCTGAACGAGGTGTTCGTGCCGCTGCTGCAGAAGCAGTTCACCGAGATCACCGACTTCTACCTGCCGCCCGAAGGCTGCAGCTACCGGATGGCCATCGTCCAGATGAAGAAGAGCTACGCGGGCCACGCGAAGCGCGTGATGTTCGGCGTGTGGAGCTTCCTGCGGCAGTTCATGTATACGAAGTTCATCGTGGTCGTCGACGAAGACGTGAACATCCGCGACTGGAAGGAAGTGATCTGGGCGATCACGACACGCGTCGACCCGGTGCGCGACACCGTGATGGTCGACAGCACGCCGATCGACTATCTCGACTTCGCGTCGCCGGTGGCCGGCCTCGGTTCAAAGATGGGGCTCGACGCGACCAACAAGTGGCCCGGCGAGACCAACCGCGAATGGGGCCGTCCGATCGAGATGGATGCGGCCGTGAAGGCGCGCGTCGACCGGCTCTGGCAGGAGATCGGCCTCTGATGCCATGCGGCCGGCACCTGCCGGCCCGTGGACTGCCATCGCTACAAGAACAACGAAGATGACCTTTCCGCCCGCCTCCATGCTGTCCGACGGCTTCTTTCTGTCGCTGTCGCTGTGTCTCGACATCGGCCTCGTCAATGTCGCGATGCTGTCGCTGACGCTGTCGCACGGCTTCCGGCCGGGCTTCTGGCTCGGCATCGGCTCGTGCGTCGGCGATCTCGTCTATGCGGCGCTCGCGCTCGCGGGGATGGCCGTGCTGCTGCAGTTCGAGCCGGTACGCTGGATCGTGTGGATCGGCGGCGGCGCCGTGCTGCTGTTCCTCACGTGGAAGATGGCGCGCGAAGCGCTCACGCCAGCCAAGGCGGCCGGCGACGATGCGGAAGACACCCCGCAGCCGCGCGCCAGCGCGCGGCGCAGTTTCCTGCGCGGGATGCTGCTCGCGATGTCGTCGCCGAGCGCGATCCTGTGGTTCGCGGCGGTCGGCGGCGCGCTGATCGCGAAAGCCGGCGCGACCACGCCGGCCACCGCGTCGGTGTTCCTGTCGGGCTTTTTCCTCGGCGGCCTCGCGTGGACGCTCTTCATGTGCACGCTCGCGAGCCAGGGCCGCAAGCGCGCGGGCGCCGGGCTGATGCGCGCGTGTCACATCGCGTCGGCGCTGCTGTTCGCGTATTTCTCGTACAGCGTGATCGTCGGCGGCTACCGCGACCTGATCGTGCACGCGGTGTAATCGCAGCCGGCTTGCCCGGGTAGTTCACCGAGGTCAGGCAGCGACTCCAAAGAAAAAACGGCGCAGCGCCCCTCGCGGGACGTTGCGCCGTTTTGCCACGCGCGGCTAGGCCGCGCGGCACGAATCAGCGACGCCAGTAGCCGTGATGGCCCCAGCCGCCGTAACCGTGACGCCAGTACGGACGGCCGTAGTAGCCACCATAGCCGCCGACGACCACGGCGGGCGGCGGCGCGTAGTACGCCGGTGCCGGTGCGTAATAGACGGGCGGCGGCGGCGCGTAGTACACGGGCGGCGGCGGTGCATAGACGGGATACGCGGGTGCGACCGGGATACCAATGCCGACCCCGATCGACACGTGAGCCTGCGCGACGCTTGCGGCACCCAAGCCCAGCGCGGCGGCGGCGATGAACGGAATGAGCTTTTTCACTTCGATTCTCCTGCTGGAGCGGTATTTTATGCGCCCCTGTCGGCAACGGCGGACATGCACGTCGCATGGAAGCAATGTAGCGAAAACCCGCCCCTCGCGTATCGTGCATTTGTTGCAAATTGCAATTGCACGCGGCCGGAGCCGCCGTGCGGCGTGGCTTGCAGCGCCTGTGGCGACCCTTGCGAGCCGCGCGATTCCGTCCGACGAGTCGGGTCGCAACTTCATGACCGGTCAGTCTTACCGGACACGGCGCGCGCAGCGTGCACGCGACCGTAATGAACGATTACAAATTTGAGACAAGATGCCGACATTTCAAGCGGGATACGGGCGCGATATGTTTCGGGGTCGGATTCGACGATCGTGAATCGACCGTGACGCCGGGCGCCGATACACATGTCGATCGCGCCGCATCCCGGTCATCCACACCCGCATCCACGCGGAAATGGCCCTTGCGCGACCCCGCCGTCATTCCTGCGATACTGGCGGTTGCTTCGTTTTCCCTTACGCCCGCTGCCATGTCCCTCCCCGACACACCCCGCCTCGGCTTCATCGGCGCCGGCCGTCTCGCGCGCTGCGTCGCGCAGCGCTTCGCGCAGGCCGGCTTTCCGGTCGTCGCGATCGCGAGCCGCACGCCGGCCTCGGCCACCGCCCTCGCCGCGCGCATCGACGGCTGCAAGGCGGTCGACACGCCGCAGCAGGTCGTCGACGCCGCCGACCTGATCTTCCTGACCGTGCCCGACGACCATCTCGCGTCGACCGCCGCGGCGCTGCACTTCGACACGTCGCGCGCGGCGCAGCAGGCCGTCGTTCACTGCAGCGGCGCGTCGGCGGTCGCGCTGCTCGACCCGGCAAAACGGCAAGGCGCGGCCACCGGCGGCTTCCATCCGCTCTACCTGTTCGGCGGCACCGACGCCGACCTCGCCCGCATCGACGGCTGCTCGGTCACGATCGAAGCCGACGGCGCGTTGCATGCCACGCTGATGCGGCTTGCTGCCGCACTCGGCTGCCATCCGCTGTCGATTCCGGCCGGCGGCCGGATGCTCTATCACGCGGCCGCGCACTACGCGGCGAGCTTTGCGCTGTGCGGGCTGGCGGAAGCGGTCGAGCTGTGGCGCGGCCTCGGTTTCGACGAGGAAGCCGCGCTGCGCGCGCTGCTGCCGATGCTGGCCGGCACGATCGAGACCGCGCGCGACAAGGGGCTCGCGAACGCGCTCTCCGGCCCGGTGTCGCGCGGCGACACGGGCATCGTCGAACGCCAGTTGGCACTGCTTGAAACGCGCGGCGGCGATCACGCGACGCTGTACGCGCTGCTGACGCGTCGCGCGGTCGCGCTCGCGGCGCAGCGCGCCACGCCGCCGGCATCGCTGCCGGCGCTCGCCGAAGCGGTCGAAACGTCGCTCGCGCGCACCGCCGCGCACCCCTCCCCGTCGCGAGACGAGGCGTGATAAGGTGTCGGCCGATGCGCCGCCATCCGGCGTTGGCGGCCGCACGCTACTGACTGTATAAAAAGGATGCCAACGATGTTCGGCGAGATCGCCCGTTTTCTGCTCAATACCGTCTTCACGCTGTTCGGCGCCGCGCTGATCCTGCGCGTCTGGATGCAGGCCGTCCGCGTGCCACCGTACAACCCGGTCACGCAGGCCGTGCTGCAGGCGACCAACTGGCTCGTGCTGCCGCTGCGCCGCGTGATCGCGGGCGTACGCGGCATCGACTGGGCCAGCGTCGTCGCCGCGCTGCTCACCGCGCTCGTCTACGTCGTGCTGATGGTCGTGATGGCCGGCTTCGATCCGGCCTCGGTGATCGCGACGCTGGTCGTGGTCGCGCTGCTCACGGTCGTGAAGTGGGCGCTCAACCTCGTGATCTGGATGACGATCCTGATGGCGCTGCTGTCGTGGCTCAACCCGCGCTCGCCGGCCATGCCGATCCTCTACCAGCTCACCGCGCCGTTCCTGAACCCGCTGCGCCGCGTCATCCCGAACCTCGGCGGGATCGACCTGTCGCCGATCCTGCTGTTCGTGATCGTGCAGGTGCTGCTGATGATCGTCACGCGCGCCGCCGTGTCAATGACGATGTTCGGTATCTGACGCCGTCGTCCCCTACGCCGCCGGCGCTTGCGCCGGCGGTGCGCCGAGCGTGTCGATCACGCCGAAGCGCGCCGGCATCATCGCGTAGCACACCCGCACCTTCTCGTGCGACAACCGTTCGAGCAAGCGCTGCGCCTCGTCCTCGGTGACGATGAATTCGATCTCGATCGCGAGCGAACCCTGCAGTTCGAAGAAGCGATCCTCGTGCAGCACGCGATGCTGGCCGAAACCGGCCATCGCGCGAAACGCGGAACCGCCCGCGACGCCCATCCGGTTCGCCTCCTCCAGCAGCCATTCCCACAGCGGCTTCCAGTGCAGCCGGTGCTTCTCGTGCACATAGAAGCGCAAGAAGATCTTGTCCATCGCTCCCTCCGATGGCGGCACGCTCAGGCCGCCGCGAGCCACGCGCGCGCGGTCCACATGCCGAGCGCCGTCAGCGCGAACGATCCAGTCAAGTGTAGGGCAGCCACCGCAAACGCCCATCCGAATTCGCCCTGCACCGCATGCGTCATCACTTCGACCGAATAGGTCGAGAACGTCGTGAGACCGCCGAGAAAGCCCGTGATCACGAACAACCGCCACTCGGGCGGCAGCCCGACGCGGGTCGTGAACACCACGGCGGCAATGCCGATCACGTAGCCGCCGATCAGGTTCGCGGCAAGCGTGCCGAGCGGCACGGCGGGAAAGAATTCATTGAGCGCGAGACTCAGGAACCAGCGCAGCAACGCGCCGAGCCCGGCGCCGACGAAGATCGCGACGATCGAATAGAACAAGGGCGCTCCCGGTCGATGATGCGGCTGGAGTCAGCCGCCGGCTCCCGGTCGCCCGGGGCGAGGTCCGCGCCCGCACGCGGGCGGCGCGTGCGCGGGCGGCACTGGTTGAACTGTATGCGGATTCGCCGCGCACCTGCAACGGCGACGGCGATGGCGATGGCGATGGCGATGGCGATGGCGATGGCGATGGCGATGGCGATGGCCGGCAGGATACCGCCCGTTCAGGCCGTCTCGTCCGCCCGCAGGTTCACGCGCGTTGCCAGGCTGCGTCGAGCACGCTCAGCGTCGCCAGCGCGCCGCCCTTCAAGCCGATCACGTCCGCACGGCGCGCATGCGCTTCGCGCGCGTTGATGCGAATCACGTCGGCACCGAGCCGTTCGCTCAGCAGGCGCACGGTCGGGATCGCGGTGCCCGCGCCGATCTCGACCACCGCGACGCGCCCGGCCCGCGCGATCCAGTCTTCCAGCGCGCGTTCCTGCGCGTCGTAGCGCGCACCGAGCCAGCCGGTGTCGCCGAACATCAGGATGTTCGGCCGCGCGAGACCGCCGCAGTGCGGGCAGCGCGGCATCTCGCCGACGAGGCGGCAGGTCGCTTCGTCGACGTCCGGCACGAACGGCGCCGCATCCCACGTGTCGTCCGAACAGGGGCGCAGGCACTGCATTGCGTGGATCGAACCGTGGATCTCGACGATCCGCGCCGGATCGCAGCCGGCTTTCTGGAACTGGCCGTCGACGTTGCTGGTCAGCACGAAACCGCCGTTCGGCATCGCGTCGATCCAGCGGCGCAGGATCGCGAAGCCCGCATGCGGCACCGTCGCGCGGTAGAGCGCGAGACGGTGCCCGTAGAAGCCCCACGCGAGTTGCGCTCGCGCACGGAACGCCTGCGGCGACGCAATCTCGTGGAATTCGAAACGCTCGTGACGCAGCGCCGGATACGCGCGCCAGAATCCGTCCGTACCGCGAAAATCGGGCAGCCCGGAATCGACGCCGATACCGGCGCCGGCCGTCACGAGCAACGCGTCGGCGCGCGCGAGCGCAGCAACGGCGGAGGCGACGAGATCGGCGGGCAGTCGCGCGGCAGCGGCAGCCGCGGTGGAGTCAGCGGAATCGGAAAACGGCATGATGGGGCGGCGGTAGCGTCGAGCGGTGCGCGGGTGGCGTCGCGATCATACGCCGGTTCGCGCGCGGCGCGGCATGCGCGATGTAACGGCATGACGCGATGCTCGACCGGCCGCGGACGATGCTGGCGGCCGGCCGATGCAGGGCGCCACCGCGGCCGGGCGTTTTCCCGCCTGTTCAGCTATCCGAATCGTCCCGCACGACCGGAATCTCGTCGACCGCGAAATAGACCAGCTTGCCGAGCTGCCGCGCAAGACCGACGTCCATGTCCGCGCCGCGCGACGCGCCGTCGATACGCAGCACCGCATCGCAGCGCTGCAGCAATCGGTGCGCGGCCGGATACAGGAACGTCTCGCTGATCGCGTCGCCGACCTGTCGCGACCCGGCCGCGACGGCGAGCGGCAGCGACACCCACTCGCCGATCATCGGCACGTGCCCGCGGCGATACACGGCGAGCGCGGCCGCCTCCAGCCGGTGCAGGTTCGCGGCGATGCGTGCGGGGTCGCCGTCCGTGCCGCTGCGATACGGGCCGGCGACCAGCACGAGCAGCGGCGTCATGCCGTGCGCGCGCCGGCGGTTTCCCGCAGCGCGACGTACTGGAGCAGCATGATCGTCTTCGCATCGACGATCTCGCCGCGCTCGACCGCATCCAGCGCCGCCTGCAGCGGCATCTCGACGACCTCGAGATCCTCGCCCTCTTCCGCGACGCCGCCACCGTCGCCGGTGCGCAGCGACGCATCGTATTCGCCGACGAAGAAATGCAGCTTCTCCGTCACCGAGCCCGGGCTCATGAACGCCTCGAACACCTTGCGCACACCGCGCACGCGATAGCCGGTCTCCTCCTCGGCCTCCGCGCGGATGCGTGCTTCGGGCGTCGCGTCATCGAGCAGGCCGGCCGCGGCCTCGAGCAGCATGCCGTCGTGCCCGCTGACGAATGCCGGCATCCGGAACTGCCGCGTGAGCAGCACGTCGCCCGTATCGGCATTGCGCAGCAGAATGGTCGCACCATTGCCGCGATCGTAGGTCTCGCGGCTCAGGCGCTGCCACGTACCGTCGCGGCGCAGGAAATCGAACGTCACCTTCCTCAGCACATACCAGTCATCGGACAGCACCGTCGTATCGACGATGCGGACACGGTCCCGCGTTGCAGCCATCCCAGCCTCCAGTTCGACAAAAGACGGCGCCCATGGTAACGTGCATATTCGTGCAACTTCAAGAAAATTCGTGCAAACACGATGCTGACGACCCAACGCAAGAAAGCGATCCTCGACGCACTCGCGCGCGACGGCCAGGTGCTGGCGGTCGAGCTGAGCGCGCAATTCGGCGTGTCCGAAGACACCGTCCGCCGCGACCTGCGCGAGCTCGCGGCCGAGGGCCTGCTGCAGCGCGTGCATGGCGGCGCGCTGCCGGCGTCGCCGGCCGTCGCGCCGTTCGCGCAGCGCGAGGCGCTCGAGACGGCGGAAAAGCGGCGCATCGCGCGGCGGGCCGCGGAGATGATCGCGCCGGGGCAAGTGGCGATCGTCGACGGCGGCACGACCTCGGCGCTGCTCGTCAGCCAGCTGCCGGCCGACCTCCGCGCGACGATCGTCACGCACAGCCCGAGTGTCGCGGTGGCGCTGGCCGCGCATCCGTCGATCGATGTGATCCTGATCGGCGGGCGGCTCTACAAGCATTCGATCGTTGCCGTCGGCGCGGCGGCGATGGAAGGCATTTCACGCATCCACGCGGATCTGTATTTCATGGGCGTCACGGGCGTGCATCCGGTTGCCGGGCTCAGCACCGGCGATTTCGAGGAAGCGGCAATCAAGCGCGCGCTGGCCGAACGTGCGGCCGAGACAGTCGTGCTCGCGTCGCAGTCGAAGCTGCGTGCGGCGTCGCAGTTCGTGATCGGCGAGCTCACGCTGGCCCATACCGTGGTGGTCGAAAAGGAAACCGACGACGCGCTGACGAAGCCGATCGAGGCGGCGGGCGTGACGGTCGTGCGCGCGTAGCGGACCGGAGTTGCGGCCGCGCGGGATGTGCCGATGTACCGATGTACCGATGTACCGATGTACCGATGTACCGATGTACCGATGTGCCGATGTGCCGATGTGCCGATGTGCCGATGTGCCGGATGTGCCGGATGTGCCGATGTACCGGATGTACCGGATGTGCCGATGTACCGGATGTGCTGGATGTGCTGGATGTGCTGGATGTGCTGGATGTGCTGGATGTGCTGGATGTGCTGGATGTGCTGGATGTGCTGGATGTGCCGGATGTGCCGGATGTGCCGGATGTGCCGGATGTGCCGGATGTGCCGGATGTGCCGGATGTGCTGGATGTGCCGGATGTGCCGGATGTGTCGGATGTGTCGGATGTGTCGGATGTGTCGGATGTGTCGGATGTGTCGGATGTGTCGGATGTGTCGGATACGCCGGATACGCCTGATACGCCGGAACGCCTCCGCAGGCTTTCATCGCGTCGCCGCCGAGCCCATGTCAGCGTGCTGACAGGGTCTGCTTGCTAACATGGGCGCACGCCCAATCGCCACGCGCCGTCAGCCCGATGCCCCCGCCCTCCGCCACCACCTCGCCTGCGCCGCCTGCCGGCGATGCATCATCGCCCAGCGTCCTCGCGCTATTCATCGCGTTCTCGCAGATCGGCCTGACCAGCTTCGGCGGCGGGCTCAGCGGCCGGATGATGCGCGACTTCGTGTACGAGCGACGCTGGCTCGACGAGGAGGCGTTCCTCAACGGCCTCGCGCTGTCGCAGGCGCTGCCGGGCGTCAACGTGAAGAACCTCGCGATCTGGATCGGCTACCGGCTCGCCGGATGGCGCGGCGCCGTGGCCGGCTTCACCGGCATCATCGCGCCGCCGGCCGTGCTGATCGTGCTGTTCGGCATCGCGTTCTCGACCCTCACGCGCTTTCCGCTCACGCATGTCGCGCTCGCCGGCGCGGCGGCCGCGGCGATCGGGCTGTCGATCTCGATGGCGATCACCGCCGTGCGGCGGCTGCCACGCCGCGCGCTGCCGTTCGCGGTGATGGCGCTGACCTTCGTGTCGGTTGCGGTGCTGCACTGGCCACTCGTGTGGACCGTGCTGGTCGGCGGCACGCTGAGCGTCGCGCTCGAATACCGCCGCGCGGGCGCAACACCGGCCGGAGGCGATACGCCATGACCGCATCGCAACGCTACGCCGCGCTGTTCGGCGTGTTCGCGCCGCTGTCGATCGCGACGATCGGCGGCGGACAGGCGATCATCGCCGACATCCAGCGGCAAGTGGTCGACGTGCACCACTGGATGACCGCCACGCAATTCGTGAACGACTTCGCGATCGCGCGGATGGCGCCGGGCCCCGGCTCGCTGCTGGCGACGCTGATCGGCTGGCAGGTGGCCGGCTTCTGGGGTGCGGTGATCGCGACGCTCGCGCTGTTCGGCCCGACCGCGTTCCTGATCTACGGCGTCGCGCATCTGTGGCGGCGGCACCAGGGCGCGCGCTGGCAGATCGCGCTCGAGGCCGGCCTGCGCCCGGTCGCGGCCGGCATGATCCTCGCGTCGGTGTGGGTGCTGCTGCAGGCGCTCGACGGCGGCTGGGCCGCACGCGCGATCGCGGTCGCGTCGACGCTGTGCGTGATGTATACGCGCGTTCATGCACTGCTGCTGATCGCGATCGGCGCGCTGCTGTTCGTCGGCATGCACGCGCTCGGCATGTGACGCGCGGCGACGCGGCACGCGCGGGCAGCCGCGAACGACGCAACCCATCACCGCGCAGCGACGCGAGCGCGTCCGTGCACTATCGCCGCTGGCGCGCCCGGCTCGCGCAACACGTCGCCTAGACGCCGCGAAACACCGGCGCGCGTCGCTCCGCAAACGCGCGCAGCCCTTCGTCGAAGTCCGCGCCTTCGCACGCTTGCCGGCGCAGCTCGGCAATCCGTTCGAACGCGTCGACCGGCAACGGCCGCGCGTCCTGCAGCACGCGCAATTGCTCTTTCACGGCGTGCACCGCGAGCGGCGCCTTCGCGGCGATCGTGCGCGCGACGTCGAGCGCCGCATCGTCGACACCGCCCGCATCGGCCAGCCGGTTCACGAGCCCGTGGTGCGCGGCGCGCTCCGCATCGAGCGGCTGCGCGCAGAAGAACATCTCCTTCAGCACGTGGATCGGCAGGTTGTCGTAGAAGCGCAGCAGGCCGCTCGTCGAATACGGCAGGCCGATGTTCGCGGGCGTCATCGCGAAACGCGCGTCGCGCGCCGCGACCACCAGGTCGCAGCTCATCACGAGATCGACCGCCCCGCCCCACGCCGAGCCTGCCACCGCCGCAATCACCGCGCCCGGATAGGTCCGCACGCGCCGCAGCGCCCGTTCGAGCGGCTTGCCGTACGCGAGCGGATCGCGATCGTCGGCCAGTTCGCGCAGGTCGTGCCCCGCGCTCCACACGTCGCCGCTGCCGTCGTTCGACAGGATCACGACGGGTGGCGGACGGTGTTCGGCCAGCGCATCGAGGCGCGCGACGAGCGCATCGAGCAATGGCGCATCGAGCGCATGGCGTCGCGCCGGGTTTGCAAACCGCACACGCGCGATCCGCTCGCCGACCATGTCGACCGTCACGCGCGACGCGCCGTCGTGTTTCGTCGTGTCGCTCATTGCACGGCCTCCGCCACCGCTTCCGCCTGGAAGATCGCGCGCCCGGCCAGCAACGCATCGATCTCGTCGCCGCCGTAACCCGCTTCGCGCAGCACGTCGACCGTATGCTCGCCGAGCAGCGGCGGCGCATGGCGCGTGCGCGGCGCCGGCACGTCGTCGCCCATCCCGCCGAGCGGCGTGACGACCTGGTGCAGCGTGCCGAGCGTCGGGTGCTCAACCGGCTCGACCAGCCCGCAATGCGCGAGCTGCGGATCGTCGAACACTTCGTCGAGCGTGTTGATCGGCCCGGCCGGCAGCCCGGCGTCGACGAAACGCTGCGTCCATTCGCGCTTGCCGCGCGTGCGCAAGCGGCTTTCGAGCAGCACCTTCAGTTCGTCGCGATGCGCGACACGTGCGTCGTTGGTCGCGAAGCGCGGATCGTTCGGCAGTTCGGGCAGGTCCAGCAACTGGCACAGCCGCAGCCACATGTCGGTCGTGATCGGTGCGAGGTTGAGCGGCCCGTCGGCCGTCTCGAACACGCCGTACGGCGCGATCACCGCATGCGCATTGCCGGTGCGGCGCGGCACGTCGCCGAGGCTCAGGTAGCGTTGGCCGTGCACACTCAACAGCGAAACGAGGCTTTCGAGCAGCGACGTGCCGACATGCTGGCCGCGCCCCGTGCGCTCACGCTCGAACAGTGCGGCCATCACGCCGGTCGCGACCCACATCCCCGAGCTGAGATCGCCGATTGCGGTGCCCGTGCGGGTCGGCTCGCCGTCGGGAAAACCGGTGAGGCTCATCAGCCCCGCATAGCCCTGCGCGATCTGGTCGAAACCCGGCCAGTCGCGCAACGGGCCACGCGGGCCGAACGCGGTGACGCTGCCCATCACGAGCCGCGGATCGCGCGCGCTCAGCGCGGCGTAGCCGAGCCCCATCGCGTCCATCGTGCCGGCCTTGAAATTCTCGATCACGACGTCGGCCTGCGCGATCAGCCGGCGCACGACGTCGAGGCCGGCGGGCTGCCGGAAATCCACGCAGATGCCGCGCTTGTTGCGGTTGCAGGACAGGTAGTACGTGCTCACGCCGCGATCGAACGGCCCCCACGCGCGGCTCATGTCGCCGTGCGGCCCCGACTCGACCTTGATCACGTCGGCGCCGAGATCGGCGAGTACCATCGAGCAGAACGGCCCCGACAGCGCGCGGCTCAGATCGACGACCCTGATTCCTTGTAATGCCTGCATTCCGGACTCCTGATATTGATGACTGGGTGTAGCGTGTTTCCGAACGATCGCGGCGTGCCGCTCATTCGGGCAGCGTCTGGTGGCGCGTTTCGACCGCGAACGGCAGGATCAGGATGCCGAGCCCGAACGCGGCCGCAGTCCATGCGACCGGCACGCCGAGCGATCCGTAGCCGTGAATCGCGGCGCCGAGCAGGAAGTTCACGCCTGCGCCGATAAAGCGGCCGACCGACGCGTTGAACGCGAACGCGGTGGCCCGCACGCGCGTCGGGTACTGCTCGGGCAGCCACAGCGAGAAGATCGCGAAATTGCCGCCGAAGAAACCGAGGAACGCGAGCGACACCATGAACGCCGCGAGCCCGTTCGGCTGGTAGAACGCCCAGCCGAACGCGAACACGATCGATGCGGCCATGCCCGCGAAATACACGCCGAGTGCGGTGCGCCGGCCGAGCCGTTCGGACAGCCACGGCGCCACCAGGCAGCCAGCGATCGTCGCGCACGACAGGATCGCCGCGCCGACCGATGCGAGCCGCAGCGCGCCGATGTGGTCGATGCCCGCGCGCGCCGCCAGCGTGCTGACCGCGCTCGCCTCGTAGACGGAGCCTGCCCACAGCCCGACGATCGCGACGCCGACGAGGCTTGCGCTCGTCAGCGTGCGGCGCAGGAAGGCCGGCGCGAAGATCTCGCGCAGCGGATGCGCGCGCCGCGCGTCGGCCACGTCGCCGTCGCGTGCGTCATGCCGACGCCACTGGCCGGGCTCCTTCACGCGCATCACGGTGAACACCGCGAGCAGTGCCGGCGCAAGGCCGCACAGGAACATCGCGCGCCACCCGTAGGTCGCACCGATCGTGTAGTTCAGGCACGCCGCGATGAAGAAGCCGAAGTAGTAGCCGGTCTGCAGGTAGCCGGCGCCCATCTTGCGGCGGTCTTCCGGCCAGCTCTCGGCGACGTAGGTGCCCGCGAGCGCCCATTCGCCGCCGACACCGATCCCGGCGATCAGCCGGCACGCGGCCAGCGCCCACACGTCGTGCACGAACGCGGCCGCGCCGGTGAATACCGAGTAGATCAGGATGCTCGCCGCGAGCGTGCGCACGCGGCCGAAGCGGTCGGCGAGCGGCCCCCAGATGAACGACAGCCCCCAGCCGATCAGGAACAGCGCGAACAGGATCGAACCGTACATCCCGAGATTCGCGGGCGTCGCCGCGATACCGGACGCCGGCAGCAGTTCGGTCAGCGCGGGAATCAGCACCAGCGCGTAGATCACCGAATCCACGCCGTCGAGCACCCAGCCCGCATACACGGCCCAGAAGCCCTTGACCTGCTCGCGCGTGAGCGGCGTGCGCCGCGCCTTCGCGCCGGCCGCCGGCGCGTCGATCGCCTTGAACATCTTCGTCTCCTTGCCGGCGGGGCCGGCACTTTTGCCGCGTCCGGTCCGGGATGGCCGGCAGGCTGGCTCTTTTGTGAGACGAGTATAGAAACCCCATCGATCGGGGAAAAATATGATATTCATCTCGCTCGATCGGATTGGCTTATGGCTCGAATCGGGAGGCGGCGGCGATGGACTTGAGGCAGTTGCGCTATTTCGTGAAGGTCGTCGAATGCGGCAACGTCACGCATGCGAGCGAGGCGCTGCATGTCGCGCAGCCGGCGGTCAGCCAGCAGATGCGCAATCTCGAACAGGATCTCGGGATGCAGTTGCTCGAACGGAGCGTGCGTGGCGTTGCACCGACTGCCGCCGGCCGCACGCTGTATCAGCACGCCCTCGAACTGCTGCGTCAGGCCGACGGCACGCGCGAGCTGCTGCGCCGCGACGCCGACACACCGCAGGGCCGTGTGACGGTCGGGATGCCGTCGAGCACCGCGCGCGTGCTGGCCATTCCGCTCGCCCGCGCGGTGCGCGACCGCTACCCGGGCATCATGCTGGAGCTGATCGAGGCGCCGAGCGCCGATCTCGACACGCTGCTCGAACGCGCGCGGCTCGATCTCGCGATCGTCGTCGATGCGGTCGACACGCGCGGCATCGCAGTCCACCGGCTGCTGACGGAGACGCTGTACCTGATCACGTGGCCCGGGTTCCCGGTGCCGGACGATCCCGTGCCGCTGGACGCGATCGCGCGAATGCCGCTCGTGCTGCCGAGCGCGCCGAATACGATCCGCAACCGGGTCGACTGGGCGATGCGCGAGGCCGGGCTGTCGTACGAGATCAGCTTCGAGGCGAGTTCGACCGGGCTGCTGTTCGCGGCCGTGATGGCGCAGCTCGGCGTGACGATCCTGCCGTGGACGGCCGCGCACGTCGAGATCGAGGAGCGCAAGCTCAAGCTGTCGACGGTCGCGCACCGGCTGTTCTCACGCGACCTGTCGCTGTGCTGGCACGATACGGCGCTCGTCAGCAACGCGGTGCAGAAAGTGAAAACCGAGATCGTCCGGCTGTTCGACGCGCTCGGGCAGCGGCCCGAGTGGGCGGCCGGCCAGGCCGACGGCGCGTGACAGGCACGCTGCGTGCCTTGTGCCGGGCCGCCGCGCGTACTAAGCTCCGTTCATCCTGGGTACCGCTGACCCCGCCACTTCTCCTCGCCGCTCGGTATAAGCGTCGGGGGAAGGAGGCCGTTCGTGTCCCCGCTCCAGTCTGCCTGGCTTCTGCTGGGCGTCAGTGTCCTTGCCGAAGTGCTCGGCTCCGTCGGCCTGAAATTTTCGGCCGGCTTTTCCCGCCCGCTCCCCTCCGCGCTCACCGTCGTCTGTTATGCCTGCGCAGTCTGGCTGATGGCGCTCGCGACGAGGCGCCTCGAAATGGGGCTCGCGTATGCCAGCTGGGCCGCCGCCAGCACCGCGGCCACGGCCGTGATCGGCATCGTCTGCTTCGATGAATCGGTGTCGTCGCTGAAGCTCGCCGGCATCGCGCTGACCGTCTGTGCGCTCGTCGCGCTCAACCTGGGCGAAGCGGCCACTCACTGACCGGTGTCGGGCCAGTCATCGGCGTATGGGCGCCTGGCGGGGCATTGACAACGCCCCCGGACGCCCCTTAACGTTTCGTTCATCGTAACCATCACCGGTTCAGCTTAAGAGGTTGTCGGCCCGCTCGTGCTCGACACCTCTGCCTTCGCCGAAGGCCTGCTGCTTGGCGCCGCCCTGTTCACGTCGGTCGGCCCCAAGGACGCGTTCGTCATCAAGCGCTCGATTTCGAGCCCCCATCTGCTCTCCATCGCCCTCGTCTGCGCAGGCAGCGACGCGCTGCTGATCGTGCTCGGCGCGCACGGATTGTCGTCGTTGCTGTCACAGCATCCCGGCGTGGTGTCGGCCGCGCTGTGGGCCGGCATCGCGTATCTCGCCGGCTATGGCCTGCTCGCGCTGCGCTCCGCGATCCGGCGGCGACAGCCGGAGCACGTCGATGAACCACGCCCGGGCAGCGAACCCACGCTGTCGCGCACAGTGCTCGCGACCGCCGCCGTCTCATTGCTCAATCCGTATGCGTGGATCGACACCGTGCTGCTGCTCGGCACCGTGATCGTGAGCCACACGCCCGCCGCACGTGCGCCGTTTGCAATCGGCGCGATGACGGCGTCGCTCGCCTGGTTCCTGCTGCTCGCCTATGGCGCACGCGCGTGCCGCGCGTGGTTCGCCCATGCGCTGGCATGGCGCCTGCTCGATTGCTTCGTCGCGGCAATGATGCTCGGCTTCGCGGTGCGTTTCGCGATCGACGCGCTTCAGGCGTCAGCGGCTCGATAACGTGCGAAACACGTCGTGCGCGCCGGCATGGAGCTCGAAGCCGATGCCCGGTGCCTGCGGTACGGGTGCGTATCCGGCGTCGACGCGCGCGCCATCGGCCAGTCCGCTGAACGGATGGAACGCGAACGGATTGACTTCCGCCCCGCCGAGCCCGAGCGCCGCGACGACATGCAGCGAGAACAGGTGGCCGCCATGCGGCCAGAATGCGTCGCGCCGCCAGCCGCGCGATGCGAAGTGCTCGACGATCTGCAGATAGCCCGGCAGCCCGTAGCCATGCACCGGATCGAACACCAGCACGTCGCGATCGGGGCGCAGACCGCCGTAGCGGTCGAGCAGCTTCGCTTCCGCGAGCGAGAACAGCGCTTCGCCGGCCGCGATCGGCGGTGCGTAGCGCGTGGCGAGATCCGCCTGGAGCGGCAGGTCGAGCGGATCGCAGATGTCCTCGAACCACCAGAGGCCGAACGGCGCGAGCATCGCGGCGGCCGCGCCGACAGTCGTCGCGTCGTACGTGTTCATCGCGTCGACCGCGAGATGCGAACTGTCCGCCAATTGCGTGGCGGCTGCTTCGATGCGCCTGCGGTCCTGGTCGAGATCCGCGCCGCCGATCTTGATCTTCGCGTGCGTGTAGCCGAGATCGGCGATGCGGCGCATCTCGTCCGACAGACGCGCGAGATCGTCCTGCGGATAGCGGTAGCCGCCGCCTGCGTACACGCGCACGCGTGGTGCCGCCGTGCGTTCGAGTCGGTCAGCGAGAAAGCGATGAAGCGGCAGGCCGGCAATCTTCGCGGCGGCATCCCAGATCGCCATGTCGAGCGTGCCGATTGCGACGCATCGTTCGCCGTGCCCACCGGGTTTTTCGCCGGCCATCATCGCGCGCCATGCGCGGAACGGGTCGAGGTTCGTACCCGCTTCGTCCGCAAGCGTGTCGGCCGCGGCCAGCAGGCGCGGCGCGAACCGTTCGCGAATCAGGCCGCCCTGCGCGAAACGGCCGACCGATGCGTAGCCGTAGCCCGTCACGGCGCGGCCGTCACGCACGACGTCGGTGACGACCGCGACCACACTCGTCGTCAGGCCACCGGACGCGATCGCCGGATCGGCATAGCGGGACACGGGAATCGCTTGTTCGTGGATCGCGGTGATGCGCATGGTCGGGGTTCCGGGAAAACGTTCGGTGTTCGAGGGTCATGCTCGCGTGGCGGCCGGCGCGACGGGCGGATCGCTGCATCATAGGTGCTTGCGCGATGCCTTGCAGGCTCGCGACCGTCATGCGACCCGAACGGCTGCGTCCGATTCGCGCCGCGCCACATCGGCGGACGGACGCGTTCTCCGTCACGCGTTACACGTGTACCGCCCTGTCATCCACGCCCGATATCGGCGGCGCCTGCCGATATCCGGTCGCATCCCGCAATCCGCGTTTGCCCCGAGGCATCGCCGCTTCCGTCGGCATCACACGCGAAAAGTGTCGCCGCCGGTCAACAGCGCGTCGCATTTGTTATGGGTTGCGGTCGGATATTTTCTAGATCGCGTGGTTTTGTGCCGAGAAGATACATGTCGTCAGGCAGGCCAACGCATGCGGAAACGCCACGATGGCTCCCTGCAACGTGCAGCGCATTGAACAACAAACCAGATACTGGAAACAGGGATTGGAGGACGACATGAATGGTAGTCATACGGGCCTGGCAACAGGCCTGAAGCCACGCCACGTCACGATGCTGTCGATCGGGGGCGTGATCGGCGCGGGCCTGTTCGTCGGCTCCGGCCACGCGATCGCGGCGGCGGGACCGGCGGCATTGATCGCGTATGCGTTGACAGGTGCGCTCGTCGTCCTCGTGATGCGCATGCTCGGGGAAATGGCCGTCGCCCATCCGGACAGCGGCTCGTTCTCCACCTATGCCGATCGCGCGATCGGCCATTGGGCCGGCTTCACGATCGGCTGGCTGTACTGGTGGTTCTGGGTGCTCGTGATCCCGATCGAGGCGACGGCGGCAGCCACCATCCTCAACGCGTGGTTCCCCGGCATCGCGACCTGGATTTTCGCGCTCGGCGTCACGCTGCTGCTGACGGTAACCAACCTCTTCTCCGTCAAGAACTACGGCGAATTCGAATTCTGGTTCGCGCTGATCAAGGTCGTCGCGATCGTCGTGTTCATCGCGATCGGCGGTGCGGCCGTGTTCGGGCTGCTGCCGGGCGGTCACGCATCGGGCTTCTCGAACCTGGTCACGCACGGCGGGTTCATGCCGAACGGGATCGGCGCGGTGTTCGCCGGCATGCTGATGACGATGTTCTCGTTCGTCGGCACCGAGATCGTGACGATCGCCGCGGCCGAATCCGCGCATCCGGAGCAGCAGATCGTGCGCGCGACGAATTCGGTGATCTGGCGCATCACGCTGTTCTATCTCGGCTCGATCCTGTTCGTCACCGCGATCGTGCCGTGGAACGACCCGCTGCTGCCGGTACACGGCTCGTACCAGCGTGTGATGGAACTGCTCGGCGTCCCGCATGCGAAAGCGATCATCGACGTGATCGTGCTCGTGTCGGTCGCGAGCTGCCTGAACTCGGCGCTGTACACCGCGTCGCGGATGCTGTTCTCGTTGTCGAAGCGCAAGGATGCACCGGCATTCCTGCACCGCACCGATTCGACCGGCACGCCGCGCGCGGCAGTGCTCGCGTCGACCGCGTTCGGCTTCCTGACCGTGATCGCGAACTACGTGGTCCCGGAACAGGTGTTCAACGTGCTGATCGCGACGTCCGGCGCGATCGCGCTGCTCGTGTATCTGGTGATCGCGGTGTCGCAACTGCGGATGCGCCGCATGCTCGACGTGAGCGGTTCGGCGCTGACGCTGCGGATGTGGCTGTTCCCGTGGCTCACGTGGGCAGTCATCGTGTTCATCTGCGGGACGCTCGTCACGATGCTGTTCCTCGACGGCCACCGGATGGAAGTCGCGGCAACCGGCGTGCTCGCCGGGCTCGTGCTGGTCGCCGCGTGGCTCAACCAGCGCGGCCGCGATGCGCAGTCGAGCCTCAGCCGCCGCGGCGTGTCGTCGGCCTGAGGACGACTCGGCGCGCGCAGACAGGCGCGCGGTTGCCGCTGCCGGCGAGTCGGTCGCATCGGGTTTCGCGTGTTTCGGTTGCCTGGTGCCCTTCGCCAACGACTGTCATGCCACAACGATGTTTCCGGCTCGGCCCGGCCGGCGATCTCCCGGCCGGCCGCGTCGTTCACGACGTCCATCCGCACGGCAACCCGGGGCTGCGGCTCACGCTGGCCGCCGGTGCGATTCGCCGAGCATCGCGCCGGCCCTCCTTGTTTCGCATCTGCGCGAGCAGCTGCCTTATCCGCGCATCATCATGAGTCATGCAGCGCCTGTCGCAAGCCCGCCGGAACCCGACACGCCGGCACGTATCCGGTTCGGCTTCATCCTGTTGCCGAATTTCACGCTGACGGCGTTCTCGGGCATGGTCGACGTATTGCGGCTCGCGGCCGACGAGGGCGACAACAGCCGGCCGGTCAGACTGTCGTGGACGATCCTCGGCGACTTGGCGGCCCCCGTGCGCGCCAGCTGCGGAATCCAGATCCCGGCGTGGGAGTCGTTGAATGCGCGTCAGGCATACGACTACGTGGTCGTCGTGGGCGGGCTCCTGCATGCCCGCCCGGAACTCGACACGGCCACGCTGGAATTCATTCGCGCGGCCGCATCGACCGGTGCGATGCTGGTCGGCATCTGCACGGGTGCGTTCGCGCTGACACGGGCGGGCGTGATGGCCGGACACCGGATCTGCATCAGCTGGTTTCACTACTGGGACTTCATCGAGCGGTTTCCGTCGGTCGATGCGAAGCTGGTGGTGTCCGATCGCCTCTACGTGGTGGACGGCCGGCGCGTGACCTGCTCCGGCGGGCGCGCGTCGATTGACGTCGCGGCCGCGATCCTGGTGCGGCACATCGAGCCGTCGATCGTCTACAAGGCGCTCCGGATCCTGCTGGTCGACGGGCGCGAAACGGTCAGCGCGCCGCAACCGCATCCGCCCGGCGTTGCGCCCAACGCGCATCCGAAGGTGAAGCGCGCGATCCTGCTGATGGAGCAACACATCAGCCACTCGATTACGATCGACGAGCTGGCGCGACGGCTGGACGTCTCGTCGAGACAGCTGGAACGGCTGTTCAGGGAAGCGACCGGCAGCGGGCCGGCCGCCTGCTACCGGGCGATCCGGATTCGCACGGCCGCATGGATGCTGACGCATCTGGACAAGAACATTTCCGAAATCGCGGCCGCCTGCGGTTTTGCCGATGCGTCGCATCTCGGGCGCGAGTTCCGGCGCGCGTACGGGATGTCGCCGAGCGCGTATCGCGAGCGTCAGGCACCCGGCGCGATCGGCGGGATAGCGGAACCGGCCGGGCACGCGACCACGCTCGGCGAACTGTTTCCGAACCGGAACGAGTTTTATTGAGCCGGAATCCCTCGCGGGTCATCCCGGCAGCTATCCCCGTTCGATGGTATCGGCTGAAGGGTGCGGCTCAACGTGTCGGAACGACCGGCGCTATTTGCGCAGGCCGAACCGATCGACTCGCTCAGGCGAACACGAAGTACTTGCGCACCGTTTCCACCACTTCCCACGTCCCTTTCATGCCGGGTTCGATCACGAACACGTCGCCGGCTTTCAGGTGCACCGCCTTCTCGCCTTCCGGCGTGATGATGCAGTAGCCGTCGAGGAAGTGGCAGTACTCCCATTTCTCGTAGTTCACCTCGAACTTGCCCGGCGTGCAGATCCAGGTGCCCATGATCTTGCTGCCGTCCTTCGAGAGGTAAGCGTTCAGGTTCACGGTGTGCGGATCGCCGCCGATGCGCTTCCACTTGGTCGCGTCAAGGACGGGGGTCGGGCAGGTTTCGCGCAAAACGGTGATGAAATCGGACATGTCGGCTCCAGACTAACGATCGTATAAGAGGCCTGTCACGTTAGTTCGAAAGCGTGGCGGGGACTTGTATGCTTCCGACGCGGACTCGTCTAATTTCGACACGGGCCTGCGTGCGGGCACTCCGCCTCAGCCGCTATTCAATTGTCCGGTTGAGGATCGCCACAATGCCGAATGACCATCCCCCACGCGGTGCCGGGCGACCCCGGCATGGAAGCTCCAGCCTCGACACAAACCGGATCTTTCACGGCCGGGCTATGCCAGCAACCGGTGCGCGGAAAAGGCTCTCCGGGCAGGATCCGTAGCCTCGGTTACGCGACAGGCTTCGGGAAGTAAGCGCCCTCCTCCGCCGGAATGCTGCCATCCCGGTAACGCGTGTCCTCCCAAAGCAGCCGCCAGCGCACCACCTGTTCGTCGTTGGTCCCTTCCAGCAGGTACTTGTGGGCAACACTGCCCTTGAGGAAGTAACTCGGACAGCCCACCTTGCCGGCCGGAAACCAGGGCTCCCAGATACCCTCGACTGGAATCGCCTGATCGCTATCAATCTCGCCGCTGCCGGATTCGTTCCTGGGCGGACAGGGAGGAAGCGATGCGGGATAGGTACGACCGGGTGGCCAATACCGCCAGGCCGGAAGGGGCGCATCTTCGAACATGGATTCATAGGTCCAGTGCTCAAAAACGCGGGTCCCGCCATCCGCACGTGTTCCGTATGCCAGCATCCCGGTAAAACCGAATCCGACCGTGCACTTGAGCGCGTAGCCAATCAATCTCTCGATCCACACGCCCTCCGCGAACCCGGTGGCATACACCGGGTCCGCAAAGTTGGTGTCCTTCAGTCCCAGTGAATGAAAAAACGGATCGTATTTACGACCGATTTCAAGCGCGCTCCGTCCAAACAACAGGTCGCCACCTTGCTGGCTTCCAATAATCAGCGCGTCGTATGCCGCTCGTTTGTCATGACCTTGGCGCAATGCATCGATGCCCAGATCCATTCGCACCAGTGCCCCCAGGAAATCATGTCTGTAGGCTTCCTCAAGCTCCACCTGATTCGGGCTCGGTGTGTCCAGTTGTTTTGCGTATGCGCCGAGAAAGTCCCGATATAGTCCAACGGCGTATTCCAGGAACGTGAAACTCGTCCATTTCTTGAGCAGATAAAACGCCTGTGCTCGCGCGCCCTGTTCCTGCTCGGGGGTCATGGTCAACGTATTCAACATCACGGAACCTGTTCGTCCGTCGATTGTTTGCCGGCATCGGCTACCGCTGCCTGATCGAGCGGCGACAACGCGACAGGCGTGGAGGAGTAAGTTTCCTCCTCCGCCGGAATGCTGCCATCCCGGTAACGCGTGTCTTCCCACAGCAGCCGCCAGCGCACCACCTGTTCGTCGTTGGTCCCTTCCAGCAGGTACTTGTGGGCAATGCTGCCTTTGAGGAAGTAACTCGGACAGCCGACCTTGCCGGCCGGAAGCCAGGGCTCCCAGATACCCTCGACTGGAATCGCCTGATCGCTGTCGACCTCACCGGCCGGGGATTCGTTCCTGGGCGGACAAGGAGGAAGTTCTGCGGGATAGCTGCGACCAGGCGGCCAATATCGCCATGCAGGAAAAAACGGATCCTGGAACAACGATTCATAGGTCCAGTGCTTGAACACACGCGTGCCGCCGTCGGCACGCTTGCCATAGGTAAGGTATTCGGAAAAATCGAGCCCGACCGTGCACTTGAGCGCCTGACAGCTCAACTCTTCAATCCACGCCCCTTCCGCATACCCCGTTGCATATTCGAAATCCGACAATCTCGTATCCCTCACGCCAAGCGCGTGGAAAAACGGGTCATAGGTTCGACCGACCTCGTGCGCGCTCCGCCCGAACAACAGCTCGCCGCCCTTCTCGCTACCCGCTATGAGCGCACCGTAAGCCGATCGCTTGTCGACACCTTGTCGCAAGGTCTCGATGCCTTGCTCCATCCTCACCAGCGCATTCAGGAAATCGCTGGCATACGCTGCCGCCAGTTCCGCCTGATTCGGGCTCGGCGTGTCCAACTGCCTGGCGTACGCGTGAAGGAAATCCCTGAACAGACTCACTGCATGATCCAGGAAGGTCACGCTTGTCCATTTCTTGAGCAGGTAAAACGCTTTGGCGCGCGCATCCAGTTCCTGCTCGGGAGTCATGGTCAGGGTATTCAGCATCGTGGGTTCTGTTCTTCCGTGGATTGTTTTCCGACATCGGTGAGGGCTCGCCGCGCATGGCCTTTGCGAGAACGCCCCCGTGACGGCGCCGAGACGGTATCGCCGACTGTATTCGACCTATCCGTTGGGCCGTTGAAATTCGGCTCCGATGCTACAGCGCGCAGAAGGGATGTGCCTTCAGCCTGGATGGGTGAACCGGTGAATAGCGAGGGGCTCGCCCGACACGGCCCGCGACGCCACCGCCCCAGCATCGAGCCATGCCGGTTTCGCTGCCACCGCCCAAAACCTCCCGCTTGCCATCCCCACCGAACCCCCTGTAGAATTACGCGTTCTGCGGGCGTCGTATAATGGCCATTACCTCAGCTTCCCAAGCTGATGACGTGGGTTCGATTCCCATCGCCCGCTCCAGTACATCTCAAACCCCTGCCGCGCCAGGCTTGCAGGGTTCTCCGGCAGTCACTGCCCCTCTTCCCGCGATATCCGTCTCAAATGTGTGCCACGGTGCATTTCCGTCGCGCGCCTGCTCAGGATCGCCCGATAGCTCACCCGTGACATAGAGCCCGGCGTCTGGCCCATCCGCCACATATCTCCAGCCGCCCTCGCCCAACGACATGCGAAGGCCGGTCGAAGCACGCGGCGCCTACCTCATGCCTCCGACAAACATCACGATGAGGATGGGCAAGCACAGCAGGCCATGAAGCACGATCGCGCAATATGCCGGCACCAAGTCCACTCCGGCATCATCTTTCGCATGCAGCAACGCACCGATCGCCCAGACGAGACCGCCCAGCGAAACGATGCCGCACAGAACCACGACAACCAGCGCCGTACCGATCGCACCAAATCCCGACGCCCCCGCAAAGGCCTCCGGATTATTCAGGATCGATATACCGACGATGCCGGCAATCGCACACTCGGCGAGTGCAAGGATGGCCGGGCTGCTACCGATCTTGCGACGCACGGAAGTTGTTTCACTCATGGCTTTTCTCCCCAAAGGCCAGTGATGGCGGATCATGCCGACTCACCCTCTCGCATGGTTGTTGCAAGCGCAACCATCGGCGAAACATGAATCGTCGCGGCAGCCGTCATCGCTTCTTGTCGTTCTGGCCGCAGGCCGTCGAAACGAAACGCGCACTGTTCATTTTCATCACGTTGCGCACGCGTCTCACGCACCCGGTCATGCCGGCTGCGTACGCGATTCTACTCAATCGCCCGACGACAGCACATCGTCCGAACCATCCCGCCCCCCAAAGAAAAAAGACACACCCTCCCTCATCGGGAAAATCGGTCAGCGAACAGACGAGCGCCGGCCTCGACGCACTGACCGACGACGAGGAAATCCGCCTGCAGCGGATGAACCGCGCGTATCGCGAGCAGCATGGCTTCCCGTTCATCATCTGCGTGCGTCACTACACGAAGGCCGGCATCTTCTTCGAACTGGAAAGCCGCGTGTCGCGCGAGAACGCATTCGAACTCGACTCCGCGATGAACCAGCTCAAGGCGATCACGCGCCGCCGGCTCGACCAGCGCGTCGCGTGACGCGCAACGCATCCGTTCGCTGAAACGAGGGCCGATGCGGCATGCGCTTCGGCCCCGTCCCCCTATGCCCCTCACCCCCGAGCACGCCGCCGCCGGGCCGACGGCAGCACGGCCTCAGCCCCCGCAACCTTGCCAGTCGGATCAAACCAGTCCATAATCCGGCTCTTTCCGGTTGGCTGAACGGGAAATCCTTAAGGATCAACGGCTTGACGGCGTATCGCCGCTCCCGTCGCCACGTTCCGCAACCGCGCGCCCAGCCGCCTCGTCGAAGGCGGCTTTTTTGTACCGCGCTGGCGCGTCCCGCGCGCCCGATGCCCTCGCCCGCAACCGAGCCTTTCTCTGTCACCGATGATGCACGACGAACCGAACGAAGCCGGCCTGCCGCCGCACGACGACGCCATTCCCGACGAAGCCGCCGAAGGCGCCGACGAAGTCAACCCGCTGCACCACCGCCGCATCCGCAGCTTCGTGACGCGCGCCGGCCGCGTGTCGACCGGCCAGCGCCGCGCGCTTGACGACCTCGGCCCGCGCTTCGTCGTCCCGTATTCGCCGGAGATGCCCGACTGGGATGCCGTATTCGGCCGCAGCGCGCCGCGCATCCTCGAAATCGGCTTCGGCATGGGCGCATCGACCGCGGAAATCGCCGCAAACCGCCCCGGCGACGACTTCCTCGGCGTCGAGGTGCACGAGCCGGGCGTCGGCGCGCTGCTGAAGCTGATCGGCGAGCAGGATCTGCCGAACATCCGCATCATCCAGCACGACGCGGTCGAGGTGCTCGAGCACATGCTCGCGCCGGCAAGCCTCGACGGCGTGCACATCTTCTTCCCCGACCCGTGGCACAAGGCGCGCCACCACAAGCGCCGGCTGATCCAGCCGCCGCTCGTCGCGCATCTCGCGTCGCGCCTGAAGCCCGGCGCGTACATTCACTGCGCGACCGACTGGCAGAACTACGCGGAACAGATGCTCGAAGTACTCGGCGCGGAGCCGACGCTCGAAAACACGGCCGCCGACTACGCACCGCGTCCCGACTACCGCCCGGTGACGAAGTTCGAACGTCGCGGGCTGCGGCTCGGCCACGGCGTGTGGGACCTGGTGTTCCGCAAGCGCGCAGGCTGAGTCCTCCCGCTGCGGCGGCGCACGCCGCCCCGCTCCAGATAAAAAAAGCCCGACCGGCAGATGCCGATCGGGCTTTTTTCATCGGAGGCGCACCCGC
This sequence comes from Burkholderia sp. AU30198, assembly GCF_020419825.1. Lineage (NCBI taxonomy): Bacteria > Pseudomonadati > Pseudomonadota > Betaproteobacteria > Burkholderiales > Burkholderiaceae > Burkholderia > Burkholderia sp. AU30198. Next base: position 181,779 of record NZ_JAIZSA010000010.1, on the reverse strand, counting down.
CTCCGCATTCGCGTTACGCCCAGTTCATCGCGTCACGCCCAGTTCAGCCAGCCGCTGTACCCGACCAGCAGCACGAACAGCCCGAACGCAATCCGGTACCACGCGAACACCGTGAAATCGTGCGTCGCGACGTAGCGCAGCAGCCAGCGCACGCATACGAACGCGCTGACGAACGCCGCGACGAGCCCGAGCGCGAACAGGCCGAGCGAATCGACGGTGAACGCCTGCCAGTCCTTGACGGTTTCGTAGAGCGTCGCGCCGAAGATGATCGGAATCGCGAGGAAGAACGAGAATTCGGTAGCGACGCGCCGGTCGAGGCCGAACAGCATCCCGCCGATGATCGTCGAGCCCGAGCGCGACATGCCGGGAATCAGCGCGAAACACTGCGCGATGCCGACCTTGAGCGCATCGAGCGGCGTCAGCGCATCGACCGACACCACGCGCGGCGGCTCGCGACGCTCGCGCTGCCGCGCCTCGGCCCACAGGATGATCGCGCCGCCTACGACGAGCGCGAACGCGACGGGCACCGGCGAGAACAGCACGGCCTTGATCTTCTTCTCGAACAGCAGGCCAAGCGCGATGGCGGGAATCGTCGCGATCACGACGTTCAGCGTGAAGCGCCGCGCGTCGGGCCGGCTCGGCAGCCCGGACACGATGGACGCGATCCGTTGCCGGTATTCCCAGCAGACCGCGAGGATCGCACCGAACTGGATCACGACGTCGAATGTCTTCGCGTGCGCATCATTGAAATTGAGGAAGCTGCCCGCGACGATCAGGTGACCGGTACTCGACACCGGCAGGAATTCCGTCAGCCCCTCGACGACGCCGAGGATCAAAGCCTTGCAGATCAGGATCCAGTCCATCCGTGGCCCAACTCCGAAATGGTCGAATGAATGGGCCACTCTTCCACGCGCGGCCCCCCTCCGGCCGAGCGCGGTTCGTCGTCATTTCTCGACGATCGCCACGCGTATGCCGTTTGTAAGAATCGTAATTGTACCGGGTTCGTAGTTCACCCCGGCAAATTGCAGTTGTTCGGGCTTGAACGTGTAGATCGGATAGTTGGTCAGCAACTGCGTCGCAAGCAGGCCGGCGGCCGCGCCGACCTGCTGCGCGTACATCTGCGCGTCGCCGTCGAGCGCGAGGCTGTCGACGGCCGGCGACTTCAGCACGACCGAGCGGCTCGGCGCGTCGTAAGCCAGCTGGCCCGACACGGTGAACTTGCCGCTCACGGGCGCGCGCAGGAACGGGCTCGTGAAATGCGCGTCGAGCTGCACGGCGACGCGGTTCTGGTCGGGCAGCAGGTTGACGGCCGGGTTCGCGAGCGACACGTCGACGACCTGCGCGACCGTCTTCTGGTACGGAAACTTGCGCGCGACGGCTTTCTGCACGTCACCGCGCGAGAACGTGTAGTGATCGGGGATGAACGGGAACGTCGACGCGCACGCGGCGAGCGAGAGCGTCACGCCGATGGCGCCGACGGTTGCGGCAAGAAAACGGCGCCGGCCGGGCGCGCAAGGTGCGGTCATGCTGAACACTCTCCTGGTGGCGACGGCCGCGTCGCGGCCTCGAGACGCGTGAGCCACGCGAGCGCGTCGTCGCGCGACGCGCCGCACATGTCCGCGGCCGGCTGCAACCCGGAACAGCACGCGGGCCGCTCGGGGCGGCCGAAGATCCGGCAGCGCAGGTCGTCGCCGAGCTGCACGCAGCGCACGCCGGCCGGCTTGCCGTCGGGCATGCCCGGAATCGGGCTGGAAATCGACGGCGCGATGCAGCACGCGCCGCAGCCCTCGCGGCACGCATGCGGCGGCGGGACGGCTGACGCCGGGCGGACAGGCAATTCGACGGACACTCGGCTCTCTCGAACGAACAACAAAAAACGGTGCGGCAACCGGACGCGGTGCCGGCAGCCCCACCCCGCATTGTGCCATCGCCGGCTGCGACGTTATTACACAATGCAGCCGAATCGCGCGTTTATATACTCGAAAGCATCTAAAAAGCGCGAGACCATCATGCGTTCCGGTTCTGCCGACTCATTGTTCCGTCCCGATTTGCTCGCGAAGTACGGCGCGAACGGGCCGCGCTATACGTCGTACCCCACCGCGCTGCAGTTCCGCGACGATTTCGACCCGGCCGACTATGTGCGCGCGGCAACCGACCCTGGCGCGTCGTCGAGCGAGCTGTCGCTGTACTTCCACATCCCGTTCTGCAACACCGCGTGCTTCTACTGCGGCTGCAACAAGATCGCGACCAACAACCACCGCCGCGCGCGCCCGTATCTCGACCAGCTCAAGCGCGAGATGACGCTGCAGGCCACGCTGTTCGATCCCGCGCGCCCGGTCACGCAGCTGCACTGGGGCGGCGGCACGCCCACCTTCCTGTCCAACGACGAAACGGCCGAGCTGATGGCGGCCACGCGCGAGCACTTCGCGCTCGCGCCGGATGCCGACGCCGAGTTCTCGATCGAGATCGACCCGCGCACGGTCACGCCCGCGACGCTCGTCCACCTGCGCACCATCGGTTTCAACCGGCTGAGCCTCGGCGTGCAGGATTTCGACCCGGTCGTGCAGCAGGCGATCAACCGCATCCAGCCGCTCGCGATGACGGCCGACCTGCTCTCCGCCGCGCGCACGACGGGCTTTCATTCGGTGAGCGTCGACCTGATCTACGGGCTGCCGCACCAGACCGTCTCCGTCTTCGCGCGCACGCTGGAAACGATCATCGAACTCGCGCCCGACCGGCTGTCGGTGTTCGGCTACGCGCACATGCCGCACCTGTTCAAGATGCAGCGGCAGATCGACGACGCGACGCTGCCGCCGCCGGAAACGCGTGTCGCGCTGCTCGGCCTCGCGATCGACATGCTGACGTCGGCCGGCTACGTGTACATCGGGATGGACCACTTCGCGCGGCCGTCCGACGAGCTCGTGCGCGCGCAGAAGAACGGCACGCTGCAACGCAATTTCCAGGGCTACAGCACGCGCGCGGATACCGACCTCGTCGGGTTCGGCGTGTCGTCGATCGGCAAGGTCGGCGACGTGTACGCGCAGAATGCGAAGGACCTGCCCGCCTACGGCGCCGCGCTCGACGCGGGCCGGCTGCCGATCGTACGCGGCGTACGGCTCACGCCCGACGACCGGCTGCGCCGCGACGTGATCACGCAACTGATGTGCAACCTCGAGCTGCCGTTCTCGCATGTCGAGGCCGCCCACGGCATCCGCTTCGCCGATCATTTCGCGCGCGAACTCGACGGGCTGCGCCCGTTCGAGCGTGACGGGCTGCTGTCGATCGCGGCCGACCGCCTGACGATCCATCCGGCCGGCCGGATGGTCGTGCGCAACATCGCGATGGCGTTCGACGCGTATCTCGGCCAAACGCAGCAGCAGCGCTACTCGCGCACCGTCTGAGCCCGGCGGGCCCGGCCGGCCGCACGCGGGCGGCCGGTTTGATACAGTGTGGGGCTTACGCCCCGCCAGAATCCGCACGATGCGCACCACCAAAGCGACCCACGCGGTCGAACGCCTGAAGACCCGCTCCGGCAACCCGCAATTCGCGGCCGTCGCGATGGCGGGCGGCCTGTTCTATCTCGTCGACCGCTCCGGCAGCACCGCCGAAAAGCGCTGCGAGCCGCTGCCGCTCGACGAGTTCGTCAAGTTCGTCGACGAATTCGGCCCCAAAAAACCGCGCAAGGCGAGCAAGCTCGATCTCGCGTTCGAGGCGCAGATCAAGAAGAGCAAGGGGTAAAGGTCTGTTGCAGGCCGCCTGAAGGCTTCGCGGCCGCCCCGTTTGGTACAATCACGAAGTTTCTCTATCCCCGCTGATGGCCGACCAGGCTGCGTGACCACACCATGAATATCGAAAACGCGCGTTTCAACATGATCGAACAACAGATCCGGCCGTGGGACGTGCTGGATCTCGACGTCCTGGGCCTGCTGTCGATCGTCAAGCGTGAAAACTACGTTCCGGCCGAATACCGCGATCTCGCGTTCGCCGACCTCGAACTGCCGCTGCCCGGCGGCAACAGCAAGATGCTGTTCCCGCGCGTCGAAGCGCGCGTGCTGCAGGAGCTGACGGTCAAGAAGCACGAGAACGTGCTCATCATCGGCGCCGGCTCGGGCTACCTGGCTGCGCTGTTCGCGCACCGTGCGCAGCACGTGACGGCCGTCGAGATCGATCCGACCAACGCGAAGTTCGCGGAAGACAACCTGCGCAACGATGGCGTGACCAACGCGGAAGTCGTGCTCGGCGACGGTTCGCGCGGCTGGGCCGGCAAGGCACCGTATGACGTGATCTGCGTCGCGGGCGGCCTGCCCGTCGTGCCGCAGGAAATGCTCGAACAGCTGAAGGTCGGCGGCCGCCTCGCGGCATTCGTCGGCGGCCGTCCGGTGATGAAGGCGCAGATCATCACGCGCATCGACGACAAGCAGTACCGCGTCGCCGACGTGTTCGAAACCTACATCGACCACCTCGTCAACGCGATCGAGCCGTCGCGCTTCAAGTTCTGAACGGCGGAGCCACCATGCAGATCCTGACGGCCGCGATGCTCGCGGAATGGCTGGGCGACAAGGCGCGCCCCGCGCCGGTCGTGCTCGACGTGCGCGAACCGTGGGAAATCGCGACCGCGCACATCGCCGGCAGCGTGTCGATCCCGATGCAGCAGATTCCCGCGCGCAGCGAAGAACTCGACGACGAAGCGGAAATCGTCTGCGTGTGCCATCACGGAATGCGCAGCGCGCAGGTCGCGATGTTCCTCGAATCGCGCGGCTTCACGAAGCTGTACAACCTGCAAGGCGGGATCGACGCGTGGTCGCGCGACGTCGATCCGTCCGTACCGCGTTACTGATCCTGCCGGTGGCGCATCGCGTGCCATTGCACCGGCCGGCACCTTGCCGCCGGTCACACTGATCCCCCGAACGGGCACGCATCGCGTGCCCGTTTCTCTTTTCCGCTCCGGTTAATCACTTCAGCGTCGTCTCGATGACCGACAGCGGCACCGTTGCGTCCGTGACCTGCCCTGCCCGCGTGGCGCGAAGTCACGGTGTACGACAGTTCCCGCAACGCGTGCAGGTGCAGGCATCGGAACGGGGAACCCCGACCGTGCACCATTTGCGCCCGTGCCCCTGCACCGCGACGGACCGCGCATGCTGCACGACGCGTCATGCGCACCGTCCCGACGCCCCGCCCTGCCCCGCGCAGGCACGCCGGACGTGCATCCGCACGACTGGCACATGCCTTGCGTTACCCCCTTGGCCGACGCCTTCACGGCGCACGCATATCCAACACGACAAGGGGATCCCGATGAAACGTCGCAGTCTGTTGAAGTTCGGTTCGATGGCCGGCGCACTCGCGCTCGCGGGCAAGAGCCCGTTCGCGCACGCGGCCGATGCGGGCACCGGCCCGATCAAGGTCGGCATCCTGCACTCGCTGTCGGGCACGATGGCGATCTCGGAGACGTCGCTGAAGGACACCGCGCTGATGACGATCGCCGACATCAACAAGAGCGGCGGCGTGATGGGCCGCAAGCTCGAGCCGGTGGTGGTCGATCCCGCGTCGAACTGGCCGCTGTTCGCCGAGAAGGCGCGCCAGTTGCTCACGCAGGACAAGGTCGCCTGCGTATTCGGCTGCTGGACGTCGGTGTCGCGCAAATCCGTGCTGCCGGTGTTCGAGGAACTGAACGGCCTCCTCTACTACCCGGTGCAGTACGAAGGCGAGGAAATGTCGCGCAACGTGTTCTATACGGGCGCCGCACCGAACCAGCAGGCGATCCCGGCCGTCGAGTACCTGATGAGCGCGGAAGGCGGCGGCGCGAAGCGCTTCTTCCTGCTCGGCACCGACTACGTGTACCCGCGCACGACCAACAAGATCCTGCGCGCGTTCCTGAAATCGAAGGGCGTGAAGGACGCCGACATTCAGGAGGTCTACACGCCGTTCGGCCACAGCGACTACCAGACCATCGTCGCGAACATCAAGAACTTCTCGCAAGGCGGCAAGACGACCGTGATCTCGACGATCAACGGCGACTCGAACGTGCCGTTCTACAAGGAGCTCGGCAACCAGGGGATCAAGGCGACCGACGTGCCGGTCGTCGCGTTCTCGGTCGGCGAGGAAGAACTGCGCGGGATCGACACGAAGCCGCTCGTCGGCCACCTCGCCGCGTGGAATTACTTCATGTCGGTGAAGAACCCGACCAACACGAAGTTCAAGGACCAGTTCGCCGCGTGGGTGAAGGCAAACAACCTGCCGGGCGGTGCGAAGCGCGTGACCAACGACCCGATGGAAGCGACCTACGTCGGCATCCACATGTGGAAGCAGGCCGTCGAGAAGGCGAAGAGCACCGACGTCGACAAGGTGCGCGTCGCGATGATCGGCCAGACCGTCGCCGCGCCGTCGGGCTTCACGCTCGCGATGGACGGCAACCATCACCTGCACAAGCCGGTGATGATCGGCGAGATCCGCAGCGACGGGCAATTCAACGTCGTGTGGAAGACCAAGACCGCGGTGCGTGCGCAACCGTGGAGCCCGTTCATCGCGGGCAACCAGGGCAAGCCGGACATCGTCACGTCGATCCCGGCCTTCCTGCGCCGGCAGCGCGCGGCGCTCGCCTGACGCAGTGTGGCACGTCGCGCTTCACGCGCGACGTGCCACTCGCACGCCGATGCCGAACCCGATGCACCGACCGCGCTTGCCGAGATGAACCGCACGCGAGCGCGCATCGCCTCACGCATCCGCTTCCCCACGCCCGACAGGATTTCCCGATGCCTACACGCTTTCGCCGAGCCGCCATCGCGATCGTCGCGTGCGCCGCCCTCGCGGGCGGGCTGCCACGCGCCGCGTTCGCGTTGACGGCGACCGATACCGCCGCGCTCGCCGGCGACGACTTCGACGCGAAGACGGCCGCGGTCGAACGGCTCGCCGCCGATTCCGATCCGCGCGCCGTCGCGGTGCTTAACGCGCTGTCGACCGGCGAAGCGCTCGCGACCGGCGACGGCCGCCTGCTGATCCAGACCGGCGACACCGCACACGACGCGCTCACGCAGGCCGCGACACCGGCCGGCGACGCGCAGCCCGTGATGCTGAACAACCTGCTGCGCACGAAGATCGCGGGCGCGCTGTCTGGCCTCGCGCTCGCGTCGCCCGACGTCGCCGCGCGCCGCGACGCGATCGATGCATTGCTGAAATCGCCCGACCCGGCACTCAAGCCGATGATCGACCGCGCGCGTGCAAAGGAAACCGATCCCGCGCTGAAGCGCCGACTCGACGCACTGTGGGCGATCGCCGCGCTGCACGATGCCGATCCGGCGAAGCGCCTCGAAGCCGTGCAGGTGGTCGCCGCGCGCCAGGACCTCGACATGATCGAGCAGTTACGCCCGCTCGTCGCGAAGAACGCCGACGGCAGCTATGCGGAGCCCGATGCGCGCGTGCGCGACGCCGCGCAGCAAGGTCTCGACGCACTACATTCGCTGCAGCGCCGCGGCGAGATTGCCGGCACGCTGTTCGCCGGCCTGTCGCTGGGCAGCGTGCTGCTGCTCGCCGCGCTCGGCCTCGCGATCACGTACGGGCTGATCGGCGTGATCAACATGGCGCATGGCGAATTCCTGATGATCGGTGCGTACGCAACCTATGTCGTGCAAACGCTGATCCAGCGCTATGCGCCCGGCGCGTTCGACTGGTATCCGCTCGTCGCCGTGCCGGTGTCGTTCATGACCGCCGCGCTCGTCGGCATCGTGCTCGAACGGCTCGTGCTGCGGCACCTGTACGGCCGCCCGCTCGAAACGCTGCTGGCGACGTTCGGCGTGAGCCTGATCCTGATCCAGGCGACGCGGATGCTGTTCGGCGCGCAGAACGTACAGGTCGTGAACCCGTCGTGGATGAGCGGCGGCGTGACCGTGATGCAGAACCTGATCCTGCCGTACAACCGGCTCGCGATCCTCGCGTTCGCGCTCGCGGTGGTCTTCATCGCGTGGGCCGTGCTGACGAAGACGCGGCTCGGCCTGTTCGTGCGCGCCGTCACGCAGAACCGCAGGATGGCCGCGTGCGTCGGCGTGAAGACCGCGCGCGTCGATGCGTATGCGTTCGCGTTCGGCGCGGGCATCGCGGGCCTCGGCGGCTGCGCGCTGTCGCAGATCGGCAACGTGGGCCCCGACCTCGGCCAGAACTACATCATCGATTCGTTCATGGCGGTCGTGCTCGGCGGAGTCGGGCAAATCGCCGGCACCGTGCTCGGCGGCTTCGGGCTCGGCCTCGCGAGCAAGGCGATCGAGCCGTTCTGGGGCGCGGTGCTCGCGAAGATCGCGGTGCTCGTGATGATCGTGCTGTTCATCCAGAAACGTCCGCAGGGCATGTTTGCCCCGAAGGGCCGCAGTGCGGAGGCTTGACGTGACTTCATTCACCCATTCCCTGTCGAACCCGGCCGCCGATGCGCCGAAGCCGGCTGCCGCCGCCCGAGCGGAAGAGCGCTTCGCACTCGGCCTGCCGCCCCGCCCGGCGCTGCTGTCGCGGCGCGCGTGGCTCGCGCTGATCGCGCTATGTATCGCGATCGGCATCGGCGTGCCGCTCGCCGCACTCGTCGCGCCCGAGTCGAGCGCGTTCCATCTGTCCGCGTACGCGATGACGCTCACCGGCAAGCTGATGTGCTACGCAATCGCCGCGCTCGCGCTCGATCTCGTGTGGGGCTACTGCGGGATCCTGAGCCTCGGCCACGGGCTGTTCTTCGCGCTCGGCGGCTATGCGATCGGCATGTACCTGATGCGCGAGATCGGCCGCGACGGCAAGTACGGCAGCGACCTGCCCGACTTCATGGTGTTCCTCGACTGGCACCAGTTGCCGTGGTACTGGAGCGGCACGCAGCATCTCGCGTGGGCGCTCGCGCTCGTCGTGCTCGTGCCGGCCGTGCTCGCGTGGGTGTTCGGCTTCTTCACGTTCCGCTCGCGCGTGAAGGGCGTGTACCTGTCGATCATCACGCAGGCCATGACGTTCGCCGCGATGCTGCTGTTCTATCGCAACGAGACGGGCTTCGGCGGCAACAACGGCTTCACCGACTTCAAGCGCATCGCGGGCTTCGCGATCACGTCGCCCGGCACGCGCACGGTGCTGTTGCTGCTGACGTTCGCGACGCTCGTGCTCGCGTTCATCGCCGCGCGTGCGATCGTCACGAGCAAGCTCGGGCGTGTCGTCACCGCGGTGCGCGACGGCGAGACGCGGCTGATGTTCCTCGGCTACAGCCCGCTCGCGTGCAAGCTGTTCGTGTGGACCGTGTCGGCCGTGCTGTGCGGCATCGCGGGCGCGCTGTACGTGCCGCAGGTCGGCATCATCAACCCCGGCGAGATGTCGCCCGGCAACTCGATCGAGATGGCGATCTGGGTCGCGGTGGGCGGGCGCGGCACGCTGATCGGGCCGATCGTCGGCGCGTTCGCGGTGAACGGCGCGAAGAGCTTCTTTACCGCGTACTTCGCCGAATACTGGCTGTTCTTCCTCGGCCTGATCTTCGTGCTCGTGCCGCTGCTGCTGCCGCGCGGGATCATGGGCCTCGTCGAAACCGTGCTCGCGAAGGGGAAACGCGCATGAACGGAACGGCCCTCTACCAATTCACGCCGCCGCCCGAGGACGAAGGGCTGGCCGTCAGCGGCACCGCATCGATGGGGCGCGTGGTGCAGCCCGGCATCGACACGTCGCACGGCACGATCCTCTATCTCGAAGACATCGAAGTGAGCTTCGACGGCTTCCGCGCGCTGAAGAAACTGTCGCTCGCGATCGACGCGGGCGAGCTGCGCTGCGTGATCGGACCGAACGGTGCGGGCAAGACCACGATGATGGACGTGATCACCGGCAAGACGCGCCCCGATGCGGGCAAGGTGTTTCTCGGCCAGACGCTCGACCTCGCGCGAATGACCGAGCCCGAGATCGCACGCGCGGGCATCGGCCGCAAGTTCCAGAAGCCGACCGTGTTCGAACAGCATCCGGTGTGGGAGAACCTCGAGCTCGCGATGCAGACCGACAAGGGCTGGCTCGCGTCGCTGCGCACGCGGCTCGACCGTGCCGCGCAGGCGAAGATCGAGGAGACGCTCGCGCTGATCGGCCTCGAAAGCCACGCCTTCCGCGCGGCCGGCGAGCTGTCGCACGGGCAGAAGCAGCGGCTCGAGATCGGCATGCTGCTGATGCAGCGCCCCGCGCTGCTGCTGCTCGACGAGCCGGCGGCCGGGATGACCGATCACGAGACGATGGAACTCGCCGAACTGCTGAACACGCTGCGCGGTACCTGCTCGATGATGGTCGTCGAACACGACATGGAATTCGTCGCGGCGCTCGCGGGCGACACGGGACGCGTGACGGTGATGGCCGAAGGCGCGGTGCTCGCGCAAGGCACGCTCGACCAGGTCAAGCGCGACGACGCGGTGATCGAGTCTTACCTTGGACGATGATGCGATGCTGAAGATCGATGCACTGAACCAGTATTACGGCGGCAGCCATATCCTGCGCAACGTGAGCCTCGCCGCCGACGACGGCAAGCTCACCGTGCTGCTGGGCCGCAACGGCGTCGGCAAGAGCACGCTGCTGCGCTGCCTGATGGGCGTCGTCGCCGCGAAGAGCGGCAGCGTGTCGTGGCGCGGCACGGCACTCGGCGCGATGCCGCCGTATGCGCGCGTCGCGGCCGGGCTCGCGTACGTGCCGCAGGGCCGCGACATCTTTCCGCGGCTGACCGTCGAGGAGAACCTGCTCGTCGGCGCGGCGAGCCGGAAAGCGCCGTCCAGGGTGCCCGACCGGATCTACGATCTGTTCCCCGTGTTGAAGGACATGCGCGCGCGGCGCGGGGGTGACCTGTCGGGCGGCCAGCAGCAGCAGCTCGCGATCGGCCGCGCGCTGATGAGCGAGCCGCAGCTGCTGATCCTCGACGAGCCGACCGAAGGCATCCAGCCGTCGATCATCCAGGACATCGGCCGCACGCTGCGCCAGTTGGTCGACGAATCGAGGATGACCGTGCTGCTCGTCGAGCAGTATTACGACTTCGCCCAATCGATCGCCGACAGATACTGGGTGATGAGCCGCGGCGAGATTGTCGCGGGCGGCGACGGGCACGAGATGGAAGCGAACGGCGTGCGCGAGCTGATCGCGGTATAGCGGGCAACGAGGCTCGGAGCGGCGTCGCGTCCGCAGATCGACCCGACGCATCGATCCGGTGCCTCGCCGAACGGCGCATGTCGGGCACGCGCCGGCGATGTGCGGCACGGCGCGAGACCGGCGTTGCCGCGTCCTGCAACGCGGGCACCGAAGCGTATATTGTTGCGGTAGCATCCTCGTTCCCCGCGCCCGTCCCCTGCTTCCCGCCGATGTCCGCCCCCGATTCCCACGCCCCGCTGTCCCGCCCCGCCGTCGCCAAGTCGTGGCGCGGCCGTCTCGAACTCGGCTTCGAGCGGCACGGCGCGCGCACGACGCTCGCGCACCGGCTGCACGACGGCCCGCTGCGCGTGCAGCGGCCGTTGTATCCGGAAGGCGACGCGATCTGCCACGCGGTGATCGTCCATCCGCCGGGCGGCGTCGCGGGCGGCGACCGGCTCGACATCGACATCGCGCTCGGCGACGGCACGCACGCGGTGCTGACGACGCCCGGCGCGACCAAGTGGTACAAGTCGAACGGGCTGGACGCGACGCAGCGCATCGGCATCACGGTCGGCGAACACGCGAAGCTCGACTGGCTGCCGCAGAACAACCTGTTCTTCGACGCGGCGCACGCGTCGCTCGACTTCACGGTCAAGCTCGGCGCAGGCGCCCGTGCGATCGGCTGGGACGCGTCGCAGCTCGGCCGGCAGGCGGCCGGCGAAACCTGGTCGGCGGGCCGCATCGCGTCGACCTCGGCACTCGTCGATGCCGACGGCCGGCCGCTGTGGACCGAACGCGCGCTGCTCGATGCGCACGACCCGCTGCGCGGTGCGCTGCAGGGTCTCGCCGGCTTTCCCGCGTACGGCACGCTGTGGGCCGCCGGCGCCGCGTGCGACGCCGCGCTCGCCGAATCGCTCGCCGCGCGGATGCCGTTCGATGCCACGCTGCGCGCGGGCGCGACCTGCGTGACGCCGGGCGTCGTGCTGGTCCGCGCGCTGTCGGCGTCGATGGAAGCGCTGCAACGCCACTTCACCGACTGCTGGCTGCATCTGCGGCCGATCGTGCACGGCGTCGACGCACGGCCGCTGCGACTCTGGCAGACCTGAGCGCGGTCGCGCCACGCACCGTTTCGGCGCAGCGCCACGGCGCGCGCTGCACGCTGCCCATGCATCGCGCACCACGAGCGCGCATCACACGGCGTTCCATGCACATGGCACGCGCCTTGCTCCTTACATAACCGATACACGACGCACGCAAAACAGCGCGGTGCTACGATGACCCGCGCGTTCGCACGGTTGTACGCGCACCGATAAAAATTACGTTTTCCTGAACGTTTTCCTTCATGAAACTGACTCCCCGCGAGAAGGACAAGCTGCTGATCTTTACGGCGGCGCTGCTGGCCGAGCGCCGTCGCGCACGCGGCCTGAAGCTCAACTATCCGGAGGCGGTCGCCTTCATCACCGCTGCGCTGATGGAAGCCGCGCGCGACGGCAAGACGGTCGCCGAAGTGATGCATTACGGCACGACGCTGCTCACGCGCGACGACGTGATGGACGGCGTGCCGGAGATGATTCCCGACATCCAGGTCGAGGCGACCTTCCCCGACGGCACGAAGCTCGTGACCGTCCATCACCCGATTCCGTGAGGCCCCGCATGATCCCCGGCGAAATCCTCGCTGACGACGGCGAACACGAACTGAACGCGGGCCGAGCCACGCTGACGCTCGTCGTCGCGAACACCGGCGACCGCCCGGTGCAGGTTGGCTCGCACTACCACTTCTTCGAAGTCAACGACGCACTGTCGTTCGATCGCGCGGCCGCGCGCGGCTTTCGCCTGAACATCGCGGCCGGCACCGCCGTGCGCTTCGAGCCGGGCCAGACGCGCACCGTCGAGCTGGTCGCGCTCGCGGGCGATCGCGCCGTCTACGGTTTTCAGGGCAAGGTGATGGGGCCGCTGTAAGCCGCGCCCCGCTCTTCAGGAACAGCACCATGACACTACGCTTGAGCCGCCGCGCGTACGCGGAAATGTTCGGGCCGACGACGGGCGACCGCGTCCGGCTCGCCGATACCGAACTGCTGATCGAGATCGAACGCGACTTCACGACCTACGGTGAGGAAGTGAAATTCGGCGGCGGGAAAGTGATCCGCGACGGCATGGGCCAGTCGCAGCGCGTGGCCGCCGACGTGCCCGACACGATCATCACGAACGCGGTAATCCTCGATCACTGGGGCATCGTGAAGGCCGACATCGCGATCAAGCACGGCCGCATCGCCGCGATCGGCAAGGCCGGCAACCCTGACATCCAGCCGGCCGTGACGATCGCGATCGGCGCCGCGACCGAAGTGATCGCAGGCGAAGGGCTGATCGTGACGGCGGGCGGCATCGACACGCACATCCACTTCATCAGCCCGCAGCAGATCGACGAGGCGCTCGCATCGGGCGTCACGACGATGCTCGGCGGCGGCACCGGGCCGGCCACCGGCACCAACGCGACGACCTGCACGCCGGGCCCGTGGCACATGGAGCGGATGCTGCAGGCCGCCGACGGCTGGCCGATCAACCTCGGCTTTCTCGGCAAGGGCAATGCGAGCCTGCCGCAGCCGCTCGTCGAGCAGATCGCGGCCGGTGCGATCGGGCTGAAGCTGCACGAGGACTGGGGCACCACGCCCGCGGCGATCGACAACTGTCTTTCCGTCGCCGACGACACCGACACGCAGGTCGCGATCCACACCGACACGCTGAACGAAGGCGGCTTCGTCGAATCGACGGTCGCCGCATTCAAGGGCCGCACGATCCACACGTACCACACCGAAGGCGCGGGCGGCGGCCATGCGCCCGACATCCTGAAGGTGTGCGGCGAGGCGAACGTGCTGCCGTCGTCGACCAACCCGACGCGCCCGTATACGATCAACACGCTCGACGAACATCTCGACATGCTGATGGTGTGCCATCACCTCGATCCGTCGATCGCCGAGGATCTCGCGTTCGCCGAATCGCGGATCCGCCGTGAGACGATCGCGGCCGAGGACATCCTGCACGATCTCGGCGCGCTGTCGATGCTGTCGTCCGATTCGCAGGCAATGGGCCGCGTCGGCGAGGTGATCATCCGCACCTGGCAGACCGCGCACAAGATGAAGGTGCAGCGCGGCGCGTTGCCGGAAGACGGTACGCGCAACGACAACTTCCGCGCGAAGCGCTATGTCGCAAAGTACACGATCAACCCGGCGCTCACGCACGGCATTGCGCACGAAGTCGGCTCGATCGAACCTGGCAAGTGGGCCGACCTCGTGCTGTGGGAGCCTGCATTCTTCGGGATCAAGCCGACCATGATCCTGAAGGGCGGGATGATCGCGATGGCGCAGATGGGCGACCCGAACGCATCGATCCCCACGCCGCAGCCGGTCCACTATCGCGAGATGTTCGCCACCCGCGGCGGTGCGCTCGCACGCACGTCGCTGACCTTCGTGTCGCAGATGGCCGCCGATGCGGGCATCGCGGAACGCTATGGCCTCGCGAAGCGGATCGTGCCCGTGCGCAACTGCCGCAACGTGACGAAGGCCGACATGATCCACAACGCGTGGCGCCCGTCGATCAGCGTCGACCCCGAAACCTACGACGTGATCGCCGACGGCCAGTTGCTCACCTGCGAGCCGGCCACGGTGCTGCCGATGGCGCAGCGCTATTTCCTGTTCTGATCCGATTGCCGGTCTTCGATTCATGCGCACCCTCGACAAACGCATTGCTCCGAACGTGAAACTCGCCGCGTCGCTCGTCGCGCGCGCGCCGACGCTCACGCTCGCCTACGACGCCCGCTGCAAGAGCCGCCTCGCGGCGACGCTCGACACCGGTGAGGACGTCGCGGTCCTGCTGCCGCGCGGCACGATCCTGCGCGACGGCGACGTGCTGGTCGCCGACGACGGCGCACTCGTGCGCATTGCCGCCGCGCCCGAGACCGTGCTGCGCGTGCGCGCGGCCGACCCGCTCACGCTGATGCGCGCCGCGTACCATCTCGGCAACCGCCACACGCCGGTCGAGATCGGCGACGGCTACCTGAAGCTCGAAGCCGATCCCGTGCTCGCGGACATGCTGCGCCGGCTCGGCACGCAGGTCGAGGAGACCCTTGCACCGTTCCAGCCGGAAGCCGGCGCGTACGGCGGCGGCCACAAGCACGGGCACGACGCGACGTTCGCCGAGGATTACGCGCTCGCGCAGCAGGTGTTCGGCGAGCATCACGGCCACTCGCATTCACATTCGCACGACCACGATCACGACCACGATCACGATCACGATCACGATCACGATCACGATCACGACCATCAGCATGGTCCTGGTTGCTCGCACGGCCACGGCCATGACCACCACTGAACTCGTCGCGCTGCTGCACCTCGCGTCGCCGGCGCTGCCGATCGGCGCGTTCAGCTATTCGCAGGGGCTTGAAGCGGCGCTCGACGCAAACCTGATCCGCGACGCCGACACCGCGCGCGACTGGATTGCCAGCGGCCTGACCGACGTGTTCGCGCACGGCGAGTTGCCGTTCCTCGCGCACCAGCTCGCGCGCTGGCACGCGCACGACGCGTCGGCGCTCGCCACCGAAAACGCGTGGTACGTCGCCAGCCGCGAATCGGCGGAACTGCGCCGCGAGACCGAACAGATGGGCTGGTCGCTCGCGCAGCTGTGCGCATCGCTCGAATGGGGCGATGCCGCGCGCCGCGCGACACTCGCAACGATCAAGCCGATCGCGCTACCCACCGCATTCGCATACGCGGCCGCCGCGCACGACGCAAGCGCCGACGCGGTGCTCGCCGCATACGCATTCGGCTGGGTCGAGAACCAGACGTCCGCCGCGCTGAAGGCCGTACCGCTCGGCCAGCTCGCCGGGCAACGCATCATCGTCGCGCTACGCGGCGCGATTGACGCGGCCGTGCGCCGTGCGCTCGCGACACCACCCGACGCCGTCAACACGTTCGCGCCGCAGCTCGGCATCCTGTCCGCGCGGCACGAGACCCAGTATTCGCGGTTGTTCCGCTCCTGAACCCGACACCCTCCGCCATGAACGCACCTGCCCCTTCCTCCGCCCGCCGCACGAAGAAACTGCCGCCGCTGCGCGTCGGCATCGGCGGCCCTGTCGGCTCCGGCAAGACCACGCTGCTCGAGATGCTGTGCAAGGCGATGCGCGACCGGTACGACCTTGTCGCGATCACCAACGACATCTATACGAAGGAAGACCAACGGCTGCTGACGGTCGCGGGCGCGCTGCCCGAGGAACGCATCATGGGCGTCGAGACGGGCGGCTGCCCGCACACGGCGATCCGCGAGGATGCGTCGATCAACCTCGAAGCGGTCGACCGGATGCTGTCGCGCTTCCCCGACGCCGACATCGTGTTCATCGAATCGGGCGGCGACAATCTCGCGGCAACCTTCAGCCCCGAGCTGTCGGACCTGACGATCTACGTGATCGACGTCGCGGGCGGCGAGAAGATTCCGCGCAAGGGCGGCCCCGGCATCACGAAATCCGACCTGCTCGTGATCAACAAGACGGATCTCGCGCCGCTGGTCGGCGCGAACCTCGACGTGATGGCGTCCGACACGAAGAAGATGCGCGGCGAACGGCCTTACGTGATGACGAACCTGAAGGCGCTCGAAGGCGTCGCGGACGTGATCGCGTTCATCGAAAAGAAGGGTTTGCTGACGGTCTGAGCGGCGTGGCGGCGCCATACGGTGCCGCCACGCGTGCTCCCGGCGGCATTGCGCCGCCTTTGTCTATTCGTCGGACGTGTCCTGCGCGTCCTGCAACGCGCGCGCACCACGCTCGGCGGGCGGCAGCAGCGCCGCGAGCACGTCGACCGTGCGTGCGGTCGCGCCGCGGTGGCGCGACGCGAATGCGGCGCCGGCCGCACCCATCGCGATGCGCCGCGCCTTGTCGGCGAACAGCGCGTCGAGCACGTGCGCGAGATCGAGCGGATCCTCGACCTGCAGCGCCGCGCCGGCCGCGACCGCGTCGGCGGTCGCCTGCGTGAAGTTGAATACGTGCTTCCCGATCAGCACCGGCACGCCGACCGCGCACGCTTCGATCAGGTTCTGCCCGCCGAGCGGCAACAGGCTGCCGCCGATGAACGCGATGTCGGCGGCCGCGTAATACGCGCCGAGTTCACCCATCGAATCGCCGAGCAGCACCGACACGTCGTCCGGTAGCGGCTCGGCAGCTGGCCGGCCGGCCGCGAGCGCGGCCTTGTCGGCCGCCCACACCGAGCGTCGCACGCACTTGAGCCCGCTGCGCTCGACGAGCGCCTCGACCTCGGCGAAACGCTGCGGATGACGCGGCACGAGCACCAGCAGCGCGCCGGGCGTGCGCATCGCCGCGAATGCGTCGAGCACCAGCGCCTCCTCGTTCTCGCGCGTACTCGCGGCCACCCACACGGGCCGCGCGCCGATCGCGTCGCGCCACGCATGGCCGCGTGCCGCGAGCTCCGGCGGCGTCGTCATGTCGAACTTCAGGTTGCCGAGTACGGTCACGTTGCGCGCGCCGAGCGACGTCAACCGCTCCGCATCGGCCGGGCTCTGCGCGAGCACGCGCGAGAAGCCGCCGAACACGTCGTGCGTCGCCGCGCCGAACTTCGATGCACGCCGGAACGAACGCGCGGACATGCGCGCATTGGTCAGCACCAGCGGCACGTCCGCACGACGGCACTCGTCGATCAGCGTGGGCCACACCTCGGTTTCCATCACGAGGCCGAGCGTCGGCCGCCACGCGCGCAGGAAGCGCCGCACCGCGCCGGGCATGTCGTACGGCAGGTAGCAGCGCAGCACGCGATCGCCGAAGATCTGTTCACCGGTCGCACGGCCGCTCGGCGTCATGTGCGTGAGCAGGATGCGCGCATCGGGGCGCGCGTGCATCAGCGCGTCGATCAGCGGCTGCGCCGCGCGCGTCTCGCCGACCGATACCGCATGCACCCAGATCAGCGGCGCGCGGTCGTCGCGTGAACGGCCTGCCACGTGGCCGAAGCGTTCGCCGATGTGCTCGCGATAGCCGCGCTCCTTGCGCGAGCGCACGTAAAGCCGGATGACGGCGATCGGGGCGACGAGCCACCACAGCGCGCGATAGATCACCCTCAGCATGCAGCGGCCCTCGTGTTGCCTCGGAGAAGATGCGCGCTCAAACCAGCGCCCTGCCCTTCAGGCGTTCGAGAATGCCGAGCGGCGCGCATTCGCGGCGGACCATCGCGTCGACCGGCAGGAAGAAGGTCTGCTCGAGCATGAACTGGCCGGACATCACAGCGTGCGAAGTCTGATCCGAGAAACATATCCACACGCAGCCCGGCGGAAACGGCATCGTCTCCTGCGGGCTCGTCTTCTGGTAGTCGAGATCGGCCTTCATGCTGTCGTGCAGGTTCAGCATCAGGTGGTCGTACGCGCTGCGCGGCGACTTCGTCACGTGCAGCAGGTTCAGCAGCCACGCGGCGCCCGGCAACTGCGGCTTGATGTGCGGCAGGAAGCGCTTCGCGACGTCCTCGAACGGCTCGCCGACGCGCCACACGCGCGGCACGCCGGCCGGGTTCACGTTCGTGAACACGCGCAGGATGCGCTCGCCGTAGTTGGGCCGCGACGGGAACGCGTCGACGTGCAGCCGGCTGTCGTCCTTGCGCCACGACGTCTGGCGCGTCTCGACCTGCATCAGCCGCAGGCTGGTCGGCGCGACGCGCAGCTTGCCGCGGTATTCGGGAAAGAGGCCGTCGACGAGCGTGCCGGCCTGCTGCTGGAAGCGCGCGACGAGCGCGCGCACCGCCGACTGCGTGACGCTGTCGCCGAGCACGCCGGCGAGCGCGCCGCCGTTCGGCGCGAGGCTGATGTTCTTGCGTTTCGGGTCGGCGAGCGCCGGATCGAGCAGCGCTTCCTCGCCGCCTTCGATCGCGAAGCGCAGGTGCGGGAAATACAGCACCTTGCCTTCCTCGACGGCGGCCAGCAGCTGCTCGCGCGGCGCCGACAGGTTGTGTCCGCTCCAGTCGGCGGACGGGACTTCGATGATCTGGGATTCGCTCATGTTCGGTTCGCGTGGGTTCGCGCGTGTGACAGCGTTACAGGAGACCGAAGCCCGCGAGCGCCGACTTCACCTGCGCGATCGACGGGGGTTGCCCCGCCGTGCCGAGATTGACGACGTTCGGCGACCAGTAGCCGCCGGTCCGCCAGGCCGTCGCGAAATTGTACAGTTCGACCGTCGGACGCTTCAGCGCGGCCGCGATGTGAACCAGACCTGTATCAACCCCGACGGTGGCGGCCGCGCCGTCGATCAGCCCGACCACGGCCGGCAGCGACAGCCGCGGCGGCACGATCGCCGCCGCGCCGAATTCCTTCGCCAGCCGCTCGCTGGTCGCGCGCTCCGCGTCGTTGCCCCACGGCAGCACGAGCGACGCGCCGCGCCGCACCAGCGCCTGGCCGAGCTCGATCCACGCGGCGTCCGGCCACTGCTTGTCGGCACGCGACGTCGCATGGACGAACACCACGTACGGCACCGGCAGGTTCAGGCCGAGCGCCGCCACCGCGAGCGCCGCCGCGCGCGTATCGACGCCGAAGTCGACCGGATCGGCCGGCGTCGGCGCCGGGTCGCCCAGCGCGGCCGCGACGAGTTGCCGCGAGCGCTCGACGACGTGCGTGCGCGGCGCGATCGGCACGCGCTTGCGGTAGAAGAAGCGCACGGGCCACTCGTAGCCGGCGCCATCGGTGCGGTTGCCGAGCCCGACGAGCGGGCCGCGCGCCCAGCTTGCGACCCAGGCCGTCTTGATGAGGCCCTGGCAGTCGATCACGAGGTCGTACTGCTCGGCCGCGAGGCGCTGGCGGAAGGCCCGGATCTCGCGCCACGTGGCGCCCGAGAACGGCTTCTTGCGCCAGCGGCGCAGCGAGAACGGCAGCACGTTGCGCACGCCGTCGACGAGCTTGACCAGGTCGACGAAGCTTTCCTCGACGAGCCAGTCGATCTGCGCATCGGGGTGGCGGCGCCGGATATCGGCGATCACCGGCATGTTGTGCACGACGTCGCCCAGCGACGACACGCGCACGATCAGGATCTTTTGCACGCTGAAAAAACGCCGGCAGGCAGCCGGCGACAAGCAGAAAGGAGCGATTTTATCGCGCTCGTGGCGTCGCACAGGCAAAAAGCGGCCGCACGCCTGTAGCGTGCGCCGCTTTTCGGGGATGGCGCGACGATTGGACTCACCGTCGCGCCGTCGGCGGCCCGCAGGCCGCCGACGCTCAGAACGGCAGCTTGACGTCCGGCTTCGCGGCCGTCAGCACGCGGCGGAAGTCCTCCTGGATGCGCTTGAGCCCTTCCTGCGTCTCGGACTCGAAACGCATCACGACGACCGGCGTCGTGTTCGACGAACGCGCAAGGCCGAAGCCGTCCGGGTACTCGACACGCAGGCCGTCGATCGTCACGACTTCCTCGGCGCCGTCGAACTTCGCCTCTTTCTGCAGCTTGTCGATCAGGCGGAAGTTCTCGCCTTCGTCGAGCCACAGCTGCAGTTCAGGCGTGCTCATCGCGTCCGGCAGCCCGTTCAGCAGCGCGCTCGGATCGGCCGTCTTCGTGAGGATCTCGAGCAGGCGCGCGCCCGTGTAGAGACCGTCGTCGAAGCCGTACCAGCGATCCTTGAAGAACACGTGGCCGCTCATTTCGCCGGCGAGCGGCGCACCCGTCTCGCGCAGCTTCGCCTTCACGAGCGAGTGGCCCGTCTTCCACATCAGCGGCTCGCCGCCCTTCGACTTCACCCATTGCGCGAGGTGGCGCGTGCACTTCACGTCATAGATGATCTGCGCGCCCGGGTTGCGCGACAGCACTTCTTCCGCGAACAGCATCAGCTGGCGGTCCGGATAGATGATCTGGCCGTCCTTCGTGACGACGCCGAGGCGGTCGCCGTCGCCGTCGAACGCGAAGCCGATCTCGGCGTCAGTGTCCTTCAGCGCCTGGATCACGTCCTGCAGGTTTTCCGGGTGGGCGGGATCGGGGTGGTGGTTCGGGAACGTGCCGTCGATGTCGGTGAAGCGCTCGACGAGCTCGCAGCCGAGCGCCTTGAACAGGCGCGTCGCGAGCGGGCCGGCCACGCCGTTGCCGGCGTCGACGACGAGCTTCATCGGGCGGGCCGGCTTGATGTCGCCGACGATGCGCGCGATGTATTGATCGGCCACGTCGAACTGCTCGTACGAGCCGCTGCCCGTCTCGAAGCGCTCGTCGACGATGCGGCGGTACAGCGCCTGGATCTGCTCGCCGTAGATCGCGGCGCCGCGCAGCACCATCTTGAAGCCGTTGTAGTCGGGCGGGTTGTGGCTGCCCGTGACGACGATGCACGAATCGACGCGGCGCTCGCCGCCCTTCAGCGCGAGCGGGACGTTTGCCGCGAAATAGCCGACCGGCGTGGGCACCATGCCGACGTCGACGACGTCGACGCCCGCCGCACGCAGGCCGTCGGCCAGCGCGCCGACGAGGTCCGGCCCGGACAGGCGGCCGTCGCGCGCGACGACGACCGCATCGCCGCCCTGCGCGCGCACTTCGCTGCCGAATGCCCGGCCGATCCCGCGCGCCGTGTCGGTGTCGAGCGTCTTGCCGACCACGCCACGAATGTCATATGCCTTGAAGATGGATTGGGAGATCATCGATTCTCTTCTCTCAGTTGCGTGCATGGAAATTAGTCTGGCTTGCCTGGCTGCCGCTCGCCGGTGCCGCGCATGATACATGCTGGCCCGGCATGGCGTGAAACCGCTGGCGCGGAACGGCGGGAGCGCCCCCGATCCCACTTATAATCGCGGGTTTTGATGACGCGCATACCGCCCATTTTAATGCCTAGCCGTCCCGCCGCCGCCAATCTGCAGCCCCCGGGCGCCCTGCCGGCCGCCTTGCGCGCGCGCCGCCACCGCGCATGCTGAAGCGCTTCGGCAACCCGGATGTCGCGAAGGCCGTCGCGAATCTCGTCTGGCTGGGGCTCGAACGGCTCACGCAGATCGGCGTCGCGATCGCGATCAGCGGCCTGCTGGCCCGTTATTTCGGGCCAGATGTGTTCGGCAAATGGCAGTATGCGAATACGCTCCTCCTGGTACTGGCACCGCTCACCTGGGTGTGCGGCGCGGAAATTCTCGTCCCGACCATCGTCCAGCGCCCGCCCGCCCAGCTCGGCGCGGTGCTCGGCAGCGCGTTCGTGCTGCGCATCGCCGTGTCGGTCGCCGCGCTCGCCGCGACCTGGATCGCGATCGCCGCGGGCGCCTTCGATCCGCTGGTCGGCGCGATGCTCGCGAGCCTCGCGGTCACGATGGTGTTCCGCGAGCCGTTCGTCGGCGTCGTCAACGCGTGGCTGCAGAGCATGACCTACAGCAAGCCGCAGCTCGTCACCAGCATGGTCACCGCGCTGGCGAAGGCGCTGCTCGTCTGGCTGCTGGTCCGTGCGGCCGCGGGCCCCGCCCGCTTCGCGTGGCTGTGGGCGCTCGAGGCCGCCGCCATCGGCTTCGCGCTGCTGCTGTACTACCGGCATCGCAACGGCGGCGCGCTCGGCTGGACTTTCGACAAGCCGCTGTTCCGGCACTTTGCGACCGCCGGCACGGTGTTCTGGCTCGGCCTCATCTGCATGTACCTGTTCCTGAAGCTCGACCGCCTGATGCTCGAGCGTCACGTATCGTTCGCCGATCTCGGCCGTTACTCGGCCGCGCAGCAGCTCAACGAGAACTGGATCACGCTCGCGCTGATGCTCGCGCAGACGATCGCGCCCGCATTCGTCTACCGTGTGCAGGACGTCGCACGGCTGCGCCGCAACATCGTCCGGCTGATCGCGATGACGGCCGGCCTGATGACGGCCGGCGCGCTCGTACTCGACGCCGCGGCCCCGCTGATCGTCGGCAAGGTGTTCGGCCACGGCTACGAGGCGTCGGTCGACATCTTCCGCTGGGCGGTCTGGCTGTCGGTGCCGGCCGGCATCGAGGCGATAGGCAATCTTATCGTTCTCAAATATCAAGCAAAATTCGTGTTGCTGTCGAAATGGCTGCTTGCGCTCGCGATCGCCGCGCTCGTCAACGTGTTCGCGATCCCGCGGCTCGGCCTGTACGGCGCGCTCGTCGGGCTGGCGGCCGGCTACCTGGCCGCCGCCGCCGTCAATTTTTATTACATCCGTTTCAAGCTGCGCCCATGACGTCCCCTGATTGCCCGCCCCCGCTCGACGATGTGGCCGTGCTGATGCCGGCCTACAACGGGCACGACGACGTCGTCCGGACCCTCGCATCGTTTCGCGAGGACACGCCCGTGCACGTGCTGATCGTCGACGACGGCAGCACGCCGCCGATCGTCGCGCCCGATCTGCCCGGCCTCGCGATCGAGGTACTGCGCATGCCGCAGAACGGCGGCATCGAGCGCGCGCTCGCGGCCGGCATCGACGCGCTCGCGGCCCGCGGCTTCCGCTATGCGGCGCGCATCGACGCGGGCGATCTCGCCGCGCCGCAGCGCCTCGCGAAGGAGCGCGCGTACCTCGGCGCCCACCCGCGGGTGGCCTGCGTCGGCATGTGGACGCAGGTCGTGTCGCGCGCCGGCGAGCCGCGCTTCATGCTGACGCCGGCCACCGATCCGCGCACGCTGCGCCGCACGCGCTTCCTGCGCTCGCCGCTCGTGCACCCGTCGGTCATGCTGCGCATCGACGCCGTGCGCGAAGTGGGCAACTATCGCGTGAAATACCGCGCAGCCGAGGATCTCGATCTTTTTTTACGGTTAATGCAACGCTACGATTGCGCGAACCTGCCCGAGCTCGGCCTCTATTACGAGCTCAACGAGGGCGGGATCAGCGCGACCAAGCGCCGGCGCCAGCTGGTGTCGACGCTCACGCTGCTGCTGAGCCACTTCAACGCGCTGAACCCGTACGACTGGGCCGGCCTCGCCAAGAACCTGCTGCATTTCGTGACGCCGTACCGCACGCTGCAGCGGATCAAGCAGACGCTGTTCGCCGCGCGGCCGTCCGCGTGACGCGGATCCGGCGCTTTCGGTCATTTCGACGCTTTATTTTTTCTTTTTTTCATGTCCGCCACCTCCCCGCTGCGCATCGCGCTCGTCTGCAACACGGCCTGGGCGATCTACACGTATCGCCACGGGCTGATCCGTGCGCTCGTCGCGCGCGGCGCCGAGGTCATCGTGATCGCGCCGCACGACCGCACGGTGCCGCTGCTCGAGCAGATGGGCTGCCGCTACGTGGCGCTCGCGGTCGCGTCGAAAGGCACGAGCCCGCGCGAGGATCTCGGCACGCTCGCCGCGCTGACGCGTCACTACCGCGCACTGCGGCCCGATCTCGTGTTCCATTACACGATCAAGCCGAACATCTACGGCTCGGTCGCCGCGTGGCTCGCGCGCGTGCCGTCGATCGCGGTGACGACCGGGCTCGGCTACGTCTTCATCCAGAAAAGCCGCGCGGCAAGCGTCGCGAAGCGCCTGTACCGGTTCGCGTTCCGCTTCCCGCGTGAAGTGTGGTTCCTGAACCGCGACGATCTCGCGACCTTCACCGACGAGCGGTTGCTCGCGCATCCCGATCGCGCGCGGCTGCTGCACGGCGAAGGCGTCGATCTCGAACAGTTTGCGCCGGTGCCGCTGCCCGCCGGCGAGGCCCCCGTCTTCATCCTGATCGGCCGGCTGCTGTGGGACAAGGGCGTGCGCGAATACGTGGAGGCCGCGCGCATCGTGCGTGCGCGCTTCCCGAACGCACGCTTCCAGCTGCTCGGGCCGCTCGGCGTCGACAATCCGAGCGCGATCGGCCGCGCCGATGTCGACGCATGGACCGCCGAAGGCGTCGTCGAGTATCTCGGCGAAGCGCACGACGTGCGCCCCCATATCGCGGCGGCCGACTGCGTCGTGCTACCGTCGTACCGCGAAGGCGTGCCGCGCACGCTGATGGAAGCGTCGGCGATGGGCCGCCCGATCGTCGCGACCGATGTGCCGGGCTGCCGCGACGTCGTCGCCGACGGCGAAACGGGCTTCCTGTGCCGCGTGCGCGACAGCGCGAGCCTCGCGGAGCAGTTGCTCCGCATGATCGAACTCGGCACGGCCGGACGCGACGCGATGGGTGCGCGCGGCCGGCACAAGGTCGCGGTGGAATTCGACGAGCAGCAGGTCGTCGAGCGCTACCGGCAGACCATTCATTCATTGACAGGCATTACCCTCTGAAGGAGCACCTCTGCAATGACCGCTAAAGGCACCATCCTCGTTACCGGCGGTGCGGGCTACATCGGCTCGCACACGGCCGTCGAGCTGCTCGACAACGGCTACGACGTCGTGATCGTCGACAACCTCGTCAACAGCAAGGCCGAATCCGTGCGCCGCATCGAGCGGATCACGGGCAAGACGCCCGCGTTCCATCAGGTCGACGTGTGCGACGAAGCCGCGCTCGCCAAGGTGTTCGACGCGCACCCGATCACCGGCACCATCCACTTCGCGGCGCTCAAGGCCGTCGGCGAATCGGTCGCGAAGCCGCTCGAGTACTACCAGAACAACCTCGGCGGCCTGCTCGCCGTGCTCAAGGTGATGCGCGAGCGCAACGTCAAGCAGTTCGTGTTCAGCTCGTCCGCGACCGTGTACGGCGTGCCCGAGCGCTCGCCGATCGACGAATCGTTCCCGCTGTCCGCGACGAACCCGTACGGCCAGTCGAAGCTGATCGCCGAGCAGATCCTGCGCGACCTCGAGGTCTCCGACCCGTCGTGGCGGATCGCGACGCTGCGCTACTTCAACCCGGTCGGCGCGCACGCGAGCGGGCTGATCGGCGAGGATCCGGCCGGTATCCCGAACAACCTGATGCCGTATGTCGCCCAGGTCGCGGTCGGCAAGCTCGAAAAGCTGCGCGTGTTCGGCTCCGACTACCCGACGCCGGACGGCACGGGCGTGCGCGACTACATCCACGTCGTCGATCTCGCGAAGGGCCACATCGCCGCGCTCGACGCGCTCGCGAAGCGCGACGCAAGCTTCGTCGTGAACCTCGGCACGGGCCAGGGCTACAGCGTGCTGGAAGTCGTGCGGGCGTTTGAAAAGGCGTCGGGCCGGCCGGTGCCGTACGAGCTCGTCACGCGCCGCCCGGGCGACATCGCCGAGTGCTACGCGAATCCGCAGGCCGCGGCCGACATCATCGGCTGGCGCGCGACGCTCGGCATCGAAGAAATGTGTGCCGACCACTGGCGATGGCAGGAGGGGAACCCCCGCGGTTTTGTATAATCCGCTGTCCATTTTTCGAGCGGTCCCATGCTCAGCTTCGCGTCCGGCTTCATTGTCTCCCTGCTCGTCACGCTGTTCATCGTGCGCTACGCGCACCTTCACGAGAAATTCTCGATCGACAGCGACCTGGCCGGCGTGCAGAAATTCCACGTGCGGCCCGTGCCGCGGGTCGGGGGCATCGGGATCCTCGCGGGCGTCGTCGTCGCGGCGCTGCTGCTCATGCAGCGCTACCCGACGATCGCCGGCAGCATTCTCGGCATCGTTGCCTGCGGCATGCCGGCGTTCCTGTCCGGCCTGGTCGAGGACCTGACCAAGCGCGTGTCGCCGCGCGCGCGGCTGCTCTGCACGATGGGCGCGGCCGCGCTCGCGTTCTGGCTGATGAACATCGCGGTCACGCGCATCAGCGTGCCGCCGCTCGATTTCCTGCTCGGCTATGCCGCCATTTCGGCGTTCGTCACCGTGCTTGCGGTCGCGGCGCTCGCGAATGCGGTCAACATCATCGACGGCTTCAACGGGCTCGCGTCGATGGTCAGCTTCATGATGTTCGCGTCGCTCGCGTACGTGGCGTTCCAGGTCGGCGACCCGGTCGTCATGTCCGCGTCGATCATCATGATGGGCGCCGTACTCGGCTTCTTCCTGTGGAATTTCCCGGCCGGCCTGATCTTCCTCGGCGACGGCGGCGCGTATTTCATCGGCTTCATGCTCGCGGAGCTCGCGATCATGCTCGTGATGCGCAACCGCGAGGTATCCGCGTGGTACCCGGTGCTGCTGTTCATGTACCCGATCTTCGAGACCTGCTTCTCGATCTACCGGAAGAAATTCATCCGCGGGATGTCGCCCGGCATTCCGGACGGCGTGCACCTGCACATGCTCGTGTACAAGCGGCTGATGCGCTGGGCCGTCGGCACGAAGCACGCGCACGACCTGACGCGCCGCAATTCGCTGACGTCGCCGTACCTGTGGCTGCTGTGCCTCGTCGCGGTGATACCCGCGACGCTGTTCTGGCGGCACACGGTGCATCTGTTCGTGTTCGTCGTGCTGTTTGCGCTGACCTACGTGTGGCTGTACCTCAGCATCGTGCGGTTCAGGGCGCCGCGGTGGATGGTGGTGAGAAAGCATCGACGCAGCCACTGAGCCGCATGCCGACTTCCAGACAAAAAAAGCGCCCTGCGGGGCGCTTTTTTTGTCTTGCCGTTCGGTTCACGGCCCGGGGCCGCATCACCCGTTCGATGCGGCGCGCACCGACGGGACGCTCTGCAACACGGGGGCAATGGCCGTCTGATATTCCGGCACCCAGCGCCGCAGGTCGCGCCGCACTTCGTCGTCGGGCAGTACACGATGCTGCATCAGCCACGGCAGCAGCTCGTCGAGGAAATTGTCCGGCACTTCCCGTGCGCGTGCGATCCGCAGCTTCGGGTGCGGTGTGCGCGTCGTCGCCTCGTCGTCCGCGAGCAGCTCCTCGTAGAGCTTCTCGCCGGGCCGCAGCCCGGTGAACTCGATGCGGATCTGCTCTTCCGCGAAACCGTACAGGCGGATCAGGTCGCATGCGAGATCGACGATCCTCACCGGTTCGCCCATGTCGAGGATGAAGATCTCGCCGCCATGCCCCATGCTCGACGCCTGCAGCACGAGCTGCGACGCTTCCGGGATCGTCATGAAGAAACGCGTGATCTCCGGATGCGTGACCGTCACCGGGCCGCCCTTCGCGATCTGCTGCTGGAATTTCGGGATCACGCTGCCCGCGCTGCCCAGCACGTTGCCGAAGCGCACGGTCTCGAACTGCGTGCGCTCGCTCGTCTGCTGCAACGCCTGGCAGGCCATTTCGGCCAGACGCTTGCTCGCGCCCATCACGTTGGTCGGATTGACCGCCTTGTCGGTCGAGATCAGCACGAAATGACGGACATCGTGGCGGATCGCCGCGCGGGCCACGCGATAGGTGCCGAGCACGTTGTTGCGCAAGGCCTGCCACGCGTTGTGCTCCTCCATCAGCGGCACATGCTTGTAGGCGGCCGCATGGAACACGATGTGCGGCGCGTGACGCGACATCACCTGGTCGAGCAGCAGCGAATCCTTCGCGTCGCCGATGATCGGCAGGACCGGCAAATCGGGGAAGCGCTCGCGAAGTTCCTCGGTCAGCCGGTACATCGCGTACTCGGACAGGTCGAACGCGACGAGCTGCGCCGGCGCAAAGCGCAGGATCTGCCGGCACAGCTCGGATCCGATCGAACCGCCCGCGCCCGTCACCATTACGACGCGACCGCGCAGCAACGCCTCGACGTGCGGCGTATCGATCGTCACGGCCTCGCGACCGAGCAAATCCTCGAGATCGATGTTCCGCACTTGCGACAGGAAGCCCTGCCCCGGCATCAGCGCGGTCAGCGAAGGCAGCACCATCGCCTTCACGCCGGCCCGCACGCACAACGTCGCGACGCGGCGCTGCACCTCGACCGACGCCGACGGAATCGCGATGATCGCGTATTCGACCTTCATCGCGTCGGTCCAGTGCTTGAGGTCGTTGAACGAGCCGAGCACCTTGTGACCGTATATCTCGCGGCCCTGCTTGGTGACGTCATCGTCGAGCAGGCCGACGAGGCGCCATTCGCCGGAGCGCGACAGCTCGCGCGCGAGGCTCGCACCGGCCGTGCCGGCGCCGAGCACCAGCACCGGCTTGCCCTTCCCGACGAGCCCGCCGTACAGGTAGTACTCCTTGGTCGCGCGATACAGCGCGCGGGCGCCGCCCATCACCAGGAACAGCATCAGCGGCGACACGAGCAGTACCGAGCGGGGAATGATCGGCGTCGGCTGGAACATCACGGCGCCGATCATCACGATCACGCCGCCGCCGGCCACCGCCTTCGAGATGCGCATCAGGTCGGGCAGGCTCGCGAATACCCAGAGCCCGCGATACAGGCCGAACCCGTGGAACATCAGCGCGTACACGGGCAGCACCCATGTCAGCGCCATCAGCGCGCCGCGCAGGAACTCATGCGGGACGCTACCGTTGAAACGAACGAGATAAGCGAACAACCACGCGGCAAGCACCGCCGTCAGGTCGAACAGGAAAGCACTCAACGACAGCCACGATGCTTTGGATCGCAACATCGGCGGGAAACCTCATGATTTGTTTTCGGCGGCCGTCCGAATCCGGCGCCAGCGCATGTCGATGACAAGCCCGAGACATACGAGAACGCCGTACCAGGCGGCAAACAGCAACCACTGCTGCGGCTCCGGGCGACCCAATGCCCACAGGGCAACGATTATGCCCGCGAGCATGATGAGGTACCAATATACGGCGGTGCGTCCATGACCGATGCCGGATCGCACCATCCTTTGATAATAATGCTCCCGGTGCGCCTGCCAGAACTTTTCACCGCGTAACAAACGTCTCACGAGTGTTACAGATGCATCGGCAATAAAGGGCGCGAACACCATCGCCGGGAACCAGATCGGCCAGACCCCGTGTCGCCAGCCCCAGTAGCCGAGCGCGCCCGCCATAAACCCGAGCGGAATGGAGCCCGCATCGCCGAGGAACAGCTTCGCCGGATGGAAATTCAGCAACAGGAAGCCCAGCGCGGCACCGGCGATTGCGGCGGCACCGGCGACAAGATCCGGGGACGGATGCGCGCCGGCCAGCGCCGCCACCGCATAGGCCCCGAAACCGAACAGCGCCATCCCGCCTGCCAGGCCGTCCGCACCGTCCATGAAGTTGTAGAGGTTGGTCAGCCAGACCATGGCGAAACCGACACCCGCAAGCAGCCACCATGGGGCCGCGGCCGGATAGCTGGCGATCAGCGCGACGACCGCGGCCAGATGCGCGGCGAACCTGACACGGGCCGGCAACCCGTGCCGGTCGTCGAATTGCGACAGGGCTGCCAGCGCCGCCGCCGCGACGGCGATCAGCCAGATCCGCGGCGCGAACCCCAGCATCGCAAGCACGGAGACCGGCACGATGCCCCAGCCGCCGACGCGCGGCGTCGGACGCACGTGTAACGAACGATCGTTTGGAATGTCGGTGGCAAGCCGCCACGCCAGCCCGGTGGCGAGCAGCGTGCGCAGGATCGCTGTGGTCGCGACGGCGCAGGCCAGCGCCATCGCGGCGGCAGTCGGCCACGTGGAAATCGCGAAATGCATGTCGGTTATTGTTCCGTATCGCGCGAACGATACCATGCCGCCGTCGCTTCGAGCCCCTGCCGGGTCGAATGCGGGGGGCGCCAGTCGAGCACCCGCGCGATGCAGCCGGTATCGAGCTGCAGGCCGCCCGTCAGGCGGTCGATCGCGGCAGTCCGGCCGGTCAACTTGCCCACCGCGCGCAACACCCCGACCGGAACCGGAAACAACCGCGCCGGCTTGCCGAGCGCATCGCCGACCATCTGCAGCAGTTCGGTCACGGACGGTGCGTCGTCGTCGGCAACGTGAAAGCAGCCCTGCGCCGCACGCGGGTCGGTCGCGCAGTGCAGCAACGCATCCGCGAGATTGTCGACGTAGACCAGACTGCGGCGCGCCGCGATCGCGCCGAGCGGCAGCGGCACGCCGCGCGCGATCGCATCCATCATCCGCAGGAAGTTGGCGCGCACACCGGGGCCGTAGACGAGCGGCGGACGAACGATCACGACGTCGAGGCCGGTTTGCGACGCAAACTCGACCAGCGCCTGCTCGGCCTCGAGTTTCGACCGCCCGTAAGCATCTTCCGGATGCGGCGGCGCACGCTCGTCCAGCGGCACGCCGCCGTCGGACTCCGCCACCGCCTTCACGCTGCTGACGAACACCATGCGCCGGACGTTGCGGCGATGCGCGGCTTGCGCAACCCGCAACGCGCCTTCGACGTTTGCCGCGCGAAATGCGGCAGCCGGATCGTCGGCGTCGTCACGCATCACGTGGACGCGCGCCGCGAGGTGCACCACGCAATCCGGCTCGAACGCAGCCGGCCACGCGTCGGCGAGGCCCGCGAAGTCGTCGGCGGGATGAACCCACTCGCGAACACCGGCAACACACGCGCCCGAGCGGCGCACGAGCCCGCTCGCGGTATGCCCGCGACGCTGCAGCGCCAGGCAAAGCGCACGGCCGACGAACCCGTTCGCCCCGGTCACGAGCACATCGCTCATAGACATTTCCAGCCGAAGCGGTTGAAGAACTTGAATGCCGACGCCGAGAACATCCGGATGTGCGCGAAGCCCTTGCGCGAAGCGCCGCCGCCATAGTGCGACACCCGCACGGTCGGCACGTACGCCACCCGCGCAACATCGAGCGTGCGCAAGCTCAGGTCGTAGTCTTCGAAATACAGGAAATAGCGGGGATCGAAGCCGCCGAGCTTCTTGAGGAGGTCGGTCCGGAACAGCATGAAGCAGCCGCTGACGATCGGCGGATCCCACACGATGTCGCGATCGTTGATCACGTCCCGCATTTCATATCGGGACAGCCGCGACGAGAAAAACCGCCTGAACCGCGCCGGCAGGAAGCCCCGCACGGCCAGGTCCAGCACCGTCGGATAGCGGCGGCACAGATACTGAAGATGGCCGTCGCCGTCATCGATCCTCGGCGTCAGCAGGCCGACCTCCGGATGGGCATCGAAAAACTTCAGCGCGTGCGTGAGCGCATCGGGCTCGACGTCAATGTCCGGATTCAGCACCAGATGGTAGCCGCCGTCCGCGCGCTCGATCGCGAGATTGTGCCCTCGCCCGTATCCGACGTTACCCTGGCCGCTTACGGTCACATGGCGGATCCCGGCGGCATCGAGCACGGCCGGGTTCCATCCGGCGTCGGTAAGGCCGCCGTTGTCGATCATGTACAGGTCGACGGTAAATCCGGGGCGGGACTTGCGCGTCGCGTCGACGGCGACACACAAGCGCTCGAGCGTGCGCGCAAGCACCGTCGCGTCGGGCCGATAGACGACGACGGATACCGACAACCGGCTATCTGAACCGCCCGTCACGCCGGCCGCCCACGCTGGTCTGCACCACGCATGCAGGCGCACCCTGCCGCTGCGATGCCACGTCGAACGCGCACCGGGGTCATGCCGGACAGGCCGACCGCTACGCGTTCGTCAACGCGCCGCCAGGTACTGCGTGATGATTTCATCGGGATTTCCGTCTGCCTTTACCTGCCCGTGATCGAGCCACACGACGCGATTGCACAGCGTCCTCAACAGGTCCATGTCGTGCGACACGCAGACCATGATGCTGGCCTTGTCGATGAACTCCGTCATCCGCTGCTTCGCCTTGGCGATGAAAGACGCGTCGCCGCCGGCAAACACTTCGTCGAGAATCAGGATTTCCGGATGAACGGCCGTGGCAATTGCAAACGCCAGCTTCATGTACATGCCGGTCGAATAGTATTTCACCGGCGTATCGATGAATTCTTCCAGCTCCGTGAATTCAATGATTTCGCCTTCCAGGCGGCGCAACTCGTCTTTCGAATAGCCGAGAATGCTGCCGCTGAAATAAATATTGTCGCGCCCGCTGAATTCGGGATTGAAGCCGGCGCCGATCTCGATGAGCGGCGCGACGCGCCCGGTGATCTTGACGTCGCCGGACTGCGCGGAATAAATGCGGCAAATGGTCTTCAGCAGCGTGCTCTTACCCGCGCCATTGTGCCCGACGATACCCACGCGATCGCCGCGCCGAATCGTCAGACTGACATTCTTCAACGCCCAGAAATCCGTGAATTTCGAATGGGATTTCGAACGGAAAAACTGCGCAAGGTAGTCTTTCAGACTCGGCGTCTTGTCATGGTAAAGTCGAAATTTGAGCGACACATTTACCACTTCAATCGAAGACATAATCAAAGCCTAAAGATGAGTTTGTTCTCGTAGGACCGAAAAAGCTTGAGTCCGATCGAGAAGCTTGCGATCGCAGCGACCAACGCGATGCCGATCACCGTCAACGACGGCAATTCCGAGCGATAAATCGGTGCGCGGAACAGATCCACGAAATAGAGCAGCGGATTGAAGCGCAGGATGTTTTGCAGCGACGGCGAAATGGCGCTCGGCTGGTACATGATCGGCGTCAGGAAGTACAACGCCTGCATCAGCACGCCGATCAGATGCTGCAGATCCCGGAAATACACCATCGCAACCGACAGCATCAGCGCGAGACCGAGCGCGAAGAAATACAGGATCGCGAAAGAAATCGGGAGAAAGAACAAGGCCGGACTGATGCGCGCGCCCACGACAAACGCGATGACGAACAGCGCAACCAGGCCGAACAGCGAATCCAGCAGGCACCCGATCGCGGTCGAGATCGGGAAGATCAGCTTCGGGACATAGACTTTCTTGATCAGCCCTTCGTTCGAGACGATCGAGCTGCCCGCCTGCACCACGCATCCGCTGAAGAAGTTCCACGGCACCGTGGCGGCGAACAGGAAAATTGCGTAGTCACGCAGGCCGAGGCGGAAGATATGCGAGAACACGACGGCCGACACCGTCATCATCATCAGCGGATTGAGAATCGTCCACAAATAGCCGAAGATGGTCCGGCGGTAACGGGCCAGCAGTTGCTGCGTCACCAGTTGGTACAGCACGTGCCGATAGGCAAACAGCTCTTTGGTAAACATTATCGAGTTCAGTTGAAACCGGCAATTTGGCAAAATCGGCATGCAAACCAGCCCCGGCGACCGCTCGGCGGCCACGGATCCGATACGGCGAACGGCTCTCCACGTTTCGCGTCGGACTCCGGCCCGGATCGGAGGGGGCGCAAATTATAGCGCACCGGTTGCACGATCAGCGACCGATCCGACGCAGGATTACCCTTGCCGCTTCGCCGCCGACGCGAACTTCCGCTTGATCCGCCCCATTACGCCACGAGAAATCAGATAGAAGCGGCGCAATACCCAGATTCCGGGAATCCGCAGCGCGATCGCGCGAAGCCGGCTCCTCGACACCGCGATCGGATACATGATCTTCGCCAGCTCTTCGGCGTACTTCATCACCTCGTTCGGCGTCATCTGCAGCACCATGCCGTCCCGGGCCTGCACCGCTTTCTGATAGTAGTCGTCCAGCTCCTGCTGACGGACCGATGCAACCGAGTCTTGAGCGGGCACCCGATACTCGGATGTCACCTTCTCGACGAGCTCGAAATCGTTGCGCTGGCAATAACGCACCCACAAGTCCCAATCCTCGAGGCGATCCAGTTGCACGTTGAACCCGCCGTACTGCTCGAACAGCGCGCGCCGGAACAGGATCGCCTGAATCGGAATGAAGTTGTGATGCCAGATCGCCGCCCTCGAGAAACCCTCGCGGTACGCCACGTAGCGGCTGGCGACCCGGTACACCCACGGATCATGGCTGACGATTTCCGTGTCCACCTGGAACGCGAGCGCATACGCGCCGGCCAGATCCGGACGGCTGTCGAGCTTGCGCGCGAGCACTTCGACGTGGTCGGCAAACAGCAGGTCGTCGTCATCGAGAAAACACGCGTACTTGCCGGTCGCCGCCTCGAGCCCGACATTGCCGGCGACGCAGCGCCCTGCTTTCGGAATCGGGTGGTACTGCACTCGCGCAAGTGCGCCCGATGCCCGAACGGACTCGACGAACGACTGCGCCGTCTCCGAGCCGTCCTCCACCACCACGAGTTCGACGTTCGGGTAGGTCTGATGCACGACCGATTGCACGGCCTCTTTCAGCTTGCCCAGACGCCCCGCACACGTGCGCACCACGATGCTCACGAGCGGAGGGTCCGCCGGCAGTTGCTCGAACGTTTGAAACGCCCCTTCGCGAGATTGCTCGTAATCCCACCCGCGGAACGGGAATGCGATGTCCGACTGCTTGCGCGTTCGCAGGAAATAGAAACTGTCGCGCAGGATCGTCATCAGGTTCGCGAACAGGCCCTTGACGCGCCCCTGGATCGGCAGCGGGATCATGAACAACCCGAGATACATCGCGAGTCCGCCGACGATCTGGCGCAGCGTGCCGTACCGCATGCGCAACAGGACGTTCGCCCGCGTGCTGCCGAAAAACTGCACCGGCTTCAGCTCGTTCGCGGTTTCATAGGTGTAGTGCCAGCACACGGCGTCGACGCAGTACTTGATGACATGGCCTCGATCGCGAAGGCGATACGAAAGCTCGACGTCTTCGCCGTACATGAACAATCGCGACTCGTAACCACCGACCTGTTCCAGCGCGCTGCGCCGGAACAGCATGCACGCGCTTGACGCCCAGCTCACCTCGAGCGTGACAGGGTCGTAGTACTTCGGATGCTCGTACGGCTTTTGCCTGAACTCCCAGCCCGCGACCCGCGCGTCGTCGGCGACGGCGCGGCGCACGGCGCGCTCGATGGCATTCGCCTCGTACGTCAGGTCGACGTTGGTGACCAGAAAGAATTCCGACTGGCCCGCCGCAAGGTTGGCGTTGTGCCCTGCGCCGAAGCCGACGTTTGCCCCCGTGTCCAGCGACACCGACCGGAACCGCTCGCCGAATCGCGCGATCAGGTCGCGCAGCGCCTCGACGGTGCGATCCTTCGAACCATTGTCGCGGATCAACACCGTGATCTTGTCGAGCGGATACTGCTGCGCGACGAGACTCTCCCAGAAACCTGCAAGCCAGCGCTCGGAATTGTATGTAACGATGGAAATATCGATACAAGGTAGGTCGGTTGTGCTCAGACTGGACATTGATTCCAAAGGGTGACCGGGGGGAAAGAGGGATTCTGTCATGTCTGCTCGCCTGAACGAGGGACGGGATACAAAGCGGCGGCGTCCCGGGACAGCCGCTCGCGTTGCAGCTGCCTGGCCGGCGCTGGAGCCGGCACTGGAAACGACATGGGCAGCCCCCGGACGACAGGGTGCTCCCGCTCCCGCCACGGATGCCACTCGTACACCACGAGACACCCGTGCGAATGGACGACTCTCGAGTCGAGGAGAGACGCAAACGCATTGCGATCAGGCCGTTACCGCCGACACCCGGCCCGTTGAACCATTTGGACTATCTGAACCGGTTCGACCACCTGACGGTAGGCCTGACAAAGGCGGCATTGTCGCATGAATGACTCAGCGGATAATGTTAAAAGGTGTTTCACGGCCTGTCGAGTTGCGTCCTGGCGGCGTTCCCGCGACGTCCGTGGCTGCCGCGGCCCGCCCAGGCCAGCCGCCCCCCTGACCGCACGCACCGGACGGGTGCATTCGCGGAAAAGGCGCATCAGCGGTCATGTACAATCTCGGCCGTTGTCACTTGCCGCCTCTGCCGATCGAGGCCGACATTCCGTGTATCCGGTGTGTTAACGTGTTCTCGTTCGAGGCTGCGCATTCATCACATGAAACTGACGATTCAAGGTACTGCCCGCCTCTCCAAGCGTGTTCTGTCGCGGCTACGACATCGCATGACGGCGGGCCGTGTGCCCGCACTCCGTGGCAACACGGCCGCCAGCCCCAACGGCACGGCTCCGTCGCAAGTCGACCGCGACCCGGGAAGCGACGCACGATTTCGAGCGTTCATCGAAGACAAGCTCGATCGCGACGCCTATCTGTTCAACAATCCTGACGTGAAGGCCGCCGGCGTCGACCCCGTCGAACACTGGCTGAAGTGGGGCATCGATGAAGGTCGCTCGATCGCACCGCGCACGGACGTCGTGATCGGCGACATGGATCATATCGAAGGCGCGTCGTGGCAGTACTTCCACTGGAAGGGGCGCCCCGTCGCGGTCCGGGTGCGTCGCCCCATCGGACGCATCCTCGATCAGATCGCCGAACAGGCCGAATTCGATCTCGGGATCGTGGCGGCCGGCGCGAAAGCGATCGGCAATCTTCGCGAATTCGACGCGACCGACCTGCTGGCTCGCGACGGCGTTCACGTGTCGAGAATCTTCGAATCGCTGTCGGTGGTGCCGCGTACGGTCGTCGCGACGCCGTTCCTGTGTACCGGCGGTGCCGAAAAATACGTGGCCGACCTCGTGCAGACGCTCGGCGATTCGGTCGCCGAACCGATTCTCGTGGTGGTGACCGAGGCAACCGAAAAGGAATCCGCAGGCTGGGAAGCGCTGAACATCCTCGCGCCCCTCAAGCGGCACGAGGTGCTGTTCTGGCGTGACGCATGCGGCCCGGGCCACGCCAGTGCGGCCGTATTCGCCCGTTTTCTCAACGCCCTTCGGCCCAATACGATCATTATCAACAACAGCCGGGTCGGTCTTGACGCGGTTGCCCAGTTCGGCCGCGGCCTGTCCCAGTACGCGAAGATCTTCTGCACGTTCTTCAGCCTCGGCGTCAACGGCATCGGTGCCCCTTACGGCGCACGCTTCCCGCGCCGCACGCTGTCCTATGCCGCGGCACTGACCGACAACGCACGCATGGCCGATACGCTCGAGCGCATGTGGGGCGGCATTCGCGG
Organism: Burkholderia sp. AU30198; assembly: GCF_020419825.1. Taxonomy (NCBI): domain Bacteria; kingdom Pseudomonadati; phylum Pseudomonadota; class Betaproteobacteria; order Burkholderiales; family Burkholderiaceae; genus Burkholderia; species Burkholderia sp. AU30198. The sequence goes on along the minus strand of NZ_JAIZSA010000010.1, from coordinate 144,175 downwards.
CCCCGGCGTCGTGGAGTTGCCGGCCAAGGCCATGCTGGTCGACGAGACGACATTCGCCGCGCGCCTGGCGCGCCGCGCGCCGCGCTGGGCCAACCCCGACCGGCATCGGCGCTGGCTGTGGGTTTCCCGCGTCGAACCGTTCAAGGGCACCGAGATCCTGGCCGCGCTCGCGCAACTGCGCCGCTCGGACGAATTCGACGTCTACGGCCCCGTTCACGGCAGCTTTGCGCAACTGGGCCTCGCCGCGCCGAACATTCATCACAAGGGCGTGCTCGAAAACGTGCCGGCCGCGGATTTCGTCGACTACGACGGTTTCATCTTCACCAGCCTGTTCGAAGGCATGCCCAATATCGTGCTGGAAATGAGCCAGCATGCGCTGCCGTTGATCCTCGCGGACGTTGGCGGACTGCGCGGTACGTTCGACGACTCGGCCGTCAAGTTCGTCGGCCACCAGCACCACGCCGCCGAAACCGCCGCGGCATTCAGCACGGCGATGGACGCGGTGTGCGGATCGACCGGCGCGGACATCGAGCGCATGATCGGTACCGCGTACCAGCAGGTGGTCGCCCGCCACTCCCCTGCCGCCTACTCGCAGAACGTCAAGACCATCTTCGGACTAGAAAGTGACTGACATTTCCGTCTTCATCGTTTTCCACAAAGAGGCGGCATTTGCGATTCCGGCTCTGGCGAGCATGCACCGACTGGTGAGCGTCGCGCGCGAATCGGGCTTGCGTATCGAAGCACGAGCGCTGCTCGACAACCCCGACCCGCAGACGCTCGACATCGTGAAACAGCGCGGTGCGTGGCTGGACGCACTCGACGTCGTCTCGTGCGGCGACCTGGGCCTGACGAGAAACACGGGCGTCGACGTGGCAAGCGGCGAGTATCTCGCCTTTCTCGATGGCGACGACCTGTGGGGCAGCCAATGGCTGACGCGCGCATTTGCGTGCTCGCGCGACGAACCGGCCGACACCCGCTCCATCTGGCACCCCGAAAGCCTGTTCTATTTCCACGAGAGCGACTACGACCGGCACTCGATGAACCATCTGCCGCACCCGTTGGCGCAATCGTTCCACTTCGTCCACCGGGCAAGCGACGAGGAAGGCTTCGATCGCAATTCGCTGTTCCTGAACAACATCTGGTCTGCCAACATTTTCGCGCACCGCAGCATTTACCAGCGGTTCCCGTACAAGCCTGTCGTGAAGTCGATGGGGCTCGGGATCGAGGACTGGACCTGGAACATCGAAACGCTGTGGTCCGACGTCGCACACCGGATCGTGCCGGATACCGTCCACATCATCCGCGTGAAGGAGATGGGCTCCCTGGGACAGAGCAATGCGAGCGAAGGGCTGCTCCCGCACATGCCGGAGCAGATTTTCCCCATCGTCGGGAAGCACGAGGATCACCCCCTCCAGGCCGACGGCACGGCCTGACAGACCCGGAATGCCCGTGAGCGGACCCGCGACGACGCGCGGTCCGGCACGGGGCGGTCCGGCAAGCGCTCAGTCCCGCCGGATTTCGGCGAGGCAAAGCGCCAGTGCATCGCGCCAGTCCGGTGCGGCAAGCCCGAACGTCCGCAACAGCTTTTCGTTCGACAAGCGCGAGTTTGGCGGCCGCACGGCGGGTGTCGGATATTCCGACGACGGAATCGGCACGACCAACGGACGCGACTCAAGCGCGGCGAGCTCGACGATCGCGCTCGCAAAACCATGCCACGAGGTTTCGCCACCGGCCGTCAGATGATAGACGCCCGAACGGGACGCCCACCACGCGGGCGCATCGTTGGCGGCAAGCGCCTGCGCGACGACGTGCGCGGTCATCGTGGCGATCGTGTTCGCCCAGGTCGGCGCACCGATCTGATCGGCAACGATCTTCAATTCCCGGCGTTCGGCCGCCAGCCGCAGCATCGTCAGCAGGAAGTTGCGTCCACGTGCGCCATACACCCAGCTGGTGCGAAAGACGATCGCGGCCGCGCCGATGGCCTCGATCGCACGCTCGCCGGCAAGCTTCGAGCTTCCGTACACATTCTGCGGCGCGGGCGTATCGGTCTCGACATACGGCGAGGCCTTCGCACCGTCGAACACATAGTCGGTCGAGTAGTGGATCAACGCAGCGCCCAGCGCCTTCGCCTCCTCGGCCAGCACGCCCGGCGCGATCGCGTTGATACGCATTGCCGCGTCCTCGTCGCGCTCCGCCTGGTCGACTGCCGTATAGGCCGCGGGATTGACGATCAGCGTGGGCCGCACGTCGCGCACCACCGCCCGAATCCGGTCCGGATCGGCCAGGTCGAGTGCGGCACGGTCTACCGCGACGACACGGCCAAGCCCCTGCAGCGAACGGGCGAGCGCGAACCCGACCTGCCCGCCCACCCCCGTCACGAGAATCCGTCGTGCGTCACTCATATACGTCGGCCTCCGCGAGCGGCTTGCCGGCGGCATCCTTCGCCGCCAGCACCGGTTCGCCATCGAGCTGCCAGTCGATACCCAGCGCGGGATCGTTCCACAGCAGGCTGCGCTCGTGTTCGGGATACCAGTAGTCGGTCGTCTTGTACAGGAACTGCGCGGAGTCGGACAACACCACGAAACCGTGCGCAAAGCCGGGCGGCACCCACAGCTGCCGATGATTGGCTTCCGACAGCAGCACGCCGACCCACTTGCCGAAATTCGGCGAGCTGCGCCGGATATCGACCGCGACGTCGAGCACTTCGCCCTCCACGACCCGTACGAGCTTCCCCTGCGCATGCTGGATCTGATAATGCAGCCCGCGCAGAACCCCCTTCGCCGATCGCGAATGATTGTCCTGCACGAACGTCACGTCCGGCGCGATCTGTTCGGCAAACTCGCGCGCATTGAAGCTCTCGTAAAAGAACCCGCGCGCATCGCCGAACACCTTCGGCTCGATGATCTTGATTTCCGGCAATGCCGTGTCGGTTACTTGGATGGCCATGCCAATTGGTCGTCGAGAATGTGTTGCAGGTATTTACCGTAAGCGTTCTTCGCCAGCGGTCGTGCCAGCGCCAGCACTTGCTCCGCGTCGATCCAGCGCATGCGATACGCGATTTCCTCCGGGCATGCCACGACAAGCCCTTGCCGCTTTTGCAGCGTCGCGATGAAGGTCGCCGCCTCGATCAGCGAATCGTGCGTGCCCGTGTCGAGCCACGCGTAGCCGCGCCCCATGATCTCGACGTCGAGCTCACCGGCCGCCAGATAACGCGAATTGACGTCCGTGATCTCGAGTTCGCCGCGCGCCGACGGCTTGATGTCGGCGGCAATATCGCACACCTGCCGGTCGTAGAAATAGAGCCCCGTCACCGCGTAGCTCGAGCGCGGCACGGCCGGCTTCTCTTCGATCGATACCGCACGGAACGCGCGGTCGAATTCGACCACGCCGTAGCGCTCCGGATCCTGCACGTGATAGGCAAACACGGTCGCACCGGCCGCCTTCGAACTGGCCCGCTCGAGCTGCTTCGCGAGGTCGTGCCCGTAGAAGATGTTGTCGCCGAGAATCAGCGCGGACGGATCGTTGCCGACGAAGTCCCTGCCGATGATGAACGCCTGGGCGAGCCCGTCGGGCGACGGCTGCACCGCATACTGGATGTTCATCCCCCACTGGCTGCCGTCGCCGAGCATCGCCTCGAAGCGCGGGGTGTCCTGCGGCGTCGAGATGATCAGCACGTCGCGAATGCCCGCGATCATCAGCGTCGACAGCGGGTAGTAAATCATCGGCTTGTCGTACACCGGCAGCAGTTGCTTCGATACGACGTGCGTAATCGGATACAGCCGCGTGCCCGAGCCGCCGGCGAGAATTATGCCCTTACGTGCCATCGATCAGACCCTCACGTACGTTGCGCGTAATTGGTTTCCACCCACTTGCGGTAATCGCCGGACGCGACCTCGTCCACCCACGCCTGGTTGTCGAGATACCAGCGGACGGTCTTCGCGAGCCCCGTCTCGAACGTCTCGGCAGGCTTCCAGCCGAGTTCGCGCTCGAGCTTGCGCGCATCGATCGCATAGCGGCGGTCGTGGCCCGGACGGTCCTTCACATAGGTGATCTGGTCGCGGTACGAACCGGCCGCCTTCGGCCGCGCGGCGTCGAGCAGGTCGCAGAGCGTGTGCACGACGTCGAGGTTCTTCTTCTCGTTCCAGCCGCCGATGTTGTACGTCTCGCCCGGCACGCCGCGCGCGAGCACTTCGCGGATCGCGCTGCAGTGGTCGCCGACGTACAGCCAGTCGCGCACGTTCTGGCCATCGCCGTAGACCGGCAACGGCTTGCCCGCGAGCGCGTTCGCGATCATCAGCGGAATCAGCTTCTCCGGGAACTGGTACGGACCGTAGTTGTTCGAGCAGTTCGTCGTGAGCGTCGGCAGGCCGTACGTGTGGTGATACGCACGCACGAGGTGGTCGGAGCCGGCCTTCGTCGCCGAATAGGGGCTGTTCGGCGCATAAGGCGTCGTTTCCGAGAACTGCGGATCAGTCGCGGACAGCGACCCGAACACCTCGTCGGTCGACACGTGCAGGAAGCGGAACGCCGCCTTGTCGGTATCGTCCAGGCCGTTCCAGTGCATGCGTGCCGCTTCGAGCAGCGTGAACGTGCCGACGACATTGGTCTGCACGAAATCGGCCGGCCCGTGGATCGAGCGGTCGACGTGGCTTTCGGCGGCAAAGTGGATCACGGCACGCGGCTTGTGCTCGGCAAACAGCGCATCGAGTGCCGCGCGATCGCAGATGTCGACACGGGCAAACACATGATCCGGATTCTCATTCAGCGGTGCCAGCGTACGCAGGTTACCCGCATAGGTCAGCTTGTCGACATTGAGCACGGCCTCGCCGGAAACTGCGATCCAGTCGAGTACGAAATTGGCACCGATAAAACCCGCGCCGCCGGTAACCAGGATCATGAAACGTCCTCTAGTAATAATCGTGTGCGGCGCGCCTGACAGGCGCACTTCGCACTTCTTGTCATGTCACAGTGGCCAAGTCTCGGCCGATCAGGCCCGGCATTTTAACCGGTCGCCATGACCGGCCAAGTCACGAGATGTTATTTTCGGAGCGAAAATGTCAATTATAGGAATCCAGCCGGCGCCAACTCCATGCTGCTAACAACTTGATACAGCGCCCCGGCCCTTTGCGCCACAAAAATCCTGTGCCACGCAAACAGCCCGATGTGGAACGTCCTTTGCGTCACGCTCGTATTTGAATGATGCTTTCTCAGCTCACCCAGACTCGCCACGATCCGACCCTCATGCTTCCACCCCCCATCGCCATCGGCGACATCCAGGGCTGTCACGCCGCTTTCCAGTCTTTGCTCGACAAGCTTTCAGCCCCCGCCGACACGCCGCTGTGGATCGCCGGCGACGTCGTCAACCGCGGCCCGGACTCCCTCGCCTCGCTGCGTGCGCTCGTCGACCTCGGCCCGCGCGCGACCGTCGTGCTCGGCAATCACGACCTCCACCTGCTCGCGGTCTCCGCGGGCCTGCGCACCGAACGCCCGGGCGACACCATCGGCGAGATCCTCGACGCGCCCGACGCCGACGCGCTGCTCGACTGGGTCCGCCACCGCCCGTTCGTACATGCGGAGAACGGGATGCTGCTCGTGCATGCGGGCATGCTGCCGCAGTGGGATGCCACGCTCGTGCTGGAACTCGCCGACGAACTCCAGCGCGCGTTGCGCGCGCCCGACTGGCGTGACACGCTGCAAAAGCTGTACGGCAACGAGCCGTATCAATGGAGCCCGGATCTGAAGAAACGCGACCGGATGCGCGTCGCGTTCAACGCATTCACGCGCCTGCGCTTCTGCACCCCCGACGGGACGATGGAATTCAAGGCGAACGGCGGCCCCGACAACGCGCCGCCCGGCTACCTGCCGTGGTTCGACGTACCGGGGCGCCGCACGGAGAACGTGACGGTCGTGTTCGGGCACTGGGCCGCGCTCGGCCTGATGCTGCGCGAGAACGTCGTCGCGCTCGATTCGGGGTGTGTGTGGGGTAACCAGCTGTCGGCCGTGCGGCTGACGGCCGATCCGGCGCAGCGCACGGTCACGCAGGTGCAGTGCGAAGCGTGCCGCGCGCCGGGCGGAGAATGATCAAAGACTGATTCGCGACGCCGGGCAGCGCGTCAACCCTCGCGCCCCGGCACGGGCGCGTCGGCCGCCTCGCCGCCTGCCGCGCCGACGCCAACCTCGGTCGCCGGATAGGCATGTCTGGCCAGCTCCGCGAGCGACTCGGCCGTCGGCTTGTCGACCTTCGCCTGCAGCGTCGCGAGCGCGGCCGCGATCGCGTCGCGCGCCGCCGCGGACGTTGCCCGCCGGTCACCGCCCGGCGCGATCGGTTCACACACGTAAAGGTGCGCAATGATCGGACCACCGCGCAACACCATGTCGAGCGACTTGCCGAGCGCCAGTTCGCCCGTGTAGGCCGGTGCGACCGACTGCCGCCGCTGCGCGTCCTCGTACATCAGGCAGATCGGCTGCACCGCGCAGCCGGCCGATACCGCGGACTGGAACAGGTTCGCATGGAACGGCAGCAGTTCCTGCCCGTCGGTCGTCGTTCCTTCCGGAAACACGCACATCAGCCCGCCGTTGCGCAGGCGCTCGGCCATCTCGTGCATGACCCGCATCGCCTCGGTGCGCTTCTCGCGCTGCAGGAACACGGTGTCGAGCTTCTCGGCGAGCCAGCCGACGACCGGCCACTGCCGCACCTCGGCCTTCGACACGAACGGCGTCGGCCGCCACGCGTTGACCGTGTAGATGTCGAGCCACGACACGTGATTGCCGACCACGAGCGCGCTCGCGTCGAGCCGCGCGCCGTCGTTATGGACGACGAGGCGCATCCCGCAGATCCGCAGCATCTTGAGCGTCCAGCGGCGCGTCATCTCGGCGCGCCGCGCGGGCGTGACGTGCGAAAAACGCAGCGCGACGATCGCCATGCCGCGCAACAGGTGGAAAACGAGACGCAGCTTGCGAAGGGCAATCATGGCGAAGGTCCGGCGTGGTTCAGGGGCGCTCGAACGCGATCTGCCCGGCGACGAGCGTCGTGCGCACGCAGGCGGGCAGTTCGTAGCCGAGGAACGGCGAGTTGTGGCCCTGGCTCTTCAGCGCACGCGGCTCGACGCGCCAGTGCGCGCGCGGGTCGAACACGCACAGGTCGGCCGCGCTGCCTTCGACCAGGCGGCCGGCCGGCAGCTGCAGCACGTCGGCCGGTGCGGACGTGATGCGGCGCAGCGCCTGCGCGAGCGGCGTGCGCGTCTCGTCCGCCCACTTCAGCGTCAGCGACAGCAGCAGTTCGAGTCCCGTCGCGCCCGGCGTCGCTTCGCCGAACGGCAGCAGCTTCTCGTCGTCGTCGACCGGTGTGTGGTCGGAGCAGATCGCGTCGATCGTGCCGTCGGCGAGCGCCACGCGAATCGCTTCGCGATCGCGCTCGCTGCGCAGCGGCGGATCGAGCCGGAACTGCGAATCGAAGTAGCCGATGTCGACGTCGATCAGGTGCAGGTGATTCACGCCGACGTCGCAGGTCACGGGCAGCCCCTCGGCCTTCGCCTCGCGCACGAGCGCGAGGCCTGCCGCCGACGACAGCCGCGCGAGGTGCACGCGTGCGCCCGTCACGCGCATCAGTTCGAAAATCGTGTGCAGCGCGATCGTCTCGGCCGCGACCGGCACGCCGGACAGCCCGAGCCGTGACGCCAGCGCGCCGCTCGCGGCGACACCGCCGCGGCCGATGAAGGCGTCTTGCGGGCGCAGCCACGTGGTGTAGCCGTAGGTGCTCGCGTACTGCAGCGCCCGCAGCAGCACCTGCGTGTCGCGCACCGGCACGTTGGCCTGCGTGAAGCCGACACAGCCGGACTCGGTCAGCGCGACCATCTCGGTGATCACTTCACCCTTGAGGCCGACGGTGAGCGCGCCGAGCGGATGCACGTTCGCCTGGTGCAGGTTGCGCGCGCGGAACTTGAGCATCTCGACGAGGCCCGGCTCGTCGAGCACGGGGTCGGTATCCGGCGGGCACACGAGGGTCGTGACGCCGCCCGCGACGGCCGCGGCCATCTCGGACGCGAGCGTCGCCTTGTGCTCGTAGCCGGGCTCGCGCAGCCGCGCGCACAGGTCGACGAGGCCGGGTGCGACGATCAGGCCCGACGCGTCGATCGTCCGGTCCGCGTTGAAGCCGGCCGGCGCCGTGCCGAGCGCGGCGATCTTGCCTTCCGCGACGAATACGTCAGCCTGCCGCTCGGTGCCGGCGACCGGGTCGATCAGCGTGCCGCCTTTGATATGAATCTTCATGCGCTGTCTGTGAATGCGTTGATTGCGTGAATAGGGATGCGCGAAAGCAGGCTCAGTCGCTGTTGCCGGCGACGATGCCCATCACCGCCATCCGCACGGCGATGCCGAACGTGACCTGGTTGAGGATCACCGACTGCGGGCCATCGGCGACCTGCGAATCGATCTCGACGCCGCGGTTCATCGGGCCCGGGTGCATCACGATCGCGTCGGGCGCGGCGAGCGCGAGGCGCTCGGGCGTCAGGCCCCAGGTCTTGAAGTATTCCTGCGCGGAAGGCAGCAGCGCGCCGCTCATCCGCTCGTTCTGCAGGCGCAGCATGATGATCACGTCGACGCCCTTCAGCCCTTCGTCGAGGTTGTGGAACACCTTCACGCCCATCTGCTCGAGCCCGCCCGGCAACAGCGTGCGCGGGCCGATCGCGCGCACTTCCGGCACGCCGAGCGTGGTGAGCGCGTGGATGTCGGAGCGTGCGACGCGCGAATGCAGGATGTCGCCGACGATCGCCACGCGCAGCTTCGTGAAGTCGCGCTTGTAGTGACGGATCGTGTACATGTCGAGCAGGCCCTGCGTCGGGTGCGCATGGCGGCCGTCGCCGGCGTTGATCACGTGCACGTGCGGTGCGCAGTGCTCGGCGATCAGGTACGGTGCGCCGCTCGATGCGTGACGCACGACGAACAGGTCGGCATGCATCGCCGACAGGTTGTTGATCGTGTCGAGCAGCGATTCGCCCTTGCTCGTCGACGATGCATTGATGTTCAGGTTCAGCACGTCGGCCGACAGGCGCGTCGCGGCGATCTCGAAGGTCGTGCGCGTGCGCGTCGAGTTCTCGAAGAACAGGTTGAACACGGACTTGCCGCGCAGCAGCGGCACCTTCTTCACTTCGCGGTCCGTCACGCTGACGAACTGCTCGGCCGTATCGAGGATGTGGTTGACGATCGAGCGCGGCAGGCCCTCGATCGACAGCAGGTGCTTCAGCTCGCCGTTTTTCGTGAGCTGCGGGTTGCCCTTCAGGAAGCCGTAGCGGAACCGGTCGGGGCTCGCGGCCGCAGCGGGATTGCCGGTGCGGCCAGTGGTGTCGGTGGTCATGGTGTGCGTGATTCCAACTATGCAAACGGGCCGCGGTGCAAACCGGCGGCCCGGGATACGGTTCGCGTGTCGTTCAGGCGCCGTGCGCCTCGACGCGCAGCGTGAACTGCGCGTCGTCGCGCGCGAGCACGAGCGTCGCATCGGCCGGCACGTCGAGCGCGCCGCCCGCGAAGCGCGCGGCAACCGGCAGCTCGCGGCCGCCGCGATCGGCGAGCACCGCGAGTTCGACCGCGGCCGGACGGCCGTAGTCGAACAGCTCGTTGAGCGCCGCGCGCACGGTGCGCCCGGTATACAGCACGTCGTCGACGAGCACGATGCGCGCGCCGTCGACCTCGAACGGCAGCGACGTCGGGCTGGCCTGGCTGTGCAGCCCCTTCTTCGCGTAGTCGTCGCGGTGCAGCGCGACGTTCACGACGCCGAACGCCGGCGCGCCGAGATCGTGTGCGAGGCGCTCGGCCAGCCATGCGCCGCCGCTGTGAATGCCGGCGAGCCGCGGGCCGCCCGGTTCGGCGAACGCCGTGCCGTACGCGGCGCGGATCTGGTCGAGCAGGACGCGGTAAAGCGCCTCGGCATCAATGGTGCTCATGGTCGGACAATTGATCGAGATACTGTTGAAGGATGACGCGCGCGGCCTCGGCATCGAGCATCTCGGCGCGTGCGCGGCCGCGCACGTTGCGCTCGCGCAGCCCGGCCTCGGCCTCGACCGACGAATAGCGCTCGTCGACCCACGTGACGGGCAGCCCGAAGCGGCCGTTCAGCTGGTTGCCGAAGCGCTTCGCCTGCTGCGTCATGTCGTGCGGCGTGCCGTCCGGATGCATCGGCAGGCCGACGACGAGCGCGTCCGGCCGCCATTCGGCCAGCAGGTCGCCGACCGCCTTGAAGCGGTGTTCGCGGTTCAGGTTCTGGATCACGACGAGCGCACGGGCCGAGCGCGTCAGCGCATTGCCGATCGCGACGCCGATACGCTTTTCGCCGTAGTCGAACGCGAGGAGCGTCGCATCGCGCGCGCTCGCGCCACTCATGCGTGCCCTGCTTCGCCGGACAGCATCGACGAGCTGACGCCGAGCAGGCCGAGTGCGGCTTCGAAACGCTCTTCGGCCGGCGTGTCGAACACGATGCGCGGATCGGCGGCCACGGTCAGCCAGCCGTTGCGGGAAATTTCTTCCTCGAGCTGCCCTGCCCCCCAGCCCGCATGGCCGAGCGTCAACAGGAAGCGCTTCGGGCCGGTGCCCGTCGCGACCGCCTCGAGCACGTCCTTCGACGTGGTCATCTCCAGCCCGCCCTCGACGGACATCGACGAGTTGTAGCTCGCGCCCTCCACCGGCTCATGCAGCACGAAACCGCGCTCGGTCTGGACCGGGCCGCCGAAGTACACCGGGATGTGCAGCAGCGGCTCGATGTCGAGCTTCAGGTCGATGCGGTTGAACAGCGATTCGAGGTCGATGTCGGTAGGACGATTGATGACGAGGCCGAGCGCACCGCGCTCGCTGTGATCGCAAAGATAGACCACCGTTCCCGAGAACGTCGGATCGGCCATGTTCGGCATGGCGATCAGGAACTGGTTGGTGAGATTGATGCGATCGGAAGGCTTTGACATGGTTTGAATTTTAGCAAAGACGCCGCGGCCTGACCGAGCCGCGATCAACAAGCAACGCCGCACCGCGCTGGCAACGGCGCGCACGGATCACATGGCACTCTAACACGCGCGCGGGCGCTGTCGGCAGCGTGTTGCGGGCCCGCGCGGCAAGGGCCGCCGGCGCGTGTTCGTCCCCTTGTTCGTCAGGCCCGGCCGAGCGCCGCGCCGAGTGCGCCGGACGCCGCGGTGAGATCCGGCGGCGCGACGCCGGCCGCGATCTTCAGCAGCGCCGCGCGCAGCATGTCGGACGCATGGCCGTGCGCGTCGAGGCCGCCGTCGGCGAGCGGCACGCCATGCGCCGCCCGCCGCCACGCCAGGCCAAGCGTGTCGGCCAGGAGCGCCGCGTGGCCGAGCCCGAGCGCGCACGCGGCCGTGCCGACCCGGTAGGCGGCACCGGACGCATGCCAGGCGGCACTCGCGTCGGCCGCGGCCGGATCGGCCGCGAGGTCGGCCATCGACGCATCGGCCGTCTGCAGGAAATCCTCATAGGCATGCGCATTGACCGTCACGACGCCGAGCGCGCGGGTCGGCGCGGCGGCGACCGCATCGTGCTCGGCCCGCGCGGCATCGGCCTCCCACAGCGCTTCGGACGCGGGCGTGCCGGCCACGTGCCAGTCGACCGTCAGCCCGTAGTCGTGCAATACGTCGACGAGCGCGACATCCTCGGCCGCGGCGCCGAACAGCGCGAAATCGCGCCATAGCAGCGCCACCGTCTCGCGCACGAGTTCGGGCGGCGCACTGCGCCGGCCCTGCGCGTGCTCGCCGAGCAGCAGGTTCGTCCGCGCGAGAAAGCGCTTCAGCTCGGGCGCACCGCTCGCACGCAGCGCGCGCACGCATGCGGCCGCGAGCCGCCAGAAATCGTAGGGATCGTCGCCGGCGAGTGCGGCCAGCATCGCATCGAGTTCGTCGAGTGCCGCGTCGGGCGCGCCACGTTCCGCACGCAGCACGCCGAGCAGCGCCTGTTCGTAGCGGGCACGAATCCGGGTCGCGAACGCATCGGGCAGCACGCGCAGCGTGGCCGGCGGCACCGCGCGGCCGACGAGCGCGAGCGCGTCGAGCGGCGCGTTCGCGCGCAGGTCGGCGGCGCTTTGCGCACGCAACGCACGGAAATGCTCGAAGAGAACGGGCGAGCAGGCGAGCTCGCGCAGGTTGTGGCGTGCGACGGCCGCGCGGAAATCGCGCAGCGCGGCACGCCAGCCGGCCGAAGTCGGTTCGACGGCAACGAGCGGCACGGCAGCCGACAACTGCCCTGCGAAACGCGCGGCCGGCAGCCAGCCGGCTTCCGCCAGTACGGCCGCCGCCGCGGACAGCGGCACGGCCGCGTCGTCGCGATGCTCGAAGGCCTCGTCGGCCGCCGCAAGCCATGCGTCGGCCGCGCGCACAGCCCCGCCGCGCGGGTTGGGCAGTGCGTCAGGGTGGGGAACGTTCGCCGGTTCTGGCCTCATGGACACGCGCGCCTGTCATCGTCAAGTCGCTCGCGCGAACCTCGGCGCGCGAGCGCCGGGCCGATGCGAGGCCTGAGCGGGGTGTCCGTGGGCCGGGGATCCGGTCAGATCTGGACCATCTCGAAGTCTTCCTTGCGGGCGCCGCATTCAGGACACGTCCAGTTGATCGGGACGTCTTCCCAGCGCGTGCCCGGGGCAATGCCCTCTTCCGGCAGCCCGGCTTCTTCGTCGTAAATCCAGCCACAAATCAGGCACATCCAGCTCTTGTATTCCATCTTAAGCCGCGTCGGGAAAGTCGGTAAATTCGGGAGCCATGATGGTACCGTGTCGGGGCCGGACTGCCTAGCAATCGCGCTGGAGTAACGCGACTACGTTGCGCTGCGCTAAAAAATCCGTCGTGCGGGCCGGATTCCGCCGCATAATGACTGAAAAGTGCGGCCTGCCGGGCAACACAGGGCCAAAAACGCCCAATTCGCCTCGCCGTCCGCATGTCCGTCGCTTGTCCGTTTTTCTCTTGCCCCATTTCTACATGTCCAGCAACGCCCCTCCGATCGTCCTCACCTTCGGCCTGTCCGACCCCACCGGCGGCTCTGGCATTCAAGCCGATCTGTTGACCCTGGCGAGCATGGGCTGTCACGGCGTGTCTGTCCTGACGGGCTACACCGTGCGCGACTCGGCCGCCTGCGACGAAGTGACGGGGCTCGATCCCGACGTCGTCGCCGCCCAGGCGCGCATGCTGCTCGAGGACATGCCGGTCGCCGCGTTCAAGATCGGCGCAACCACGCGTGCGGAAGTCGTCAGCGCGATCGCCGAAGTGGTCGCGGACTACGACGGCGTGCCGCTCGTGCTCGCGCCGGACTTCACGCTCGACGACGAGCACGTGCTCGCCGCCGACGACCTGCGCGAATCGATCGCCGACCTGCTCGCGCCGCAAACCACGCTGCTGGTCGCCGACTACGCGACGCTGATCGCGCTCGCGCAGCCGGACGGCGATGCCGAGGCGCCGAATCTCGATGCGGCCCTGTCGCACCTGCTGTCGCAAGGGTGCGAGTACATCCTGTCGTCCGAGACGGGCTCGCACCGGCTCGTCAACACGCTGTACGGCGAGGAAGGGCAACTGCGCGAGGACATGTGGGATCGTTCGCCGCACCGGCTGATGGGCATCACCGACACGCTGGGCGCAGCGATCGCGGCGCTGCTCGCGAACGGCCAGGAGCCGCCCGAAGCCGTGCGTGAGGCGCAGGAATACCTGTACCAGGCCGTCCGCGACGCGTTCCGGCCCGGCATGGGCGCGTACCTGCCCGACCGGTTCTTCTGGGCGCGCAGCAACGAGGACTCTGACACGCCGCCAGCCGCGAAGGCCGACCCGGTGCCGAGGACATCGCACCGGCATTGAGGCGCGTGGGGTCACGCAGGCGTTTGAACAATCAAACGCCGCTACGCCCTTCTCTCCCCCTTTACCGCAAGCATCCATCAATCACACCAGCATTCGGCATCGAGAACTCAATGCTGATGCACACGATGTATCGCCAACGACCGTCGGCTCCGCGCAACGCCCTCTAAACCTTCGGCTTCCCACCCCGCACAGCCCGATATCCGAACCGTCGGCCGCGCGATCCCGCCCATACAGTCCGACACGGCTGCGGTCATTGCGGTCAAATCTGCGCTCTCGCCGCCCCGACTCGATTTGCATCCATTCTCGCTCGAGCGATGAACGGACTTCGTACATTTCACCCCCCAAGCTCGCCGAAAATCGAATCGATCCCATAGATTCGCCGCGATCTCCACTGCTACGGTTCATGCCATTCAATGTGACCCATGCAAAGGAGTGTGCGATGGCGCAGGACATTTTCCTGAAACTGACCGGCATCAGCGGCGAGTCTCGAGATGCCTTTCATCTGGACGAGATCGACATATTGGCGTGGGATTGGTCCGCAGACCAGTCATCGACCACACGCACCGGCGGCAAATGCACGGCCAATGACCTGACCATTGAACATTATGTTGATCGTGCGTCGCCGATCCTCATGCTGCATTGCCTGAAAGGCAATCACATCGCGAACGCCGTTCTGGTTATGCGCAACGCCGGCGGCATACCGCTCGAATACCTCAAGATCACGATGGATAAGGTATTGATCACGCGAATCAGGTCGGCCGCCAATTTGAACATGGTCAGGCCGCGAGAGGAGGTCCAACTTTCATTCACCAGCATCCGACAGGAATATGTCGTTCAGAACGCCCGAGGCGGGAGCGGCGGAACGGTCGCAGCAGGATACGACATCAAAACCGGCAAAACGACCTGAGGATCGGAGGCAATCATGCTTTTCATTTCAAAGCAGGGCCATGTCGATGCCGAGCGCGTGATCCTCAAAATATATTCATCCATCGAACGTGGGCCGATGGAACACGTGAACGGAATCGTCGTCCATCAAACTGGAGGCGCCACCGTCTCAAGCACCTTCAATAGTTACAGCAACTCCGCGCACGTACCGAACGGCGCCCATTTCCTGATCGACAAAAATGGGACGATCTATCAGACCGCATCCCTGAACAGAATCACCAATCACGTCGGCAAATTACAGTCACGCTGCATCAGCACACTCAAGTGCTCGACCGTTGACCTCCGGGCGGCAAGGCGTGCGTATCAGACCGGCCCCGCCGCGTCCTATCGTCACGAATCCCGGAAAGCGTTTCCAGACCGCTATCCATCCAACTCCGACGCAATCGGAATCGAACTCGTTGGCATGTACTACCCCGACGAGAAAACAGCGGAACCGGTTTATGAAAGCGTCACGGCCGAACAGAATTCATCGCTCAAATGGCTAGTTCGAGAATTATCCGAAACGCTGAACGTCGAGATGAGTGAGGTATATCGGCACCCGGAAGTCGGGCGCAAGAATGCCACCGAGGCAAGCACGGCACAGTGGGAATGACGCCATGGTTCTAGCCAAATGTGTCGCGGCGGTTCTGCTTTGCGTTCCGATCGCTATCTGCCACGCCAGAGAGGTACGCGCCGTGACAGTCGAGCAATCCGGCCAGTCATCGACCCCGGACGACCCGCTGACCAAGGGTGCATGCAAGGATTTCACACCGACCGTCGCGCAACTGAAGCGGTTCTTCTCGAGAGCCGCGCCGATTGACGGCAAGTTTGTCGCCCACGATTACTACTCGCCCTGCCACTCGGACGGCACCATTTCGTTCCCGGACGGCAGCTCGGGGAGGTGGCGCGTTTACTCCAGCGGCACTGCGTCGCTGACGTGGGCATCGAACGACAACACGGTCTATCTCTACAATGGGCGCAACAACGGCTGGCACGATCCGTTCGCGTGCAGCTACGGCCTTCACGATGAAGACGACGATACTTCATGCTACCTGCCGGGCTTCTGATTACGATCGCCCGGCAATCCATAAAAAAAGACCCGCATCGCTGCGGGTCTTTTCTTTTGGCTGGAACGCGCATCGCTGCGCGCTCCGGACACCATCGACCGAAGTCGATTACATGTCCATGCCCATGCCGCCCATGCCGCCCGGCATGCCGCCCGCCATCGGTGCATCTTCCTTCGGCAGTTCTGCGACAGCTGCGTCCGTCGTCAGCAGCAGGCCTGCAACCGAAGCTGCGTTCTGCAGTGCGGTGCGCGTGACCTTGGTCGGGTCGACCACGCCGGCTTCGACCATGTCGACGTACTCGCCCGTCGCTGCGTTGTAGCCGTAGTTGCCCGTACCTGCAGCAACTGCCGCCACCACGACGCTGGCTTCTTCGCCGCCGTTCGTGACGATCTGGCGCAGCGGCTCTTCCATTGCGCGCAGCACGATCTTGATGCCGGCGTTCTGGTCGGCGTTCAAGCCGGTCAGGCCTGCGATCGCGGTGCGAGCGCGGATCAGCGCAACGCCGCCACCTGCCACGATGCCTTCTTCCACAGCTGCGCGCGTTGCGTGCAGTGCGTCTTCGACACGTGCCTTCTTTTCCTTCATTTCGACTTCGGTCGCAGCACCGACCTTGATCACTGCAACACCGCCGGCCAGCTTCGCCACGCGCTCTTGCAGCTTTTCACGGTCGTAGTCCGACGTCGCTTCTTCGATTTGCGCGCGCACTTGCTTCACGCGTGCTTCGATGTTCGCGGCTTCGCCTGCGCCGTCGATGATCGTCGTGTTTTCCTTGCCCACTTCGATGCGCTTCGCCTGGCCCAGTTCTGCCAGCGTTGCCTTCTCGAGCGTCAGGCCGGTTTCTTCCGCGATCACCTGGCCGCCGGTCAGGATCGCGATGTCTTCCAGCATCGCCTTGCGACGATCGCCGAAGCCAGGCGCCTTGACCGCAACGGTCTTCAGGATGCCGCGGATGTTGTTGACGACCAGCGTTGCGAGCGCTTCGCCTTCGATGTCTTCAGCGATGATCAGCAGCGGACGGCCAGCCTTCGCGACTTGCTCGAGTACCGGCAGCAGATCGCGGATGTTCGACACCTTCTTGTCGTGCAGCAGCACGAACGGGTTGTCGAGGACGGCGACTTGCTTTTCCGGGTTGTTGATGAAGTACGGCGACAGGTAGCCGCGGTCGAACTGCATGCCTTCGACGACGTCGAGTTCGTCAGCCAGCGACTTGCCGTCTTCGACGGTGATCACGCCTTCCTTGCCGACCTTGTCCATCGCTTCAGCGATGCGATCGCCGATCGACGTGTCGCTGTTCGCCGAGATCGAGCCGACCTGTGCGATTTCCTTGTTCGTCGTGCACGGCTTGCTGATCTTCTTCAGCTCTTCGACAGCCGCTGCGACTGCCTTGTCGATGCCGCGCTTCAGGTCCATCGGGTTCATGCCCGATGCGACGTACTTCATGCCTTCGCGAACGATCGATTGCGCGAGGACGGTTGCCGTCGTCGTGCCGTCGCCTGCGTTGTCGCTGGTCTTGGAAGCCACTTCCTTGACCATTTGCGCGCCCATGTTCTGGAGCTTGTCCTTCAGCTCGATTTCCTTCGCGACCGACACACCGTCCTTGGTGACCGTCGGGCCGCCGAAGCTGCGCTCGAGCACGACGTTGCGGCCCTTCGGACCCAGCGTGACCTTGACTGCGTTGGCGAGAATGTTCACGCCTTCGACCATCTTCGAACGGGCGGAATCGCCGAATACGACGTCTTTAGCTGCCATCTTCTAACTCCTTGAATTCTTGGGAATATGTACCGTCGGTGGACGCTTACTTCGCGTTGACCACGGCCATGATGTCTTCTTCGCGCATGACCAGCAGTTCGTTGCCGTCGACCTTCACGGTCTGGCCTGCGTACTTGCCGAACAGGACGCGATCGCCGACCTTCACGTCGAGCGCGATCGGGGCGCCCTTGTCATCGCGCTTGCCCGGGCCGACGGCCAGGACTTCGCCCTGATCCGGCTTTTCAGCAGCGGCGTCGGGGATCACGATGCCCGAGGCGGTCTTGGTTTCCTGATCCAGGCGCTTGACGATCACGCGATCGTGCAAAGGACGAAGGTTCATATTCACTCCTCTCTTGACTGAGATTGAAGAACGCTTAGGGAATCTGCCCGGCTTATCGCCCGGCAGAGAATTGTTAGCACTCTCGTGCAGCGAGTGCTAATTATATGGACGGGTTTTGACAAATTCAAGAAGGGGAACCGGACGAATTTTCAGGGCGGCGACGCGGCGGGTAAAGCACGCGAAAACAACCAAAAACCCTTTCGAAACAATACCCTGACGAACTCAACCCGGCCTGGCCGGCGGGCCCGAGCGGCCCGCGAATCTCATCCAGCCCCGTTTGGACACCGGGTAAGCACGGAGTTCCTGCGATCGGCGGCATCGCATCAAAAGACCTGTGCGGGCGTCGATTCCGTCCGCCGCGACACGCCCGGCCACCTCCGCCGGACGACCTTCGGGCCCCTTCCGCGGATCCATCGATCCGCATCTAACCATACATTGTCATTACACAGATATTTACGGTTTACCTCGACGAAAAACACGTGTCAGCCCTCATCCGTAAGGGTTCGGATTACATTCAGTAATTCAGATGCGAATCATTCTCGTTTACATTGACTTTCCCATTTGACACTCCTACGATGCGCCGGATTGCAGTCATCTGCGTGCCCTGGCCGATCGGCGCCGCCCCAGCGGACAGCGCCTTAAAAGCAGGACTCCACACTAAATAGAACCAGGGATTTGATATGAAGTTTGCGTCGTTCCAGGGAGACAACATCCGGGTCCGGATGCGCCCCGCCGCTTGCGCGGCCATCCTCGCGTGCGCATCGTTCGCGAGCGGTGCGGCTTTCGCCGACACGCCCGTCGACGCGCAGCCCGAAGCGCCCGAGGCCGACCTCGCGATCCAGGCGAAGCCGACCAACGCGTTGACCGGCATCTGGACGCGCCAGAACCTGCTCGGCGACATGGGCGGCATCCGTCCGTGGCTCGGCAAGTACGGTGCGACGCTGCAGATCACCGAAACCAGCGAATACCTCGCGAACGTGCGCGGCGGCCTGAACCGCGGCGGTGCGTACGACGGGCTGACGACCGCGACCTTGACGGTCGACACGCAGAAGGCGATCGGCCTGCCCGGCGGCACGTTCAACGTCAGCGCGCTGCAGATCCACGGCACCAACCTCAGCACGAGAAACCTCGGCACGCTCAACACCGCGAGCGGCATCGAGGCGCAGGGCACGACGCGCCTGTGGGAGCTCTGGTACCAGCAGTCGTTCCTCGACAAGCGCGTCGACGTGAAGATCGGCCAGCAGAGCCTGGACCAGGAATTCATGGTCAGCACGTATGCGAACACGTTCGTCAACACGATGTTCGGCTGGCCCGCGCTGCCGTCGTACGACCTGCCGAACGGCGGCCCCGCGTATCCGCTCGCGGGCCTCGGCGTGCGCGTGCGTGCGCAGATCACGCCGACGCTCACCGCGCTCGCGGGCGTGTTCGACGGCGATCCGCTCGGCAACAACCCGAGCAACCTGAGCGGCACCAACTTCAACCTGCACAACGGCGCGCTCTATATCGGCGAACTGCAGTACGCGCTGAACCAGCCGTCCGACGGCGAAATGGACACCGGCCACTCGAACGGGCTGCCGGGCACCTACAAGATCGGCGTCTGGTATCACAACGGCCGCTTCGCGGACCAGAACGTGGGCACCGACGGGCTGTCGCTCGCGGATCCCGCGTCGAACGGCAACGCGCAGCAGCGTCACGGCAACTACAGCTTCTACGCGGTGGCCGACCAGATGATCTGGCGCCCCGACCCGACCGGCCCGCGCAGCCTCGGCGTGTTCGCACGCGTGATGGGCGCGCCGGGCGACCGCAACCTGGTGAGCCTGTCGGCCAACGCGGGGATCGTGCTGAAGGCGCCGTTCGAAGGCCGCGACAACGACAGCGTCGGCCTCGGCGTCACGTACATCCAGGTCGGCAACCACGTGACCGACCTCGACCAGACCGCGCAGTCGTTCGCGGCCAGCCCGTACGGCGTGCGCACCCGCGAGACGACGCTCGAAGCGACCTACCAGTATCAGGTCAACCCGTGGTGGATCGTCCAGGCCGACGCGCAGTACACGTTCAATGCCGGCGCCGGCCAGAACCCGAGCGACGCGACCCAGCCGCTGCGCAACACGTTCGTGATCGGCGCGCGTACGACGATCACGTTCTGAGCGACGCACCCACGCTGCCCATTTTCGCGCGCCGCCCGGACGGCGCGCTCTCCAGGAGACTCACATGAATCCATCCGCCCCGCTTCGCCGCCTCGCGACGGGCGTACTGGCCGCCGCCGCGCTGACGGCAGCCGCCGGCGCACTCGCCGAGCCGCAAGGTTTCCTCGAGACCGTGCATCGCCACACCACGCTCGTCAACACCGTGCCGGACAACGGCGACCAGAACCCGTACGCGATCGCGGTCGCGCCGGTGTCGGCCGGCACGATCCAGGCGGGCGACGTGCTCGTCGACAACTTCAACAACGCGGCGAACCTGCAAGGTACCGGCAGCACGATCGTCAACTACCGCCCGTCGACGAAGCAGCTGAGCCTGTTCGCATCGATCCCGCGCGACCTGAAGGCGTGCCCGGGCGGCGTCGGCCTGTCGACGGCGATGACGATGCTGAAATCCGGCTGGGTGATCGTCGGCAGCACGCCGAGCAACGACGGCACGACCAACACCAAGGGCGCCGGCTGCCTGATCGTGCTCGATCCGCAAGGCAAGATCGCGTCGACGTGGTCGACCCCGAACATCAACGACCCGTGGGGCAACATGGCCGTGGTCGACCGCGGCGACAGCGCGACGCTGTTCGTCAGCATGGCCGGCTTCGGCGTCGGCGGCGCGGACGGCAATCCGCCCGTCTACAAGCAGGCGACCGTGCTGCGTCTCGACCTCGACGTGCCGGCCGGCAAGCCGCCCGTCATCAAGCAGGAAACGGTGGTCGCGAGCGGCCTCGGCGCGCAGGCCGACAAGGGCGTGTTCCTGGTCGGCCCGACCGGCCTCGCGCTGTCCGGCGACCAGAAGAAGCTGTACGTATCGGACGCGATCGGCAACCGCATCGTCGAGATCGACGACCCGCTCACGCGCGACACCAGCGCGGGCGTCGGCCGCCAGATCACCGCCGACGGCTTCCTGCGCCGCCCGCTCGCGCTCGCCACCGCACCGAACGGCCACCTGCTCGCGACCAACGCGCAGAACGGCCAGGTCGTCGAGATCGACCCGGTCGCCGGCAAGCAGATCTACGCGCGCTGGATCAATACCGACAAGGCGCAGACGCCCCCCGGCAACGGCAACCTGTTCGGCATCGCGATGACGCCTGAAGGCGACGGCTTCTACTACGTCGCGGACGACGTCAACACGCTGTTGCTCGCGAAGTAATGGAGCCAACCATGGCAGACGATTCCAACCAGCCACCGCGCCCCGCGCGGCGTGGCTTCCTGAAGGCGGGCGGCGCCGCGGTGGCCGCCGGCCTCGCGGCGGCGTCGATCCCGGCCGCGAAGGCCGCGGATGCACCTGCCGCCGCACCTGCACCCGCTTCCGCGCATGACGGTGTCGAGCCGTTCTATGGCAAGCACCAGAGCGGCATCGCGACGCCGCAGCAGCGCCACGCGTATTTCGCGGCGCTCGACCTGACGACGGCTCAGCGCGCGGATGTCATCGCGTTGCTGAAGACCTGGACCGACGCCGCCGCGCGCATGACGCGCGGCGACACCGCGCAGCCGCTCGCCGCGACGGGCAGCGACGACGTCGCGCCGGCCGACGGGGGCGACGCGCTCGGCCTTGGCCCTGCACGCCTGACGATCACGTTCGGCTTCGGCCCCGGCATGTTCGCGCTCGCCGGCAAGGACCGCTTCGGCCTCGCGAAGCATCGCCCGGCCGCGCTCGTCGACCTGCCGCGCTTCAATGGCGATCAGTTGCTGCCCGAGAAGACCGGCGGCGACCTGTTCATCCAGGCGTGCGCCGACGACGCGCAGGTCGCGTTCCACGCGGTACGCCAGCTCGTGCGCCTCGGCGCGAAGGCGACGCAGATGCGCTGGGGCCAGGCCGGCTTCACGTCGGGCAAGCCCGGCGAGACGCCGCGCAACCTGATGGGCTTCAAGGACGGCACGATGAATCCGCCGATGTCCGATCCGGCCGCGATGGATGAATTCGTGTGGGCCGGCAGCGAAGGCCCGGCATGGATGAACGGCGGCACCTACACGGTCGTGCGCCGGATCCGCATCACGCTCGAGCACTGGGACAACACGGAGCTCGGCTTCCAGGAGCAGGTGGTCGGCCGTCACAAGTACAGCGGCGCGCCGCTCGGCCAGAAGCACGAGTTCGAGGCACTCGATCTCGACGCGGCCGACAAGGACGGCAACCCGGTGATCCCCGACAACGCGCACGCGCGCCTCGCATCGCCGCAGTTGAACAACGGCGCGCAGATCCTGCGCCGCGCGTACTCGTACAACGACAGCACGAGCTTCTACATCGAGCGCTGGCCGCCGTGGCGCCAGCAGACCGAGTACGACGCGGGGCTGATGTTCGTCGCGCACCAGCGCGACCCGCGCAAGGGCTTCATTCCGATCAACGAGAAGCTCGCGAAGCTGGACATCATGAACCAGTTCACCACGCACGTCGGCAGCGCGATCTTCGCGTGCCCGCCGGGCGCGCAACCTGGTTCGTACATCGGCGCCGCGCTGTTCGACGCATGACGACACGCAACGCAAGTCAAGGCACTCCTTCCCGGCCCGGCCGGGTGCAACCTGCTAAACAAGACATGAACACTTCACCCGTTAGCCGCCCGCTGCGGCACCTGATTTCCGCGGCCGCAGCCGCGCTGATGCTGACCGGCGCGCTGCACGCCGCGCGCGCGCATGCCGCGACGCTCACGCTGTACAACGCGCAGCACGAGCAGGTCGTCAACCAGCTCGTCAAGGACTTCGAAGCACAGAGCGGCATCACCGTGAAGGTGCGCTCGGGCGAAGGCCCGGCACTCGCCGCGCAGCTCGCCACGGAAGGCGACCGCACGCCGGCCGACGTGTACTTCACCGAGAATTCGCCGGAGCTCGTGCTGCTCGACCGCAAGGGCCTGCTCGCGAAGACCGACGGCGCCGCGCTGCAGTCGGTGCCCGCGCGCTTCAATCCGGCCGACGGCAACTGGGTCGGCGTGCTCGCGCGCGAGAACGTGCTCGTTTACAACACCGCGAAAATCCAGCCGCAGCAGTTGCCCGCATCGCTGCTCGATCTCGCGAAGCCCGAGTGGAAGGGCAAGGTCGGCGTCGCGCCGAGCGACGCGGACTTCCTGCCGCTCGTGAGCGCGGTGCTCGCACTGCACGGCGAAGCCGCGACGCTGCAATGGCTGAAGGGCCTGAAGGCCAACGCGCAGATCTTCGACGACGACGAAGGCGTGACGGCGGCCGTCAACCGCGGCGGCGTGCTGACCGGCATCATCAACAACTACTACTGGGACCGCCTGCACGCCCAGCTCGGCGACAAGTCGACCCGCAGCGCGATCTACCACTTCGGCAAAGGCGACGTCGGCGGTGCCGTCAACGTGTCCGGCGCCGCGGTGCTGAAGGCATCGAAGCACCAGCCGGAAGCGCAGAAGTTCGTCGCGTATCTCGTCAGCGAGCGTGCGCAGAAACTGATGGCGGGCGGCCACATCAGCTTCGAGTATCCGCTGCACCCGGGCGTCGCCCCCGATCCGATCCTGAAGCCGTTCAACGAACTGAGCCCGCCGGCACTGACGTTCGAACAGCTCGGCGACGACAGCCAGGCCGGCAAGCTGCTGCGCCAGGCCGGTCTGCTCTGACCATGAGCGACGCCGTGTCCCGCACGGCGCGCACCGCGCGCGACGGCGAGCGTACCGCGACGCGGCGCCGCCCGTCGCGCGCGCTCGTCGCCGCGGCCGCGTGCGGGCCGCTCGCGATCCTGCTGCCGCTCGGCTTCACGCTGTACCGCGCGGCCACCTTCGGCGTCGACGATGCAATCGAGCTGATATGGCGCCCGCTCGTCGGCGAACTGCTGGTCAACACGCTGTCGATCACGCTCGCCGCGACGCTCGCGTGCACGCTGCTCGGCACGGCGGTCGCGTGGTTCATCGAGCGCACCGACCTGCCGGCCCGGCCGCTGTGGACCGCGCTCGCGGCCGCGCCGCTCGCGGTGCCCCCGTTCATCACGAGCTACGCGTGGGTGTCGCTGAGCCTCGACCTGCAGGATTTCTTGGGCGCGCTGATCGTGCTGACCTCCGCGTATTTCCCGCTCGTCTACCTGCCGGTGGCCGCGGCGCTGCGCGAGCTCGATCCCGCGCTGGAGGAAAGCGCGCGCACGCTCGGCTGCTCGCCGTGGCATACCTTCTTCCGCGTCGTGCTGCCGCAGCTGCGCCCCGCGCTGTGCGGCGGGATGCTGCTCGTCGCGCTCGGCGTGCTGTCCGAGTTCGGCGCATTCCAGCTGCTGCGCTTTCGCACGTTCACGACCGAAATCTATGCGGAATACCGCACCGCGTTCGACGGCGGCGGCGCATCGCTGCTCGGCTGCGTGCTGATCGCGCTGTGCCTGCTGTGCCTCGCGATCGAGGCACGCGCGCGCGGCCATGCGCGCTACGGCCATACGCACCGCGCCGCACGCCGCGTCGCGATGCGCTATCCGCTCGGCCATCTGCGCGGCCCCGTCGCCGTCGCGTTCGCCGCACTCTCGGCCGCGACGCTCGGCGTGCCGCTCGCGATGATCGGCTACTGGCTCACGCAACAGGGTGCGGCCGCCGTCACGCCGGCCGACGTATCGCCCGAGCTGCTGTGGCAGGCCACGCTCACGTCGTCCGGCTATGGCCTGATGGCGGCAGCCGTCACGACGCTGCTCGCGCTGCCGCTCGCATTCCTGCTGGTCCGTTATCCGGGCCGCGTCGCGACGCTCCTCGAACGCACCGCGATGACCGTGCAGGGTGTGCCGGGCATCGTCGTCGCGCTGGCGATCGTGTCGATCACGGTGCGGCTGCTGCAGCCGCTCTACCAGAGCGCACCGGCGCTCGTCGGCGCGTACGCGATCCTGTTCCTGCCACTCGCGGTCGTCAGCGTGCGTGCCGCGCTGTCGCATGTGCAGGTGCGGCTCGAGGAAACCGCGCGCTCGCTCGGTCTCGGCTGGCGCGCGACGCTCACGCGCGTGGTGCTGCCGCTCGCGGCACCCGGCCTCGGCGCGGCCGCGACGATGGTGTTCATCTCGGTCGTGACGGAACTCAACGCGACGCTGCTGCTGTCGCCGATCGGCACCCGCACGCTCGCGACGCAGGTGTGGAGCGATACGGCGACGCTCGCGTTCGCCGCCGCGGCGCCCTATGCGGCGCTGCTCGTCGCACTGTCGCTCGGCGCATCGGGACTGCTGTTCCTGCTGCTCGGCCGCGCGTCGGTGCGCGACTGAGCGCCGCCCTTTTTCCCCGGAACCGCCCATGAGCGAACTACGCATTCACGGCCTGTCCAAATCGTTCGGATCGCATACCGTTCTGCACGACATCGATCTCACGGTGCGGCGCGGCTCGCGCCTCGCGCTGCTCGGCCCGTCCGGCAGCGGCAAGACCACCCTGCTGCGCGTGCTGTGCGGCTTCGAACGCGCCGAGCGCGGCACCGTCGAAATCGACGGGCGCCGCGTGGCCGCGCCCGACGTGCACCTGCCGCCCGAACAGCGCCGGATCGGCTACGTGCCGCAGGAAGGCGCGCTGTTTCCGCATCTGTCGGTGGCCGACAACATCGCGTTCGGGCTGCCGCGCGCGGCACGTCGCCGCCATCATCGCGTCGACGAACTGCTCGAGATGGTCGGGCTGCCCGCGTCGTATGCGAGCCGCGCGCCGCAGCAGCTGTCCGGCGGGCAGCAGCAGCGCGTCGCGCTCGCCCGCGCGCTCGCGCCCGAACCGTCGCTCGTGATCCTCGATGAACCGTTCTCGGCGCTCGATACGTCGCTGCGCCACGAAACGCGCAGCGCGGTCGCCGATGCGCTCGCCGCGGCAGGCGCGACATCGGTACTCGTCACGCACGACCAGCCCGAGGCGATGACGCTCGGCGACGAAGTGGCGGTGATGTGGCACGGCCGGCTCGTACAGACGGCCGCGCCGCAGACGCTGTACCGGCAGCCCGTCACGCGCGACGTCGCGTCGTTCGTCGGGCAGGCCGTGCTGCTCGCCGGCCGCGTACGCAACGGGCACATCGCGTGCGCGCTCGGCGAACTGCCGCTCGTCGCGTCGCTGCCCGACGGGCCGGCCGATGCGATGCTGCGCCCCGAGCAGATCGGCATCGTGCCGATCGCGCAGGCCGATGCGGTGCGCGGCCATCTGGCACGCGTCGAGGCCGCGCAATTCGCGGGCCAGGACGCCGACGTGCTCGTGCGCCTCGAGGCCGATCTCGACGTGCTCGTGCGCGTACGCGTGCCGGGACACCGGTGTCCGGCCGTCGGTGAACGTGTCGCGCTGGTGGTGGATGGCGCGGTGATGGCATACGCGCGCTGAGCGGCGCGGCCCACCGCTCAACGCTTTCGCACGCATTCACAGGCCATCAGGCATCCGCGCAGTCCGCATCCGGCAACGGCCGGAAGGTCCGGCCCTCCGTTTCGACCGCCGCACCCAGCAGCCGTGCGAGCCCCTTCGCGCCTTCGCGCATCACGACGTCGTGATTCCACCGGAACAGCGGGCGGGCGAGCGGCTCCAGCCGGTTCATCCAGCGCACGTGCGTGCGGATGTGCCAGTCGTAGCGCACGATCGTGCGTGCGCCGTCGGCGATGAACGACCAGCACCCGTCGCCTTCGATCGCGCCGCTCGCGCGGCCTTCGAGCACATGCGGCGGCTCGACGCGTCGCACGCGCATGTCGAAGGCCAGCCGGTACGGCAGCGCCCCCTTCCACGTGTACCGGTGCAGCGCGCCGACACCGCGCGCGTCGCCCGGCTCGATCTCGACGGTGCTCACGGCGCCCTTCCACCAGCCGGGCCAGCGGTCGACCTGGTAGATCGCGTCCCACACCACCGCGAGCGGCGCGTCCACGCGCCAGGTCGTCGAGAACCGGTATTCCGCCATGCAGCCTCCGGCCTGCCCGTCAGGGGCGTGAGTCAGCGCACCGCTCAGGGCGCGAAGAAGCGTTCGGGAAACGCGACGTCGATCTCGACGTCGTCGAGCGTCACGGTTTCGAGCGGCACGTCGTCATCGTCCGAGAAGCTGACGACCTTCAGCGGAAAGCCGTCCTCGGTGTCCAGCCACAGCCGGTAGCGATGCACGCCATCGACCGCGTGCGCGGGCGCGCCCGTGACCGACACGCGCAGTGCGGTCCGGCCGCCGACGGCCTCCTCGCCTTCGGTCACCGTCGCGCCGCCTTCCTGCAGCGCATGGACGTTGCGCAGCAGTTCGCCGACGTCCGACCGGTCGACCCGGTGGCCGCTGCGGTCGCGCACGAGCGGATTGGACGGCGACAGCGTCAACGCGGGCGGCGCATGCGCGCCGAACGGGCGCAGCCGCACCTTGCCGTCGCCGGGATCGTACGCGAGCACCGCGCCGTGATGCGGCGACACGAAATCCATCCGGACGAAGCCCGGCTTCAGGTACGCGTAGCGGAATTCCGTCCGTTCGCCGCTGCGCGCCGACGAGCGGATCGTCGCGCGGTACGAGTGGACGTGGTCGAAATGCGCCTGCGCGACGGTCACGGGATCGGCGGTCATGCTCGCTCCTATCAGGCTCGCGGCCAGCAACGCGGCGATCACGGCGCCGCCTCGACATCGAGCACGCCTTCCATCCCGCGCTCGCGATGGCTCCTGAAAAACAGCAGCCGATGCGTGCAATAGTAGGCGAACCGGCCCGGCTGCGTGGGCGTGAAGCGAAACGTCTTCGGCGTCGTGCCGAGCTCGGTGTGCACTGCGATACCGGCCTGCGGCGCGTCGATTTCGAAGCTGTGCGGCACCAGGCCGGGTTCGATCGACACGGTCAGCTCGACCGGCAGGTGCGCCCGCACGATCACGTGGTTCGGTCGGAAGAAATAGCTGCCGCCGACGATCGCCACCCGCTGCACACCGTCGGCGTCGACAGGCACGCGCACCGGCGCGTCGCCGTCCGCCCGCGCAAGCGCGGCGCCCGCGGCAAGCACCGCCGGCACCAGCATCAGCACGAGCCCCTTCGTCATCGTCGTCTTCATCGCCTGCTCCGTACCGGCGCCGCGCGCATCACCCCTTCCACGCGTCGGTCGGGCCGCCGAGTTCGCCGCACGCGTCGATCGCGAGTTCGCGCAGGCGTCGTTCGTCGCCCTGGCCGGACAACGCGTAGCCCATCCCGCGATCCGACCAGAAATACGTGTAGCGGTCGCCTGCCGACATCGCCCGTGGCGCGAGGCGCCGTGCGTCGTAGGCCGTCATGTACAGCGTTACACGCTCGCCATCCGCGCGCTGGTACATGAGTTGCGCGGCCGGCCCCGCTTCGCCGGGCAACAACCGGCCGCCGAGCAGCTCGTAGCCGTATTCGTCGAGTGACGGCGCACGCACCGGCCGCCCGAGACGCGTGGACAGCCACGCGACGAGACGTTTGGGGTCGCCTGCACCCACCTCGACCGGATGTTCGCGGTCGGCCACGTACGTCGCGTACGCGACATCCGCGTGCGCGGCGAACGCCGGGTCGCTGCCGAACGCCATCCAGCCCGCATGCAGCGTGACGCCGATCAGCAGCCCGGCCGCAAGCCCCGCGAACGCGTAGGCGATCCCGCGCCGGCGCGGCGCGCGGCGCTGCACGAACAGCGCGGGCGCAGTGCCCGGCAGCGGGAACAGCGCCTGCAGCGCGTCGCGTTGCGCACGGTAATGCGCGAATCGTTCGGCTTCCTCCGGATCGGCCAGCACGCGCTCGAGCACCTCGCGCCGCTCGTGCCCGGACAGCTCGCCGTCCAGCAACGCGGACAGCAGTTGCGCCGACGCATCGTCGTCCCGCTCGTTCGAAGGTTTGCGCGGTTCGTCCATCATGTCTTCCCGATCACCCGTAACGCGGCCGTGCC
Organism: Burkholderia sp. AU30198; assembly: GCF_020419825.1. Lineage (NCBI taxonomy): Bacteria > Pseudomonadati > Pseudomonadota > Betaproteobacteria > Burkholderiales > Burkholderiaceae > Burkholderia > Burkholderia sp. AU30198. The sequence continues at coordinate 115,316 of NZ_JAIZSA010000010.1, read as the reverse complement.
GTGCGCCGACGGCTCGTCCGACAGCAACGCGCGCATCTGCCCGCGCGCCCGTGCGAGCCGCGACATCACCGTTCCCACCGGTACGCCGAGCACCTCCGCGGCATCGCGATAGCTCAATTCCTCAAGGGCGACCAGCAGCAGCACCTCGCGCTGCTCGACCGGCAGCCGGTACAGCGCGCGCTGCACGTCGCGCAGCACCAGCCCGCCGATTTCTCCGGCCGGCGCGGCCATCGTCTGCCACGGTGCCGTCGCGTCGTCGACGGCGATCTCGTGCCGCGCGCGCAACTGGTCGATGAAACGGTGCCGCAGCAGCGTCAGCAGCCACGCGCGCAGGTTGCCGCCATCACGCGGCGGGCGGTTCAGCGCGCGCTCGAGCGTGTCCTGCACGAGATCGTCCGCCCAGGCCCGGTCGCCCGTCAGCGCGCGCGCATAGCGCGTGAGATGCGGCAACCACACCAGCAGGTCCGATTCGTAGCTCATCAGGATGCCTCGCGCACTGCCGCGCAGTCACGGACGTGCGACGTGCCACATGCCGCCGATCCCGTCACCCCCCGCGTCGCCGGGCTTGCGATCCTGCTTCCAGCGATACAGCGGGCGCCCGCGGTACGCCCATTGCTTCTTGCCGTCGTCGCGCGCGACGAGACTCAGCACGCCTGTTGCCTTGTCGTACGCGTCGGCAAGCGCGGGCGGCCAGTTGGCCGCGCACGCGCGGTCGCATGCGCTCTTGCCGGGCGCATCGCGATCGAACACGTACAGCGTCATGTGATCTTCGTCGACCAGTTTCCCGTCGCCGGCCCGCGGTGGTTCCGCGGCGGCCGGCTGCACGATTGCCGCCATCAGCGCGGCGGCGGCGAGTATCCGTTTCATGCCCGTTCTCCTTGGCACGGCTTCGCGACACGGCGGCACCGGCCGGGACGACCGGCTTCGTCACGACCATTATCCTGCCGGCCGGCGCTGCCGGGATTCGGTATGTAAACGGATGGAGGCGACCGGTTATTCCACGCCGGCCGGCGAGCATCGACTGCGGCCATTCATGCGACGAAAGAAAGCAGGACACCCAAAGACAACGCGGCATGACATCGCTGTCATGCCGCGTGGCGCGACCCGTTGCACACGGCGGCCGATCCGGCACCGCCGTGCGTGTCCGGCCGGTTACTTCGGCAGTGCGCCCGTCAGCGACTGGAGCAGCGACGACACCGGTGCGAGCGGGTTGCCCGGCGCGCTGCTGCCCGAATGCGGCGTGACCGACAGGCCCGGCGCGGAGCCGAGCGCCGTGCCCACCGTCGTGCCGACTGCGTTGGCGACCGTCGCGGTCGCGTTGGCGCCCGTCGACAGCAGCGAGCCGGCCGCGCCCGCCGTGCCGCCAGCCGCGTTCGCGCCCGAGCCGAGCAGGCTGCCGCCTGCCGCTGCCGTCGAACCGGCCGCGCCCGACAGCGCGCCTGCCGCCTGCCCGAGGGCCACCGGACCGTTCGCGAGTGCGCCCGTCACCGAACCGAGCGCGCCGGTCAGTGCGCCGGCCGGGTTGCTGCCGCCCGTCAGGCCGTTCACGAGGTTCGTGATCGGTGCGATCGGGTTGTTGCCCGCCGCGCCCGACAGCGTGCCGACGACCTGGTTCACGACGCCTTGTACCGGCGCCAGCGGGTTCGATCCGCCGAGGTTGCCGAGCGTGCCGACAACCTGGTTGACGACACCCTGCACCGGCGCCAGCGGGTTCGTGCCGCCGAGGTTGCCGAGCGTGCCGACGACCTGGTTGACGACGCCCTGCACCGGCGCCAGCGGATTCGACCCGCCGACGTTGCCGAGCGCGCCCACGACGGAGCCGACCGCGTTACCCAGTGCATTCGTGGCCGTGCCGACCGCATTGCTGTTGCCGAGCGTGCCGACGACCTGGTTCACGACGCCCTGCACCGGCGCCAGCGGGTTCGACCCGCCGAGGTTGCCGAGCGCGCCCGTCACCGAGCCGAGTGCGCCGGTCAGCGCACCGGCCGGGTTGCCGCCCGTCGGCAGCGCGTTCTGCAGGCCGTTGACGAGGTTCGTGATCGGCGTGATCGGGCTGCCGCCGCCAGCGCCGGACAGCGTGCCGACGACCTGGTTGACGACGCCTTGCACCGGCGCCAGCGGGCTCGACCCGCCGAGCGTGCCCGCGAGTTGCGTGACGACGCCCTGCACCGGCGCCAGCGGGCTCCCCGCGCCGCCGACGTTGCCGAGCGTGCCCGTGATCGTGTTGACCGCGTTGCTCAGCGAGCCGGCCGGGTTGCCACTGCCGAGCGTACCCGTGACCTGGTCGACGACGCTCTGGATCGGCGCCAGCGGGCTCGAGCCGCCGCCGATGCCGCCCAGTGCGCCCGTCACCGTGCCGAGTGCACCGGTCAGTGCGCCTGCCGGGTTGCCGCTGCCGAGCGCGCCCGTCACCTGGTTCACCACGCCTTGTACCGGCGCCAGCGGGTTCGAGCCGCCGCCGATGCCGCCCAGTGCGCCCGTCACCGTGCCAAGTGCGCCGGTCAGTGCGCCTGCCGGGTTGCCGCTGCCGAGCGCGCCCGTGACCTGGTTCACCACGCCTTGTACCGGCGCTAGCGGGTTCGAGCCGCCGCCGATGCCGCCCAGTGCGCCGGTTGCGTTACCGAGTGCGTTGCTCAACGTCCCGGTCGCCGTGTTCAGTGCACCCGTCAGCGCACCCGCGGGGTTGCCGCCGCTCAGGGCGCCCGTCACCTGGTTGACGACACCCTGGACCGGCGCCAGCGGATCCGCGCCGCCGCCGATAGCGCCCAATGCGCCCAGTGCTCCCGTCACGTTACCGATCGCACCGGTCACCGTGCCTGCCGGATTGCCGGCACCGAGCTCACCCGCCACCGCACCGAGTGCACCCGTCAACGCGCTAGCCGGGTTGCCGCTATTGAGCGCCGTCGTTACTTGGTTGACGACGCCTTGAACCGCCCCCAGCGGATACGAACTGCCACCGACATTACCCAGCGCACCGGTCACCGTGCCGAGTGCACCCGTCAACGCACCAGCCGGGTTGCCGCCACCGAGTGCGCCCGTTACTTGATTGACGACACCTTGCACCGGCGCCAGCGGGTTCGCACCGCCGCCAACATTACCCAGCGCGCCGGTCACCGTGCCCAGTGCACCCGTCAACGCACCAGCCGGATTGCCGCCACCGAGTGCGCCCGTTACTTGATTGACGACACCTTGCACCGGCGCCAGCGGGTTCGAACCGCCACCGACATTACCCAGCGCACCGGTCACCGTGCCGAGTGCACCCGTCAACGCGCCCGCCGGGTTGCCGCCACCGAGTGCGCCCGTCACTTGATTGACGACACCTTGAACCGGCGCCAGCGGGTTCGAACCGCCGCCAACATTACCCAGCGCACCGGTCACCGTGCCCAGTGCCCCCGTCAACGCACCAGCCGGATTGCCGCCACCGAGTGCGCCCGTTACCTGATTCACCACACCCTGAACCGGCGCCAGCGGGTTCGCACCACCGCCAACATTACCCAGCGCACCGGTCACCGTGCCGAGTGCACCCGTCAACGCACCAGCCGGATTGCCGCCACCAAGCGCGCCCGTTACTTGATTGACGACGCCTTGCACCGGCGCCAGCGGGTTCGAACCGCCGCCGACATTACCCAGCGCACCGGTCACCGTGCCCAGTGCCCCCGTCAACGCGCCTGCCGGGTTGCCGCCACCGAGCGCACCCGTCACCTGATTCACCACACCCTGAACCGGCGCCAGCGGCTGCACCGTGCCGCCGCCACCGCCGAGCGCCCCCGTCACCGCCCCCACGGCGCCCGAGAGTGCCTGGCCGGGATCGCCAAACGACGTCTGGATCGCGCCCGCCCCACCTGCCGCCACGGTGACCGAGCCCAGCGGCGACGTACCCGTCGCGACCAGCCCGACCGACATGCCGTTCGTCGGCGGGGTGACGATCACTTGTGGAATCGGCATCGAATCGAGCGTCCCCGCCATCGCGGAACCCGAAGCCAGTACCCCGAACACCGTCGCGACCGACAGCGCCACACCCGTCAATTTCAGATTGTGTCCCATCTTTATTTTCCCCATCTCGGTTGGCACTACGTTGATAAAGCATGGGGACGGATTGCACGAAGCGTGCCAATTCAGAAAAATGGATTCATTCGTCTGCCTATTGCGTGGCAATAACGTTTTTTTAATGGATTTCCGACGAAAAACATGGGGCGCGGAGCCCGAATCATCGGACGAAAAAGGTCGACGGAACGCGGATGTAACGTAACGTTTGCGAGCCCCGTAGTAACGTGTTCCGGTACATTCCGCACGACACGGGAACGGCTGTTACCGACGGTGCCGCACCTCGTCAGGCCGGCTGCCCATCGCGTATTTCAGTTAAATGAAAATGCATTGCCTAATCGCGAATTAGCTGATTTTATTTATCTCGCGATTTCTTTCTTGACGATTACGCAGATTATTTCCGATTGCGTCGCCATCGATAATCCGGATGGCAGAATGAAAAACTGTGACAGCCGTATCGCAACCGGAGCGCGATGCGGCGCGCGGCGATGGCCGGAACGGCATCGCCGCGCCTCGCGGGTTCAGCCGAAGCGCGCGGGCCGGTATGGACGGGGATCGATATAGGTCGGCGCGCCGGTCATCATTTCGGCGAGCAGGCGCCCGGTCGCGGGGCCGAGCGTGAGCCCGTGGTGACAATGGCCGAACGCGAACCACAGGTGGCGATGGCGCGGGGCGGGCCCGATCACCGGGCGCATGTCGGGCGTGCACGGCCGCATCCCGAGCCACGGTTCGGGATCGAGCCGCTCGCCGATACCGAACGCGTCGCGCGCCAGCGGCTCGGCGCGCGCGAGCTGCACACCGGTCGGCGGCGCGCCGCGCAGCGCGATCTCGACGCCGGTCGTGAGCCGCAGGCGGCCGCCTTCCATCGGCGCGACGACGAAACCTTCCTCGGTATCGCACACGGGCACGTTCAACGGCGCGCGCGTCGGCCGGTAGTGCATGTGGTAGCCGCGCTTCGCGCGCAGCGGAATCCGGTAGCCGAGCGGCTCAAAGACGTGATCGGACCACGGCCCGAGCGCGACTACCGCCGAGCGCGCCGAAATCGGCCCGTGTTCGGTACCGACCTGCCAGCCGTCATTCACCTGCGCAAGCGTCTTTGCATCGCCGCGCGCGAACGTGCCGCCATCGCGCTCGAACAGCCGCGCGTAGGCCTTGGTCAACCCGCCCGGGCTCGACACGGTCTTCGGGTCCTGCCAGTGGAATGCGCCGCAGAACGCGTCGCTGATACCGGGCTCGCTCGCACGCAGCGCACGTGCATCGAGCACGGTCATCCGCAGCCCGTGCGCGTCGGCCACGCGCTGCTGCGCGCGCGTTTCCGCATCGAACAGCGCGGGCGAACGGAACGCCTCGATCCACCCGCCGTCGTGCACGAGCGGCTGCGCGTCGGTGCGCGCGAGCAGCGCGTCGTGCTCGACGACGCTTGCCGCGACGAGCGGCAGCAGGTCGCGCGCGGCGGCGGCAAGCCGTTGCGGCGACGATTCGCGCCAGAAGCGCGCGAGCCAGCCCGCATAGGCGGGCAGCGCACGGTAGTCCCAGTAGAGATCGACCGAGCGGTTGCGCGCATAGCGCAACAGCGTGCCGAGCCGGCGCGGAAACGCGTACGGCACGACCGACGAGCGCTCGATCAGCCCCGCATTGCCGTGGCTCGTTTCCTCGCCGGGCGCGCGCCGGTCGACGAGCGCGACGCGCAGCCCGCGATCCTGCAGATGCAGCGCCGACGACACGCCGACGATGCCGGCCCCCAGAACGATGACGTCGAAATCCATGGTTCCCCGTACTGCGTCGAGATTCGAAGCGATGCGCGCCGGCGCGGCGGCCGGCGCGCGGCGGTGGTTACTTCGCGACGATGTCGCGCTTGAAGTACTTCTGCGACAGCGCGCTGAGCGTGCCGTCCTTCTTCAGCGCGTCGAGCGCGCCGACGATCTTCGCCTGCAGCGCCTTGTCGTTCTTGCGCATCCCGAAGCCCGTGCCTTCGCCGAGCGTCGCCGGATCCTTCAGCGGCTCGCCGACGATCTGGTAGTCGCGGCCGGCCGGCTTGTCGAGGAAACCGTCCTGCGCTGTCTGGGCTTCCTGCACGGCCGCGTCGAGACGACCCGCGACGAGATCGGCATAGATCTGGTCCTGATCCTGGTACGACACGACGGCCACCCCTGCATTGGCCCAGTGCGCCTTCAGGAAATCCTCCTGCGACGAGCCCTGCAGCACGCCGACGTGCTTGCCGCGCAGGCTCGCGACGTCAGGCCGCAGCGGCGAGCCGTGCTTGGCGATCATCACGATCGGCACCACGTAGATCGCCGGCGTGAAGTCGATGCTCTGCCGGCGCTTCGACGTGATGTTCATCGCCGAGTTGATCGCGTCGAACTTGCGCGCCTGCAGTGCCGGGATCAGGCCATCGAACGAATTCTCGACCCATACGCATTTCATGTTCAGCTTCGCGCACACCGCGTTGCCGATGTCGACGTCGAAACCCTGCAGCTGACCGGCCGGCGTCTTGCTCTCGAACGGCGGATAGGCGGCTTCGATCCCGAAGCGCAACGTGGACTGATCCGCGTGGGCCGTGACGGCCGCGCAGGCGAGCGCCGCAGCGGCGCAGAGGGAGAGCTTCCAGTTCATGACGGTCCTTCCGTTCTGGATTGAGGCGATGAGGATCGGTCGCACGACGGCCTCGGCCGGGCGCCGGATCGGCATTCGAAGCAGGCGGCCACCACGCGGTGGCGCGTCGTATCCTGCCCGCGAAATATAGACTCAAAGTCTACTATAGACTATAGGGGATACGAGAATCGTGCCCCGATAGGTGGCCTCGAAATGTCGCAAGCCAGCCGGAAAGCATTTGATTTTTATATGTTTTTTCAGCGACACGCGGCGAAATGCCGTCTCGAAAAGAAAAATTCTCCCGACTTCGTTTGTCTATATTAGACTTTTCGTCCATCACGAACACTGCCGGACACCGTCGATCGAGACCGTCCTGTCCGGCCCCGACCGGAGATGTCCCCATGACGCAAACCGCCCCGACCCTGCCGCTGACCGTCGACGAAGCCGCGGTGCGCGCGGCCCTGCCGTCGCTCGACGTGCTCGGCACGCTGCGCAGCATGTTCGCGTCGCTCGCCGCGGCGCGCGCGGTGCAGCCGCCGCAAACGCTCACGCTGTTTCCCGACCAGGCCGGCGACTTCATCACGTATCTCGGCGCGCTCGCCGACGCGCAGGTGTTCGGCGCGAAGCTGTCGCCGTATGTCGTGACGGGCGGCAAACCCATCGTCACTGCGTGGACCGCGCTGATGTCGATGCGCACGGGCCAGCCGCTGATGTGGTGCGACGCGGGCCTGCTGACCGTCGAGCGCACGGCCGGCACGACCGCGCTCGCGGTCGACTGCCTCGCGCCGCGCAACGCACGCCATCTCGCGATCATCGGCGCGGGCGCGGTCGGCCTCGCGCACCTGCGGCACACGGCGGGATTGCGCGACTGGGAAACGATCCGCGTGTACTCGCCCGCGCTCGCCGGCGACGCCGCGCAGCAGGCGACGCTCGCACAGCTCGATCCGCGCGCCCGCGCCGCCGCGAGCGTCGAAGCCTGCGTGCGCGACGCGGACGTCGTGATGCTTTGCACGTCGTCGGGCACGCCCGTGCTCGGCGACGGGATGCTCACGCGCCCCGCGCTCGTCACGTCGATCAGCACGAACGTCGCGCGCGCCCACGAGATCCCGCCCGCGTGGCTGCCCGACATGGACGTGTACTGCGACTACCGGCACACGACGCCCGCGAGCGCCGGCGAGATGCAGATCGCGGCGGCCGAGCACGCCTGGGACGCCACGCGGATCGTCGGCGACCTGCCCGCGCTCGTCGCCGGCACCTGCCCGACACCGTCGTACGCCCGTCATGCCTTCTTCCGCTCGATCGGCCTCGGACTCGAGGACATCGCGATCGCCCACGCGCTGTACACGCACCTGACGCGCGCATGAGCGGCACGCGCACTCGGGGCCGATACAATGGCGCAACCGCCGCGGCGGCCGCGCGCGGGCGCACGGGCATGCCGGCCAACGGTGCGCCGGCACGCCGGCCCGATGCGCTGCCCGGCCCCCGCCCACCCGAGATGGCGAACCCGATGCGCAAGAAGAAATCCCCCGTCAAAGACCTGCTGCTCACCCGCTATGCGCCGATCGCCGACGGTATCGCCGCGCTGTTCTTCCCGTACGCGGAAGTCGTGATCCACGACCTGCACGACCAGACCGTGCTGTATCTCGCGAACAACCTGTCGAAGCGCGAGGTCGGCGACGATTCCGCGCTCGACGAAATCGATCATTCCGCGCGCGAGCGCGTGATCGGCCCGTACGAGAAGCTGAACTGGGACGGCCGGCGGATGCGCTGCGTGAGCAACGTGCTGTTCGACGACGAAGGCCACCCGGCCGGGATGATGTGCATCAACTTCAACATCGCGGTGTTCGACGAGGTGCGCGCGACGCTCGACCTGTTCATCAAGGGCGCGGGCGTCGTCGCGCAGCCGGACGAGCTGTTCCGCGACGACTGGCAGGAGCGCATCAACACGTTCCTGCACGGCTGGCTGCGCGAGCGGCAGGTCGGACTGAACGGGCTTACGCGCGAGCACCGGCGCGAACTCGTCGAAGCGCTTTACGCGGAGGGCGCGTTTCGCGGCAAGAGCGCGGCGAACTACGTCGCGAACGTGCTCGGGATGGGCCGCGCGACGGTCTACAAGCACCTCAAGCACCTGAAGGAAACGCTAGGCGACGCGTAAGCGAAACGCGCCAAGGGCCGGTTCGCCGTTTCGCCGTTTCGCCGTTTCGCCGTTTCGCCGTTTCGCCGTTTCGCCGTTTCGCCGTTTCGCCGTTTCGCCGTTTCGCCGGGACGCCGGGACGCCGGGACGCCGGGATGCCGGGCCCCGCGGCGGCCGGTATCGGCAATCGCTATCGGGACGCCGCTTCCGTGTCTATGCTTCGTGATACGCCGGGCGCCCGTTTCACACGGCCGCCCGGCCAAGCCAAAGCGTCGAAGCACAAAGTGATATAGTCCCGGTTACACTTTTTTGCTGCCCGGAACCGCCCATGACGACCACTCCCGCCCCGACTGCCCGCCCGACCCTGACCGTCGAAATCTGGTCCGACCTGATCTGCCCGTGGTGCTGGATCGGCAAGCGCCGCTTCGACGAGGCGCTCGCCGCGTTCGCGCACGCCGACCGCGTGGACGTCGCGCTGCGCGCGTACCGGCTGATGCCCGGCCAGCCCGTCGAGCCGGTCGAGGCGATGCTCGCCGGCAAGTACCGGATGTCGCCGACGCAGGTCGACCAGATGCTGCGCCAGGTGACCGACGCGGCCGCGAGCGTCGGGCTGCGCTGCGACCTGCCCGGCACGCTCGTCGGCGACACGCTCGACGGCCACCGGCTCGTGAAGCTCGCGGAAGCGACGGGCCGCGCGCACGCGCTGACCGAGCGGCTGTACCGCGCGTATTTCTGCGAGCACGGCTCGCTGTTCGATCACGCCGAGTTGACCGAATTCGCCATCGAAGCAGGACTCGAGCGCTCGGCCGTCGAAGACGTGCTGCGCAGCGACGCATACCGCGACGAAGTCGAAGCCGACGTCGCGCGCGCCGCGCAGATCGGCGGACGCGGCGTGCCGCTGTTCGTGTTCGGCGGCCGCTACGCGGTGTCGGGCGCGCAGCCGGCCGACGCGTTCGCGCAGGCGCTCGACCAGGCATGGCGCGACGGCATCGTCGAACTCGACGCCAGCGACGCGGCCGCCTGCGGCCCCGACGGCTGCGAACTGCCCGCGCGCCCGTAACGCCCGCCGCATCCAACATCGCGCGCGTCCCGCCCGGACGCGCGACTACGCATCGCTGCTGCCACAAACCGGCAGGAAGCCCGCGCCGATGGGGTCTAGAATGCATCCTTTCAAATAACTATCAGAAGGCTGCAAGCCCATGACCCACGGGATTCACGGCGAGAAGCGCTGGTATGCGCTGATCGTCCTCTGCCTCGGCGTGCTGATGATCGTGCTCGACAGCACGATCGTGAACGTTGCGCTGCCGTCGATCAGCACCGACCTCCATTTCACCGAGACGGCCCTCGTGTGGGTCGTCAACGCGTACCTGCTGACGTTCGGCGGCTGCCTGCTGCTCGGCGGCCGGCTCGGCGACCTGTACGGCCAGCGGCGCATGTTCCTCGCCGGCCTCGTCGTGTTCACGCTTGCGTCGCTCGCGTGCGGCCTCGCGCAATCGCAGACGATGCTGATCGCCGCGCGCGCGGTGCAGGGGCTCGGCGGCGCGGTCGTATCGGCCGTCGCGCTGTCGCTGATCATGAACCTCTTCACCGAGCCCGGCGAACGCGCCCGCGCGATGGGCGTGTACGGCTTCGTCTGCGCGGGCGGCGGCAGCATCGGCGTGCTGCTCGGCGGGCTGCTGACGAGCTCGCTGTCGTGGCACTGGATCTTCCTCGTCAACCTGCCGATCGGCATCGCGGTCTATGCGATGTGCGTCGCGCTGCTGCCGCGCCTGCGCGCGCCGGCTGGTACCGCTCGGCTCGACGTCGCGGGCGCGATCACCGTGACTGCGTCGCTGATGCTGGCCGTTTACGGGATCGTCGGCGGCAACGAAGCCGGCTGGCTGTCGATGCAGACCGTCGCACTGATCGGCGCGGCCGTCGCGCTGCTCGCGCTGTTCATCGCGATCGAGGCGCGCGCCGCGCATCCGCTGATGCCGCTCACGCTGTTCGCCGCGCGCAACGTCGCGCTGGCGAACGTGATCGGCGTGCTGTGGGCGGCCGCGATGTTCGCGTGGTTCTTCCTGTCCGCGCTGTACATGCAGCGTGTGCTCGGCTACGGGCCGCTGCAGGTCGGGCTCGCGTTCCTGCCGGCGAACCTGATCATGGCCGCGTTCTCGCTCGGGCTGTCCGCGCGGATCGTGATGCGCTTCGGCATCCGTGGCCCGATCGCGGCCGGCCTGCTGATCGCGGCCTGCGGCCTCGCACTGTTCTCGCGCGCGCCGGTCGACGGCGGCTTCGTCTGGCACGTGCTGCCCGGCATGACGCTGCTCGGCATCGGCGCGGGCGTCGCGTTCAACCCGATGCTGCTCGCCGCGATGAACGACGTCGATCCGGCCGATTCCGGGCTCGCGTCGGGGATCGTCAACACCGCGTTCATGATGGGCGGCGCGCTCGGCCTCGCCGTGCTCGCGAGCCTCGCGGCCGCCCGCACCGACGTGCTTGCGGCAACGCACGCGCCGCTCGTCGCGCTGAACGGCGGCTACCATGCGGCCTTCGCATTCGGCGCGGCGTTCGCTGCCGCCGCCGCGCTGATCGGCCTCACGCTGCGCATCCGGCGGCAGGGCGCGGTCGAAGGCGTCGGCCCCGCGATGCACTGACCGGTGGCCTGGGGCGTCCAGCGCCGCCACCGAACCCGGGCGCGCACCGTCGCGCCCTTTTTTACGCGTGCCGGGCTCTGGCACCCGCCCCCCGCGTCGCCAGGTCTTTCGGGCCGATCGGCGCGATGGCGCCGGCCACCACGCCCCGCCCCTGTTCAAACGCCTGTTTCACCCCGGTCCGGATGCCCGCCCCACGGGCTTTCCCGGCCGATTTTTAACGTAGTCGTACATCGACGCGCCACTTTTGCGACAATGGCGGACTTTGACCCACGCGCCGCCGCCGAACGCCGCATAACCGCCTGCTTCCGATGTCGCTTCCCCATATCGATCTGCTGTACTCGCTGTCCGGCCTGTTCGTCGGCATCCTCGTCGGCCTGACGGGCGTCGGCGGTGGTTCGTTGATGACGCCGATCCTCGTGCTGCTGTTCGGCGTCCACCCCGCGACGGCGGTCGGTACCGACCTGCTGTACGCGGCCGCGACCAAGGGCACCGGCACGCTCGTCCACGGGCTGAAGGGGTCGATCGACTGGCGCATCACGGGCCGGCTCGCGGCGGGCAGCGTCCCGGCCGCGGCCATCACGCTGTGGTGGCTGCATACGCACGGGATGAACGCACCGGGCACCGCGCGGATGATCCAGCTCGTGCTCGGCGTCGCGCTGCTGCTCACGTCGCTCGCGCTGATCTTCCGGCCGCAGCTCACCGCGTTCGCCGCGCGCAACCCGCTCGCGCCGAGCCCCGCGCGCACGCTGTGGTCGACCGTGCTGACGGGCGCCGTGCTCGGCGTGCTCGTGTCGATGACGTCGGTCGGCGCCGGCGCGATCGGCGTGACCGTGCTCCTGCTGTTGTATCCGGCGCTCGCGACGACCCGCATCGTCGGCTCCGACATCGCGCACGCGGTGCCGCTCACGCTCGTCGCGGGCATGGGCCACTGGCTGCTCGGCTCGGTCGACTGGTCGATGCTGCTGTCGCTGCTGCTCGGTTCGCTGCCCGGCATCGTGCTCGGCAGCCTGCTGTCGGCGCGCGCGCCCGAGCGGCTGCTGCGCAACCTGCTCGCCGCGACGCTCGTCGCGGTCGGCATCCGGCTCGTGCTCGCGTAAGCGGGGCGGTTGCAACGTCGCGCGTCGACATCCTTTCTCTCGCCGGAATCTTCGGAAGAAAGACCCCGTCACGTCACCCCGCCGTCGCTTTATGGGGATGTTCCGGCAAATCCTCAAACGAGGGTCACTCATCCCTCTTTTGAGGATTCGGCAACACCGTCATGGGCGGTTTCCGGGGCGACTCGTCTAGCTCCGCACAAGACAATGCCCCGGAAGTCCATGACTCCCGGGGCACCGTTGAGGACGACCGCACCGCCATCGACACACGTCACGCGAAGAGCGGGCGTACGTGACCAGGCGGCACCTTTACGTCAGATCAGGCGGCGCAAGCCGCCCGCCGCGCTTACTGCCCCTGTTGCTGCAGCTTCTGCTGCTTGAGCTGCTGCGTGCGCATCTGCAGCTTCAGCACACGCTGCAGCGCGGTGCGGTTGGCCAGGATGCCATCGTAGAAGTTGGCGAGATCGCCCTTCAGCGCGGTCCGCGACGCGTCGTTCAGGTAGATCATGTGGCCCGACGGGTAGTTCTTGATCGTCAGGTTCTGCGCCTTGAGCGTCGGGTCGAGCGGCATCTGCGCAAGCGTCAGCTCCGTCTGGTGGAACGGCGTGACCGCATCGAAATAGCCGTTTGCCGACAGCACCTTCAGGTCCGGGTTCACGCTCATCGTCGACGCGAGGTCGCCCGCCGTGTACAGCGTATTGCCGCCGCCCTTGTTCGCGCCGGTCGGGTCGGTGTGGCTGAAGTCCCAGTTGTTGAAGACCTGGTCGTTCAGGTCCACGAACGACGACGTCGACGTGTACTTGAGGTCGGTGTTGATGTAGCTGTTCCACAGCACCGTGTACGCGCCGCCGACGTTCGTGATCGACGGATCGTTGCTGCCCGAGTTCGGCAGGATGTACGGCGCGATGCCCTTGCCGGTGAAGTTCGCGCGACCGTCGTACTGGCCGATCTGCGTACCCGGCACGAGCGTCAGGAAGAACGTGTACGGCGGGTTGTCGTCCGACGACGGCACGTTGCCGAGCGCGGCCGGGTTGCCGAACGTCTGGATCAGCGAGGTCGGATCCGTGCCGATGTACGAACCCATCTGCTGCGCGGTCTGCAGGTTCAGGTTCAGGCGCACGTTCACGAAGCCGCCGTCCTGCGGGTTCGGCTTCTGCGCGAGCGGCGCAAGCGTGTTGTCCGCGTAGTTGCGGGCCTGGACCATGTACGCGTCGAGATCGGTCGGCGTCGGGTTGAGCGTCGTCTTCTTCCAGTAGAACGCATCGGCCGCGAGCGTCGGGAACGTGCCCGGCGCGGAGATCGCGTTCGCGTAGTCGAGGATCGACGATTGCAGCGTGATCCCGTTCAGGTCGATGCCGTCCTCATGCAGCACCCACGACACGACCGCGCTGCGCGCGGTGCCGTACGACTCGCCGTACAGGAACTTCGGCGAGTTCCAACGCGAGTACTTGGTCAGGTAGCGCTGGATGAAGCGGTCGATCGAGCGCGCGTCCTGGTCGGTGCCCCAGAAGTCCTTGTTCTTCGCCGGCGCGATCGCCGTCGAATAGCCGGTGCCGACCGGGTTGATGAACACGACGTCGGTGCGGTCGAGCAGGCTGTCCGGGTTGTCGAGCAGCTTGTACGGCGCGGGCGGCGTGAAGTTCGGGAACGACGACTGCAGGCGCTTCGGCCCGTACGAGCCGAGCAGCAGGTAGACCGACGACGAGCCGGGGCCGCCGTTGTAGAAGAACGTAACCGGGCGCGGCTTCGACGGGTCCGGATTGTCCTGCGTGTACGCGACGTAGAACATCTTCGCGTTCGGCGCCGACGTGGTCGGATCGATCGTCGTCAGGTGGCCGGTGGTGGCCGTGTAGTTGATCGTCTTGCCGCCGACCGTGACCGTGCGGTGCACGACGGCCGCCCCTTCCGTGGAATCCGTGACCGCGTCGTTCGGCCCGGTGCCGTACACGTCGTTGTCGACGTACGGCTGGTCGGCCGGCGTGGCATTCGTTGCGTTGGTGCTGGCCGACGTGCTGCCGTTGGACGTCGTCGCCGCCGCGTTGGCGGCCGCGGCCGGGCTCGCCCCGTCGTCGCCGCCGCACCCCGTGACGAGCAGCGCTGCGGCCGCGGCTGCAGCGAGCGGCACGCTCAGTGTCGTTCCGAATAGCGCGAAACCGTCTTTCAAGGACTTCCGTGTCGTCATTATTGCCTCTCGAACAGAACGATAAATACCGCCGGTCGCAAAGGATCATTTGCGCCGGCGCTCCGCACCAGGAATGCATTCGTTATGCGACGCACTCCGAGTTTTTTACCGGATCGGAAAATACCGATCGGCACGATTTACCCCACCCATATTTTTTGCAACCGCACAATGGAATCGACTCCACTGCAAACGACAATTCAATAATCCGCAGCAATGCAAATTCATTCAACGATTTTGCACATGCACAAAATCGACAGCAAAAACATGCCCCGCAAGGCCCGCCCAACAAGGGCGCCGCGCTTCGAACAGACGAACAATCCCCCTCGGCGAGATGCCGATTAATCGCAAAGCAGCGACCAATCGCGGCTCGAGCCGATTTAATAAAATCGAAAGGATCGATTAACTAAATAGAAAGGAATATCTCGTATCTGGAATTTATTAAATTAAGTGAAAATACCGGCGCATATTAGGGTCCCGATTTACCGCCGTAAAGTAATAATTTGTTACGGCGCTCGCCATTCCGATAAAAGGCAGTTCGGGACCGATTCCAGACAATCCAAAAGAAAAAGCCGGACGACTGTCCGGCTTCGTGAGGGCGGCGCGACGGACGCCGTCAGAGCGGCACGTCGATCGCGCCGGCGCCGACCGTGATCGCATTCGCACCCGGCGCCGCCGAGATCGGCGGCAGGTTCGCGCTCGTCAGCGCGGGCGCGGCGCCCGGCGTGCCGCCGCGCGGCACCGTGCGGATCACCTGCGACGGTGGCAGCGGCGCGCCGTTCTTCAGGTGCCGCCACATCAGGTTCAGCGCCTGCAGGTTGTAGTAGTGAACCGGCACGAAGCGCGTGTCGAAGCCCGGCACCGGCAGGAACGCGTCGAAATGCTGGCCGTTCGTCACCTCGTAGAACACGAGCTGGCTGCGCCCGCCTTCGCTGATGCCGTTCTGCGCGACGTACGCGCGCGATGCGTGGTTCACGGGCACGAGCGCGTCGCTGCGACCCTGCACGATGATCGCCGGCTTGCCCTGCAGGTTCGCGTTCACGCGCACCGCATCGACGTTCGCGGGCATCCCGAGCATCCCGTTCGTCCACAGCTGGCGCAGGCACAGCGCGCCCGCGAAGCTCGCATCGGGCGTCGCGAGCCGGTGGTCGACGCCCGCGCCCGTGTTGAACACGAGGTCGATGCCGGCCGTCGGCGGCACGCCGTTGCCGACGCCGAACACGGCCGGCATCGGCGACGTGGCTGGCGCGGCAACCGCGCCCGTCGCCGGGTTCGTCGTCGCGAAGCTGAAATTGCACAGGTTGTCGGTGACGCGCGAGCGCGTGTACGCGTTCGCATAGGTGACCGCGATCGCCGGAATCGCCTGCGAATCCCACATCGGCGCTTGGAGCAGGTCGGAATCGGCGAGGTAGCCGGCCGCGTGGAGCTGCGCGAGCGCGTCGGCGGCCTGGCTTGGCGTATCGGCGCCCGACACGAGCCCGGCCGCGGCGAGCGTCGCGCAGCGCTGCGTGCGGATCGACTGCGTGGTCGCCGCCGGCAGCGCGCTCAGGTACGGCGCGCCGGCGAGCGACGCCGATGCGGCCGCGCACGGCTCCAGCAGGTTCGCGAGCGTCGCGTAATCGGCCAGCGGCCGGCCGAACGACGGCACGGGCTGGCCGCCCGAGCGCACCACCGCATTCGGCGCCATCCGCACGTTGATCTGCGGCTCGCCGACCACGACCGCGGTAATCCAGCCGCGGTTGTCCTGCTCGGCCGCCGCGAGCGATGCGCCGCCGCCGTTGCTGACCGACGCGGCGATCGTCGTGATGTCGCCCGCGCGATAGCGCACGCCGTGATGCGAGTCGTCGATCAGCGGTCCGAACTGCTCGTTGAGCGCCCAGTACGCGAACTCGACCGACTGCAGCGTCACGCGCCCCCAGTCCTGCTCGGGGTTCTGCTGCGAATGCGCGTGCTTGAACGCATAGCGGTTCGGGAAACGGGAATTGAACGTGGCGAGATCGCCGCTGGTGACGTTCGCGGTGAACAGGCTCGCGGTGCCGGCCAGCACCGCGTTGGCGAGCGTACCGTCGATCAGCGTGACGGTATCCGACATCAGCTCGTGCGCGCCGTTGCCGCCGCCCTTGTCGTTGTAGGCAACCGCGCAGCCGCGCTTGAGCGCCCATTCGCCGGCCGCGGAAATCGCGCCGTACACGCCGCGCGAGCCCGACGACGTCGCGGTGACGATGCACGGCTGCGCGGGATTGAAGCTGGCGGGCACCTGCACCAGCAGCGTGACGTTCTTGCTGCCGCTGCCGTCGTCGGAGTACGCGAGATATTCGGTGCCGGGAATCTTGCCTTGGCCGAGCGTGTCATTGCCGTCGAGGTCGACGTTCGGCCCCCAGAAGCGGCCGTAGCCGCCGTTCGCGCTCATGTCGACGAGTGCGCGGTAGTTCGACCAGATCGCGAGGCGGCGCAGCTCGGCGCTCGTCGGCCGGGCGGCATTCGCGAACGCGGGGGCGCTCGCCGAGCCGAGGCCGGTCTTGCCGAGGCCGGCCGTCAGCAGGTCGTCGCTCGCGCCGTCATAGGCTGTCGTGCGCACGCTGCCCGACACGAAACCGGGCAACCGGTTGCGCTCGGCCGACTCGTCGCCGTTGCAGGCGCCGAGTATCGTGACCGCGGCCAGCGCCGCGCCGAAAACCATCCGCCTGCCCCACCCGAGTCTCGTCATCGCCGCCCTCTCGATATCGTTATCGGTCCGCCGCCGCTTCATGCGGCTTGCGGCCTCTCAAGCGCAAACGGGCCCCGGCACGCCGGGGCCCGCCTGAAAACGGGCTCACGCGGCGCTTGCGCGCCGCCGCCCGGCATCACTGCTGCTGAACCGTCAGCTTGTTCGCGACCGACGTCACGCCCTTCACGCCCTTGGCTGCAGCTTCGGCCTTGTCGATCTGGTCCTGGGCCGGCATCGTGCCTTCCAGCGTGATCGCGCCACCCTTCGAACGCACGACGAGGTTCGACACGTTCACGCCGGATTCCTTCGAAATCGCCTTGCGCACCGCGTAGCCGAGCTTGCGGTTCGCCTTCTTCGCGGTTTTCGCGGCGGCCTTCGGCGCGCTGGTCGCGGCCGCGGGCGCTTCCGTTGCCGCTGCATCGCTCGACTGCGCATACACGCTGCCCGACAGACAGGCCGCCACGGCGGCGACGCCCAACGCTCTCAACACGATCGACTTCATGCTATCTCCTTATCACTCCGGAACGGCCGTGCACAGTACGGCCGGATACCCCCAAAAACAGCCGGCCCACGCGCGAACGGGCGGGACAGCCGGTGTTTTCCACGGCGATACGAGAGAGGCGAGACGGGCTGGCGGTCGGCGCACGCGAAAGCGGGCCGGCCGGGCCGGACAGCCGCCGGCCGGACGCGCCCGGTCTGATTGCGTGCCGGGTCGCGCGCGAATCGGGCGCGGCTGCGTCGCACAATGTAATCCAGCGCCCGCGGAAGCGCAAAGCTTTTGACGCGGGGCCGCCCGCCACTGTCGCCGCGGTGCCGCGCCAGGCCGCCCCACTCGCGCACGCACCGTGAAACCGGTTACCATCGCCGCGAGAATCGGCATCGTTCATGACAACCGTCCGACCGTCACCGATCCGTCACGCCAGCGTCATCCGCCGCCCCCATGAAGCCAGCCCGCCCTCGTCCGCCTCGCCGCATCCTCGCCCGCTTCGTCGCGGTGTCGTGGCGCGACCTCGCGCTGTCGATCGGCCCCACCGTGCTGCTCGCCGTCGCGGCCGTGTGGCTCGCGGTCAAGCTGATCCAGCCGGCACCGCCGTCCACGCTCGTGATCTCGTCCGGGCCGCCCGGCAGCACGTACTGGAACGCCGCGCAGAAATACAAGACGATCCTCGCGAAGAACGGCGTCACGCTCGACGTCCAGTCATCCGAAGGGTCTGCCCAGAACCTCGCGCGGCTGTCGAACCCGAACGCGCCGGTCGACGTCGGCTTCGTGCAGAGCGGCATCGGCCCGAAGGAGCGCGACGAACACCTCGTGTCGCTCGGCAGCATCGGCTATGTGCCGCTCGCGATCATGTACCGCGGCCCGGTCGTCGCGCGCCTGTCCGACTTCAAGGGCAAGCGGCTCGCGCTCGGCGCGGAAGGCAGCGGCGCGCGCGAGCTGAGCCTCGCGTTGCTGAAGATGAACGGCATCGTGCCGGGCGGCTCGACCGAGCTGCTGCCGACCGCCGGCGAGGACGCGGCCACCGCGCTGCTCGACGGCAAGATCGACGCGGCGTTCCTGTCCGGCGACTCGACGCAGATCCCGGTGATGGCGAAGCTGTTCCGCGCGCCGGGCGTGCACGTGTATTCGTTCACGCAGGCCGAGGCGTACGCGCGGCGCTTTCCGTACCTGACCGCGATCACGCTGCCGATGGGTGTCTACGATCTCGGCCAGAACCTGCCGCCCGCCGACATCCACACGGTCGCGCCAACCATCGAGCTCGTCGCGCGCGACTCGCTGCACCCCGCGCTGTCCGACCTGCTGATCGAGGCCGCGCGCGAGGTGCACGGCCACGCGACGATCCTGCAGCACGCGGGTGAATTCCCGTCGCCCGTCACGCGCGGCTTCCAGCTCTCCGACGACGCCGCGCGCTACTACAAATCAGGCAAGACCTTCCTGTACCGGCGGCTGCCGTTCTGGGTCGCGAGCCTCGTCGACCGGCTGCTCGTCGTGGTCGTGCCTCTGATCGTCGTGCTGATCCCGGGGCTGCGGCTCGTGCCGTCGCTGTACGGCTGGCGCGTGCGCTCGCGCATCTACCGCTGGTACGGCGCGCTGATCGCGCTCGAGCGCAGCGCGCTCGGCGAGCACACGGCCGAGGAGCGCGTGCAGTTGCTCGACGAACTCGACGATATCGAGGAAGCCGTGAACCGGATGAAGATGCCGCTCGCCTATGCCGGGCAGTTCTACGTGCTGCGCGAGCACATCGGCTTCGTGCGCGAACGGCTCACCGCGCACGACCAGGACCCGACGGCCAGCCCGCCCGGTGCCGGTGGACAGCCGCACGCACGTGCCGACACCGCGCCGCCGCAGGCTGGCGATCCCCCCCGGGCGACTCCCGGTTCCGCGTAAGCGGGCGATCCGCGATCATTGCCGCATGCGCGCGCCGCCGCGTAACATGGAGGCCGCCACCAGGCGCCGCACGCCCCACCCACTGGAGATCGACATGACAACCGGCCTCGATACCGCCCAGCCCGCCTGGTTCTTCGACTTCGTGTCGCCGTTCTCCTACCTGCTGCTCGAACAGCATGACAAGTGGCCCGACGTGCCGTTCGAACCCGTCGCCGTGTCGCTGCTCGACCTGCAGCGTCACTGGGGGCAGCGCCCCGGCGCCGACGTGCCGGCCAAGCGCGTGTTCACGTATCGTCACGCGCTGTTTCGCGCGGAGCAGCTCGGCATCCGCTTCAAGATGCCGCCCGCGCACCCGTTCGAGTCGGACAAGGTGCTGCGCCTCGCGATCGCGCTGCGCGCCGATATCGCGACCGTGCTGGAGATGTTCCGCTTCATCTGGCGCGACGGCAACGATCCGTCGACGCCGGAAGGCTTCGCGGCACTGTGCGAGCGTGTCGGCGTCGGCCACGGCGATGAATTGATCGAATTCGAGGAGACCACCGCGCAACTGGCCCGCAACAACGCCGACGCGATCGCGCTCGGTGTGTTCGGCGTGCCGACGTTCTGGATGAACCAGCAGTTGTTCTGGGGCGAAGACGCGCTGCCGATGGTGCTGTACTGCGCGCGCACACCGAACTGGCTCGAATCGCGCGAGGTCAAGCGGATCAGCACGCTGCCGAAGGGCCGTGCGTGATGGCCGGTATCACGCACGCCAACGCGCGGCTGCGGTAAGGTTACGCTTCACCCGAATCACCCCCAATCGATGGAAGACGACGACCGTACCGCCTCGCTCGATATCTGGCTCGTGCGCGTGTTGCGTACGCTGCTGCTCGAGCGCAGCGTCACGCAGGCCGCGCTGCGGCTGAACCAGACCCAGCCCGCGATCAGCACCGCGCTGCGCAAGCTGCGCGAGACGCTGAACGACCCGATCCTCGTGCGCGGCAAATCCGGGATGGTGCCGACCGAATACGGTGCGTCGCTGCTCGAGGCCGCGCAGCGCGCGCTGCGCGAGGTCGACTTCATCGCGACGCCGCACGGCGACTTCGATCCGTCGTCCGCACGGCGCACGTTCCGCGTCGCCGCACCCGACTACCTGAACGATTTCTTCATGCCGACGCTGATCGAGCGCTTTCGCGACGCGGCGCCGCATGCACACCTGGAAATCGATTCGCTGAATCCCGCGCTCGATCATGCGGGGGCACTCGAATCGGGTGCGCTCGATCTCGTGATCGGCAACTGGCCGAAGCCCGACCCGCAGTTCGCGCGCCAGGACCTGTTCTCCGACACGATCGTGTGCCTGATGCGCGATGCGCACCCGCTCGCACGCGTGCCGCTCACGCGCGAAGCGTACGCGTCGGCCGCGCACGTCGCGCCGACGCCATACACCGGCGACAAGCGCAATGCGATCGAGATCGGCCTTGCACGCGCGCGCCTCACGCGGCGCATCGTGACGACGCTGCCCTACTTCGGGATCGTGCCGCAGGTGCTGCTGCAGTCGGACCTGATCTTCACGACGACGCGCCGCTTCGCGACGCACTATGCGCAGTTGCTGCCGCTCGTCGTCGTCACGCCGCCCGTGCCGTTCCCGCGCATCAAGAGCTACCTGCTCACGCATCCGCAGCCCGACCGCCCGACCGACATCGCGTGGCTGTGCGCGCTGATGCAGAGCGTGTCCGACGAGCTGACGGTTCCCCGTAGCCGCAAGCGCTGAGCCGCGGCACGAAACGGGGCGCGGCCGCTCAGGCTGTGCAGAAGGTTTCCTGCAGATGGGTCCAGCGCACGACGCCCGCCGCGTCGCGTTCGAACACGGCAGTCGCGCGGCGCGCGGGCAGCTCGCCCGAAGCCGCGTGCTGCGCTTCGAGATAGGTGACGGTCACATGTGACGCGTCGGCCGCGAGCACGCGGGTTTCCGACAGCGTGATGCGCAGCCCCGGCTTCGCGCCGCCGAGCTTCGCGAACAGCGCGCGCGTACCGTCGCGATCGACCTCGCGTCCGTCGGTCAGGATCATCGTGAAATTGGCGGAGAACGGCGCGAGCAGCGCATCGAATGCCTCGGGCGCGGTATCGACGCCGGACAGCCAGCGCTCGATGGCAAAGAGGCTCGCATCGAGCGTGTCGAGATAAACCTGATGATCGGACATGGTACGTACACGGTTAGGCGCGGCCCGATGCCGCGCGTCGTCGTGCAGTGTATGCAAAAACGCGCGGCCATGCGCTGGCCGCGCGGCGCTACCGTGCGCAGGACACGTCGTCGCGCGCACGCCCCGATGCAGCTGCCTTCGCGTCGGCCACCGGCATGCCCGAGCGCGCCTGCAGCAGCTCCGCGCACACGGCCACCGCGATCGCGCCTGGCGCCTTGTCGACGATGCCCGCGACGCCGATCGGGCACACCATCTCCACGAGCCGCGCCGGATCGACGCCGCGCGCGGCAAGCCGGCGCTCGAACTTCACGCGCTTGGTGCGCGAGCCGATCATCCCGAAGTACGCGTAGTCGCGCCGCCGCATGATCTGCGCGGCGAGCGAAAAGTCGAGCGCGTGGTTGTGCGTCATCACGAGGAAGTACGCGCCGGGCGGCGCCGCGTCGACGACGGCCTCCGGCGTGTCGGTCGGCTCCGGCTGCACGTTCGGCGGACATTCGTCCGGGAACAGCTCGTCGCGCGTGTCGACCCACTGCACGACGCACGGCAACGCACCGAGCAGCGTGACGAGCGCGTGACCGACGTGCCCGGCGCCAAACAGCACGATGTGCATCGGCGCCGGCGTGCCGGTCGCACGGTTGCGCTGGCCGGTGCCAGGCGCGAACGCCGGGGTCGACGCGGTGCGGAGCGAGCGTGCGGGGCCGTTCATGTCAGTCTCCGCCGGGCCGCCCCAAGGGGGCTGACCGCCCCCACGGGGGGAGCCGTGCATGGGACCGGAGTAAGCGCTGAAGCGTCAACTCCGGTCGACAGCGAACGAACAGAGCGTGCGGGTCGTTTCATCTCAGCCTGCCTGACCGGCGCTTGCCGCACGCACCGCACTGACCGCACGCAGGATCGACTCGCCGGTAGCCGGCGCGTCGAGCGGCGGGTTCACCTTGTAGTCGCCGACCGCGGCCACCGCATCGCGCACCGCGAAGAACACCGAGAACGGCAGCAGCAGCGGCGGCTCGCCGACAGCCTTCGAACGGTGGATGCTGTCCTCGACGTTGCGATTCTTGAACAGCTGCACGTTGAATTCGGGCGGCGTGTCGTTCACCGTCGGGATCTTGTACGTGGACGGCGCATGCGTCATCAGCTTGCCGCCCTTGTTCCACCACAGCTCCTCGGTCGTGAGCCAGCCCATCCCCTGGATGAACGCGCCTTCGACCTGGCCGATGTCGAGCGCCGGGTTCAGCGATGCGCCCACGTCGTGCAGCGCATCGACGCGCAGCGTGCGCATCTCGCCCGTCAGCGTGTCGATCACCACTTCCGACACGGCCGCGCCGTACGAGTAGTAGTAGAACGGCCGGCCCTGCAGCTTCGACTGATCCCAGTACAGCTTCGGCGTCGCGTAGAAACCGTCGGACCACAGCTGCACGCGCGCGAGGTACGCCTTCGCGACCACTTCGCCGAACGGCACGCCGTTGCCGCCCACCCACACGAAGTCGTTGCCGAACTTCACGTCGGCCGCATCGACCTTGCCGTCGCCGAACTGCTTCGCCGCGAACACCGCGAGCCGCTCCCGCAACTGGCGCGCCGCATCCTGCGCGGCCTTGCCGTTCAGGTCCGAGCCCGTCGACGCGGCCGTCGCGGACGTGTTCGCGACCTTGCTGGTGTCGGTCGCCGTCACGCGGATCCGGCCGAAGCGGATGCCGAGCTCGTGCGCGACGACCTGCGCGACCTTCGTGTTGAGCCCCTGCCCCATCTCCGTGCCGCCGTGGTTCACGAGCACCGAGCCGTCGGTGTAGATGTGCACCAGCGCGCCGGCCTGGTTGAAGTGCGTGACGTTGAACGCAATGCCGAACTTCACCGGCGTAATCGCGATGCCCTTCTTCAGCACCGTGTTGCGCGCATTGAATGCGCGCACGCCCGCGCGCCGCGCGCGGTAGTCGCTCGTCGCTTCGAGTTCGCCGAGCAGTTCCTGCAGCACGTTGTCCTCGACCGTCTGCCCGTACGGCGTGACGTTGCGTTCGGTCTTGCCGTACAGGTTCGCATAGCGGACGTCGAGCGGATCGCGATCGAGCGAACGCGCGACATCGTCGAGGATGTACTCGATCGCGAACGCGCCCTGCGGGCCGCCGAACCCGCGGAACGCGGTGTTCGACTGCGTGTTGGTCTTGCCGCAGTAGCCGGCGATGTTCACGTCGCCCAGCCAGTACGCGTTGTCGAAGTGGCACACCGCGCGCGTCATCACCGGGCCCGACAGGTCGGCCGAGAAACCGCAGCGCGACGTCATGTCGAGCGCCACGCCGTCGATGCGGCCGTCGTCGTCGTAGCCGACGTCGAAGCGGTAATGGAAGTCGTGCCGCTTGCCGGTGATCATCATGTCGTCGTCGCGGTCCGGACGCAGTTTCACCGGGCACAGCAGCTTCCACGCGGCGAGCGCCGCGCAGCACGCGAACAGCCCCGACTGCGATTCCTTGCCGCCGAACCCGCCGCCCATCCGGCGGCATTCGACGAGCACGTTGTGCGACGCGACGCCGAGCACGTGCGCGACGAGGTGCTGCATCTCGCTCGGGTGCTGCGTCGAGCAGTACACGTGCATCCCGTCGTCGTCCTTCGGCACTGCGTACGCGATCTGCCCTTCGAGGTAGAACTGCTCCTGGCCGCCGAGCAGCATTTCGCCCGACTCGCGGTGCGGCGCGACGGCAAGCCGCGCAGCCGCATCGCCGCGCGCAAGCTTCAGCGGCGGGATCACGTAGGTTTCGGCCGCGCGCGCTTCCTGCGCGGTGAGGATCGCGGGCAGCTCCTCATAGTCGACCTTTGCACGGCGCGCGGCGAGCCGCGCGATTTCGTGCGACGTCGCGACGACGATGAACATCGGCTGGCCGACGAACTGCACGATGCCCTTCGCGAGCACCGGATCGTCGTGGATGATCGGGCCGCAATCGTTGACACCCGGGATGTCGTCGGCCGTGAACACGGCGACCACGCCCGGCGTTGCGCGCACCGCATCGAAGTTCATCGACACGATCCGCGCGTGCGGCTTCGCCGACAGGCCGAGCGCCGCGTGCAGCGTGCCCGCGACGACCGGTATGTCGTCGGTGTAGGTGGCACGTCCGCTGACGTGCAGGTGCGCGGATTCGTGCGCGCGCGATACGTGCACCTGCGCGGCGTCGGCTTGCGGGTCGAGGGTGCTCAGGAACGGTTCTGCTTGCTGGTTCATGTTCGGTGTTCTCCGTCTTCAGACGCGCGCCGCGTCGGTGCCGAGTTCGGCGGCCACTTCACGCACATTCAGGGCTTGCGGCGGCAGCGGGTCGTGCGGGCGCGTCTCCAGCCAGAATCGATACATCAGGTTTTTCGCGGTATCGAGGCGATACGTGTTCGTCGCGCGCATGTCGGACAGCGGCTGGTAGTCGCGCTCGAGCGCCTGCATCGCGGCCTGCGCGGTGGCTTCGTGCCACTGCGCGCCGTCGAGCACGGCTTCCGTGTGAGTCGCACGCTTCGGCGTCGCGGCCATCCCGCCGAACGCGATGCGCGGCTCGCGGATCATGTCGCCGTCCGCGATGAACGCGAACGCGGCGCACACGGCCGAGATGTCGGAGTCGAACCGCTTCGACAGCTTGTACGTGCGGAACTGCAGCTTCTCGCGCGCGCCGGTGCGGGTCGGCACCTTCAGGCCGACGACGAATTCGTGCGGCGCCATGTCCTTCTGCTGGTAGCCCGTATAGAGCGCCTCGAGCGGCAGTTCGCGCACCGTGTCGCCACCGCGCAGCACGACGCGCGCGCCGAGCGCGATCAGGCCCGGCATCGAATCGCCGATCGGCGAGCCGTTCGCGACGTTGCCGCCCATCGTGCCCGCGTTGCGGATCGGCAGCGACGCGAAGCGCTTCCACATCTCGGTCAGTTCCGGATACTGGCCGGCCAGCGCCGCATACGCGTTCTCGACCGTCACGCCCGCGCCGATCTCGATCCAGTCGTCGCGCTCCACGAGGCGCTGCAGTTCGGCGATCTGGCCGACGTAGATCAGGTCGTCGAGCCGGCGCATCTGCTTGGTCACCCACAGGCCGATGTCGGTGCTGCCCGCGAGAATGCGCGCGTCGGGCCGCTCGACCTTCAGCGCGGCCAGCGCGTCGAGCGTGCGCGGCGCCGCGAAGCGCGCGCCGTTGATCGTCGTGTAATCGAACGTGTCGTCGCGCTTGAGCGACGCGAGCGTGCGGGCCAGCGCGGCCGTGTCGACCGGCGCCGACGGCGACGGAGCGTCGAACATCTGCACGGCCGCATCGACGATCGGGCGATAGCCGGTGCAGCGGCACAGGTTGCCGGTCAGCGCATCGGCGATCTCGGTACGCGTCGGCACGTCCTTCGCCTTCGCGCACGTGCCGGCCCTACCGCAGCCTTCGTGGCCATGCTTCTCGTACAGCGCCCACATCGACATCACGAAACCGGGGGTGCAGAACCCGCATTGCGAACCATGACAGTCGACCATCGCCTGCTGCACCGGATGCAGCGCGCCGTCCGGCTGGCGCAGGTCCTCGACCGTCAGCAGCGCCTTGCCGTCGAGCGTCGGCAGGAACTGGATGCATGCGTTGACAGCCTTGAACTCGACCGCGCCGGCGTCGGTCAGCTCGCCGACGACGACCGTGCACGCGCCGCAGTCGCCTTCCGCGCAGCCTTCCTTGGTGCCGGTGCAATGCGCGTCCTCGCGCAGGTATTGCAGCACGGTGCGGGTAACGTCCGCGCCGCTGACTTCGCGGATCGCGTGACGATGGTAGAAGCGGATCGGCTCACTCATGTCTCGATGGTTCTTCAAATGGGGGGCAAGGCGGCCTGCGCAGTGCGCTCGACCGACGTTTTTCTGACAGTTTGCACGCTATCACCATCAAATTCCGCAACCCATAGCCCATCACGCATGGGGCCCATATAACTGCCGCGATATGAGCGTCGGCGCGGCCTGGCGCCCTTTCCGCACGGTGCTCCGCCCACCATTTCGCAATGCCCCCGCCGATCCGCGGGCGACGAAATCGGGTCGCAATTAACTAAATGGTACCTGCGTGAAAACCGGTTCCATGGGAAAATCCCGATTCCCTTTTTCGCCGTCCCCCGTCCGTTTCGTTCATTCGTTCCGACCCCATGTCAACCGATTCCGCCACACCGCCGCGCAGCGGGTTCGCGGTCACGCTGCAAATCGTGTCCGTCGTCTGCTTCACGTTCATCTGCTACCTGACCATCGGCCTGCCGCTCGCGGTGCTGCCGGGCTTTGTCCATGACGACCTCGGCTTTTCCGCGATCGTCGCGGGCGGCGCGATCAGCGTCCAGTATTTCGCGACGCTCGCGTCGCGGCCGCTCGCCGGGCGCCTGGCCGATACGCTCGGCCCGAAGCAGACGGTGCTGCGCGGGCTGGTCGGTTGCGGCGTGTCGGGTGTGCTGCTGCTCGTCGCGCTGCTGCTCGCGCACTGGCCGGTCGCGAGCCTCGTGCTGCTGGTCGCGAGCCGGCTCGTGCTCGGCGTCGGTGAGAGCCTGTGTGGCACCGGCGCGATCCTGTGGGGCATCGGCCGGGTCGGCGTCACGCACAACGCGAAGGTGATCTCGTGGAACGGCATCGCGACCTACGGCGCGCTCGCGCTCGGCGCACCGGTCGGCGTCGCGATCGCGCATACGCTGAATCCGGCGCTGATCGGCGTGATCGTGATCGCACTGGCCGCGACCGGCTTCTACCTCGCACGCCTGATCGCTTCCGTGCCGCTCGTGCACGGCGAGCGGATGTCGTACGCGAGCGTGTTCACGCGCGTGCTGCCGCACGGCCTCGGCCTCGCGCTCGGCTCGGCCGGCTTCGGCTCGATCGCGACCTTCGTCACGCTGTACTACGCAGCGCGCCACTGGCCGAACGCCGCGCTGTCGCTGACCGTGTTCGGTACGCTGTTCATCGGTGCGCGCCTGCTGTTCGCGAACACGATCAAGACCTACGGCGGCTTCCGCGTCGCGATCGTGTCGTTCGCGTTCGAATGCTCGGGCCTCGTGCTGCTGTGGCTCGCGCCCGTGCCGCACGTCGCGCTCGTCGGCGCCGCGCTGACGGGCTTCGGCTTCGCGCTGATCTTCCCCGCGCTTGGCGTCGAGGCCGTCGCGCTCGTGCCGCCCGCGAGCCGCGGCGCAGCGCTGTCCGCGTACTCGGTGTTCCTCGACCTGTCGCTCGGCATCACGGGCCCGCTCGCCGGCTATGTCGCGGGCGCGTTCGGCTATCCGCAGGTGTTCCTGTTCGCGGCAGCCGCCGCCGCGGCGGGTGTCGCACTGTCGATGGTGCTGTACCAGCGTCAGGCGCGGGTCGAGGGGAGCGGCGCGGCGGCATAACGCAGCAAGGTCAGGCGGACGCCGGACGGAACGGGCGGGTACATCGTCCATCCGCCGGCGGTGCGGCGCAGACTAGCGCGGCAGAATGTTGAATTCCCGCAGCACGCGGGCGGCTTCCGGATGATGGCGGAACGGCACTGCAGCCGCGCGTTCAAGCCTGGACGCGGCGCGATCGAACAGGACGAGCGCTTCCGACGTGTTGAGGTGCCTCGACATGTACAGGAAACCGTCGACCCGCTGGTCGTGCCGGTGCACGGCGGCGGACCATTGTTGCGGGATGTCGTAGGGCACGACCGTCGACAGCGCCCCGTCGCCGCCCAGATTCTTCAGCGGCAGACCGTGCAGGACGGCCACGTTCAGTGGCGAACCCGTAAAGGACAGCACGTAGCGCTCCAGTTCCGCCGTCACGAGCGGGAATCCGCCGAGTTCGAGATCCGCAACTTCGTCGTGCAGCACCGTCTCGGCAAACGCGCAATGCAGGTCGAAGCCGAAATAACAGGTACCGAACCTGCCCCGCTTGCGCGGATCGTCGAACCGGTTGCCGCCCGACCTGCCGAAGTAGGGCTCGCCGGTGTCGTAGCGTGAAATACGGAGCAGCGTGGCAGGCGCGACTTCTTTCGTCGTCAGCGTTGCATGCGCGAAATGCCTGCCCGGCGCCCCCAGCGTCAACCGTACGCTCCTAGCGTTCCGCGAAGGCTGCCGCCGCGCGCTCCACCCGCTCGACCTGCCCTTGCGACAGGGCTTTCAGTGGCGTGACGTTACCGAGCGATGCCTTCGGGGTCGTAAAGAACTGCCATTTGCTCCAGCCCGGCAGACTGCCCAGTTGCTGCGTCACCTTGCCCAGCGTCTTGCGATCGATGTCGCCTGCCAGATAGAAGGCCGGATAGTATTGCGCGGCCCCGACGTCCACCGTGAAGATGCGCCCCGATACGAGCGCCTTGTTGAGCGCCTGCCGGGTAATGCCCAGCCCCGCCCAGAGTTCGGCGGCCGGCAACAATCTGCCGGCGGCAACCAGCGCCTGCCGCTCGGACAACGCAATCCGCTCGACCTCGGAAAGCACGGCGCCCTCGTACGCGGCCGGCTTCGGATTCGGCTTCGCGCGGCCGGGCGCTTTCCTGTCGCGGGTCGCCGCGGCGGCGATCCCGAAAGTGACGACACCGGCAAGATCGATGACCTGAGCGATGCCGACCTTGAACAGATGACCCAGTTGCGCGTCGGACAGCTCGAGCAATGCTCGTGCCTTGTCCGGCCCGAGCATGGTCGCTGCGCCGACGGCGCAGCGCAGCGCCACTTCGGTATCCACATCGAGGATGACATCGGCGCCCTCGAGCGCTTGCACATGCCGACCCATCATCGCCTCCATTCACGATCAGGATGAAGGATAGGTCAGCCTCGCAACCAAGTCAACCGCGTCAACTTTTCGGCGTACCCAAGGTTGCCCGCATCGGGCGGATGACCGATGCATCGGGACACTGCAGACAGCCGCCTCCCGGTCAGGCCGTGCGCAGAAACAACCGCCGCGTCAGGTCGAATGCGACCAGATTGCCGGCCACCACCAGCAGTAGCCCGACCACCGCGAGCGGCGACCACTGATAGCCCTCGAACACGGTCGACACGCCCAGCGCGACGATCGGGAACAGCACCGTGCAGTACGCGGCACGCTCCGGCCCGATCCGGCCGACGAGGGTCAGGTACGCGGTAAAGCCGATCACCGAGCCCGGCACGGCCAGGTAGACGAGCGCGCCGAGATAGCGCGGGCTCGTGTCGAGCGTGAACGGCAACCCGGCCACCGCGCTGCCGACGGTCAGGATCGTTGCGCCGATCAGCATCGCCCAGCCGTTGGTCACGAGCGGGTGCAGCCCCATCGACTGCATCCGGCTCGACAGCAGGTTGCCGGCCGAGAAGCACATCGTGCCCGCGAACGCGATCGCAAGCCCGGTCCAGGTCGCGTGGTCGTCGAGATGGCCGGCCATCTGCTGCCAGAACAGGCACGCGATGCCGGCGAGCCCGAGCAGCGCACCGGCGATCGCCGACGGCCGCAGCGGACGGCCCATGAACAGCCGGCCGTTGATCGAGTTCAACAGCGGCGCGGTCGAGAAAATCACCGCGACGAGGCCGCTCGGCACGACCTGCTCCGAGTAGTAGAAGCACAGGAAGTTCAGGCAGAACAGCGCGAAGCCCTGCGCCAGGAGAAAGCGCCACGCTTCGCGCGGCGGGCGCACCGGCCGGCGCATCACGCGCAGCAG
This sequence comes from Burkholderia sp. AU30198, assembly GCF_020419825.1. Taxonomy (NCBI): domain Bacteria; kingdom Pseudomonadati; phylum Pseudomonadota; class Betaproteobacteria; order Burkholderiales; family Burkholderiaceae; genus Burkholderia; species Burkholderia sp. AU30198. The sequence goes on along the minus strand of NZ_JAIZSA010000010.1, from coordinate 84,794 downwards.
CGCGAACAGCACGGCGGCTGCCAGCCAGAAGCGCCATGCGATCGACACGGGCGGCGGCACGGAGCCGAGTTGCCACTTGATCGCGATCCAGGTGGTGCCCCAGATCAGCACGGTGACGAAATAAAGCGACAGGTTCATGGCGGCAACGATCCAAAAAACAGGTGAAACGGATCCCGACTATGCCGCCACGCAGCGCGCGCCGATTGTCCGGAATTGCTGTCTTTTTCGGACGGCCGCACGTGGCGCCGCGCACCCGCTTATACTCGGCCCATCATGAGCCTCTCCCTTTCCGCCCCGCCCGTCGATCACCCCGCCGCCCTGGCTGGCGGCGATGTGCCGTTCGGCCTGCAGTCGGTCTGCCGCACGCTCGCCGACGCGAACGCGACGCTCGAGCGCTTCGCGTGGCTCGGCGACCATCTCGCGATCGCCGAATGGACGCGGATCACCGACGAAAGCGAGACGGTCTACGAACAGCCCGGCCACCATACGCTGTCGTGCTACCTCGACGGCGGCTACCGGACGGAACGCCAGCGCGTGCCGCGCTACGGCGCGCCGAGCCTGCTGTGCGCGCTGCCGGGCGACCATGAATCGCGCTGGTGGGTGCGCGGCGAGATGCACTTCATCCACCTGTATTTCCTGCCCGAACACTTCACGCAGCGCGCGATCCGCGAACTCGACCGCGAGCCGCGCGAGCTGAAGCTCGCCGACCGCACTTACTTCGAGGATGCGCGCGTCGCCACGCTGCTGCGTTCGCTGGCACTCGACGGCTGGGACGATGCCGACGAACGGCTGCGCGTGAACGAGACCGCGCACGAGGTGCTGAGCCTGCTGCTGCGCGGACAGAGCACGACGCGCACCGACACGTCGTTCCGCGGCGGGCTCGCGCCGGCCGTGCGCCGCCGCGTGCGCGACTACATCGACACCTACCTGACGCAGCCGCTGACGCTCGGCGAACTCGCCGACGTCGCCGCGCTGTCCGAATACCACTTCTCGCGGATGTTCCGGCTGTCGTTCGGCCGCGCGCCGCACGCGTGGGTGGCCGAGCAACGCCTGGCGCGAGCGCGCGAGTTGCTGCGCATGACGGCGCTGCCGCTCGCGCAGATCGCCGCCGACTGCGGCTATGCGAACGCCGGCCACTTCAGCCATCGCTTTCGCGACGCGCACGGCACGACGCCGAATACGTACCGGCGCGCGATGCAGGGCCGCTGAGCGCGGCCCCTCTCGTCGTTTCGCGGCTTACGCGCCGCGCCGCGACAGTTCCTGTTCGAGCGCCGCGACACCGGCCGGCAGATCGACCGGCACCTTCAGGTCGACCATCGTGCGGCCGAACGCGTGCAGCGTGCGGAACAGGTTGTGTTCGCGGCACTGCTCGCCCATCTGGCCGATCCGCACGATCGGCAACCCGAACGAGCCCGAAATCTCGACCTGGTACTGCTTCGAGATATGGCCGCAGACCATCCCGGGCGTAAGCCCCTCAGGCGTCTCGATCCCGACCACCGAATTGAGCCGGCAGTCTTTCGGCGCGTAAAGCTTGAGCCCCATCGCCTCGACACCCGCCTGCAGCGCGAGCGAGCAGCGCAGGTGGCGCGCGAAGCGGCTTTCGAGCGTTTCCGCGCAGACGAGCCGCAGCGCCTCGTGCAGCGCGAGCACGCCCGACACCGGCGCCGTGTAGTGATAGCCCGCGTTGTGCCAGAAGTTTTCCGCGAGCGCCATGTCGAGGCACCAGTGCGCATTCGGCTCGGGGCGCTGCTTCATCCGGTTCCAGGCGGCGTCGGAGAACGCGATCAGCGACACGCCCGGGATCGACGACAGCCCCTTCTGCCCGCCGGTGATCACCGCGTCGATGCCCCACGCGTCCATTTCGAGCGGCATCGTCGACAGCGTGCACACCGCATCGACGACCACCAGCGCACCGGCCGCCTTCGCGAGCGCCGCGATGTCGCGCAGGTCGCGGTTCCACACTGTGTTCGACGTCTCGCCCTGCACGATCGTGACGATCTCGGGCCGCTCGCGGGCGATTGCGTCGGCGATCTCGTCGAGACTCGCGACCGCGCGGTCGGCCACTTCGAGCGTCGAAACGTCGGCGCCGACGCGCGTGGCCATCTCGGCCATCCGCGCGCTGAAGAAGCCGTTGCGGATCGACAGCACGCGCGTCCCGCGCCAAGCGAGGTTCGAGATCGCCATTTCCATGGCGGCCGAACCGGGGCCCGCGACGCCGAGCACCCACTTCGTGCGGGTCTGGAACACGTAGCGCGCCATCTCCTTCACTTGCTCGATGATCTTCGCCATCGTCGCGCCGAGGTGGTTGATCACGATCGTGTTCGCCTTCGCGACAGCGGCCGGGATCGGAACCGGGCCGGCCCCCATCATCAGCAGCGGTTCTTCGGGCAGGATCGCGTCGAGCGGCACGACGACGGGACAGGGAATCGGCGAGTAATCGATGGACATGGCTGGTAAAAAGTGAGGAAAGGAAGTGCACGGGCGCCCGCCGCACGACATGGCGAACTGATCGATCATTCCGCGTTCCGCCGCCTCGCGCAAGAGGCACGCGCGACCGGACAGCACGACGCTGGCCCGGTCGCCGAACCGGGCCAGCCGGCCGTGCGCGGATCGCACGGCCAGCCATCCGGATTGAAAAAGGATTGCCGGCCAGGTTGTGAAACGGTTCCATTCGTGCGGCAAGCACACGATTTACTTCGTCAATAACACCGCGATTCGCCGAGACCGCCGGTTCAGCGCAACTTTGTATCGAGCGAAATAGACCGAATCCATGCTAAAAATCGTGGCACGGAATCCGATACGAAAAATCCGGGCACGGACGAAAAACATCTATTATTCTGGCATGTATTGGGGCCTGCTTCCCGTCAATACCGGAACAAGCCCACCAGAATTTATTGCAACCTATTGATTAACATGGGAAATATTCGCAGACCCCATGCTTATTCGAATACCCTGCCGTCTTTGAACGGCAGGCATGCGAGACAGCGCCGGGTTTAACGCGTTACCCCCGATTTCGATTTTCCGCAACCCGCCCCTTTTCTCAGGTTGACGGATATCGCTTCCGTATTGAACAATCGTCTGCGGAATCGAAAAAAGCGATTTTTCGATACGAGGGAGAACTGGGTGTCGCGCGATGCGCTTTCTGGGTTGCGCGACGAAAAACCACAACCATAATCAATCAACCGGGCCAGAAATACGCAAGCCATGAACCAGATTCAGACCATGCGTGTATTCGTCTGCGTCGCCGAGCAGCAGAGCTTCCGGCGCGCGGCGCACCATCTCGGCGTGTCCAATGCACTCGTCACGCGTTCGATCGCGATGCTCGAGGGCCACCTGAACACACGGCTGATCCACCGCACCACGCGCAACCTGTCGCTCACCGAGGCCGGCGTGCGCTACCTCGACGGGTGCCGCGCGCTGCTCGAGGAATTCGACCACCTCGAATCGTCCGTCGCGCATGCCGTGCGCGAACCGGCCGGCACGCTGCGCGTCGTCGCGTCGGGCCTGCTGTCGCCGCTTGCGCTGACGCCGCTCGTCAGCAGCTTCCGGCACCGCTACCCCGAGTTGCGCGTGCAGCTGACCGTCGCCGAAGGGCCGCTCGACGTGCTCGATTCGGGTTACGACGTCGGCATCGTCACGGGCAACCGGCTCGACGGCAACCCGACGCTGATCGGCCATGCACTCGCCCCGAACCCGTTCGTCGCGGTCGCGGCGCCGGCCTATCTCGAGCGACGCGGCGAGCCGCGCCTGCCCGACGACCTGCCGGGCCACGACTGGGTCACGCTCGCGCCGCACCAGCATGCGCCCGCGTGGCAACTGGTCGGCCACGACGGCGTCGCGCATTCCGTCACGGTGCGCCCTGCCTGCACGGTCAACCAGCTCGCGCTCGTCCACGCGGCGGCCGTGGCCGGTGCCGGCATCGCGGTGCTGCCCGAGCCGTGCGTCGCCAACGCGCTCGCCAGCGGCACGCTCGTGCGGCTGATGGCCGGCTACCGGATCGACGATCCCGACACGCAGCTGTCGCTCGTCTACCCGAACCGCCAGTACGTACCGGCCCGCACGCGCAGCTTCGTCGAGCACGCGCTCGATCACTTCAGTGCGCAACCGGCCCGCGAACGCACCGACTACGGCTTCCTGCGGCCGTCGCGCGGGCCCGACCGCTCCGACATCGTCACGGGGCTGCAGTAAACTGCGCGCGTCAGCTTTCGGAGGTGCAGCGTGCGCGTGATCCTGTTCAGCAGCCGGCAGTACGACGACGATTCGTTTGCTGCCGCCAACCGGCGGTTCGGCTATCGGCTGCACTTCCAGCCGTCGCACCTCGACGCGGAAACCGCGATCCTTGCGCACGGCTATGACGTCGTCTGTCCGTTCGTCAACGACACCGTCGACGCGGCGGTGCTCGAACGGCTGGCGGACGGCGGCACGCGCCTGATCGCGCTGCGCTCGGCGGGCTTCAACCATGTCGACCTGGCCGCCGCCGAGCGGCTCGGCATCACGGTCGTGCGCGTGCCCGCATACTCGCCGCACGCGGTGGCCGAGCACGCGGTCGCGCTGATCCTCGCACTCAACCGCCGCCTGCCGCGCGCCGTCGCGCGCACCCGCGAAGGCGACTTCTCGCTGAACGGCCTGCTCGGCTTCGACCTGCATGGCAAGACCGTCGGCGTGATCGGCACCGGCATCATCGGCAGCGTGTTCGCGAAGATCATGATGGGCTTCGGGATGCATGTGCTCGCGCACTCGGTGCCGCCTTACAACGACGAGCTGATCGCGTACGGCGCGCATTATGTGGAGCTCGACGAGCTGCTGCACCACGCCGACATCGTCAGCCTGCACTGCCCGCTGCTGCCGTCGACGCACCATCTGATCAACGAGCGGACGCTCGCACGGATGAAGCACGGCGCGATGCTGATCAACACCGGGCGCGGCGGCCTCGTCGATGCGCAGGCGCTGGTCGATGCGCTCAAGAGCGGCCAGCTCGGCCATCTCGGGCTCGACGTGTACGAAGAGGAAAGCGGACTCTTCTTCGAGGATCACTCCGACCTGCCGCTGCAGGACGACGTGCTCGCGCGCCTGCTGACGTTCCCGAACGTGATCGTCACGTCGCACCAGGCGTTCTTCACGCGCGAGGCGCTCGCCGAGATCGCGCACACCACACTGCTGAACATCGAGGCGTGGCATGCGGGCACACCGCAGAACGTCGTGACGGCGAATCGCTGACAAATCGACGAAACCGGCCCATTTCACGGCTAGCGGCGACTTCGCAATCGTTTGCTTTTGTTCGTCGCTGAAAATGCGACCTTTTACATCAACAATTCCGCACTTTGTTTCGAATGATGTAACGCGGCTCGCGCGCGGTCTGCTATCGTTGCGCCGACGTCATCCCCTGCTTGTGCCGCCCATGCGTTTCGACGACTCCGACATCGCCGCCGTCTACCGCGCCATTTTCGAACGGCGCGACATGCGTCACTTCACGCCGGCGCCCGTCGATCCGGCCGTGCTCGCACGGTTGCTGCGCGCGGCGCATCACGCGCCGAGCGTCGGCTTCATGCAGCCGTGGCGTTTCATCCGCATCACCGATCCCGCGCTGCGCACCGCGATCCACGCGCTGGTCGAGGCCGAGCGCCGCGCGACCGCCGACGCGCTCGGCGAGCGCCAGGACGAATTCATGCGGCTGAAGGTCGAAGGCGTGCGCGAATGCGGTGAGCTGCTGGTCGTCGCGCTCGCCGACGGCCGCGAACGCCACGTGTTCGGCCGCCGCACGCTGCCGGAGATGGATCTCGCGTCCGCCGCGTGCGCGATCCAGAACATGTGGCTCGCGGCCCGCGCCGAAGGGCTCGGGATGGGCTGGGTATCGCTGTTCGACGTCGACGCGCTGCGCACGCTGCTGCGGATGCCCGACGGTGCGAAGCCGATCGCCGTGCTGTGCGTCGGGCACGTCGACGCGTTCTATGCGAAGCCGATGCTCGAGCAGGAGCGTTGGGCTGCGCGGATGCCGATCGAAGCGTGCCTGTTCGAAAATGGCTGGGACGATCCGGCCGCGATCGATGCCGCCGGCTCGCCGTCGTCGTCCGTGGACGCGGACTCGGCAACAGACACCGGCATCGACGCGGCAAGCGCATTGCCCACCCTTGCCGACGGCTCCCCCGAACACATCGCCTGACGAGCACCCTGCCGCTGCCGCCGCCATCGCTCCGCCCGCGGCACATTCGCCGCCGCAAAACTCGTCGAATCCCACACTGTGAGCTTCACGCGCACCGCCCCGTCGCACGCCGGCAACAACCATTTTGGCCCCAAGCATAGGGGTTTTCACTGAAGTAGAATCGCGGCTGTCGTTCGCCTTACCGTCCGCCCGTCCCGCGCATCCTGCGCCCGCCCGAGCGGCGGCTTTTCCCGAGCCTACCGCGATGCCCTTACCTCTTTTCGCCCTCGCCGTCGCCGCATTTGGAATCGGTACCACCGAGTTCGTGATCATGGGGCTGCTGCCCAATGTCGCGCGCGACCTCGGCGTGTCGATCCCGGCCGCCGGCATGCTCGTGTCCGGCTATGCGCTCGGCGTGACGATCGGTGCGCCGATCCTCGCGATCGTCACCGCGAAGATGCCGCGCAAGCGTGCGCTGATGGGCCTGATCGGGCTGTTCATCGCGGGCAACCTGTTCTGCGCGATCGCGCCGGGCTATGCGGTGCTGATGGCCGCGCGGGTCGTCACCGCGTTCTGCCACGGCGCGTTCTTCGGGATCGGCTCGGTGGTCGCGAGCAACCTCGTCGCGCCGAACCGTCGCGCGCAGGCGATCGCGCTGATGTTCACCGGCCTCACGCTCGCGAACGTGCTCGGCGTGCCGCTCGGCACCGCGCTCGGCCAGGCATACGGCTGGCGCGCGACGTTCTGGGCCGTCACCGGCATCGGCATCGCCGCGGCCGCCGCGCTCGCCGTCTGCCTGCCGAAGAACCTCGCGATGCCCGACACCAGCATCACGCGCGAATTCAGCGTGCTGAAACATCCGCAGGTGCTGATGGTGCTCGGCATCAGCGTGCTTGCATCGGCCAGCCTGTTCAGCGTGTTTACGTACATCACGCCGATCCTCGAGGACGTGACGGGCTTCTCGCCACGCCAGGTCACCTACGTGCTGCTGCTGTTCGGCCTCGGGCTGACGGTCGGCGGCACGCTCGGCGGCAAGCTCGCCGACTGGCGCCGGATGCCGTCGCTGATCGCGACGCTCGCATTGATCGGCGTGATCCTCGCGGTGTTCGCGGGCACGATGCACCTGCCGTTCGCCGCGCTCGCGACGATCTTCGTGTGGGGCATCCTCGCGTTCGCGATCGTGCCGCCGCTGCAGATCCTGATCGTCGACCGCGCCAGCGACGCGCCGAACCTCGCGTCGACGCTGAACCAGGGCGCGTTCAACCTCGGCAACGCGACCGGCGCGTGGCTCGGCGGGATGGCGATCGGCTCCGGCGTGTCGCTCGTGAACCTGCCGTGGGTCGGCGTCGCGATGGCTGTCGCCGCACTCGCGCTCACGCTGTGGTCGGCATCGCTCGAACGCCGCCCGGTGACCGTGCCGACCGAATACGTGTAACGCAACCCGGTTGAGATCGTTGCGTGCACAACTCCACTCGAAGCTGATGGCCTTCATGGACCTTTCAAGGTCCGAGGTGTAGCATCGCGCCCGATGAAAGCCATTCTTAATCGCGATTTCCTCGCACTCATTCTGAGCGTCGCGGTCGTCGGTCTCGGCACCGGCGCCACGCTGCCGCTCACCGCGCTCGCGCTGACCGAAGCCGGACACGGCACCAACGTCGTCGGCATGCTGACGGCCGCGCAGGCGCTCGGCGGCCTCGCGATCGTCCCGTTCGTCACCGCGCTCGCGCGGCATATCGGCTCGCGCCGCGCGATCGTCGTGTCGGTCGTGCTGCTCGCGGCGGCTACCGCATTGATGCAGTTCACGTCGAATCTGATCCTGTGGGGCGTGCTGCGCGTGCTGTGCGGCGCCGCGCTGATGCTGCTGTTTACGATCGGTGAAGCGTGGGTCAACCAGCTCGCCGACGATTCGACGCGCGGCCGCGTCGTCGCGATCTACGCGACCAACTTCACGCTGTTCCAGATGGCAGGCCCCGTGCTCGTGAGCCAGATCGCGGGCGCGACGAGCATCCGCTTCGCGCTGTGCGGCGCGCTGTTCCTGCTCGCGCTGCCGACGCTCGCGACGATCCGGCGCGCGCCGCTCGCCGGCGACGACGCGCATCACGCGCAGCACGATCACTGGCTCGCCGTGCTGCCGCGCATGCCCGCGCTGATCATCGGCACCGGCTTCTTCGCGCTGTTCGACACGCTTGCGCTGTCGCTGCTGCCGCTCTACGCGATGGATCACGGCGTCGCGAGTGCGACGGCCGTGCTGCTCGCGTCGATCATGCTGTTCGGCGATACCGCGATGCAGTTCCCCATCGGCTGGCTCGCGGACAAGCTCGGCCGCGAGCGCGTGCACCTCGGCGCGGGCTGGATCGTGCTCGCCGGCCTGCCGCTGCTGCCGTTCGTCATCGCGAATCCGTGGCTGTGCTGGCCGCTGCTGTTCGTGCTCGGCGCGGCGGCCGGCAGCATCTACACGCTGTCGCTCGTCGCGTGCGGCCAACGCTTCCGCGGTGCGGCGCTCGTCACCGCGAGCTCGCTCGTGTCGGCGTCGTGGAGCGCCGCGAGCTTCGGCGGCCCGCTGGTCGCAGGCGCACTGATGGAACAACTGGGCAGCAACGCGCTGGTCGGCGTGCTGGTCGTCTGCGTCGCGGCATTCGTCGCGGCCGCGCTGTGGGAGCGCCGCGCCGCGTTGCAGCGCGCGGTCTGATGCCGGCGCGCGAGCACACCGCAGCGCGCCACCCCAATGACGACGGCGCGAACACGCGCTGCCCGGCCACGGATACGCCGATCACACAGCATAAGCGACGACGGCCCGCACAATGCGGGCCGTCGTATTCATGGTCGCACTACGTTGCGCGTTACGCCTTCAACGCCGGCAGGATCTTCCCGACACACGCGCCGAAGCCGACGCGATAGCCGTCGCCCTGGCACCAGCCGGCGAGCGTGAGCTCGTCGCCATCCTCGATGAACGCGCGGCTGCCGCCACCATTCAGCGCAACCGGCTCCTTGCCGTTCCACGTCAGTTCGAGCAGGCTGCCGAACGAATCCTTCGTCGGCCCGCTGATCGTGCCCGAACCCATCAGGTCGCCCACCCGCGTGTTGCAGCCGGCGACCGTGTGATGCGCGAGCTGCTGCGCCATCGTCCAGTACATGTGCTTGAAGTTCGTGCGGCTGATCGACGTTGCTTCGGCCGCCCCTTCCTCGCGCAGTGTCACTTCCAGCGCGATGTCGAACGCATGCTTGCCTGCGTGCTGCAGATACGCGAGCGGCTGCGGCGACTGTTCGGGCTGCGCGACGCGGAACGGTTCGAGCGCGTCGAGCGTGACGATCCACGGCGAGATCGTCGTCGCGAACGTCTTCGCGTTGAACGGGCCGAGCGGCACGTATTCCCACTGCTGGATGTCGCGCGCGCTCCAGTCGTTCAGCAGCACCATCCCGAAGATATGCGCTTCCGCGTCCTCGCACGCGATCGGTTCGCCGAGCGCGTTGCCCTGACCGACGACGAAGCCCGTCTCCAGTTCGATATCGAGCTTGCGGCATGCGCCGAACACCGGGCGCTCCTGGTCGGGCAGCTTCAGTTGCCCGTTCGGGCGCCGCACCGGCGTGCCGCTCACGACCACCGACGATGCGCGGCCGTTGTAGCCGATCGGCATCTCCGACCAGTTCGGCAGCAGTGCATTCTTCGGATCACGGAACATCGAGCCGACGTTGGTCGCGTGCTCCTTCGACGAATAGAAATCGGTATAGCCGGGAATGTCGACCGGCAGATGCAGCGTCGCGTCGCGCTGCGCGACGAGCACCTGTGCGCGCAGCGCCGTATCGTCGCGCAACCGCGCGTTGTCGCGCGATAACAAATCAGACAGCTGCACGCGCACGCTGCGCCATGCGTCGCGGCCCAGCGCGATGAACGCGTTGAGCGTCGGCGCGGCGAACGCATCGGTGCCGGCCGGCAGCGTCACGAGGCCCGCGCGCGCGAGCGCCGCGAGATCGACGATCTGGTCGCCGAGCGCCACGCCCGCACGGCGCGACGCTTGCTTCGCATCGCTGAAGATCCCGAACGGCAGGTTCTGGATCGGGAAATCGCAGGCGGGATCGTTCGCCGTCTCGACCCAGCTCTTGCGGGCCGGGTCGAGCGTCGCGCGCCAGTCTTGGGTATCGCTCATCGTTGCTCCGGATTGAAATGTTTCTTGATGCCTTGCCAGCATTCGAAGTAGTCGGCCTGCAGCTGCGCGGTGTCGAGCGCATAGCGCGTCGGCCGGATCAGCGTGCGGGTTTCGAACATGAACGCCATCGTCGCGTCGACCTTGTGCGGCTTCGTCGTGTCGCTCGCGGACGCCTTCTCGAACGTGTCCGCGTCGGGCCCGTGGCCCGACATGCAGTTGTGCAGGCTCGCGCCGCCCGGCACGAAGCCTTCGGCCTTCGCGTCGTATGCGCCGTGCACGAGCCCCATGAATTCGCTCGCGACGTTGCGGTGGAACCAGGGCGGGCGGAACGTATCCTCGGCCGCGAGCCAGCGCGGCGGGAAGATCACGAAGTCGATCGTGTCGACACCCGGCGTATCGCTCTGCGACTGCAGCACCAGGAAGATCGACGGATCGGGATGGTCATAGCTGATCGAGCCGATCGTGTTGAACAGGCGCAGGTCGTACTTGCAAGGCGCGTAGTTGCCGTGCCACGCGACGACGTCGAGCGGCGAATGGCCGATGTCCGCACGCCACAGGCGGCCGTTCAGCTTCGCGATCAGCTCGAACGCACCTTCGCGGTCTTCGTACGCGGCTTGCGGCGTCAGGAAGTCGCGCGGGTTCGCGAGACCGTTCGAGCCGATCGGGCCGAGATCCGGCAGACGCAGTTGCGCACCGAAGTTTTCGCAGATGTAGCCGCGCGCGTCGCCGTCGGGCAGCGCGACGGAAAAACGCACGCCGCGCGGGATCACCGCGATCTCGAACGGCTCGACGTCGAGCCGGCCGAATTCGGTCGCGATGAAGAGTCGCCCCTGCTGCGGCACGATCAGCAGTTCGCCGTCCGCGCTGTAGAAGAAGCGGTCCTGCATCGAGCGGTTCGCGGCATACAGGTGAATCGCGCAGCCGTTCATCGCGGCGGCCGAGCCGTTACCGGCCATCGTCACCAGCCCGTCGACGAAATCGGTCGGATCGACCGGCATCGGCAGCGGATCCCAGCGCAGCTGGTTCGGCGACGTCGGCGGCACGTCGACCGAATCGCCGAATTCCGACACGAGCCGCTGCGGGCCCGCGTACGGCTCGAACGGCCGGTGCACGGCCGCCGGGCGGATGCGGTACAGCCACGAGCGGCGGTTGTGGCCGCGCGGTGCGGTAAACGCGGTGCCCGACAGCTGCTCCGCGTACAGCCCGTACGGCGCGCGCTGCGGCGAGTTGCGGCCGTGCGGCAACGCGCCGGGCAGTGCCTCGGTCGCGAATTCGTTCGCGAAACCGCTCAGGTAGCCGGCGGTCGCCGGTTTCGACAGGTCAAGCGTCATCGTTTCCTTTCTCCCTCAATTCATCGCGGCGTTCGGCGCCTGCGCGCCGTTGCGCCGCGTCACACCGGCAAGCCCGAGGACGAACAGCGCCGAGCACAGCACGGGCACCGCGGCCGCGTGGAACAGCGCACCGTTCGACCAGTTGAGCGCAATCAGTTGTCCGCCGACGAGCGGCCCGAGCACCGAGCCGATCCGGCCGATGCCGAGACTCCAGCCGATGCCCGTCGAGCGCAGCGACGTCGGGTAATACTGGCCCGCGAGCGCGTTGACGGCCGGCTGCCCGCCGACCACGCAGAACCCGCCCGCGAACACCACCACCAGCAGCCACGGCAGCGCATGCGCGACCGAGCCGATCAACCCCACCGACACGGCCGCGCACGCGAAGCATGCGAACAGCACGCGCACGAAGCCGTGGCGTTCGATGAACCAGCCGAGCGACAGCGTGCCGATCACGCCGCCCGTCTGCAGCACCGTGCCGACGATTACCGCCGTGCCGGGCGAATAGCCCGCATCGCGCATCACGGTCGGCAGCCAGTTCGACAGGAAATACAGATCGATCAGGTTCATGAAGCTGATCGCCCACAGCAGCAGCGTGACCGGCAGGCGGCCGTGGCTGAACAGCTCGGCGACCGGCGCGCCAGTCGCGGCGCGCTCGCGCACGACGAGCCGCGTATTCGCATCGATGCCGGCCTGCGGCGCGAAACGCGCGAGCCAGTCGCGCGCCTGCGAGACACGCCCTTTCAGCACCAGGAACTGCAGCGACTCGGGCAGCCGCGCGGCCATCGCGATCGTCAGCACGAGCGGCACCGCGCCGCCGACGAAGAACACCGACCGCCAGCCGAGCGCCGGAATCAGCGCGGCGCTGATGAAGCCGCCGAGCGCCGCGCCGAGCGTGAAACCGCACGACACGATCATCATCCGCTTCACGCGATGCGCAGCCGGGCTGAACTCGCCGACCAGCGCCATCGCATTCGGCATGATGCAGCCGAGGCCGAGGCCCGTGACGAAGCGCAGCGCCATCAGCACCGGGATCGAGCCCGCGAACGGCGTCGCGAGCATCGTCACCGCGAAGAACAGCGTCGAGCCGATCAGCACCGGGCGCCGCCCGATCCGGTCGGCCAGCACCGACAGCCCGAGCGCGCCGAGCAGCATCCCGAACAGGCTCGCACTGAACACGGGCCCGAGCGCCTGCTTCGGCACGCCCCATTCGGCGATCACGCTCGGCGCGACGTAGCCCATCGCCTGCGCATCGAAACCGTCGATCACGAGGCACAGCCCGCACAACACGAGCAACATCCAGTGAAAGCCCGGGCGATGGGTCTCGTCGATCACGTACTCGACTTCGAGCACGCGCGGGTCGGCCGGCGCCGCACTCATTGCGCGACCTCGGCGGCCGGATGCACGGGCGGCGTCACGCCCTGGCGCGCGAGCGTCATCGCTTCGCGCAGCACGTCGGCGTCGCCGATCTGGTTCGCGAGCAGCAGGATCAGCTTCGCGTTGACGAGCTGGCTGTCGGCGTCGGACAGGTCGCGATGCATGTCGATCAGCGCTTCGTAGAACGCGTCCGGGTCAGCCAGGCGCGGGCGGGTGTCGAGTGAGGGCATGACGGTGTCTCCGGTGTCTTTATCGTATTCAGCGTGCGCAGGTCGCGCGCGCCAGTGCGTCGGCAAGCGCCTGACGGTCGAGCGCGCGCGTGCGGGCGCAGACATGCTGGTCGGGGCGCAACAGGTAGAACGTGCCGGGCTGCGCGTCGTAGCGTTGCGCGGCGAAGCCGTCGACGTCCTCCACGACGTCGACACCCGCGACCGGCTGCGCGTGCCCGGCCGGCACGACGAGCACCGGGCGCACCGGCAGCGCGAGGCCATCGAGCGCCTGCGCAAGCGCGGCCGCATCGCCCGGCAAGCCGAACAGCACGCCGGTGAAGCCGCTGCCCAGATGCTGCAGCAGCCAGCCCGACGCGCCCTGCACACGCACCGGGGCATCGGCCGCCGCCGCGCCCGGGCGCATCGCGCAAGCAAATGCGTCGCCGTTGCGGTCCGGCGTGTTCAGCGGCGAATCGGCCAGCACCGCCGGCACCGACAGGCGGCCACTGTTCACGAGCTTGCGCGCGAATTCGCAGTCGCGCGCGAGCTTCAGCGTCGCGTCGCGGAACACGCGCGACACCGGGCTCTTCGGCGTGATGAAGTCGGTCGAGCGCGTCGAGTTGCGGATGTTCTCGTCGGCCGCGAACTCGCGCTCGCTCGCATAGGTATCGAGCAGGCTGTCGGCCGAACGGCCATCGAGCACGAGCTTCAGCTTCCAGGCGAGGTTGTCGGCATCCTGCACGCCGCTGTTCGCGCCGCGCGCGCCGAACGGCGACACGCCGTGCGCGGAATCGCCCGCGAACAGCACGCGGCCATGCCGGAACGACTCCATCCGCTGGCAGCGGAACGTATAGACGCTCACCCATTCGAGTTCGAACTCGACGTCCGGCCCGAGCAGCGCGCGTACGCGCGGGATCACGCGTTCCGGCTGCTTCTCCGCGACGGGGTCGGCATCCCAGCCGAGCTGGAAGTCGATACGCCACACGTTGTCGGGCTGGCGATGCAGCAGCACCGACTGATTGGGGTGGAACGGCGGATCGAACCAGAACCAGCGCTCGGTCGGAAACTCCGCCTTCATCTTCACGTCGGCGATCAGGAAGCGGTCCTTGAACGTGCGGCCGTGGCTTTCGAGGCCCATCATCGTGCGCATCGGGCTGCGCGAGCCGTCGGCCGCGATCACGTACTGCGCGCGCAGCGTCGCGATGCCTTCCGGCGTCTCGATCGTCACCACCGCGTGCTCGGCCGATTGCTCGACGCCCGTCACCTTGTGTTTCCAGCGAATGTCGATGTTCGGCAACTCGAACGCGCGGTCGGCCAGGTAGCCTTCGACGTAGTACTGCTGCAGGTTGATGAACGCGGGGCGCGCATGCCCTTCCTCGGGCAGCAGGTCGAACGCGTAGAGCTGCTCGTCCTGCAGGAACACCTTGCCGACGTGCCAGCTCACGCCCTTGTCGACGAAACGTTCGCCGCAACCGAGCCGGTCGAAGATCTCGAGCGTGCGCTTCGCGAAGCAGATCGCGCGCGAGCCGGTCGACAGCGTATCGTCGTCGTCGAGCAGCACGACGGGTACGCCCTGCTGCGCGAGGTCGATCGCGGCCGCGAGCCCCACCGGGCCCGCGCCGACGACGATCACCGGGTGAACGGCGGTGTCCTGCGCACGCGCGCGGTATTCGAACTTCAGCGTCTGGTAATCGATGCTCATGGTCGCCATCCGCTCCTCAACCCTGCCGGGCGCGCGCCGGCACGCCCGTCATCCCGCCTGTCGCCTGCCGGCGCGCCGCGCCGCCGTCCCGCGTGCAATTCCTGTCAACCGCCACGTCTCGCTCCTTGCTTCCTGTTGATTCGTGAACGGCGCCGTTTCGCGGCGCCCGCATGCCGCATTTCTTGATCGGCGACAAATCTTGGATTTACGAATAGTAAAACCAATTACGAATAGTAAAATCAACGTAAACCCTAGGCGAAGCGTCAAGGACGGGATAACCATATGAACGAAACGCCAAGCCGAGCTTGGCCGGCGCTGCTAATATCAAGCTACGAGGCGGCCCGTTCGGCCGCCGTTTTTCCTTCTTACGCCGATGATTCCGCCCACCATTCCCGAGCTGGTCGCCCGTGCCGGGCAACTGCCGTATCTGCGGGATCACCTCGCGCTCGCCGATGGCGGCACCGCAAGCGCGAACCTGCCCGAGCGCACGCTCGGCAGCGCCTACGAACCGATCTACGACGTGACGATGCCCGGTGCGCCGCAATCGACGTCGTTCGCCGACACGATTGAGCGCTATGGCGACGAGCTCGGCTTCCAGGCCGTCACGCTGGTGACGGGTACGCCGCACGATCCGGTCGACTCGGCCGTCGACGACCAGACGCTCGTCGCGATCGACCGCCTGTCGCGCTCGCTGCACGCGATCAACTTCTTCGGTGCACAACGCCACGGGCTGCTGTTCCTGCGCGTGCACGAACGGCTGCTGAAGAGCGTGAAGTACGACCACGGCAAGCATTTCTCGTCGGTGCTGCAGCGCTTCGGGCTGCCGACCGAGCGGATCGTGATCGAGTTGCCGGCGGTCGCGGTCGCGCACAAGACCTTCCTCGGCTACCTGACGCGCAGCTACCAGCATCACGGCTTCAAGGTCGCGGACAAGCTGCCCGACCCGGGCCGCATCCTCGCGGTCGAATCGGAGATGGCGCGCCCCGACTACATCAAGATGGATGCGGGCATCGCGTTGCGCGACGGGATGGTCAAGGCGCTCGTCGCGTATGCGCAGCGCGTGCGGATTCCGCTGATCTTCGACGGCGTGGTCGACGAAACGCAGTGCGAGCTGCTGCGCCAGCACGACGTGCGGTTCATGCAGGGGCCCGTGTTTGCGAAGGTCGTGACGGCCTGAGCCTGAGTGGACAAGGTGATCCGCACACGCGGGGCGTCGCGTGTCGAAGGTGGAATACAGGTGATGTGACGGGGGATCAGGCCGCCTGGCTTGCCCCGTCGCCCGATGTCCGGCGGGGTTGTTGCCGGCCTCGCGGAAAAACCGGCTTCGCAAGCGCCCTTCGTTTCCGGCACAGTCGGTGCCGGCGGTTACCGCTTACGCCCTTCCGCCATCGTCATACTTGGGCAGATCGTCGTCGATCTCGATGCCCGGAAAGCGATCCCCATACCAGACATGCCAGGCCGGGCGCAGCCGCGACGGCTCGTCGAGCGTCGCGCAATTGATCTCGACCGTTTTGGGCGCATCGCTGACCCGGTATTCGAGCTGCGCGCCGCAGCGGCCGCAGAAGCGTCGCTCGCCCCACGCGCTCGACGCGTAGACCGTCGGCTCACCTTGCAGGTAAGCGAACGCGTCGATCGGCACCGATGCCGACGCGACGACCGCCGCGCCGGTCGTGCGCTGGCAGAGCCGGCAGTGGCAGAAACCGGCGTCGGCCGGAACATGGGCGATCCGGTACCGGATCGCGCCACATGCGCATCCGCCTTCCATCGGTTCTGCGTGAGACATGGCCACAACCTCTTCGTCGGTGAGCTGGCGAACGATCATGCGCGCGGTTCGCCTGCGGCACAACCGCCGGCGGTGATGCCGCCCTCGCCCGTGACCGCCTGGACCGACGACGGCACCCGTACCGCGCGCCGCCGTGCTCAGGCCGTCTGCCCGAGCCGTTGCGCAAGTGCCCTCAGCTTCGGCCCGATCTGCGTCCGGAACACGTCCTCGCCCATCGACGACGCGGGGCCGCTGCAGCTCAGGATCAGCCAGCGCCCCTCGCGCGGCTCGCGAAACGGTACGGCCGCCGCGTTGACGTCCATGTGCCACGCCCGGAACGAATAGCAACAGCCGCCCGCCGAGAACTCGGCCACTGCCTGCTGCGCGGCCGCGACGAGCGCATCGGCGTCGGCCGCGCCGCCCGCCGCGCGGTGCAGCTCCGCATAGAGCGCGCGGCGCACGTCCTCCGTCTGCACGGCCAGGTATGCGCGCCCCATCGAGCTCGTCAGCATCGACAGCCGCGAACCAGGCGCGAGCCCGAGTGTCAGCGCGGTCTCGCTGCGGATCGTCTCCAGATAGATCATGTCGAGCCCGTCGCGGCAGCCGAGCGACACGGCCGCGCCGATGTCGCGCGCAAGCGCCTGCATGTGCGGCCGCGCGAGGTCGATCGTCCCCGAACCCGACAGCAGCGCGTAGCCGAGCGACAGCACGCCGGCGTCGAGCGCATACTTTCCGAGCGTCTCGTCGTAGCGCAGGTAGCCGAGCACGGTCAGCGTGTAAGCGAGCCGGTTCACGGTCGCCTTTGGGAGCCCCGTGCGCTCCGCGAAGTCGCGGTTGCCGAGCATCGTCTCGCCCGGCCGGAATGCGCGCAGCAGGTCGAGCCCGCGCGCGAGCGCGACGACGAACTTGCGTTCGTCGATCGTGGTTTCGTCGATGGTTGAAAGTGTCATCTGGTGCTACACTGGGTTCGATTTGCAAAACATTGTTCCGCACAGCGGAACTTCCGTCAAGCAAACTCTCAGGCATGGAACCCGGCTGAATCAGGGACCGACCGCAAAGCAAGGGCTCGAGTGAGCACTGAAACGCCAGCTTGGGCCGACTGCAAAGCATGGGGCCCGAGCAAGCGCTGAAACGCCAGCTTGGACCGACCGCAAAGCATGGGACCCGAGCAAGCGCTGAAGCGCCAACTCGGGCCGACCGCAAAGCATGGGACCCGAGTAAGCGCTAAAGCGCTAACTCGGGTCGACCGCAAAGCATGGGACCCGAGTAAGCGCTAAAGCGCTAACTCGGGTCGACAGGAGATGAGACGATGAGTGCTGCAACTTTTCATTGGGACGATCCGCTGCTGCTCAACCAGCAACTGACCGACGAAGAGCGGATGGTGCGCGATGCCGCGCAGGCGTACGCGCAGGACAAGCTCGCGCCGCGCGTCACCGAAGCGTTCCGCCACGAGCGTACCGACGCCGAAATCTTCCGCGAGATGGGCGAAGTCGGCCTGCTCGGCCCGACGATTCCCGAGGAATACGGCGGCCCCGGCCTCAATTACGTGAGCTACGGGCTGATCGCCCGCGAAGTCGAACGCGTCGATTCCGGCTACCGGTCGATGATGTCCGTGCAGTCGTCGCTCGTGATGGTGCCGATTCACGAATTCGGCTCCGACGCGCAGAAGCAGAAATACCTGCCGAAGCTCGCGACCGGCGAATGGATCGGCTGCTTCGGGCTGACCGAGCCGAACCACGGCTCCGATCCGGGCAGCATGGTCACCCGCGCCAAGAAAGTGCCCGGCGGCTACTCGCTGTCCGGCGCGAAGATGTGGATCACGAACTCGCCGATCGCCGACGTGTTCGTCGTGTGGGCGAAGCTGGAAGAGAACGGCAAGGACGCAATCCGCGGCTTCATCCTCGAGAAAGGCTGGAAAGGCCTGTCGGCACCCGCGATCCACGGCAAGGTCGGGTTGCGCGCATCGATCACCGGCGAGATCGTCCTCGACGAGGTGTTCGTGCCGGAAGAGAACCTGATGCCGAACGTGAGCGGCCTGCGCGGCCCGTTCACATGCCTGAACTCGGCCCGCTACGGGATCGCATGGGGCGCGCTCGGCGCCGCCGAGTCCTGCTGGCACACCGCGCGCCAGTATGTGCTCGACCGTCATCAGTTCGGCCGGCCGCTCGCCGCGAACCAGCTGATCCAGAAGAAGCTGGCGGACATGCAGACTGAAATCACGCTCGGCCTGCAAGGCGTGTTGCGCCTTGGCCGGATGAAGGACGAAGGCACTGCGGCCGTCGAGATCACGTCGATCATGAAGCGCAATTCGTGCGGCAAGTCGCTCGACATCGCCCGGCTCGCGCGCGACATGCTCGGCGGCAACGGCATCTCCGACGAATTCGGCGTCGCACGCCACCTCGTGAACCTCGAAGTGGTCAACACGTACGAAGGCACGCACGACATCCACGCGCTGATCCTCGGCCGCGCGCAAACAGGCATCCAGGCGTTCTTCTGATCGTCCAGATGCGGCGTGCGCGGCAGCCATGCTGCGCACGAGCACACGCAAAATGACACGGCCCGCCCGGCATGACTGCCGGGCGGGCCGTTTTTCATCTGATCCGCGCACCGGGCCGCTGGCCCGGTACCGCGTTCATGCTCAGCCGATGCTTACTTGTTCGGCTGCGGCGTGAGGCGCAGATACGGACGCACTGCGTTGAAGCCCTTCGGGAAGCGCTTCTTCAGCTCTTCCGGATCCTGCAGCGACGGCACGATCACGACGTCGTCGCCATCCTTCCAGTTGCCGGGCGTCGCGACCTTGTAGTTGTCGGTCAGCTGCAGCGAGTCGATCACGCGCAGCACTTCGTCGAAGTTGCGCCCCGTGCTGGCCGGGTACGTGATGGTGAGCCGCACCTTCTTGTTCGGGTCGATCACGAACAGCGAACGCACCGTCAGCGTTTCGTTCGCGTTCGGGTGGATCATGTCGTACAGCTGCGAAACCTTGCGATCCGCATCGGCGATGATCGGGAAACCGACGACCGTCGACTGCGTGTCGTTGATGTCGTTGATCCAGCCCTTGTGCGATTCGACACCGTCGACCGACAGCGCGATCACCTTCACATTGCGCTTCTCGAATTCGCCCTTCAGCTTCGAGGTCAGCCCGAGTTCGGTCGTGCACACCGGCGTGTAATCGGCCGGATGCGAGAACAGGACACCCCAGCTGTCACCCAGCCACTCGTGAAACTTGATCGTGCCCAGGCTCGATTCCTGCTCGAAATCCGGTGCGATGTCGCCAAGACGCAGACTCATGATGTTCCCTCCTCGAACGATGCTGGTTGAAACCGCGCCCGGGTCGGCGCGGGAAAGTCTGTCAGCTTACGGGAAGCAATGGGTCGTGCGAACGATTATTCCGTTTGATATTCATACTTTTTTGTCATTTTTGCCTGGTGCCGACGCAGGACAGGCGGCCACGCGGGAAACTTTTCACCCCGTTTGGCGCTCTGTGAATGATTACAAGTCGTTTACCATGCGGTCTTGCACGGCCGTCGTGTGTCTTCCCGGCTCGCCAGCAGGCAGGCGTTTCGCTACGATGTGAACCTGCAGCATGACAGCACGATGGGAGTTGCAATGTCGGAAATCAACAAGGAGAAACTGATGTCGGATATCAAAACCGTTCTCTCGGACGCCGAAGACCTGCTCAAGCAAGCTGCGAGCAGCACGGGCGACCGTGCGGCCGAGCTGCGCGAGAAAGCCATGTCGCGCCTGAAGCAGGCCAAGGAAAAGGCAGCCGACGTTCAGGTCGTGGTGGTCGAGAAAGGCAAGAAGGCCGCACGCGCGACCGACGATTACGTGCACGAGCATCCGTGGACGTCGATCGGCGTCGCCGCAGGCGTCGGCGTACTGATCGGCCTGCTGATCAACCGCAAGTAACGCGCTCTGCGCCGTTTCGTCCCGTTGGCCGCGTCGCGCGGCCTGCGGGCGTCGAAGCCAGCCGGCGGTTTCCGCCGGCCGGCTTTGTCCTAGCTGCACACTGCACGCGCACGCACCTCACCCATGACGACAGACACCACCTCGCAGCCGTCCGGCCAAGGACCGCTGCGCCGCCTCGTCGGCTCCGCGATCGGACTTCTGCAAACGCGCCTCGAACTGGTGAGCATCGAGCTTGCCGAGGAAAAGGAGCGCCTGCTGGGCGTGCTGTTCCTCGGGCTCGCCGCGATGATGCTCGCGACGATGGCATTGATCAGCCTCACCGTGCTTGTCGCGATCGCGTTCTGGGATACCTACCGCTGGCAGTCGCTCGCGGCGATCACCGCGCTGTATGCCGCAGGCGGCATCGTCTGCGCACTGAAAGCCCGCTCGGGCCTGCGCGATGCGCCGACCGTATTCGAGGCGACGCTCGCCGAGATCGAGAAAGACCGCGAACTGTTCCGCGGCAAGCCGTGAACGCAATCGCGCTCACCCCTTCCACCTACTTCGCCGACGCGCCATGAGCCAGAACGTCACGGGCAATTCACCCCGCTCCCATTCGTCGCGATCGAACTGGAGTGCGTCGCAGCATCGCGCGCTCCGCAAGGAACTGCTGATCCTGCGATCCGAAGTCGAGCGGCTCGAACTCGCGGAAGCCGCCGGCGAAATGCGCCAGGCCGTCACGCGCTTCAGCTGGCTCAAGGTGTTCATCCCCGGCCTGTCCAGCAACAAGTTCAGCCAGTCCGCCAAGAACCTGAACGCGAGCCTCGGCCAGCTCGTCAACCAGTATCCGATGCTGAGTTCGCTCGCATCGCTCGTGCTCGCAAAACCCGTTCGCTCGCTGCTGCGCGCGAGCGCGGGGCCCGCGCTGAAGTGGGGCACCCTCGGTTTCGCTGCATGGGAGGTCTACCGGATCTGGAAGCAGTCCCGCAACGAGCGCGGGCTCGACACGCGCGACGACTGACTATCGGCATCCTGCGCGCACGGCCATACGCCGTGGCGCGCCTTCCCTCCGGACTCAACGCACACCCCAGCACGCCGCGATCTGCCCATCGGCGGTATCACTTCGCACATTGCCTTTCGTCCCGTCCGAGCGCAGCGTGAATGCACCGCACACGTCGTCGTGCATCGGGCCCGCGTCGAGCGGGATGGCTTCCAGCTCATAGCTCACCGGCGAATCGTCGCGGTCCGGCCGCCTGAGCGCCAATCGATAGACCGCGCGCCCGTCCGGCGGCGCCTGCGCGAGCGTGTCCGGCAATGCCGAAGGCGGCGCACCGTCCCGAGTTTCGAGATATTGGGCCGCCCGGTACAACGCGGCGACCGCCGACGCGCGATGAACGCGCACGACATGCTCGCGATACGCCGGGATGCCCCATCCGGCCAGCACCGCGACGATCGCAAGCACGATCATCAACTCGATCAGCGTGAATCCCGCCGAACGGTACGCGGACGTGCGGCCGTTCATCGAAGCACCGTCGCGACGCGCCGCCAGTGCAAGGCGACGATGTGTCCGTCGCGTATCGCGACCTGGCGCTGCAGCCAGACGGCGCTCGATGCGTGCGCACCGACGCCACGCGCGGTGACGACATAAGCGCGGCCGCCTGCCGGCCCTACCCCGCGCCATGCTTCGATCAGGCATCGCGGCGGTTGCGCAGCCATCGGCCAGCCGGCGAACGGCGCAAACGCTTCGGCGGCCGCCAGCGCCGGCATGCGCCGCCACGCGTCCGGTTCCGCGTGCGACTCGCGTTCGCTCACGTAGGGCGCCGAGCCCCGGCGCAATCGTGCGGTGCACGCAGCAAGCGCGGCATCGGCCGCGTGGAATGCAATCAGCCGATCGGACAACGCACGCGTGCGGCGCGATTCCGTCAGTGCGGCTTCGAACCACGTGCCTGTCAGCGCCGCGACCGCCGCGCCAACCGCGATCACCGCGGGCAAGGCAAGGCCCGCGTCGCGATGCCAATCCTGGCGGGCTGACCGCAAGCGTAGGTGCGGCGCTCGCCGGCTCGTTGTCGGGGCTTCCGCAACTGCAGCCCGCAGCGGCTCGTCGCCATGCGTCGCGACAGACTCATGCGGGTCGCCTGCCGCGACGCATCGCGATCTCTTCGCCGCGTACTGTCCCGCTCCGTTCATCCCGGCACCTCGCGTTCATGCGTTGCATTGCGCAACGTTTCGCCGAATGCGTATTCTGCATTCCTCAACGCGACGATGCGATCGAGCGTCAGACGCGCACGGCCGTCTTGCGCAACGACAGTGCGGCCGTCGCAATCGACGTGTCGCGCCGGCTCGCCCGCCGGTTCGCCACGCGCACGCACGCAGACGTGCACGGCCACGACATCGGGCCAATCGTCGCCCCGCATTGCACCGGCATCGACGAACTGCGTGCCGCCGCGACGTAGATAACGCACCCGCAACTGATCGATTCCCGACACAACCGGCTGCGGCGTACCCGGACGACCGTTTCCTTCGCAATACAGTTCGGGCTCGCCCGTCGACGGACTGACATGGACGTCGAAGCGGTTCTCCACCGGCGCACGTTCGCCGGACACGCCGACACCCTGCCCGAGGCAATCCGACACCTGGCCGCTTACGGTGGACCACGTCGACACGGCATCGCCGACATACCGGATCAGCAGCGCGTCCGACGCAGCGCGCACCGGCTCGCACCGTACCTGTGCGCCATCGCCCCTCACGCGCGCCATCGAACAGCCGAACACGGGCGGCAACGACGACACCCTTTTCGCATCGAGCGGCCGGAAACCGGCCATCTGGATCTGCTGGCCGATCAGCATCAGTGCCGTGGCGGCTGCATCGCGCATCCGGAACCCGTCGTCCGCGCGGCGCTGTGCGACGCGCTGCGCGTGGTACAACGCGCCGGCCGCCACGAGCACGAGCAGACCGACGGTCATCGCAATCAACACTTCGAGCAGCGTATGCGCGCGCATGCGGCGATCAGCGTTCATCGGCGTCGGTCTCCCGATACGGAATCCGGACGCATGACGGCGGCTGCACCGACCTGCCCGCCGCTTCGCATCGCGACCCGGTAGCCGCATTGCCGCCGCGCCAGCCGACAACCGCGTAGCGGACACCATCCGGCCCGTCACCGCGCGTCATCGCGCCGCCGGGCAGCGACGCCGCAGCCCGCGCCGCGAGGCCATCGTCGGCCCCGGCGGCGACGTGCAAGCGCTCGATACGCGCATCGGCCAGCCACAGCGCGCGTTCGCGCCAGATCGTCGCGCGCTGCGCACGCGCCATCGCAAGCTGGCTGCCCGCTACAGCCAGCATCACGGTCGCGAGCAGCGCGATGGCCAGTATCGCTTCGATCAGCGATGTGCCGCGCATGGCGTTGCGCATGGTGCTCACGCCGCGTCGCAGCGGCCGGCGACAACCCGGGCCCGACCGCCTGCCGCGATCCGCACGCAACGCGATACACGCGCGTCGCCCGCCCCCGGCTCGTCGCGTCGCGGACGCAATTCGAAACGCCGGATGCCACCGATTGCCTGACCGACCGGCGGTGCGAACGCGAGATCGTGCGCGGCACCCGCGACGGCCACTTCGGCATCGTGCGGATAGCGCCGCAGCACGCGCGACTGCCCGTCGACCTGCCCGCTGACGATCCAGTCGCACGACCATTCCGCCGGAGCGCACCGCTCACCGGCACGCAGGCAGGTGCCGCCGCTCGCGGCCCGGCACAGCGTGACGCGCACGCCGAGACGCGTCGCCTCGGTGCGCGCAAACGACAGCGCGCCGAGCAACGCGCGCGAGCGTGCATCCACGCGTTCGCGCATGCGCCACTGGTCGAATGCGGGCGCCGCATAGAGCGCGAGCCCGGCCGCCAGCGAGATGGCGACCATCAGCTCGACGAGCGTGAACCCGCCCGAGCGTCGCATCACATATTTCAGGGGTTGAGCGTGCAGTGCCATCGCAGTCGTCCTTTGCCAAGGTGATGCGACGACTGTAGCGACGTGTGCGGACGCGCACCATTTGCCGAATGGCCGACTGGTTGCATGCGATCGCGACCGACACAATCGGTGCGAACTGACCCAACGGAGAAGACGATGAACGGACGCAGCGCGTCAGCGCTTACGCGGAGTCTTGGTGGGAGAGGCGCGACGGAACTCTTCGATCACGTCGGCAAATTCGGAAACGTCCTCGAACCGGCGATACACCGATGCGAAGCGGACATAAGCGATCGTATCGAGGCCGCGCAACTCGTTCATCACGAGTTCGCCGAGCTTCTCGCTACGCACTTCGCGCTCGCCTGTCGCGAGCAGTTGATATTCGATGCGGGCAACCGCCGCGTCGATCGCGTCGGCAGCAACCGGCCGCTTGCGCAGCGCGAGTTGCATGCTGGCGACGATCTTGCGACGGTCGAATTCCGTGCGGCTGCCGTCCTTCTTCACGACGAACGGCAGGGACAGCTCGACCCGCTCGTACGTCGTGAAGCGCTTGTCGCAAGCCGAGCAGCGACGGCGCCGCCGGATCGCGGCGCCATCTTCGGACACGCGGGAATCCACGACCTGCGTGTCGTCATGCCGGCAGAACGGGCAGCGCATCGTCGATCAGCGATAGACCGGGAAACGCTTGGTCAGCTCGGCGACCTGCGCGCGCACGCGCTCGATCGTCGCTGCATCTTCCGGGTTGTCCAGCACGTCCGCGATCAGGTTACCTACCTGTTCCGCTTCCGCCGGACCAAAGCCGCGCGTCGTCATCGCCGGCGAACCCAGGCGCACGCCGCTCGTCACGAACGGCTTTTCCGGATCGTTCGGGATCGCGTTCTTGTTCACCGTGATGTGCGCCGCGCCCAGCGCTGCTTCCGCCGCCTTGCCGGTGATGTTCTTCGCGCGCAGGTCCACCAGCATCACATGGCTTTCCGTGCGGCCCGACACGATCCGCAGGCCACGCTTCACCAGCGTTTCAGCCAGCACGCGTGCGTTCTCGACCACCTTCTCCTGGTACGCCTTGAACTCCGGCGACAGCGCTTCCTTGAACGCCACCGCCTTGCCCGCGATCACGTGCATCAGCGGGCCGCCCTGGATGCCCGGGAAGATTGCCGAGTTGATCGGCTTCTCGTACTCGGCCTTCATCAGGATCACGCCGCCGCGCGGGCCGCGCAGGCTCTTGTGCGTCGTCGTCGTCACGAAGTCCGCGTGCGGCACCGGGTTCGGGTACACGCCTGCTGCGATCAGGCCCGCATAGTGGGCCATGTCGACCATCAGGTATGCGCCGACCGACTTCGCGATCTTCGCCAGACGCTCGAAATCGATCTTCAGCGAGAACGCCGATGCGCCCGCGACGATCAGCTTCGGCTTGTGTTCCTGCGCGAGCTTCTCGGCTGCTTCGTAGTCGATGTCTTCGTTTTCGTTCAGGCCGTAGCTCACCACGTTGAACCACTTGCCCGACATGTTCACGGGCGAACCGTGCGTCAGGTGGCCACCGTGCGCGAGGCTCATGCCCATGATCGTGTCGCCCGGCTTGAGCATCGCGAAGAACACGCCCTGGTTCGCCTGCGAACCCGAGTTCGGCTGCACGTTCGCCGCTTCCGCGCCGAACAGCTGCTTCACGCGGTCGATCGCCAGTTGCTCGACGACGTCGACGTATTCGCAGCCGCCGTAGTAGCGCTTGCCCGGATAACCTTCCGCGTACTTGTTCGTGAGTTGCGAGCCCTGCGCAGCCATCACGGCCGGGCTCGTGTAGTTTTCCGACGCGATCAGCTCGATGTGATCTTCCTGGCGACGGTTTTCCTGCTCGATCGCGGCAAAGATTTCGGGATCGACGTTCGCGATGGTGCTTTGGGCTCTGTCAAACATACGGTTTCCGTTAAGTGTGTACAGGTGGACCGGAGCGGCCGAGTACGGTGTGCTGCTGGCGGGACCAGCTCGACGTGGCGGAAGAATCCGTATGACGCGAGGCAGGACAGCCACCGGCGATGCACGCGACGGCGCACAACGGCTGCCCAGGCGAACGGCAAAAACGGCGCCCCGCGCTTCACGGTGGGATGCTCCACCTTGAACCCGAAGGGTTCTATCGCCAGTCACGCGGGGGTGATGAGCGCGTTAGTGTATTGGATGCGTCATGAATAGGCAACCGCACGGCGGTGCGCCGGAAGCAATTGGGGCCAGACTCTACGCGCCCGTGCCGGAACGCTTTGCCGCCTTGCCGCGGTGCGGCAATCTCAGTAGGCTTGCGGGAGTCCACCCGCTATTTTGTCATCGACCAGGAGCAGCAATGATCGTGTTCGTCACAGGCGCGTCCGCCGGCTTCGGCGCCGCCATCGCCCGTGCCTTCGTCAAGGGAGGCCACCGCGTCGTCGCGACCGCGCGCCGCAAGGATCGCCTCGATGCGCTCGCCGCCGAACTCGGCGATTCCCTGCTGCCGCTCGAGCTCGACGTACGCGATCGCGCGGCCGTCGAGGCCGTGCCGGCCGCCCTTCCCGCCGAATTCGCGGCACTCGACGTCCTCGTCAACAACGCCGGCCTCGCGCTCGGCGTCGAGCCGGCCCAAAAGGCCAGCCTCGACGAATGGCACACGATGATCGATACGAACTGCACGGGCCTCGTCACGGTCACGCACGCGCTGCTGCCCGGCATGATCGATCGTGGTCGCGGCCACATTTTCAATCTCGGCTCGGTCGCGGGTTCGTACCCTTATGCAGGCGGCAACGTCTACGGCGCGACCAAGGCTTTCGTCAGACAATTCAGCCTGAACCTGCGCGCCGACCTGCTCGGCACGCCGTTGCACGTCACCGACATCGAGCCTGGCCTGTGCGGCGGCACCGAATTCTCGAACATCCGCTACCGCGGCGACGACGCAAAAGCGGCAAACGTCTACAACAATGTCCAGCCGTTGATGCCCGAGGACATCGCCGACACGATCTACTGGATCGCGACGCGCCCGGCGCACGTCAACGTCAACACGATCGAGCTGATGCCGATCGCGCAAGCGCCCGGCGGCCCGACCGTCCACCGCGGCTGAAGCCACGCGGGCCCGGCCCCTTCCGGGCCGGCCCGCAGTGTGCTACGGCATACTACATTCCGTTACGAATCGGTTACGAATCAGGCTCTTGCCTTCCGGTAGAATGCGCGCCATGACCCAGCCTACCCGCTCCCCGGAAGCGCCCTCCGGCTTCATCTGGCCGGTGCGCGTGTACTACGAGGATACCGACGCAGGCGGCATCGTCTTCTATGCCAACTACCTGAAGTTCTTCGAACGCGCCCGCACCGAGTGGCTGCGCGCATGCGGCATCGACCAGCGTCAGCTCGCCGACGATACCGACGCGATCTTCGTGGTCCGCAGCACGTCGCTCGACTACCGCGCGCCGGCGCGACTCGACGACACCCTGGCGATCACGAGCCGGCCCGGACGCATCGGCCGCGCATCGGTGGAATTCGCGCAGGAAGCCTGGTGCGGAGACACGCTGCTCGTGGCCGGACACATCCGTCTCGGCTGCGTCGACCGTACCGGCATCCGGCCCGCGGCCATCCCGCCGGCCGTGCTCGACGCGCTGCAGCGCGGGCCCGTCATCAACGACGGGCAGACTGCACTGTCAACGAAGCTCGCATGAGCGCCGTTTAGACAAAGCCTATGAACTTGCCTTTCTGATTCGATACTAAGCAAGGTTCGGCGCCAGGCATGGCCGGCGCGCCGCGCCGCACGCATACCGGGCGCCCCGAAGGGACGTTACTCAAACCTCTATGAACACTTCTCAAGACCTGTCGATCATTTCCCTCGTCCTCAACGCGAGCGTGCTGGCCCAGGCCGTGATGGGGCTGCTGCTGCTGCTGTCGCTGATGTCGTGGACCTTCATCTTCCGCAAGTGGTTTGCGATCCGCCGCGCACGCGCGCAGACCGAACGCTTCGAGAAGGATTTCTGGTCGGGCGGCGACCTGCAGGCGCTGTACCAGAGCGCGGCCAACAACCGCCACACGATCGGCGCGCTCGAGCGGATCTTCGAATCGGGCATGCGCGAGTTCCTGAAGGCGAAGGAAAAGCGCATCAGCGATCCGGGCCTCGTGCTCGACGGCGCACGCCGCGCGATGCGCGCGTCGTTCCAGCGTGAAATGGACGTGCTCGAAGCGAACCTCGCGTTCCTCGCGTCGGTCGGCTCGGTCAGCCCGTACATCGGTCTGTTCGGCACGGTCTGGGGGATCATGAACTCATTCCGCGGCCTCGCGAACGTGCAGCAGGCCACGCTCGCGAACGTCGCGCCGGGCATCGCCGAGGCGCTCGTCGCCACCGCGATCGGCCTGTTCGCCGCGATTCCGGCGGTGGTCGCGTACAACCGCTACGCACACGACATCGACCGCCTCGCAATCCGCTTCGAGACCTTCATCGAAGAGTTCTCGAACATCCTGCAGCGTCAGGCCCAGTAAGGAGCGCGCCATGGCAGGAAGTCCCATCCGATCCAGCATGCGCGGCGGCCGCTCGCGCCGCGCAATGGCCGACATCAACGTCGTGCCGTACATCGACGTGATGCTGGTGCTGCTCGTGATCTTCATGGTCACCGCACCGCTCGTCGCCCCGTCGATCATCAATCTGCCGACCGTCGGCAACGCCGCGCCGCAGGAGCAGACGCCGCCCGTCGTCGTCAACATCAAGGCCGACCGCACGATGAGCGTCAAGTACAAGGGCGACTCGGGCGCGACCCAGGAAGACACGATGACGAAGGCCGAGCTCGACAGCTTCATCGCCGCCCGGCAGGCCGATCATCCCGACCAGCCGGTCGTGATCGCGGCTGACAAGACCGTGCAGTACGATGCAGTCATGACCGTGATGTCCGATCTGAAGGCGCGTGGCGTCAAGCGCGTCGGCCTCCTCGTCAAATCGCAATGAACCGGCAGCAATCCACGCGCAGCTCCGCCTACCCGCCTCGGCCTCCCCGCGAGCGCGGCACCTGGCGCGCGTTCGCGCTCGCCGCGCTGATGCACGTGCTGCTCGCGCTGTTCCTGTATCACGGCGTGCAGTGGCAGAACAGCACGCCGGCCGGTGCCGAGGCCGAGTTGTGGACCGAGGTGCCCGATGTCCCCGCGCCGCGGCCCGTTGTCACACCCGCACCGCCCGTGAAGGTCGCGCCGCCCCCTCCCCCGGTGCGCGACGAGCAGGCCGACATCGCGCTGCAGCAGAAGAAGCGGCAGCAGGAAGCGGCCGCGCGTGAAGCGCTGCTCGAGCAGCAGCGCCGCGCGCAGCAACTGAAGGCCCAGCAGGAAGAGGAAACCCGGCGCGCGCAGCTCGCGGCGCAACAGGCAGCCGCGCTCGCCGCGCAGAAGGCCGCGGAACGCGACAAGCAGAAGCAGGCCGACAAGCTCAAGCAACAGCAGCTCGCCGAGCAGCAGAAGCTCGAACAGCAGAAACTTCAGCAGCAGAAGCAGGCGCAACTCGAAGCGCAGCAGGCGGCGAAGGCGAAGGCCGACGCGGCCGCGAAGGCAAAGGCGGAAGCCCAGGCCAAGGCGAAGGCCGAAGCCACGGCGCGCGCGAAGGCCAGCGCGGCGGCGAACGCGAAGCTCGACCGCGAGCGCAGCGCGCGCCTGGCACAGATGCAGGGCCTGTCCGGCGCCGGTGAAGGCGGCGGCGAGGGCCTCGCGAAAAGTGGCACCGGCACGGGCTCAGGCGGCAATGCCGCTACGCCCGGCTATGCCGACAAGGTGCGCCGCCGCGTCAAACCGAACATCGTTTGGGGCGGTGAGCGAGCAGGCCTGACCACCGTCGTCAAGATTCGGTGCACGCCGTCCGGTGACGTATTGAGCGCATCGGTTTCCCGTTCCAGCGGGAATTCGGGGTGGGATCAAGCCGTGGTCAATGCGATCCACGCATCGGTCCCGTTGCCGCCCGATTCTAACGGTCGTACCCCGTCGGACATTACGATTACCTTCAAGGCAGCGGAGTGAAAGGAAATGCGCTTACACTCCGGGCGTCGCTGTCGGACGGGAACGAATCGGGTATTTTTACTGTCTCTGCCGTTGCGCAGCGATCCAAGTCATACGGGAAGCAACAAGCATGAGTTTGATGACAAAGCTAGGTTTCAGGGCACTCGTGGCCTCGTGTCTGATTACGGCGGGCAGCGCCGCTAACGCCCAGGTCAACGTGCTGATCACCGGTGTCGGGTCGACCCAGTTCCCCATTGCCACCGCGAATTTCACGAACGAGGCGAACCTGCCGCAGCAGGTTACGTCGATCGTCCGCGCCGACCTCGCCCGCAGCGGCAAATTCACCAACATCGACGCCGGCAGCACGCCCGTGCCGGAGAGCGCCTCGGTCGATCTCGGCGCATGGAAGGCCAAGGGCGCCAATGCGTTCGTCGCCGGCAGCGTGAACCGCGAGGCGAACGGCCAGTACAAGGTCAACTTCATCCTGTACGACACCGTGAAGCAGCAAAGCCTCGGCGGCCTGTCGCTGACGGCCACCGATACCACGCTGCGCACGGCCGGCCACAAGATCGCCGACTACATCTACCAGAAGCTGCTCGGCGTGCGCGGCGTGTTCGCCACGCGCCTGTCGTACGTGATCAAGACCGGTAACCGCTACCAGTTGCAGATCTCGGATTCGGACGGCCAGAACGCGCGCATCGCGCTGTCGAGCACCGAGCCGATCATCTCGCCGTCCTGGTCGCCGAGCGGCACGAAGGTCGCGTACGTGTCGTTCGAGCGCAAGAAGCCGATCGTCTACATCCACGACCTGCCGACCGGCCGCCGCTACATCGTCTCCGACCAGAAGGGCAACAACAGTGCACCGGCCTGGTCACCGGACAGCAACACGCTCGCCGTCGCGCTGTCGCTGTCGGGCAATACGCAAATCTATACGGTCAACTCGACCGGCGGCGGCCTGCGCCGCCTCACGCAGAGCAGCTCGATCGACACCGAGCCGTTCTACTCGCCGGACGGTCGCTGGATCTACTTCACGAGCGATCGCGGCGGTGCGCCGCAGATCTACCGGATGCCCGCACAGGGTGAAAGCGCCGGTGCCGCGCAGCGCGTGACCTTCACGGGCAGCTACAACACGAGTCCGCGTATCAGCCCGGACGGCAAGCTGCTCGCTTACATCTCCCGCACGGGTGGGGGCTTCAAGCTGTACGTTCAGGATCTGCAGTCCGGCGCGGCGAACGCCATCACGAATACGAATCGCGACGAATCGCCGAGCTTCGCGGCAAACGGCCAGTACCTTCTGTACGCTACCCAGTCGGGTGGTCGCAATGTTCTGGCAGCAGTGCCCTCCGACGGCAGCGCGCCGCCGCAAATCCTGTCCGTCCAGGGCGGCTCCGTTCGTGAGCCGTCGTGGGGGCCCTTCATGCAATGACCACAAGGAGAGTAACCATGATGTCGAATAAAGCTCGTCTGGCCCTGGCCGTGATGATGATCAGCGCGCTCGCAGCGTGCAAGTCGGGCGTGAAGCTCGACGACAAGGCAAACAACGCGGGCGCGGTCAGCACGCAGCCGAGCGCCGACAACGTCGCGCAAGTGAACGTCGATCCGCTGAACGACCCGAACAGCCCGCTCGCGAAGCGCAGCATCTACTTCGACTTCGACAGCTATTCGGTGAAGGACGAGTACCAGCCGCTGATGCAGCAGCACGCTCAGTACCTGAAGAGCCACCCGCAGCGCCACGTGCTGATCCAGGGCAACACCGACGAACGCGGCACGAGCGAGTACAACCTCGCGCTGGGCCAGAAGCGTGCGGAAGCCGTCCGCCGTGCGATGGCACTGCTCGGCGTGAACGATTCGCAAATGGAAGCCGTGAGCCTCGGCAAGGAAAAGCCGCAGGCATCGGGTCACGACGAATCGTCGTGGGCGCAGAACCGTCGCGCCGACCTCGTCTACCAACAGTAAGTAACGGAAGAATCGCCGTATGACGCACCGTGTATCCTGGCTGCGCGTTGCCGCAGCATTCTGCGTCGCCGGCGCGGCGTGGTCGGCCGCGCCGGCGCACGCCGGCGTGTTCGACGACAACGAAGCGCGCCGCGCCGTGCTCGATCTGCGCAGCAAGACCGACAACCTGGCGAGCCAGCTGTCGGCCGCCCAGCGTACGATCCTCGATCAATCCGGCCGTCTCGACCAGCTGAACCAGCAGGTTGCGACGCTGCGCGGCGAGAACGAGGATCTGACGAACCGGCTGACGACGCTCGAGCGGCAGCAGAAGGAGTACTACCAGGATCTCGACACGCGGCTCAAGAAGTTCGAGCCGCAGCAGGCGACGATCGATGGTGTCGAAGGCACCGTGCAGCCGGGTGAAACGGATGCGCTCAGTGCGGCGCAGCAGCAGTTCCGCAACGGCAACTTCAAGGCGGCGGCGGCTTCGTTCCGCGCGTTCATCGCGAAGTATCCGCAGAGCCCCTACCAGCCGACCGCGCAGTACTGGTACGGCAATGCGCAATACGCGCTGCGCGACTACCGCGGTTCGACCGCAACGTGGCAAGGGATCGTCAGCAAGTTCCCGCAGCATCCGCGCGCAGCCGACGCCCTCGTGGCAATCGGCACGAACCAGCTGGAGCAAGGGCAGAAGGCGGCCGCGAAGAAGACGTTCGAGCAGGTCGTCTCGCAGTACGCCGGGTCGAACGCTGCGCAGACGGCGCAGGGCAAGCTTGAGACGATCAAATAATTATCGCGGCGGGTTGTTGACAGTTCAGCATCCCGTCGCTATAATCTTTTGCTCTTTGGGTCGCTGCAGAAGTTATTGAAGCAACGAGCCAACAGGTTTCAAGAACGTGGGGTGGTAACTCAGTTGGTTAGAGTATCTGACTTTTAATCAGAGAGTCGAGGGTTCGAGTCCCTCCCACCCTACCAACTATCTTTGATAGTGCAAATTAAAGCCTCCCATGCGGAGGCTTTTTTGCGTCTGTCGCTTGCCGTGTCGAGCGCGCAATCCCGATGACGCTCACGACGCACTCAGTCGCGCCCGGCGCCCGATCCCGGTCGAAGCGATTGCCCCGTCAATCCTGCGTAAAGAAATGCGATCGTGAAAGCGATCAAGATGATCGACTCGAGCCAGGTGTTCGTGAACGTATCGACTTCTGCACTGGCTCGCGGCCTGGCCGGGTCATAGCGAACGGGAACCGTATCACCGACCTCCACCGTCACGAAGCTCCCCGGAAACGATACGTGCTCGCCGCTGTTCGTCACGAACGCGATCAGTGGGTGATGCTCGCCGTGGGTCAACCGGACAACCGTTCCCTGCACGGCAACGGACGACCCGATGAAAGCGAAACGTTCGTCGATCGATGTCGCGCTGCACATCGCCAGGATCGCGCCGATCACCAGCGCCACGTAATTGAACCTGCTGGTCTCGTCGGCCATCCTGTTTCCCGGTCTCGATCCGCTCATGACTCCCGCACCGGACGGGGCAAGCAATGCCCCACCCGCGTATCAGCGCACACTCACGTCGCGCAGCACCGCACCATATCCCGCGTACAGATTGCCGTCGGGCAGCAACTGCCGCTGCGCGAGCTGCCGATGCACGACCGGCAGGTTATGGAACGGCATCCGCGTAAACAGGTGATGTTCGATATGAAAATGAATCGCGTGCGGGCCGAACAGAAACGTCTGCCATGAACGCCGGACGATCGTGCGCGCGTTGCGGCTCTGATCGGCACATGCGGGCAGTCCCGCGTGCTCGAAGATCGCGCGCACCTGTCCGGCGAGCGGCAGCAGCGTGACGGATGGCACGATCCACAGCGTGACGTACAGCAGCGGATGTCCGGCCAATGCGAGCGCACCGAACAGCGCGCCGTTGCCGGCCAGCATCGACGCGACTTCCCACGCGGCATACGCACGCGACTTCGCGACCTTCGGCAACGCATGCGCAAACTCGCCGCGCGCGAGCTTCACGACACTCGTCACGTAGCCGATCCCGCACGCGTACGCGAGCAGGCGGCCGATCAGCCGTCCGCGTGATAGCGGATAGTCGTGTACCCCAAAGAGCAGCGCGACCGGATCGTCCGACTGCATCGGTGCGCGATGGTGCTTCAGATGGCCGGCACGATACGTGCGCAGCGACAGCCACAGCGGGCCGGCCGCGAACAGTTGGCCCAACGCATCGTTGGCGCGCCGGTTCCGCGCCAGCAACCCGTGCGCGCCTTCGTGCATCATGACCGCCAGCGCAAGCTGGCTGCGCGCGATCACGATCGCGGCCAACGCGTACACGAGCGGATGCGGCAACGCGATCGCCACCGCGAACGCAGCGGCAATCATCAGCCAGTCGCCTGCCAGCGCTGCACCGACGCGCAACGCGCTCACACGATACAGCGCGGGATCGGGCACGAACCGCACAAGCTCGGCCTTCGGCCCGGCAGGGTGAACGCGGGTATCCGTCACGCGAGCCTCCCGCGCAGCGAACGCCGTTCGACCCACAGCGCACTGGCCACCGCGAGCGCCACGCCGCCCAGCACATCGGCAACCGTATGCTGCTTGAGCGTCAGCGTCGACGTGCAGATCAGCAAACCGATCGCCACCGTCACGTTCCGCCGCCGGTCCGCCAGCATCCGGCAGGCAAGACACGTCACCGCGACATGCAGGCTCGGAAAGCCGTTGGCCGCGAGATCGAGCTGCCACATGCGCGCGAGACGGTGGCGCACGAACGTGTTGCCGATCTCCGCGACGTCGGGCCGCGGCACGCTTTCCGGAAACAGCAGGAAGCACACGACACCGAGCACGAACGCGATCAGCACGGCCTCCTTGAACGCAGCGAATGCGGGCGGCCGCGCATACGCGGCAAGCGCAATCACGAACGGAAAGAAGCCGACATAGACGAACCACGACCATGCGATGAACGGAATCCGCGCATCGATCGCCGTGGCAAAGACGTAGCGCGGCGTGACGCTGCGCTCCAGCAGAAAGAAGATCGCGAGGCCGGCTGCCATACCGAACGTCGCGGCCAGCATCTGCCGGATATCGGGCCGGCGATCGTCACGAAACGACAGTGAATTCATCGTGGCGCCGACCCCTCGCATCGCGTATCCGCATCGGCCACCTGCGCCCGCGGACGCAGCGCGAGGAGGCGCGATGTCCACGCTTCCACGCGCGCTCGCGCATGCTCGCGGCCGGCAATCGTTCCTGCCTGCGTGCCGGGATGGCGCATCAGTTCGGCGGCGGCCTGCCCGACTTCCCGCCGGAACGCGACCGCATCGCCGCGCCACGTGACGACGCGGTGCACGAGGTGCAGCCGTGCGGCGCGCGCGGCATTGCTCGCCTGCTCGGGCTGATCGGACTGCACGAGCAGGATCGGGCGGCGATACACGCGCGCAATCGACAACGCGGCCATGCCGGGTGCCGACACGATCAACGGTGCATGGGCAGCGCGCGTCGCCCAGTCGGCATCGACGCCGGTCCAGCCGTCGTGCCCGGCATAGCCCTCGCCCACGCGGTGTGAAGCAAGCCCCGCGTCGCGCATGCCGGCCGACAACGCGTCGGCGAGCGCGATGTCGCGGAAATGCGGATTCAGATAGACGGCTGCGGCGGCCGGTTCCGAAGCCGGACGCTCAGCGACGACCGCCACCGGCGTGGGCAGCCGGCAATGGAGGTGCGATCGCTGCACATCGTCGGCGGCATCATACGCAAAATCGTGCTCGATGCAGCACCGCGCCGAATCGATCTGCCAGTCGACGATCCGTGCGAACGCGCGGGCCAGCGCGCGCGGCAGCCGCGCATCGAAATTCGCGGTCAACGCACGGCGCAGGCTGCCGCCGTACACGTGGACGACGCGGCGCCGCCAGCCCGGCATCGCGCCCATGAACAGCAGCGCCGGATGAAACGAGTCGTTGATGACGAGATCGGCATCGCGGACGATTGCACGCAGCCGCGCGATGTCGCGCAGCATGCGCGTCGGCCTGAACACGTAGTGCGCGACATTGCGATCGGTCGCATCGCGCAGCATGTTCTGCCGTTCGTCGAACTGCACCGCGTAGTGACGGGACAGCACGGTCGCGTCGACGCCGAACGCAGCCAGGAAGGCCTGCCCCGCATCGGACGTCGTCAGCACGTCGACCGCTGCGCCGGCCGCGCGCAACGCATGCACAAGCAGTTGCGCGCGCATCAGGTGACCGCGCGCGTCGGCCGTCGCCAAGTAGACGATCCGCGGCATCATGCGCGCGGACGAAGCGACTGGATCCAGCCGGCCGCGACCATCGCCAGCGCGCCCGTCACGCCGAAACCGGCTTCGATCGCGCGGATCTCGTTCAGCAACACGGCGAGATGCGCGGCCTCGGACGGTGCAACGAGACGCCTCAGCGTATCCGCGCAGAGCCTGACGTGCCGCGTCTCGTCGGCGAGCACGCGCGAGAGCAGCGGATACAGCGGATGCACATCGCCGATCGTCTCGCAGTGGCGCGCGAGCACGCGCATCGCCATCTGTTCCGCGCATAGCCCCGTCGCATAGGCCGGCACGAGCACGCCTTGCGCGAAATGCGGTGCATGGCGCTGCGCGAGCCGGCGCCATCGCATGATCTTGCGCCGGCTCAGCCAGTCGGGCTCGTGCGGTTCGGTCGACGGCGCGACGCCGCGCACCCGCAGCGCATCGGCGAACGCGGCCGCGTGGCGGCGTTCGTCCGCGAGATGCTGCTCGATGCGCGGCGCGAGCCAGTCCGGCGGCTGTCCGGTCCAGTCCTCGTGCAACGCGCACTCGGTCGCTTCCTCGCCGATCAGGTACATGCGTAGCACCCAGCGCTCGCCATGTGTGCTGCGATGAAGCTGCCGGATCGCCGCTCGCTTGATGCGATCGACGAGGTATGCGCGCACCCGCGCCGCGCCGCGCGGCACGGGCGCATCGAGACAGTCGAAGCGCGCGTCGTGCGCCGCCTGCGGCGACGCCGGCAGTTCACCTGCCGCGGTCATGCCGGCACGCCCGGTACGGACGCGGATTTCGTCGCGGATGCCGCAGCGGCGGCCGGATCGCGACGCCATCCGAGGATAAGGCCGATGAAGCTTTCCTGCATGAACGCATGGGCGGAAGCTGCCGCACCCGCGAATGCCTCCTCGCGACCGTTCACGCGCAGGTAGCCGTCGCCGTCGCGTGCGCCGAATTCGATCCTGTCGTTCTTCCTGAAGCCGCGCGCGCGCATGTCCGTCACGAGCGCACTGCCGTCGAGGCCGAACAGGAACAGCTCGCGCTGTGCAACCCACACCGGAATGTGATTGCTCAATGCGTCGAAACGAATCGCCCACGTGCCGGACGCGAGTGCGCGATCGACGTCGGCATCGTGCGGCGCGTTCGACGTAAAGCTCGCACGCGCAACCGACTTCGTCAGGCCGCCGACGCCGAGCGCGACCGTGATGTCGTCCGCGGACGGCTGCTTCGGATCGGTCGCACTCACCTTCACGAGATGCCGTGCGAGCCGCGATGCAAGCGACGGATGCGCGAACAGCGCCAGCGTTTCGTCCGGCGTGAGCACGTCGCGCTCGCCCTCGCCCTCCTTCACGCGCACGCGATACGGATCGATCCGGACATCGGTGAACGTGCCGTGCACGGGCGCATGGACGTACACGTCGCGGTCCCATTTCGTGCCGTCGCGACGCAACAGCACATGCACGCTCAGCGGCACGCGCCGGCCCTCGCCGTCGACGCCCGTGCCCTGCAGCAGCACGTCGCCGAGCACGTCCTTCGTGCGGCGCGCCGCATCGCTCGAGAAGACGATCGCGTGCGTATCGGCATCGATGCGCGCGTGAACGTCGGGCGCATCGAGCGCGATGCGGTTGCAGTCCGTCGCGGCCGCGCTCGCGAACGGGCAGCCGCTTTGCGACGCGAAGTGGAAGATCCCGCGCCCTGCGTGATCGACCGGCGCGGCATGGACGCCGGCGCTGACGGCAAACAGGGCGAGGCAGGCAACACGGGTGGCGAGAGAAGTCATGATCGTCGTCGGGATGGATGCCGGGGGCGGCGTGTCATGGCCGCGCGCGATGCGCGGCGCCGGTTCAATGGCGGTGATAGGACAGCGCTTCGAGATCGCGCCGGGCCGACGCGCGCCCGGCGAGACCGAACCCGCGTGCGAGCGCGCCGAGCGTATCGACGGCGGATGCGGCGATCGTGACGCCGACGGCCGCGAGATAGCGAGCCGCGCCCAGCGGCGGCAGCTGCTGGCGATTGAGCGCGCGCAGACTGTAGCCGAGCCGCATGGCCATCACGCAGAACGGGCCGAGCGGGCCGCTGCGGCCGAGCCACTGCCACCCGCGCGGCAGGTACGCGTTCACGAGATACGGCGTCAGCCCGACGCTGTCCTCGCCGCGCATCCAGCGCAGCTTCAGCGATTCGCGATGTGTGTCCGGCAGCCGATGCTCGGTGTGCGCGGCCGGTGCGAACTCGACGGCCACGCCGGCCGCCTGCATCCGCAGCCCCATCACCTGGCAATGCGCGCGATAGACGCCGTCGAGCGGCTCGTAGCGGAATTGCGCGAACACGTCGCGCCGGAACGCGACGTTGTTCGCGTAGAAGTTGCGCGTTGCGCCATCGCGCAACGGGCTCGGGAAATACATGAAATCGATCGACGTCAGCGCGATGCCGAGCACGTTCGGCGCATAGCTGGTGCGCCCGGCCACCGCGACGGGTGCATCGCCGGCGTCGCGCGCGAACGGCGCGAGCAGGTGCTCGAGCCAGTCGTCAGCCGGCCGGCAATCGGCATCGCCGAACACGACGATGTCGCAGCGGGCCGCGTCGACACGGTCGAACCCGTCGTTCTTCGCATCGTAGTAGCCGGTGCTCGCGCCGATCTCGACGAAGTCGATCGGGCGGCCGGCCAGCGCGGCGATCTCCGCGCACGCGTCGGCGGGCAGCCCGTCGTGCGTGATGATCCATTGTGCGAGTGCCGCGGGCGGCACGGTCTGCTTCGACAGCGCCGAGACGAGGCGCTTCAGGCTGTCGACGGCCTGCGCGAGGCCGGCGCCGCCGCGCAGGTTGTTCGTCTCCAGCACGAGCGCGGCTTTCGCCGCCACGGAACAGGCAGCCGCACGGGTGTGCCGTGTGGTTTCAGGGAAGTCTGGCATCCGGAATATCTCCATCGTCATGCGCATCGGCATGGATGAAACGAATGGGCGGGGAGCCCGCGGCGCATTGGCGAATGCGGGGCGCCCGCGACCGTCGTCGCAAAACGGGCGGCCTGGAAGGCGCCCGCTTCGCGTGCCGTCACTCCTGGACGGACGGCGCCGATTCGGCGTCGGTATAGCGCGGCTTCGCGTTCTGCAGGTCGCGCGTATTCTTCTGCACCGCTACCGAACCGAACAGCGCGAGCACGAACGACATCGCGTAGAAGCCCTTCTCGCTCAACTGCAGCGTCGCGTTGAAGAGGCCGACGATCAGCAACGCGATCGACAGCAGCAGCGCGATCCAGCTGAGGCCGTAGTAGATGCCGGTGACGGGAATGCCTTCCGCGCGATCGCGGACGCTTTTCTGCAGCGAGATCGCCGCATAGAGGCCGAACACCAGCACGGTGAAGTAGTAGCCCTTCTCGTTGAGCTGCATGCCAGCGTTCCAGAGACCGATCAGGAATGCTGCAAAACCGGCGAGCAGCGCGGCCCACGATGCGGCCACGAACGCGAACGACGGCTGCTGGATGGTGGTCTGGTTCATTGCTTTGCCCTCTCTTTCTTCTTGTTCGAAATCGTTTTCGTTGAACTGCGTTTCGCGCATGGTAGCAGCTTTGGCACACGGCAAGACGGCTTGCTTGCAGTCTTACAATTCGCGCTGCGCCCGCCGCCAGCGGCCCGGCGTGGTGCCGAGCACCGCGCGAAACGCCTTGCCGAACGCGGCCTCGGACTGGTAACCGACCGCTTGCCCGATCTCCGCCTGCCCGCGCTGCGTGTCCTGCAGCAGCGCACACGCATGCATCATCCGGATCTGCGCGACGAACGCGCCGACACTCATCCCGGCCCGCTCGCGGAAATGCCGCGCGTACGTCGCGCGCGACATCGCCGATGCGTCGCCGAGCGACTCGACCGTCCACGGTTTCTCCGGCGCCTGCAGCACGGCCTGCACCGACGGGCCGAGCCGCGCGTCGGCCGCAAGCGCGAGCCAGCCGGACGGCACGCGCGCACCACGACCGTATGCGCGCAACGCGTACGCGAGCAGCGCCTGGCCGAGCGCATTGACGATCGCGCCGGCGCCCGGCTGCCCGTTCGACGCCTCGGCGCGCAGCACGCTCGTCAGCAGTTGCAGCGGCGCGAACCCCGATGCCTCGCGCAGCCCGACGTGCAGCACGTGCGGCAGCGTGCGCATCAGCAGTTCGCCCGCGCCGCGCGCATAGACGAACCGTCCGCACAGCAGGTCCACGCTCGCGCCGCCCGCTTCCGCCGGATCGAGATTCGACTTGACCGGCAGCACCGCGCCGCCGCCGGCGCCCTGCTCGCGCAGCGCCGCAACCGGCCGCGACCGGCCCGCCCCTGCGTCGAGCAGGTCGTGCGCGCCCCCCGCGGGCAACAGCACGAAATCGCCGTCGGCGAGCTGCAGCGTGCGCCCGTCCGCGGTACGCAGCCGGCAGGTTCCGGCCAGCACCAGGTGAAACGCCGCCTCGCCGGGCGGCAACGGGTCGTGCGGCATCGCGAACGGCCCGTCGAGCAGGCAGCGCACGTCGAGCTCGACATGGCTGCGGCCCAGCGACAGCAATTGACTCAACGCATCCATGAGACGATCGCGCTAAAAATTGACACTCTAGCGTATCGAAACCCTCAGCGCGAACGATCAGAATAGCCCTGCATCGCCCGAGATCGCGGCGTGCGCCGCCCTCCTCACCTCTTCTCGAAAGGACACATCATGCTGAACTGGAACGAATACCGGAAGGAACTCTCGACGCGCATCGGCGAGATCGCCAAGCTGTCGCCCGATACGCTGGCCGGCTACAAGGCGCTGTCCGGCGCCGGTGCCAAGACGGGCCATCTCGACGCGAAGACGCGCGAACTGATCGCGCTCGCGGTCGCCGTCACGACGCGCTGCGACGGCTGTATCGCCGTGCACACCGCGGAAGCGGCCAAGCATGGCGCGACCAAGGAAGAAGTGGCGGAAGCGCTCGGCGTCGCGATTGCGCTGAACGCCGGTGCGGCGCTCGTCTATTCGGCACGCGTGATGGACGCGCTCGGCGACTGAACCTGACGGCCGCGGCGCTGCCGTCGCGTGGCGGCGCCCGGCCGAATGGCTGCCTGGCCGCCCGGTTGCGCAGCGCGCCGCCGGGCAAGCGATGTATGAAGATTGGCCAGCGTACCTGCCCGAATGGCCGGCCGGGCGCACACCGTCGCGGATGCGCCGCGAAGTCGGCTACCATGCGCGAACGATCCATCGTGAAGGAGCGCTCCATGTGCCGCTGGCTCGCCTATACGGGTAATCCGCTTCATCTTGAGACCGTCCTGTTCCGCGCGAAGCATTCGCTGATCGATCAGAGCCTGCATTCGGAGCTGGGGGCGACGACCACCAACGGCGACGGCTTCGGCATCGGCTGGTACGGGCACCCTGACGAACTCCCGTTCCGCTATCGCTCCGTGCATCCCGCGTGGAACGACCGCAACCTGCGCGAAGCCGCGCGCGCGATCCGCTCGCGGATGTTCATCGCGCACATCCGCGCGGCCACCGACACGCCCGTCCAGGAAACCAACTGCCACCCGTTCCGCCACGGCCGCTGGCTGTTCGCGCACAACGGGCTGATCCGCGACTTCCACAAGCTGCGCCGCGACCTGACGTTGAAGATCGATCCCGCGCTGTTTCCGACGCTCGAAGGGTCGACCGACTCCGAACTGATGTTCCGCCTCGCGCTGACCTACGGCCTCGAGCAGACACCGCTGCCCGCGCTCGAGCGGATGGTCGGCGTGGTCGAGGAAACCGCCGCGCGGCATCGCGTGGCCGACCCGCTCAACATGACGATCTGCGCGACCGACGGCGAACGGATCGTCGCGGTGCGTTATTCGAGCGAGCGGCAATCGCGTTCGCTGTTCCACAGCACGTCGTTCAAGCACCTGCACGAGCTGTATCCGCACAACCCGCGCATCGCCGAAGCCGGCGACGACGCGTTCATGGTCGTCTCAGAGCCGCTCGTCGACCTGCGGGGGGCATGGGAGGAAGTGCCGGAGGGGATGGCGATCGTCGCGCAGGGCGCCGATGTGCAGCAGCGGCCGTTCAGCCCGCGGCACAAGTAGCACCGCGGGCACCCGACGCGCCGTCAGGCGCGGCGCGACAACCGCATCCGGATCGAATCGAGTTCGGCGGGCAGCCGGCGCGAACGAGCGCGCGGCCGCGGCAGTGCAGTGAACGCGAGCCGTTCGTACAGCGCGCGGGCCCGCACATTGCGGGTCAGCACGTCGAGCACGACGTCGCGGCTGCCGTCGGCGGGCAATGCGCCGGTGTCCAGCGCGTCGCGAAACAGCGCGCTGAAGATGCCCGTGCCGCGCTGCCGCTCGTCGGTTGCGCAATGCGCGACGAGGATCTGCGAGCGCTTCGGCGCCGGAATTTCCGTTTCGAGGATCAGCCCGCGCAACAACTGGCCAATCGTGCGGCGCACGCCAAAGAAGCGCGTCAATGCCCACACGACATGCACGTCGTCGAACATCGTCTGCTGCCCGTCGTGAATCGCCATCACGGCGAGCACGGCGCCGTCATCGGCAATCGCGACACGATGCCGGCGCCACGAGAAACGCCCATGACGTGACCGGAACGCCTGCTGCAGGAAGGCGATGCAACGCGCGTCGCTTTCGCCGAGAAAGAACCCGAATTCGGCCACGCCGGACGCGAACACGAGCGGCGCGCACGCCGCCGCGTCAGCCGCATCCGCCGCACGAAACCGCACGCGCTCGCCGGCGCGCGGCGCCGCTTGCGCGAGCGCGCCGGCCAGCGTCATGCGCTGCGCCCCGCGAGACGCGACAACACCGCAACCGTCCGGCTGATTTGCTCCGGCTCGTGCGTCGAGCAGATGAAGAAGCGCAGGCGCGCAGCCTTTTCCTCGACGGCCGGATAGAAGATCGGCTGCACGTTGATCCCTTCGTCGAACATCGCATTGGCCCACTGCGCGGCCTTCAGCGAGCTCCCCGTGATCACCGGCACGACCGCGAACCCGGCGCTCGTGCCCGTATTCAGCCCGGCGGCGCGCGCTTCGGTCAGGAACTGCCGCCCGCGCGCCTGCAGTTGCGCGACGCGCTCCGGCTCGGCCTGCAGGCGCTCGAGCGCGGCCAGCGACGCTTCGGCGAGCGTCGGCGCCAGCCCGACGCTGTACAGGAAGCCCGGCGCCAGGTGGCGCAGCATGTCGACGAGCGGCTGGCA
The DNA here is from genome assembly GCF_020419825.1 of Burkholderia sp. AU30198. NCBI lineage: Bacteria > Pseudomonadati > Pseudomonadota > Betaproteobacteria > Burkholderiales > Burkholderiaceae > Burkholderia > Burkholderia sp. AU30198. Next base: position 40,985 of record NZ_JAIZSA010000010.1, on the reverse strand, counting down.
GCCGGCGATGAACCCACCGCAGCCGGCCAGCGTCTTGCTCATCGTGCCCATCCACATGTCGACCTGGTCGGGCGCGACGCCGCAATGCTCGCGGATGCCCTTGCCGGTCGCGCCGAGCACGCCGAGCGAATGCGCCTCGTCGACCAGCAGGAACGCACCGTGGCGTGTCTTCACATCGACGAAGCGCTGCAGGTCGGGGAAGTCGCCGTCCATGCTGTACAGCCCTTCGATCGCTATCAGCACGTGCCGGTATTCGCGGCGCACGCGCGACAGCAGTTCGTCGAGCGCCTGCCAGTCGTTGTGCGCGAAGCTCAGCCGCTTCGCGCCGCTCAATTGCGCGCCCTGCACGATGCTGTTGTGCGCGAGCGAATCGTGGACGACCAGATCGCCGGGGCCGAACAGCGCGCCGATCACCGTCACGTTCGTCGCGTGGCCGCTCACGAATGCGACACAGTCGTCGGTCTCGTAGAACGCGGCCAGCGCGCGCTCGAGGTCGCGCTGCACCGGGCGCTCGCCCGCGACCATCCGGCTCGCGGAGGCCGACGTGCCATAGCGGTCGATCGCTGCTTTCGCGCGCGACGACACGGCCGGATCGCCGGCCAGGCCGAGGTAGTTGTAGTTCGCGAAGTTCAGGTATTCGCGGCCGCCGATCTGCGTCGTCGCACCGGCCACGCCGTCGTGCACGCGGAAAAACGGCGAGTCGACGCGCAGCTTCTCGCCCATCTCGCGCATGATCCGGACCTGCTGATACTGCGGCATCGACTCGAAGCGGCTGCGCGCCGATGCGGTCTGCGCTGCCAGCGTGCCAGGCACGCCCGGTGCCGCGGCCGCATCGGTCGCGCGCTCCAGTTGCCGTTTCAGCGCTTTCGCCGCCAGTTGCTGGCGAAGATGCTCTCCCAGTGCCATTGCTTCCTTCGCTGTATCTCGAAAAGACGCTATGTTACGCCGCGCGTCATGAAAAAGCGTGGTGTCACGCGTCGGGAAACTCGGCCCACTGCCACGCATCGGGTTGGGCCAGCAGCGCGTCCACCAGCCGGAAATTCATCTCGTGGCTCGGCCGCAGCGCGCTCACGCGCGCCAGCAGCGGCGCACCGGCCAGTGCCAGATCGCCGACCAGGTCGAGCACGCGGTGCCGGACGAACTCCTCCGGCAGCCGCATCCCGCCCAGCACGCGATTGCCGACGATGGACGCCGTGCACGACGGCCGCGCGCCGCGCAGGATCGGTACCCCGCGCAGATAACCGGCGACGATCGCGGGTACCGCCCACTTCACGCGACCATACGAGCGCGATGGCGCAATTTCGGTCGCAAAAGCAGCCGGCGTCAGCGCACCATCCCAGTGCATGTCGCCGAAGCCGCGCAGGTCGTTGCGCACGCTCAGTTCGTAACGCGGCGCCGGCTCGATCCGCATTTCGCGCCGCTGATCGCCGTCGCCGTCCGTGACGACGAGGGGCCGCAGCACGCGGATGAAGCGTTTCGGCGCATCGAGCGCGACGCGACCGCACGCGCGGATGGCGTCCACCCACGGCGCGGCGCTGCCATCGAGAATCGGCACTTCCTCGGCATCGATCTCGACGATCGCGTGATCGATCTCGCACGCTAGCAGCGACGCGAGCAGATGCTCGACCGTGCGAACGCCGACGCCGTCGGCATTACGCAGCATCGTGCACAGCGGCTGGGCGCGGCGCAGCGCGGGATCGACCGGCAGCGTCGCGAGCGTGCGCCCCTGCGCGACGCGACGGAACGCGATGCCCGTCACGCCGTCTTCCGGACGCGCGGGCAGGATCCGCACGCCCACCCGGCGCCCCGTGTGCAGCCCGTGACCGTCGATCGCCAGCGGACGCGCCAGCGTACCCTGGCGCGTCGCCCAGCCGGACGGCGCGCTCATCGCGCGACCTCCAGCGTCGGCGAGGCCTGGCCCGCGACGGCCGCCGGCCGCGTATCGAGCATCGCGCGCGCTTCGCCGTCGATCGCATGCTTCGCCGCCAGCGCGGCGACGGCATCGGCTGCGGAACCGGCGTCGGCATCGGCATCGGTCGACGCACCGATCGAATCGACGATGCGTCCGGCCAGTGTCGTCACGGACGCGCCCTCGGCAATCGCCATCACCGACAGCTTGACCTCGAACGCTTCCTCGACCGCGAGACCGAGCTCCATCCCCATCAGCGAATCCATGCCCATGTCGAGCACCGACTTGTCGAGCGCGATGCGATCCGGCGTCATGTGCAGGATCCGCGCGATCTGCCCTTGCAGCGTCCGGGCGACCAGCGCGATCGCTTCGTCACGCGGCAACGCCAGCACTTCTTCCCGCAACTGCGTGCCGCCGTCGCGCGCATCGCCACCCTTCGCATGCGATTGCAGCAGCGAATACCGGCGTGCCTTCGCGGCAGGCATCCCGCGCGCAACGGCGTGCCAGTCGAGCCGGACCACGGCCTCGCCGGCCGCGCCCGCCACCAGCGCGCGCTCGAGCGCGACCATCGCCTCGTCGGACGTGATCGACGCACCGCCGATCCGCGACTGCAACGCCTCGCGCGTATCCGCATGGCGTGCGAGGAAGCCGACGTCCTCGAGCGGCCCCCAGGCCATGAACGTGCCCGGCAAGCCTGCCGCGCGGCGGTGTTCGACGAGCGCCTCGAGGAAGCTGTTGGCCGCGACGTAGTTCGATTGCCCCGGATTGCCGAGATAGGTCGTCGCCGACGAATAGACCACGAACAGGTCGAGCGGCAACGTGCGCGTCGCGCGATGCAGGTTCCACGCGCCGGCCACCTTCGGTGCGAGCACCGCGGCCATGCGCGCATCGTCGAGATTGCGCACGAGGCCGTCGTCGATCGACATTGCGGAATGCAGCACGCCCTTGAGCGGGCTGTCGCGCCGGACGATCACGGCAATCATCGCGTCGACTGCCGCCGCGTCGGTCACATCGCACGACACGACATCGACCGTGACGCCGAGCGTCTTGCGCCAGTGCTCGACTTCCTCGCGTGCGGCAGCAGCGAGTTCGCCGGAGCGGCTCGCCAGCGTCAGCCGGCGTGCGCCGCGCTCGACCATCCAGCGCGCGCTCGCGAAGCCGAGCCCGCCCGTGCCGCCGACCACCAGGTACGTACCATGCGGATCGAGTGCGAGCGAACCCGCGCGCGCGACGCCGCGCGTCGGAGCCAGCGTGCCGGACGGATAGGTCACGAGCACCTTGCCGATCTGGCGCGCCTGCTGCATGTAGCGGAACGCATCCTCCGCCCGTTCGGCGGGAAACGCGCGATACGGCAGCGGATGCAGCACGCCTGCCGCGAACAGCGCCATCACTTCGCCGAACAGGCGCTCGGTCAGCTCCGGCAGCGCCCCCATCAACTGGTCGGCGTCGATGCCGAAATAGCTGATGTTGTTGCGGAACGGCCGCAGCCCGATATGGCTGTTTTCGTAGAAGTCACGCTTGCCGAGCTCGAGGAAACGACCGAACGGCCGCAGCGTATCGATGCTGCGCACCATCGCCTCGCCGGCGAGCGAATTCAGCACGATGTCGATCCCCTGGCCGCCCGTCAGCGCGCGAATCTCGTCCGCGAACGCGAGGCTGCGCGAATCGAGCACGTGGTCGGCGCCGAGCAGGCGCACGAACTCGCGCTTCTCGTCGCTGCCGGCCGTCGCGAACACTTCCGCGCCGAAGTGGCGCGCGAGCTGGATCGCGGCGATCCCGACGCCACCCGCGCCGCCGTGCACGAGCACACGCTCGCCGCGACGCAGACGCGCGAGTTCGACGAGTGCGTAATACGCGGTGAAGAACGTGGTCGGCACGGTCGCCGCTTCCTCGAACGACAGGCGCTCGGGTTTCAGCGCGATCCCTTGTGCGCGCGTCCTGACGCGCGTCGCGAACGAGGCCGGCGCGAAGCCGAGAATCGCATCGCCCGGCGCGAATTCCGTCACGGCGTTGCCCACCCGGACGACGCGGCCGGACAGCTCCATGCCGATCGTCGCGCCCGCGAAGCCGGTCTCGACCGCTTCATCGGACAAGAGCCCCATCGCATACATCACGTCGCGGAAATTGAGGCCGGTCGCAACGGGTTCGATTTCCACCTCGTCCGCGCCCAGCGGGGTTTCCGGCAACGCAAACCATTCGAGATTGCGCAACGAGCCCGGTGCATCGAACGCGAGTACGGCCGCACGCGCAATCGCGCCATCGTTGCGGGCCGCAGCCTGCGCGGCGGTCAGCATGCGCGGCACCTGCCGCCCGTGTGCGCCCAGGACGACTTCTTCCTCGACCGCTGCGCCGGTCAGTTCGCGAATCAGCGCGTCGGGGATCCGGTCTGCCGCTCGATCGACGTCGATCAGGCGGCACGCGAGCTCGGGATGCTCGTTCGCCAGCACGCGACCGAGACCCCACAGCGTGGCCTGTTCCGGATGCGCGTTCGCGGTCCCGGCGAATGGCGCGCCGCCACGCGTGACGACGGTCAGCCGCGTGGCCGCGTTCGGCTGCGCACCGAGCGCGCGAACGAGCGCCGCCAGCGCGATCACGCCGTTACGCTGCGCGGCCATCAGGCCGTCTCCCGTCGCCAATTCGGCGAGCGGCGTTTCCGGCGCGCAGAACACGATATGCGCCGGCTGCCCGGCCGGCAGCGACGCGATCGCATCGGCCGCGTGCGTCATGTCGACGATATCGGCCGGATAGCCCGCGCGTGCCAGCGCATCGGCCAGTTGCCCGCCGAAACTGCTGGCGGCATCCGGTGCGTGCATCACGAGCCATTGCTCGCTGCGCGCCAGCGTATCGAGATCGCTCGGATCGTCGCCGCGTTGCGCGGCAACGGCACTCGCGGCGTTACGTGCGATGACGAACGTCGGCGTGCCGTCCAGATCGAGCGATTGCTCGACGTGCCGCACGACGTCGACGTAGCCCGCGCGCTCGAGCGCCGCATCGAGATCCGCCGGTGCCAGCGGCACGGCCGCGTCGGCTTCCGTCGACGCAGACTGCGCGCCGAATACGATGTCGGAGAAGCGGCCGCGGCGCGACTCGGCCAGCAGCAGCAAACCGCCCGGCGCCAGCCACGACCGCATCGCATTCAGCGCGTCGGCCACATCGTGACGGCCGCTCAACGCGCGGTTCGCGACGATCAGGTCGTAAGGGCCGGCTTCGTCGGCCACCAGCGACAGCCGCTCGCCCGACTGCAGCGCAACCGTGCGCACCGCCGCTTCCGCATCCGCGTCGAACCCGGCCAGTTGGCCGGTAGTCGCTGCGATCGTGTGATCGCAACGCGCGGCCGCGAGATGCATGCCGAGCGTCTGCAGCACGTCGCCATCCGTCGCGCCCAGTTCGAGCACGCGCAACCGGCGCGCCGGTTGCCATTCGTCGACGGCCTGCTCGACGCTTGCGCTCAGCAACGCGTGCACGTGCTGCCACGTCGGCGACGCGGCAAGGAGTTGTTCGACCAGGCTGTGCCCGGTCGGCGACAGCAGGCGGGCGCCATCCTTCGCGCCGCCCAGCACGTCGGGCAATGCCGCGCCGCAATGCGCGAGCAGCGTCAGCTCGGCGACGTGCCCCGGCGATTCGGCCAGCAGCCCGCGCCACAGCTCGTCGAGCGGCGGCAACGCCGCGCACGCCGCATCGTCGCGCACGAGCAGCGCGCCATCGCGATGAGCGAGACCATCCTCGACCAGCATGTCGGCAAGACGCGCGGCCAGCGCCGCATGCCCGGCCGCCGGCTGCCACGTGCCGGCGAATGCGCCGAGCGCATCGAACGCGCGGAGCGCGTAGAGGCTCGCCAGAACGTCGAGCAGCGGCAGGATTTCGGTCAGATGCTGCGTCCGGCGACCGTCGTGCCCGGTCGCATCGAGCCGCGCGACGGCCTGTGCGAGCAGCGCGTCGGGGGCCGGCAAACCGGCTGCGTCGACGTCGCCCGGCAGCGGCACTTCTTCAAGGCGGTAGACGAAGCGCGCGGGCAGGTTCTGCCGACGGCCGACGAGATCGACGCGCCGGAACCGGCAGGCGCCGAGCCGCGCGACGATCGCGCCGTGCGCGTCGAGGAATTCGAAATGCGCGACGATCGAATGCGGGCTGTGCCGGTCGATCCGCACGAGCACCCGCTCGACCGTGTCGCCGCGCAGATAGTCGACCCGGCCGATCTGCACCGGCACGTAAGCCGGATGCTCGCCTTCGCGTGCGTGCGCCGCAAGCAACGCGAACAGCGGATGAAACCCGCTGTCCATCAGCGCCGGATGCAGCAGATAGGCGGACACTGCCCGCGCATCGCCGCACGCGGCCGGCGCGGCGACGTCGGCCAGCGCCATGCCGTCATCCGCGGCGACCCGCACGGTGCGGACCCAGCGGAACGCCGGCCCGTAGCCGAGGCCGATGGCCGCCGTGTTTGCGTACAGCGTGTCGCCGTCGGCTGCGGGCAGTGCGAGCAGACGAGCGAGCGCATCGGACGGCACGACGCTCGCATCGCCGAGCGCGTTGCCGCTTTCCAGCATCCGCCCCGTCACGTTCATCGTCCATGCGCTGTCGGACATCCGGTCGCGCGTCTCGATCGTGAAGGTTGCGGTGCGCGGCTCGATCACGAGCCGGAACAGTTTCGCCTGCTGCGGCTGGAACACCACCGGCACGCGGATCTCGACGTTTTCGAGTGCCGCATCCGGCGTATCGAAGAAGGTGCGTGCCGCGGCGAGCGCCATTTCCACATAGCCGGCCCCCGGGAACGCCACGCCGCCGTCGACGACGTGATCGGCCAGCATCGGCAGCTTCGCCGGATCGAGCTGGTTTTCCCACGCGAATGCGTGCTCATGCAGGCGATAGCCGAGCAGCGGATGCTCGCGGCGGCGATTGACGAGGCCGTAGCCTTCGACGGTCGGCGTCAGCCAGAAACGGTCGCGCTGCCACGGATAGGATGGCAATGCGGCACGCGATTCGCCCGGCGCGAAGCGGTCGGGATCGACGCTCGCACCGTGCGCGATCGCCGCGAGAATCGCTTGCCGCAGCGTCGCCGCGCTGCCGTGATCGCGCTTGAGCGTCGGCAGCGCCACGCCGGTCGCACCGGCGGCCGCGAAGGCCTGCTTCACGTACGTGCGCAGGATCGAATGCGGCGAGACCTCGACGAACAGCCGGACGCCCTGCTCGATCAGATGTGCGATGCCGTCGCCGAAGCGCACGGGCTCGCGAATGTTGCGCCACCAGTAGCGGGCATCGAGCTCGGTGCCGGCAAGCGCGCCGCCGGTCACGGTCGACACGAATGCGCCGTTGCCCGGCTGCGGCCGCAGGCTGGCCAGTTCGGCCAGCACGACCGGCTCGATGCGGTCCATGTGACTGCTGTGGAACGCGTAGTCGAGATCCAGCATCTGGAAGAACTTGCCGCTGCCGCGCAGCGCGGCCTCCAGTGCCTGCAATCCCTGCAGCTCGCCCGCGAGCGTCACCGCATCGGGGCTGTTGATGCCGGCGATCTCGACGCACCGCGCCAGCCCGTGGCGCGCGATCAGTTCGCGCGCCGCCGCGTCGCCGATGCCGACGGCCGCCATCCGGCCGCTGCCGCGCGTCATGGCCTGCGCGCGGCTGCGGATCTTGATCACGCGAACCGCGTCGGCCAGCGACAGCGCGCCCGTCACCCACGCCGCGGCAATTTCGCCGACGCTATGGCCGATCGCCGCGTCGTAACGCATCCCACGCGCGTCGATCACGCGGATCATGCCGACCTGGATCGCGAACAGCAGCGGCTGCGCGTTCTCCGTCGCGGCGAGCCATTCGGCGCCCGCGCCGGCCAGCCATTCCGCGCTCGGGCCGCCGCGCATCACGTCGACGAGCGACGGGCTGCCGTCGGCACACCACAGCGCGTCGACTTCGTCGAGCGCAGCGCGAAAGACCGCGTTCTCGGCATAGAGCTCGTTGCCCATCCCGACCCACTGGCAACCGTTGCCCGAGAAGACGAGCGCGGTGCGCACCGCGTCGGCCGGAGCCTGGCCGGTCGCCACGCAGGCCGGCAGCCCTTCCGGCGCCGGCTGGGCCAGCGCGGCGAGCGCCGCGCGTCCTTCGGACACGTCGGCCGGCGCGACGATCGCGCGATGCTCGAGCCATTGGCGACGACGTGCGGCCGCGGCGGCCAGCGCCTGCCAGTCGCCGCCGTTGTCGAGGGTCGCCAGATAGCGGCCCGCGAGCGCGCCGAGCGCGTTCGCGCTGCGGGCGGTCAGGACGAGCGGAGACAGCTGCGCGTGAATCGGCTCGGATGCCGCTGTCGACGCGTCGTTTGCAGCCGGCGCCTCGGTCAGTACGACGTGTGCGTTCGTTCCACCGAAGCCGAACGAGTTGACGCCCACCGTCAGTGGCGCGTCGCCCGCGTCGAGCGACATGTAGCGATCGACGACGCGCAGACGCCCGCCGTCGAAATCGATGCCGGGATTGGGCGTGACGAAATGCAGCGAGCGCGGTACCGCGCGATGCTTCAGGCACAGCACGGCCTTCAGCAGCCCGGCCATGCCGGATGCGGTCTCGAGATGGCCGATGTTGGTCTTGACCGAACCGATGAGCAGCGGACGATCCGCCGGGCGCTCGCCCGACACGACGTCGATCAGCGCACGCGCCTCGATCGGGTCGCCAACCGCCGTGCCGGTGCCATGCGCCTCGAGATACGCCAGCGACTGCGGATCGATGCCCGCGCGCGCGTACACGCTGCGCAGCAGCGACGCCTGTGAGGCCGCGCCCGGCACGCTGATGCCGCCCGGCGAATGGCCGACCGAGTTCACGCCGGAGCCGGCGATCACCGCATGGATCGTGTCGCCGTCGGCGAGCGCGCGATCGAGCGGCTTGAGCAGCACGAACGCGCCGCCTTCCGAGCGGACATAGCCGTCGCCGGTCGCATCGAACGCGCGGCAACGACCGCGCGGCGACAGCATCGACGCCTTGGAGAAGCTGACGAAGCCGAACGGGTGCAGCAGCAGGTTGACGCCGCCCGCGAGCGCCACGTCGGCTTCGCCGGACTGCAGCGCCTTGACGGCCTGGTGGAGCGCGACGAGCGACGACGAGCAGGCCGTGTCGACGGACATGCTCGGGCCGCGCAGGTCGAACAGGTAGGACACGCGGTTCGACGCGATGCTCAGCGTATTGCCGGTCGCCGAATACGGATCGATCACGTTCAGATCGTCCATGTTGCGGTTGCCGTAATCCATGCTGGCGGCACCGACGAACACGCCGCAGTTACTGCCGCGCATGTCGGCCGGGCGCACGCCCGCGTCCTCGAACGCTTCCCATGCGAGTTCGAGCAGCAGGCGCTGCTGGGGATCCATCTGGGCCGCTTCGCGCGGGGAAATGCCGAAGAACGCGGCATCGAAGCCGGCGACGTTGTCGAGCACGCCGGCCGAGAACGTGTAGCTCTTGCCCGGTTCGCGCTTGGACGGGTGCTGGTAGAAATCGGTGCCGAACCGGTCGGCCGGGATTTCGGTCACTGCGTCGCGTTCGTCGCGCAGCAGTTGCCAGAAGTCGCCGGGGTTGTTTGCCCCCCCGGGAAATCGACACGCTATCCCAATTATTGCAATCTTACTGTTCATCTCTTATGTCGCTTTCTCGGATGCGCACGGTTCTTCCGTACGATTTCCGTCGTCTTGTGTCACGTGCAGCAATACCGCCCCTAACTCCTCCGCCGGCAAATTTCGGCATTCGGGAGCAACTGCGCCGTAATTCCGCCAGATGAAATAATCGCTGTGTTGCGGATTAACGTCCAGTTTATGAAAAACATGAGGCAGCGCGGGAACGTGATCGCCGTAGAAACAAACGACCGTTTCACGATTGCTGGTACGCAAATGATCGAGCAGTCGCCCGATCATTGCGTCCGCATTCTCAATGTGCCGCAAGTATGCTGTAAGGTCTTGCCATGAGGCATCTTCGCCGAGAGTATGCCTTGAACACGATTCTCCGGGTAATACCTGCTCCAGATGCAGTGGGCCGTGGTTCTCCATCGTCATCGAGAAAATGAAGCGCGGGCGGCCACGAGGCGCATCGAGCGCGGCGATAATCGCATCCGTCACGGCGTCATCGGACACGTACGGCCCGGAGCGCGACGCCGCCGCAAAATGTTCGATATCGAGGAATTGCTCGAATCCAAGCAAGGGGAATACGCGATTACGCCCGAAGAAATCCGCATAGTAGGGATGAATTGCAAGCGTTTCGTAATCTCCGCGCCCGAACCAGCGGGCAAGCGATGCGCAGACACCGCGCACGAAAGTGTAAGGATAGAAACGCGCATACCCTAACGCCGCCTGGGGCACGCCCGTCAACACCGCGAATTCGGTGCGCATCGTGTTTGCCCCCCAGGCTGGTACGGTCAACTTGCCGTGGCACACCGACTCGCGCCGCGCCTCATCGAAGCGCGTGTACACCGCCGACTCCACCGCCCCGCTGACATGGCGCACGTCAAAGTACGACTCGCTCTGGATCACGATGACGTCGGGACGCCTCGCCGGCTCGCCGGTCGCAAACGGACTGGATTCGTTGGCACGCGCGAACGAGTCGAACGTCGTGGGACGCAAACCATTGAGCAGATAGGCCACGAACACCGCAAAAAAGCCGTGGCGCTGCTGATCGGCTATCGGATCCAGCGTCAGCGGCAGGCGGGCGGCAAGCCCTCGGCACAGTAAAAATGTGACCGTCGGGACGATCGCGAAAGCCAGCCATGGGCGCGGAGAGATAGCGGGCTCGGACAGGTAACCAATCAGCACAATCAGCACGCCCGCCACGATCGCAATCACCTTGTCGAGACTCAGGAACGGCAAGTAGAGTCGCGGGTGCGAAAACAGTTGGCTGAACAGGCTAAGATCGGTGAAGACGAAAGGTTCGCGCAAGGATTCGTATTTCGCGTTGCTGACTATCTCGACCAAGCCAACGAGTGCGATCGCGACGAACGCGGAAAAAATCGGACGAGCGGTGACAAACAGGAGCAGCGACGCGATGAACAGAACAGCGAGCGCGCGGACGGATGCCCCGGCAAGCGAACGACGCTGCGGGAAACGGGGCACTGCGATGCGATCGGGCGCGAACGACAGGACAGCGGCGGCAATACATGTCAGCCAGGGCATCGCGGTCACTTGGCGTCTTCCTCCTTGGGAAAATAAGACAGCTTGTCGAGAATGGCGTCGGCGAGTGACGGCGGCAACAGCGGCAACAAGCGCATTCCGAACGCCAGCAGACCGGGAAACGCAACTTCGGGGCGTCCGGCTTCGAGTTTGCGACGGATATATGACGCTGCCTTGTTCGCTGTCCAGAGAAATGGCTTGTCGCTGGGAAATACGTCGCTCATGGACGTTTCAACGAATCCGGGCAAGACCACCGACATCCGGATGCCATTGCGCTTGAGCAAGGGTCTGACGGAATCGGCATACGCCTTGATCGCCGACTTGCTCGCACAATAGGCCGGCGAGATCGCCATCCCGCGCAGCGCGGCCAGCGACGCGACCATGACGACATGGCCCCGCTGTCGCCCGCGCATCCGGTCGACGACAGGCAGCACGGCGTGCAGGGCGCCATAAAAATTCGTGTCGACCACCCGCGCCGTGCGCTCCAGCCCCTCCCAGTCGTTCGTCGTGGCCAGCGTACTCGCCACACCCGCATTCGCGATCAGCAGATCAATCGGATGGGCCTCGTCGAAGCCGTCAAGCCACGCTTTTGCGCTGTCGGCATCGCGCACGTCAAACTGCCCGGTAATAACGACCGCGCCACGTGTACGGCATTCCGAGGCACTTGCGTCGAGCCGCTCGATATCGCGGCCGACGAGGCCGAGCACGACACCCGGCCGAGCATAAGCCAGCGCAAGCGCGCGGCCAATACCGGCGCTTGCGCCCGTGATCACGACATGGCGTGGTTGAGCAAGGCTACCCATGCACCTCCTCCACGCGGGTGACGACGCCCGCGACGGCCATCTCGATACCGGACTTTGTGTAGAAATCGCCGTTGATTTGCGTGTGATGCATCACGTAATCGAGAAAGGCACGATAGAGATGCATGTCCGGGCTGTCCGCCTGCGTCCAAAAATCGTCGAGACTACCCTGCCAGGTCAGGCCGGGTATCGCGTAAATCGCCGTGCCAAGCGCGATCAGGGGCCGCTCGTGGTGCAAGGCAGACAAACCCACGGTGCTATTGACGACGACTACCCCGCGGGAATGGTCAAGCAAGGTGGGAAGGTGACCGGCATCGATAAAAAGCATGCGCTGGTCGATGCCGAGTTCCCGAGCCAGTGCCGCTGCGAATTGCTTGTAGGCGATCAGGCCCGTGTCCAGCGGATGGTTCTTGATGACAAGCCACGCGCGAGACGGGGCGTAGCGAGCAAATGAACGCAATACGGCCGAAATAGCCGCGCAAATGCCGTCGAATGGGGAATGCGCGACGATCTGCGCGTCGGAGTTCAGTTGGAGCGGGAACAGGTAATACTCTCGCTTCTCGTCCAGCAATTCCCGTGCGATCCGATCGGCCTCCCAGGCATGAACGCGCGACTGGGCGGCGCGATAGGCCAGGCCAGCGTATTCCTGGAAACCATTTTTGGGGCGATGGCTCCTGTAGTACGGAAACCGGCGGGCGTGCAGCGCGTTCGCCAGACGGTAGGCGATATCGTGGTACACGCGTACCTTCAGGTTATAGCCGGTCGGGTGGCCAAAGGCCGCGGGCGGGACATGCTTGCGTTGGTCGCGATACCAATCGGGGTCGCGCGGCAGCAACGAGCGGCCATTGACGCCATGATGCTCCATCGTGATCCAGTGGGGACGAACATAGCCCTCTTCGAACACATGTACGCGCAGGCCGAGATCCTGAACGACAGCATGTATCGGTCGATGGATTTCACGGCAATCGCCAAACAGGAAGACATCGGTAAAGTCGTTGGCTTCGACGATCTGACGGTACCAGGCCGACAAGCCTTCCGCCTTGTCACGATAATTCCAAGCCGCGCCCCCACCGGCGTAGGCCAGGTCGCCGCCACAAAAATTAACGCGGGTCACACGGTGGCCGCGGCTGCCAAGAACATGCGCGAGCTGGCTGAAAAACGGGGACGCCGTGCCTTGCAAGGCAAGGAAAGAACGACTCATAGATCAACGATGCAGTAATGGGAAAACCGGCAAACATCGCCATCCAGGCAATATCAATGGGTGCGTTCGGTGAACCGGCGTCTCGCCGAGTCGTGTCGATCTTGGTGGAGATCAGTGAGTTGACGCGTCTCACCTTTCAACTTGCCGCTGTTCATCGATTGTCACATTGAGAGATGGCTATTTTTATTCGGACACTTGTTGTGGATCTGTAAGTGGAGCATCACTGCCAGGCAGTGGATGTGACGGAAAGCAGCGCCCTGAAGTATGCCTTATTCCGCCACTGAGCCGTTAGGGCTGCACGAACTATCTCGCTCGCCGCAACACGCCATCGGGCGTGGCAGAGCGCCCTGCAGTCGGGCAGATAGATATCTTTGTCTCATTTGCGTCACACCCTGACAAATGCATTACCGCACACCGACTCCCAAACGGAGTGGCGAGGGACTCATCAGGTGCATGACAGAGGACCGGCCAGCTTCAGGCTTGGGCGGCAGTGAAGTTGCCGCCCCGGGTATCGACACCCGTGCCGATTGGCTTCCGCGCTCGTTCATTTGACGATTGCAAGCCATTGAGCCGCGCCAGCCAGGGGGAACGAGAACGGCCTCTCGAAAAACCCGGTAGCGGCAAGATTCCAGCGTCGACACAACGCGCTGGCCGCATCGCCCGGCACGATGCGGGCGTTGCGCGCGGTCGTCTCGTGAACGCCACACCATGCGATGCGGCTTCGGCGGGGTGACGCACACCCTCGCCCCGCCGCAAGCGCTTATTTAGTTAGCGTGGTCGACAACGAGATCGAAATCGCGCATGACATTTGAAGTCGCACTGCCCATGGGCTAGTGATCGCAGTAAAACGCTCTGACAGGCTCATGAAATTCCGATGCGCAAAGCTCGCCGGGACGCTCGCCTTTCTACCGCTACACCGCGATCAATCGCCGCCAGAATCGCTTGGTCTTCCCGATTCCCTTGATAACAGGCCGCCAGGCCCTGGCCAGCGGAAGCACATCGCGCAAGGCCATGGGCCCTTCGTCCAACCGCAATTCGTTAAACAGACGGTTCTGTCGAGCGCTCAGCTCATCATGTCTGCGCGAGAGATCGTCGTAGGATTTTTGCAATTCCTCTAATGCCAGGATGTTTGCAGCCTTTTCAGCAAGCGCCTCGTCTCGAGCTTCCGAGATCATCGCCAGTTCCTGCCTATGAGATTCGCTTGCAATACGCGCGCTTTCGATCTCGCGTGCCGATATGAGTTCTCGCTCGGTCACAACGTTATTGAGAGACGAATGCAGCGCATCCCGATCATGCACCAAGCTTTGGCGCTCTTGAATCAGTCCGTCTCGCTCGTGGATCAGCCCATTTCGCTCATGAATCATCCCGTCCCGCTCGTGGGTCAGCCCGATTCGCTCGTGTACCAGTCCGTCCCGCTCGTGGATCAGCCCGTTTCGTTCATGAATCAGCCCGTCTCGCTCGTGGATCAGCCCGATTCGCTCGTGTACCAGTCCGTCCCGCTCATGGATCAGCCCGTTTCGCTCATGAATCAGCCCATCCCGCTCGTGGGTCAGCCCGTTTCGCTCGTGTACCAGCCCGTCCCGCTCGTAGATCAGCCCGTTTCGCTCATGAATCAACCCATCCCGCTCGTGAGTCAGCCCATCCCGCTCGTGCACCAACCCGTCTCGCTCATGAATCAGTCCATCCCGCTCGTACACCAACCCGTCTCGCTCATGGACCAGCCCATCCCGCTCGTGAACCAATCCGTCTCGCTCATGGATCAGCCCATCCCGTTCGTGAACCAATCCGTCCCGCTCTGAATGAATAGCCAGACGGCGGCTTGCTCTTTCCCTATATACATTGAATGTGACTTCCGAGATCAGATCATCGCTAAATCTCATCAGCCCCATTAATTTGTAAGCCGCGTAATCGTAAAACTCTTCGATCGGGTGAAATTTTGCCTCACCATACGGAGCATCAAAAGATGTGACAGAAAAACGCCCATTCAAATCAAGAACGTTCAATTTCGCCATCAAACCGTCAATCTTCTTCCAGAGCAGATCAACCCACCAATTGATTTCGGATGACTCTGGGTCGCCCAATCCGGTTACGCCATCGGCAGTGATTTTATTGACGCAAGTCCGCCGCCTCATAATGATAAGCGGAACGCCAATCTCTTCAGATAAGGCAATGAGGTCTTTCAGATAGTGGAGATAAATCTCCAGGTACTGGTGGCTGGTCGGAGAAATTCTGGTCCAGCTACCATCCATGAATCCATCCGGCCATTTCCAGTGCGGGCCCAGCGCCCCCGACTCCATGTCGGAAATAATGCAGCCGTCTTTTTCGTAATAGTCGTTCGTGAAATCGCTAGTCGGATCGAAAAGCAAAAACTCGTACGCACCCTTTTTGAGTTTGTGCAGCGCCTGCTTTGTCAGCTCGAAATTGATCCGCTCGGACAACTGGTGATCGGAGGATCCGAAGTATGTGCGCCCGTCGACCTTATTCGACATCAAACAAGGCACACTTACACGCCACAAGTGGGTAACATCCGCCAACCGGCTCATTCTTCCGGCAAGAACTTCGGTAACGCACCCACCGATGCTCAAAATTTTAGGCTTTCGCAAAACCGAGACTGGAGCCTGCCCGGCTTCGGTAATGTCGGTCCCACCCACTCGAAAAATTTCGCTGATGCTCATGATCTCTTGATTGCCACGATCGCGCCGGCTGGAGCAACACGTTACGTGCTCGCCCCCCCCCTTTCGGCCGCAGTAGCACAACTCGATCGTCAGACGAATCGGGCTATCTACAGTCTTATGCTTTCCATACATATAACCTTACAATTTGCATATATTGACACATCAGATCAAGATATCTCGACAAATAAGAAAGAAAACAAAACAAAACCCGGCGTTGACGTTGCAATTAAGCCACGGGGAGACGAAATGCACGCCGCACTCCTTGACAGGCTCAAATTGACCGGATCGCAAGATGAACAGGGCGAAATTGACAATCGACCCCGTATAGGCATGAATCGTCAGACTCGATTCAATCGCTGACGACCTGGGATGCTGATACTGAACGCGGGATTCCTCCGTCAAGATCGGCCGAAACGGATCTGGACGGCAAACAAGCCAACGGCACCGCAAACGGGTCCCGGTCACGCCTCAGGCGCCAATTCCCGGGCAAGCGTGGCACGACCGTTGCAATGCCCGACAGGTTCGGAGATGCAATTCAGATGCCTCACCGACGGAAGTGTCGTGAGATCTGGTGATTGATGGAGTGTGGGTTGATGCTCTTGACCAGACTCAATTACATACAAACTACCCCAACCATCAGTAAAACATGGCGCGAGCGCTTGCATCAATTGAAGCGTATCTGCACGAAGCCAGAGCCGGAGCCGGAAGATGTCATCGACAAACGTTTGCGCGCCGGGCAAAAAAAACGGCAGCGGTAGAAACATGCTTGCCGGGCGTACTACGGAAACCATTTGAGTAACGGCGGAACGGATTCAAACCATCCCGCATCACCCAAATAGCGCACCAATCGTGCCGGTAGGTCGCGAAACTGAACCGAATCAAATCGATCGTGACGCATCGCGAAAATTGGTGATCCGTCGAAACTCCACCGAATCCCGCAATATCCAGGGTCGCGACTTATTGCCACTCACGCAGATTGGAACACGCAGACAAGGGAGGGAAATTAGGGACGGTGCCCGTCAAATCCGGCGAACCACCTTTCCCGTCACCGATCGGATATCAGCCCGATTGCCCAGATCTTTTGTTTTTTCTTTACTCTCAAAACTGGCAATTCTCAGCCGATCTCCAGCCCTCGAATTTATTCAAAAGGTCGCTTTACCGACAGACCAAGCTTCTTTAAAAGAGAAAAATCAATAACATCTGCCTTTCTCTTCCCGAGAGACTCAACCTGGTAAACCTCCAGCGATTTGAACGCCAGCCCAAGTGCTCGCTCATCATCGCTCTTTCCAAGATCCGACGGTCGCGTAGCGTGATGAATCAGAAACTCCAATGTAATACCATTCGAGGTATCCGCCTCCGAAGGCTTGAAGAATATCTGCTCCTGAACCCACATGTTCTTCTCGGCAAACGTCCATCCCGCAGCTCGAACACCGTTCGCAAAGAGATCAACCTTCTGCTCTGTCACAGTAGGCGGGACGAATGCCGAAACGTTGACATCAATTCTCATCAGCGTCCGCGCAGCAAGCGCGTGCCCGGGCACGACGAGCCTCACCACCGCCTCCTTGGACCACCGCCCGAACGACTCGGCAAACGACAGGCCTTCACAAGCGATCGAAACAGGATCTTTGGAAAAATCAGCAACCAAAGTTTGCCTTATTTTCCCCGGAACAACATCGGACCGCATAACACATTCCCCTTCAAATTAAGGTACAAAACTCGACAAAGCCGACAAAAACAGACTTAACTCCGACGAGCCACCATCTCGAATCGCCTCGCCTTGCCCAAAGCATCCAGCGCCCCATTGACAACGGGTACATCATTGAATCACATCGTTCGTGAAGTCGGTGGCACGCCCGCATTCGAGAATGCGTAATTCTGCACCATCCCGACCGAGACCGCGAGCGCAATCTGCTGACACACGTTGAAAATAAGTAAAATTCAACATTATTGCGATTACGTAAGTGCGATCCACGCCGGAAGTTCCGGAACTGCACCACCATGGCACATGCCGTCACGGACATGAAACCCTGCATCCGAGAAATAGTTCTGGCATGTCACATTTCTCTCGGTAACCTTACTAACAGCTTTCACCACATCGTGGACAGCGAGTAACCGAGTCATCACGTAGTTTAACAACGCCATCTCAACGCCCAAGCCGAAGACGCGACAAGACATTACCACTTGCTCAATGATACTGTCGCGAATGACTGCGACCGCCACGATCCCGTGCCCAGCATGTTTATCCACCATGTCAAAAGCTAAGAACTCTCCCCCCGTAGCGAAGAGCGCCTCGCACTCCTGCTCAGTCCAACGCTTTCCGGTTGTGTTGAATTGATTCGTCTTGTTCAACAATTCGAATGATCTGGCGTATTTTGCATCGCCTCGGCGATTAATTATTCCTGGCCTTACCCGGATCTCCAGGGATTGCAAATAGGCCAGACGGTCCACACCTCGAGAATTGAGCTCTCGATCGATCTTTGCTCGAATCAGCCCGGTACGCGCCTTCGACTCATCTGTCACGACCGACACCTGCGTTTCTGGCGAATAGTGAAGAATCATCCTCCATCGACGTTGATCGCCCGTGAGCATCCGCATCTCCGGGAACGCTCGCCTGACCTCGTCAAGCTCCGCCGGATTATCATCGACGAACAAAACATTCTGCGGAAGTATGTTGACTTCGCGCAGAATTTCCCTGATTGACTCGGACTTCGCTCCCCAATTCACCTTTATTGAGCAAAAATCATCGAGAGCGATACGACTCCCCCAAACCCTTGAAAAATTCTCAAGGATAAATTGCTCATCGTTCTTGCTTGATATCGCCAGGAGAATACCTCGCCTCTTGCACTCCATCAGTGCTTCCGCGTATCCAATAGGCCAACCTTCGACGAGCGATGCACTGACAATCTCATCCTCCTCGGCCAGAACCCCTTTCCACAAGGTATTGTCCAAATCGGTGACAATCAATTTTATTGGGTTCTTTGACTTCAAAACCTTTAGCGCCTGATCAACGCGCGCGATCAATGCCAAATAAAACTCTGAACTATCGTTGGCGGCATGAGTAAAATGATTGAAATACCCGTCGTAGCTGAACATATCGCCATAATGCTGACGAAGGTCATTTAACTCAACATAGTATCCGTCAGGAGTATGATCCAGAATCTCGGCCAGACGATCGTTCATGGAACGAACGAGCACATACAAAGATGTTTTCCGATTGTTCCAAAACAATCCCCGGTGACTCGCTATCGGCTCGATAAATGAAGTGAAGAAGACCGGCACACCTGCCGGAAGGGCCGACATGAACTTGTTTACAAGTTTCTCCAGGAGTTCGCCAGCATCTCTCAATATGGACGCCTGCTCCTCCTCCGACATCTTCACATGCATCAAGTCATCCTCGTGACGAGAAATGACTTGATACAGGACAAAACGCAATGTCAACTGAACCAAGACGGCATCGTAGTGTCGCCCTGAAATATCCGGAATTTCGTTGGGCAACCACGAATTCATTAAAAAATGGTCTGCCTTGTGCGAAGTATTGCGAATAATATCCGTCAGCATTTCTGCCGTACATGTCCCGATAACAGCGAAATGTTTTGATTCACCTTCATCCAAATCCAATTCACTTGGAAACATCCATTTCGGATCAGGGCGCATTCTCGTGTTACCCGACGGGTACCACGTCCCGGTTAGCAGCCCAAGATCAAGGACATCGCCGTCGACATGCTCTCCCGCCTCAATTTGATAAACATCCAGCGATTTGAGCGCAAGGCCAAGTGAACGAGAATCGTCAAGCGACTGGTTAACATCCATCGGCCTGGTTGGATGATGGATAATAAATTCCAGGGTTACATTACCCACCCCACCATCCTTCGGCACCTTAAAATAGATGCTTTCCGTTTTATTCTTACCTCCTTCGTGAAAAGACAATGTCTTTGCCCTAACACCATTTAGCAAAACATCGGCCCTTTGACACCCAACACTCGGAGATATGAATGCCGAAACATTCACCTCGATCTTCGTGATGGCGCGGGTAGAGACAACTTCGGCCGGCAGGCCAACCTTGGCGATCGTTCCATCAGTCCATCGACCGAACGACTCCGCGGAACATATACCACTGCTTGTACACGGCAACACTTCATCCCGAAAATCGATCCTCAGAACTCGCATCATTTGCTTTCTCGCTCGGATTTCTTTCAGTTTTTTCGGAATACGCCACAGTCGCATAATCAATAGAATTGTCAAACTTTCTTAATTTTGCTAAAAATAATCCACGCCGCTGAACATCAGTCTCGACGCCTGGATCACCCGACGACGACCAAGCCTCTCTGCCTCCCCTTCACCGTTCTCGCGTCGAACTTGCGCATCTTTTCCATCACCAGCCTCTACGCCATCGGATTCTAACCTCGAAGAGAAATCACGATAAAGACTGGCGTTTTTCCCAATTCGAAGCCGAACTGGAATTCGCGATATTACGATGTGACGCCCTGCGGCATGCTCTCGACACCACTGACCTTGACTAAGACGTTGCCCGACCACTTTGCCGAGTTTTTGCAGCTGTCCCGTATCGAGCTCGAAGAGATAGACACGCGCTCGGTTACGGTTCACCGAACCCTGACGAGTGCGGCGCTAGCTGTAAGCCGCAGCAGGCGCTCATCTCGTGGATCAGAGATTGCGTGCCGCGACGCCCACAACCTGGTCGATGGTACAACCGCGTCAACCACATCGCTCTTACGGTGCTCGCCTGACTTCCTCATAGGGTGACAAGTCTCGGTGACTCCAGCTCGATCGCCACCGTACACGACACCGATCGTATCAACGCGCCTGAATAGGCCTCCCCCGACCCGATAAGCCAGGCGTTGAGCCATGAATATTGTCAATTGATAGCGTGACCGGCGCGGCTTTGAGCCGTGACTGGCGGCAACATCCTTCGGCGACAGCAACGGCTGAGAATTTCTCAGAAGGAGCAACCCGAGCTGAAAACGAAACGCCAGCGCGATCCGAGGCTTGATCCGCCCCCCTCAACTTGAGAGAGGTCGATTCCGCTCGTATCGAGCCCGCACCGCCAAGCATTCGATGCATGGACGACATGCACGAAATCGGTGCAAGAATCCGTGATGCGCACCCTTCAACCTCGCACGTCACAAGTCTCTTGCTCAGGAGCCGTCCGGTTAAAATAGCGGACGCATCAAATTTCGCAGCACTCGGAATCTCATCTTATGGCCAAGGCGACACACCGGACCGTCAACATCGCGTCGAACCGCTGCACGGGTGGTCTATCACGAAGACGAAACGCGTCTTGGGTCGAGCGCAGTTGCTCCCGTCAGCAAGCTCGAGAAATCGTCGTCCCCGCCGTCCAGGCGCAATGCCTCAACGACCTGTCGCGCCCCGAACAGCAATCGACAACTTCAACGGTGAAGATCGTTTATCGACCTGACAACGCCTATGGCCTGAAGCCGCTGACCGCGGTTGAGCGGCGTGCAATCTCGACGTCAGGTTCCGGCTCGACCGGCGACGTGCTGGAAGCATATGGCCGCGAGCAAGTGATGAGCGTTGACAACATGGACTACGCCCCCAGCAGAACGGCAGCCGCACGTGGAAATACGGGGTTGACGCGTGCAACGCCACTTGATGAGAACCTCAGCATGAGTGCCCCTCTCCCGGACTATCAGGACACAACGATCGGGCGCCCTCTCGGCATGACCTCACTTCCATCGCCGGCGCGCTTCGGATGACATCGGCCAGCCCGGAGAATTGAGGGCTTGCGCGACAGTGCCCCCATCATTGAGCCGGGTTTCGACAGAGGATAGAATATTTACAGCGCCATCAATCCACTCCAAGCAGAAAGACGGAGACATATTTTGGAATTTATTTACAAGCGGAATTAACAAAGAGGCGTGCAAATGGACATCAAAAGCATAATTGATAATCCGCTTCGATTTAAGCTGGGTGACGGCAGCATTTCAAAAAGCAACCTGATACTGCGAAGCGGCGGCGAAATTGAAGGCGGAGTCGACGAAATTTCGTGGAAAACTGAAGACGGCGCGCTCCTGTTTTTTGACAAAGAAGGTAAAAATTGCACCAGATTCGATTCGATAAAATTCGAATCCCCTGAACGGTGGCAGATGTACGGAAGCGGATTTTCGCTTGAGAAGAAAAATCGTTCAATTCGCATTCTTGAACCACTGACAGCCGGTCACTGGAACCATCTCGTTAGTAAAATCAACATCGAAATCGGGAAAAATTTCGAATCCGAAGCGCTTCTGGTTATATTTAACTCGGCAGGCTGCTCCTTTGGATCAAGAGGTCCAGGAGGAACAAGATGGGAATTTTTTGGCCTCCCAATTGCCCTCAGCATGGATTTCGCCCGATTTTCCGAAAGCGGCCCCGCTCACTGGTATCTTTACGACGTCCAATACATACTTGACTCAATAACCGGCCTAATAAACAGCAGTAAATACAAGCACGTCTTCATGTGCGGAATGAGCTCGGGAGGCTATGCCGGAATATTTTATTCCGAGAAATTATCCGAACTGCACCCCACCGTTAATTTTGTTAGCCTGGCCATTAATCCACAAACGGGTCACGCACCGGAACATAGAAAATTCCTCCGTGAAAGCATCAAGGAGAATTTGCCCGCGATCATTTCGGATGACTGCTATGCAGCGCGCTCTCACGACGAAACCGATATAAGAAACATTATCCTCAATCGCGACGATCGAGCAAATTTAAAGCATAAAATATTTTACGACAGCCTCAATGCTGCAGAGCAGTATTATGCCGAGATGCTGACCGGCCTGAAGCAGGTGTATGCTTTCCCGCATAAACTTGGAATGAACCACTTCGACGGCTGCATGACGCTATTTAATCTCGACGTAATATCAAACGGAATTCTAGAAGAGCTGGGCGGAAAAAGGCTCGATCTCGACTACATATACTAATTCGCGCATTAGACAGGTGATGGAATGATTGCTTTTTTGAAGAAAAAGCAGGAAAGTGAAGTAGCAGCAGAGGCACAGGAAAACTGGGAAAGCGTCACCATTGAAAATAGTGATGCCATCGTTGTCATCGGCGACAGCCACATGGACGGCTATTTCTCCTTGCGAGACAAATCCGCCATTAGCCTACTTTCCTCGCTGACGAAATATCAGGTTAAGAATTTCTCGGTCGCCGGAAACGACTGTCTGACGATGATGAAGCGAATCATCGATGACGAGCCTTATTTTGATGGGAAGAGATTCAGCGACTTTAACGCGAAATTCGCTGTAATCATTAGCAGAGACAATGACCAGTGGATGCGGGCCGCTGGCATGCGACACTGGCAATTCGCCATTGAGCGCTTAATTCGCACCGTCCGCTGCTTTGGAATCGAACCCATCCTCGCCACGGAATTTCGAGGCAGTGCAACGGAGTACTCAGCACTTCGATATATCGCGGATAAACATAACGTGATGTTCGTCGACTCCATGACGCACAACCAGCAAATTGGAGAATTGACGCCAAGCCCGTTCTTTGGCGCCAACGAAATTCATACCGGCACAAGATCCAATGGGATACTGTGGTTCAATATCGCATCCGCACTCAACAGCCTGCCGGCACCAGACCGATCATTAAAAATTTACCGGCCCCGCCATCAGGCTACGACCTATCAGATCGAAGATCTAATTAATCTTGACAACTTCGATCTGCTGGAGAAATGGAAAGAGATATCAATCACCCACAGTCATCTGCATCGATCGAAGCAGAGAGATTATGATTGTGTAGATAAGATGTCGGTAGGCGACAACTCGAGAAAGACCGACGAATATTTTCTGCTTGAAAGCAAGCAGTCTCTCTTGTTCCCCAATGTAGGCCTGATAGAGGTAACCCTACCCGGCACGCCAAGAACATTAGATGAAGTTAAAATCGAAATTGACACTTTCGAGCAAGGCGTCAGAATTTTTGTTCATGATCATCTCGACGCCGGTTCATTCATTTCCAACCAGGAAAAGTATCAATCAGGACGCGGGGTAGTTAATGGTGCATGGAGGGAGATCGGGGTTTCAAATGAGCCGATCTATATTTCGAAGAAAGAATTACCTCATGCCATGTGCAATGACAGTATATCTTTGCTCATCGAAAGCCCGTCGCCCTGGAAGTTAATGGATGTCAAAATCTCGTACCGAGGCAGCCTGGGTAAACCCTCTCTCCCGGCCAAACCTGTATTCCGCGAGTTTGGCGGAGAAATGCTGGAGAATCCGGGCCTCGATCTGACTGACGGCTGGTCGATCGCGGGGAAAATCGAACGCATCCAGCCGATTGACGCAGTCAATTTGCCCTTGGCTCCGGATGGAACCGATGGCCATTCGGCTTATCGTCTGGATATTGGCACTGCTATCGGTCAATCAGTCCGATTGCAGCGGCCTGTGCTGGAGCGCCGCTATCGCTTGACCGTATGGGCCCGCTGCTTCCCCCCGGCCTTTGTCGACCCCGATAAAATCGATTCCAGCATCGGTGAAAATAAAGAGTTCATCGATCGATCGACTTACAAAGGCGAAACCCCCATTACGTCGGCTACAAATGATCTGAAGATGCTTCGCCTTGAGTATTCATTTGGAAATATTATTCCAAATGGCGGCGGCATATACATGGAAAATTTTGTTCCGTTGGTATGGGCTCCGATATCATTTGACTTTGTTTACCCCGCATTCCCTCGTGACAACGCATGTTTCACATTCCGCTGCTCTGCCCCAAGCGGAGAGATTCAAATTTCAAAAATGTCACTTAGAGAAGTGCGCTAAATTTCAACGAAAATTGGCTCGTTTCGTGCGTCAAGAAATGTAATGCAGTGAGAATATCGGAGCGGATATCACATGGGGTACCGCTCCGCCGTTCGCTACCTTGCTGACCTCCGGAGACGGCTTCGTTGACCATGATGCGCGCGAATTGCTGATGCGGCGCCGGCCCCACTGACCGGCGCCGACAAGCTTGCCAAGGGTAATCGATCCACCATCGGAGTGTTGATCACTTCGGCCAAGAGCCAAATTTGCATCGGCATCGGCGCTTTGAGATCTCGGATCGAATCCGGTATCTGCTTTCGCAATCCGAGCCGTGTGGGTGCACCCCGAACGGGCAGCAAACAGCGCCATCAGACCGCATGAGTTTGTTGGGACATTCAAAAATTCGATGCTCCGGGACATGCGATCCTATTGCCGCAACGCTTCGTGAAGAGAACCCACCTCGATGGCCAACAGCGCTATTTTTTCGATCTGCACACCCAACCATATCGGGCAGGCATCCGTATTTTTCAACAGCCTGAACGATGCGGATCCTCAAAACCGAGATGACGTCGACAGATATTTGTTTATAGTCGGTGCACCCGCCAATTTTTCACTTGACGAATCATTCTGCGACAAAGTCATTCGTGCGGAAAGCGTAACCCCGCCCCACTTTATCGAGCAGCTTTCGAATCGATACACTCCCGCCGAACTATGCTGGTCACTCAAACCGGTACTGTTTAAAAGAATACTGGAGAAATACGAATCGGCGCTATATTTCGACACCGACATATGGTTTACCGGAAAAGTCGCCGACATTTTTACGGAATTTAGCGATTCCGATATATTGCTCACGCCACACTATCTCGAACCGTTCAATCACCAAACTCCATTTGGAGTCAAGGCGCTTAGCTTACTCCGCGGTGGCGTTTTCAACGCCGGATTCATTGGAGTTCGACGATGCGCCCAGGGCACTTCGTTCCTTGATTGGTGGGAGAGTCAGGTAGTCAGACACGGCAGAAACGACCCGGACAAGGGGATGTGCGGCGATCAACGCTGGCTCGATCTGGTTCCGGCGTTATATCCGAGCTGCAAAATCTCTCGACACCCAGGCATGAATGTAGGATATTGGAACTTACACGAACGACATATCGCTCTCATACAAGGGCGACTTACAGCCAACGAACGCGAGCTTATTTTTATTCATTTCAGCGGATTTAACCCGGAGCAACCGGAATCTTTTTCCAGCCACTTGCCTGCGTTCAAGGCTCAAGAACCACTACTGTCAATCATTTTATCCTACAATACCGCCCTCAAAAAATCCTCGGTCTTTGACAAAAACATTTATATTTATAAAAAATGGTGGCATAGGCAAGTCAAATTTTACAGACGAATTCGAGATGCATACAGAAACCCGCGTGATCAGTTCTCTTCTTAAGCCGCGCACGGCTGCGATCCTTGTGACGCACAATAGATGCGACTACTTGAAGCACGCCATCAATTCGCTCGAAAGTCAAATTAAGAAGACCGATTTAATCTACATCGTAAATAACGCTAGCACCGATGGCACTGCAGAGTACCTGGCCAGCAGCGGCTACAACTCCGACCCTCGCTTCA
Organism: Burkholderia sp. AU30198; assembly: GCF_020419825.1. NCBI lineage: Bacteria > Pseudomonadati > Pseudomonadota > Betaproteobacteria > Burkholderiales > Burkholderiaceae > Burkholderia > Burkholderia sp. AU30198. The sequence continues at coordinate 14,908 of NZ_JAIZSA010000010.1, read as the reverse complement.
AAGTAATCAATTCAATACACAACGAAGGTGGGGCTGGAGGATTTCATCGCGGAATGCGGCAAGCCATCGAGGATGGTTATGACTGGCTTTGGCTTCTCGACGACGACTGCGTGGCCCATCCTGCCGCTCTTTCCGAGTTAGCTAAAATCGCCATCGGACCGCTTGACAATATCGGATTCGTCTGCAGCCATGTGGTTTGGAAAGACGATAGCCCGCATGAAATGAATCTTCCAGGAATTCGGCTGCACTCCTCGGGCCAACCGTTCAACAAGCTTCTTGAACACAATGGTCTCCTCGTACGCTCTTGCTCGTTCGTTTCCGCCCTCATCTCCAGGGAAGCGGTTCTAAAATTCGGCCTCCCATTTAAAGAAATGTTTATTTGGGGCGACGATATAGAATATACCGAGAGAATTACAAACGGGAAAATGCTCGGGATTTACGCATTCAAGAGTGTCGTTACGCATCTTACGGACAAAAACGAGAGTGACGATCTACTTCGCGCTCCACCCGAAAAATTCAAAAAACATTACTACGGAATAAGAAACAACCTTTTCAGAAAGAGAATTGCGAAAGGATGGCGGTCGTACCTGCTGGATCTCGCCGAGAGTATTTTTATTTATAATGCGAAGATAGCATCCGAACGCAACAGCTCGAGATTATCTGCCATTTCAACAAACACGCGCGCGTCTTTGGCGAGCTTATTCTTTCGACCATCCGTCGAATATCCCGACCAAGCACAACGCCCCGATCACAAATAAAAAAATTCGTCGCACTAATTCCCGCCCTGTAAATTTTGCAATTTACAGGGCGACCGGAATATAACCTCGACGGTTATGCGAGGGGATCAACTACAAAAGGCGACATCGGAGCCCCTGATTTAACTGCGGACAGATACTGCTCCGCAACATCAAGCGCCTCGCCAATCGTTACATGCATATCCAGGTAGCGATAGGTGCCCAATCTCCCGACGAATGTCGTATTTTCTTCCTTTTGCGCCAGCGCGACATAGCGATTGAGCAACTCCTTATCGTCGACCAGGCGGACAGGATAATAAGGGACGTCGTCCGGACCACAAGTCCGACTATGCTCCTTGTAAATCACCGTCTTTTCATGCTCCTCCCACGGCGAAAAATGCTTGTGCTCCGAGATACGCGTCCAGGGCACATTTTCTTCGCAGTAGTTGATTACAGCATTCCCCTGGTAATCCCCTTCGTGCCGTTCGGTAACAAAATCGAGCGTCCGATAGCCCAGGCGGCCGTATTCGAAGCCGTACCATGCATCCAACGGGCCACTGTAAAACACGTGATCGTAACTCTCAAGGGTGTCTTTTTCGACCTTCGTACCGAGATGCACCTTGATTTTCGGGTGGTCAATCATCTTCTCGACGATGTACGTATACCCGTGCTTCGGCATCCCTTGAAATTTGCTTGCGTAATAATTGTCGTCGTAATTAAATCGAATCGGCAATCTTTTCAGAATGCTCGCGGGCAGAACCGAAGGATGCAATCCCCATTGCTTCGTCGTGTAGCCCTTGAAGAACGCGCCATAGAGCTCCTTTCCGACAAACCTAAGCGCCTGCTCTTCAAACGTTTGAGGATCTTCGATAGTTTTGTCACCCAGATCCGCGACAAATTCCTTCGCCTCATCCGGAGAAAAAGTCTTATTGAAAAAATTATTAATCGTGAACAGATTGATCGGCAGCGAATATACCTTGCCACCGGTTATCGCCTTTACCCGGTTCGTGAACGGCATAAATTCATCGAATTGCCGGACATAGTTCCAGACTTTTTCGTTGCTGGTATGGAAAATGTGGGGCCCATAAACATGGAGCATCACCCCGGTTTCCGGATCCCTTTCCGAGTGGCAATTTCCCGCGAGGTGATCACGGCTTTCAAAGATATCGACGGTCATGCCTGCCAAAGCGAGTTCGCGAGCGATGACTGCACCAGAAAATCCAGCACCAATAACGCAAATTTTTTTCACGTCAACAACCCCAATATTCTGAAATAATATTCAAATGACTCAAACATTACGCCCAGCCTCTGCCGAGGCTGGAAACGCAAAAACTACGAATACAATTTCTTGTTGATCAGATAAATCGAATTTTCCATAACTCTGGAATGAACCTTTCCGATAAACTCATTCCGAATCGGAAGAATACCGACAAGCAGACGCATGAGAGGCGTACGGAATATCTTGCCTTTCCGAAGATAGGTATCCAATGCCTCAAATGGTATCTTATTCCCTTTCGCCTCACCTGAAATACGCAGCCGCTCAAGAATATCCGCCTTGGCAACCCCTGCGCGCAAGAGATCGGTGTAATGCCTCAACCCATCAGTATCGGCCGCTCGTCGCAGCAGTACCCAATAGACAGCGTGGATAAAATCAGCGTCGTGAAGCTTCATCAGATTTCGCAAATCGCTTTCATCGTATGCCGACTTCACCACCGGGATAAGCTCCCGCCTGCCGGACAGGTACTCGATTTCCGTAAAGAAATGCGGATCCAAGTTAAGAAATTCGGTAAATTTCAAACTTAATGACGGAGAGGCCGGCAGCGTCACCTTATTTTCAACAGGCGCCATCTCGGGCATCGCGATCTCGGTCCCCTTGGGCTTTGATTCGTTCGCGGTGACCGCAGCCAAGATTTCAGAAAGCGAGGGGCTCGTAATCACGCGAATGATCGGCAACACGCTTTTCTGATAATAGTCATTCAAATCCGGATGCAGATTCAGCTCATCTGGATTGCACCCTTTTGACACGGCCTCATCGATCGTTGCCTTGGCGCTCGCGTAAAAACTGAGAAGCGCCTCGCCTTTCAAGCGGTTTGAATGAAAGACGAAATCGAAAAACTGGTGAATGTAATAAAAATTCGAAAATTTCTCGAACAACCCCATACGCTGGAGTTCATCCTTGATTTTTCCGTAATTTACAAAGTGCGCCTTTTCCTTTCCGTTAGCCGCGCTGGACGATCCAGCAGCAAATACTCGATAGTTGTAGAAAGGACGATCAACCAGGATCACTTCGTCAGCACTGGCGTAGGTAACGAACTTCCAGACGACGTCCTGGAATGCCGCGCCACTGGTTTCAAGCATCGTTATCTGATGCTCATCCAGGAAGCTCTTTTTGTAGATGGCCGACCAGATCGATGACTCATAGATCATCAATTCAAGTGACTCGACCGGTTTCACCGAATTTTCGCCAGGTCGAACCACGTGCCGGAAATTATGAGCCGCGGGCGGCTTGCCATCGTGATGCTTCGCAAAACTGCCCTTCACGATATTGGCGTCGGATTCCTTTGCCTTCTCATAAAGAGTCTCAAGCATATCCGGCTCAATCCAATCGTCGGTTTCGACGATCGCGATGTATTCGCCACGAGCCTGCATCAAACCCGCATTTACGGCTGCGCCATATCCCCGATTCGGTTGGTGAATCGGCTTAACCCGGAAATCTTCCGACGCGAACCTATCCATGATTTCGCCGCAGCGATCAGGACTTCCGTCGTCGACCGGGATAATTTCAATATTTCTAAGAGTCTGATTGGTAACACTCGCGATACATTGCTCGAAATATTTCTCGACCTTGAAAGTCGGCATCACCACCGAGATCAAGGGTCGCACATCGGCAATTTGCTCGACATACTTTCCAAAGGAAAGTTTTTTCGTCAAATTATCAAAGACTGCACGACTTTCTTGCCACATGCTTTCGAGCTGACCGTTGTTCGCCGCCAGGTCTTCGATGAATGTGGCAACGCTCTTAATGGAATCAGCCTGATGATAAGGAGCGGAAACCGGAACGCCGGTACTTGCATGTTTCGTGCAGATAAACGGAACGCCAAATGAAAATGCTTCGATGCATTTTATTTTGATTCCGGAAATCAAGGTGTCGGGATTGACGAACACATTGCAATCCCGATAAAAATCCGCAAGATTATCCACTCGACCGACAATTTCGACTTCCGGCGGCAGCGTCTCGTTTTTTAACGAGGCGCATATCGAACCGGCGATCTTAAATTTAATCGGCAGCGAAAAATCGATTTTTGAGATCAGATCCAGTACCGCGACAACATTAGGCGCGTGGCTGGACCCGATATAACCGACCACAAGTTTTTTGTCGACCGGACGCAGATCCAAGTAGCGCTTCGGCGGCAGGTAGTAGACGGTATCAACCTTCTTCTCCTGTTGCACGAGCTTACTGAAAAACTCTGCTTCTTCAGGCTGCAACGCAACGACATAGTCGGCGCGATTCAAGGCTACAGCTTCCGATTCACGAGTAACCGAGAAATCGAGATTAGTTACCCCTCGATCCGACAGTTTCTTGTTTCTGTTAGTGAAAACGTCGTGGGTACAGAGAATCTTTTTAGTTTTCTCTTTCAGCCCCAGGAATGCACGAGACAGGAAAATATAGTTGCAGACGCAAATATCAAAATCGAACTCGGCATCGAGCTGTTCGACAAACGACGGCAGTTCCTCACCGGCCCAATCGTCGATACCGTTCGAATAATCTGCTGTGGCGTCAGCCGGCCGTTTCCAGAGCTCGACCGACTGGGCTTTCAGGCAATAGACATGATGCCAATAGTGGTTGCCTGGACGATAACTCGCATCGTTATACGTAAGCGCGTGCACAATGTAGCCCAAATCATACAGTGCGCGAGAGAATTCATTAAAAATAAGGCTTGCAGCATCCGGGCCGAAAAACGGCATGATGATCAATGCGTGTCGCGCCTTCTTTGCCGCCACGTGCGGAATCGGCGGATAAATATAACTGCCAGCCATCAAATTCCCCTCTTGAAAAATTAGAGCGATTCGTAAATTTTAATTGCTTCGTCAACCGTGTCGCAAACCTCGAGCACGCCCTTATTCAGTACTGCGGCATGGTCACAATGATTGCGAATTAGATCGGTTTGGTGCGCGACGATGATCATGGCTCTATCGGCACGCTTTTCAAATAATTCAACATTACATTTCTGATGGAATCGATGGTCACCGACAGACATGCCCTCGTCAATCAGGAAGCAATCGAACTCGATCGACATTGAAATAGCAAATGCCAAACGGGAAGCCATACCGGACGAATATGACTTGACCGGCTCGTTGAGATATCCGCCAAGCTCGGCAAAATCCTCAACCATAGCGAGTGTCTTTCGATAATCTACATCGTAGACACGCGAAATCAGACGTATGTTGTCCTTCCCCGTCAGACTTCCTTGGAATGTCCCGCCGAAAGCTAAAGGCCATGAAACCGACATGGTCTTGACGATCTCACCCGAATGCGGCCGGTCCGATCCACTGATGATCCGGATTAGCGTCGACTTGCCTGCGCCATTGCGACCAAGGATCCCCCATTTCTCTCCGGACTGAACGCGAAAATTGATGCCTTTCAGCACTTCGCGCTCCGCTCTCCCGTGATGTATGGGATAACGTTTATAGACGTTCCGCAATTCGATCATGGAGCACTCCTAGTGCAACTGCACGCGCCGGATGGCAACATGAGCTATCGACAAAGCGAATAGCGTGAAAAGTGACAACACAAAACACGTATATTCGAGGTTATACATCGTAGGCATCCGCGCCCCGTAATATCCGTGATGGAAATATTCAACCGCATCAACCAGCGGGAAGTAAATCATCATCTCGCCGATATGAGGCGGCAGAAGATATGTCGGCACGAAAACCCCGGTAAACGGCAACATCAAATACAAGATTACGTGGGACACTCTTTCGACACTTTCACTCAGCTCCGACAACGCAGCCATGGTTATCACAAAGCAAAATGAAAACCACATTACGAGAAAATACCCGACAAGCATCGCCAGCAAGTCTGCCGGAAGATGGCAAATCCCTATTACGACCAGCACCGCATACAAAACGAGAAATGATGCAGTCGCGCCTGCAAACTCCAGAATGATGCGCGCATAGAGAATATCCATCGGCCGGATGGGATTGTGATGCAGCAGCGCCCGATTGTATTCAATTGCCTTCAACAAGCGGGCCGCCGTATTTCGCCAGAACAATATGGTCGGATAGCTAACCGCAAGATACTCGGCAACCGAGTACCCCGTCATCTTCTCGGTGTGACTAAAAATCAACATGACGCCGACGACAAACATCGCCGGCTCGGCCATCATCCACAATACACCGATCCCTTCCCGCCCGAAACGAGTGATCATTTCACGCATAACCAGAGCCCAAATTACCCGGCACTGAATGCGTAATTGGGTCAGAAATACAGGCGAACGGGAATTAGCGGTCATAATGCTCTTTCACCCCACCAATCACGATGGTCAACACTCCCCAAAACACCAACCCAAGCAAGAAGGTCGCAAGAATATTGCGGCCGCGGCGCGGGGACATCGCGTAGTCAGGCAGACTGGGGGCCGCAATTCGCTCCAGATAGAGTTGCTTTCTCTCGGCTTCAGTTCTAGCCTGCTCCAACGAACTGATGGCACTGGCGAGAATTTTATCAGCAAACTCTTTCTCCAATGTCAGTCGTTGAAATTCCGCAGCCTTGCTCGCGAGCGAATTTCCAGACTCACTGGCGACATGCTGACTAACCTGATCGATCGCTTTTTGCAGCAAAATCGCCCGTTCTCGCAAATTGGGAAGCCCAGGGTTTGCAGGCGACAACCGCTCCATTTCGGCAATTTGTACACGCGTCGTGATCAATTGATCTTGCAACTTGCCGACTTGCTGCAACGGAATCGAAGACTGACGTTCCGGATCGATCACTCCGGCCGAATTTCGATATTTCGCCAGTGCCAGCGCCGCGACACGATCATTTTCCTTGGCAATGTCGACATCCCGTTGAGCCGAGCTGATCAGGTCGAGGCGGGCGCGCTCATTCATTTGATTGACGACTTGCTCGCTCAAATCCAACAGGCGCTTATTAATATTCCACGCGAGTTTCGGATCGAAGGCGTGAGTGTTGAGCGTAACGATTGAAGCGGTTGCGTCAACCTGTACGTCAACAATTTTCTCCGTGTAGTAACGATAAAACTCTTCGAGGCTATCGCTCCAGCTGAACCCGGCGAAGCGATTGAAGAGATCGATCGGGCCGTGCTGGAACGCCGACTTGATGTTCTGCTCCTTGTTCAACAGCATCATCGCGTCGCGAGACAGGATGTAATTCTGCACGGTATACGAATCATCCGCCGATCGCGAGAAGCCTCCAACACCTTTCAGCAACCCGCCCAACGTCGGTGAATTGGAGGTTGCCGGGCTGCGAATGAGAAAACTGCTTACGGACGTGTATTCGTCACTTGCAATCATACCGAAATATACCAATGAAATTCCAGTAGGGATCACGACCGTAAAGAGAAACAACCGATTAATACGCCGCAAAAAATTCATAAACAGTCCGCGATAGATCTTTGATAAATATTTTCCGCTTTTCAGCCAATTTCCGGCAACCTACCACGCCTGCTTACTTGAACGTCTGAACGCCGGACACAATCGGATACGCGACAGAGAACACCAGGTTCAGCACCTTTTGAAGCTCCGTGATCGGTGCATTCGAGACGTAGAGAAGATCCTTGTTGCTCATCATGAAGCTTTGCGCCACAAAGAAGGAATTCGGATCCTTCAAGTTAACGCGATAAATGACAGGAACCTTTCCGTCAACAGTCGTCCGAACCGGCTCGGTCGGCCAGTTGAGCGCCCGCTTATCCTCCAGCCGGAAAACGAATACACCCTGGACGTCGGCACGAGAATCTTGCAAACCGCCCGCCCGCGCCATTGCCTGTGCCAGGGTTATGCCCTGACCCTCAAAGTTGATTTCCGCATTCTTGCCGGTTGCCCCAAAGGCCGTGAGACTGTAAGGCTCGTAGAGCGCAGTCACGACATCCCCGGCGCGGAGATGCACGTTCTGACGGGGATTGCGGATGATCGATTGCAAGGGCTCCGATGCCACCGCCTGACCGCGCGTGACCTGGATCAACACCTTGTCGACAGGCTGCTTGGCTCCGCCCGCAGATGCAAGCGCATCAAGCACACGCTCCCGCCGCGCGCTGAGCTGCATACGGGTACTGCTGACCACATCCCCCACAACCGTGACATAGGATGTTTCGTTGCGAGCCAGTTGAACCAGAACCTGGGGGTCGTGCGCAATGGGTTTCAGACGACCGGCGATATAAGCCTGCAATTCACTCGGCGATCGACCTCGCGCCTTAACCGCTCCGACGAACGGGATGTTGATGTTCCCGTCACCATCGATGACCTGAACCGGCAACTTGGTCACGCGCGCGCCGGTTGGCACACTCCCGGTGGCCAGGTCAGTCGTGCTGCCCCCGAACAGGGTCGCCGGCGGCGCCTCCCAGATCGACACCTCCACGACGTCACCTACGCCAAGTTGCTGCTGAAATGACGTATCGTCACCCAATACAGACGCAAAATCCGCGTTGTTACGGTCAGCGTAGAGTCGGCGGGCGACGTCCTCCGTCAAGTCAACGATCTGGATTCCCTGGGGACTATTCTGCGCACCGGCATCGCTGATCTGCGAGCGGCTCGGCCCCGAAGTCGGGATACTCGAACAGGCGCTTAGTCCTATCACACCACCGGCAATAAGCGTCGCCCACGCACTGCGATATACACTTGACATATTTTTGGAGGTCCGTTCACGTCATTCAAATTGCGACCCGGATTGTCTCACGAGGTAGATTAATTTTGCGTTTCTTAGTCAGAATTCGTAGAATGGCGGGATTCGAACGGCCCGGCCTGCAATCAGGTCGCTCACAAAGACATTACACTCCGCCGTGTTGAATATCTGTCTAGATATATCCAGATTGCTGTCGCGCCTTGCTGACGGCTTGTTGCCAACTGGCGTCGATCGCGTCGGCCTCGCATATGTCGAGCATTATCGACCTCGTGCCCGCGCGATTTTGAGTGAACTCGGCTATTCGAAAGTGCTCTCGCGAGCAGACTCTGAACGCGCTTTCGATCTGCTGCTCGGTCCGACACCGACCCGCACCACGATTCGAACGCTCGTCATGCGTGGCATCCTGGCGCCGCGTCGCGAGCGACTCGACGATGCGGTTCTGTTGCATACGAGTCACAGCGGCATGGAGCGCGTCCGCTACCACCGTGCAATGCGACAGCGCAATATCCGGTCGGTCTTCATGGTGCATGACCTGATCCCGCTCACTCACGCGGAATACTGTCGCCCCGGCATCGACTCGGCGCATCGCCAACGTATCCATACTGCACTACGTCACGCCGACGGCCTGATCGCGAACTCCCAGGACACGCTGGGCGCACTCGAAACCGAGGCCAATCGCGCCGGTCTTCCATTGCCGCCCAGCGTCGTGGCCCGGCTCGCACCAGGCATTACCTCCCGCGACAACGCGCCGCCTCCGCTCGACGATCCGTACTTCGTGATGCTCGGTACGATCGAACCACGCAAGAATCACTGGTTCATGCTGCACGTCTGGCGCCGGCTCGTCGAAACGCTCGGTGAACGTGCACCCAAGCTCGTCGTCATCGGGCGCCGCGGCTGGGAATGCGAGAACGTCGTGGACATGCTCGAGCGCTGCGATGCGATCAAAAGTGTCGTCATCGAAGAATCGAGTTGCAGCGACACACGTCTGCGCGCCTGGTTGCAACACGCGCGTGCGCTGGTCTTCCCTTCGTTCGTCGAGGGTTATGGCATGCCGCTTGTCGAGGCGCTTACGTTGGGCGTTCCGGTATTGGCCAGCGATATCGGCGTATTTCACGAGATCGCGGGCGACACCCCGGATTATCTGGACCCGCTCGACGGTCCGGGCTGGATTGCACGGATTCGCGCCTATTCGCAAAGCGACAGTGCCGAGCGCACAGCTCAGCTGGCTCGTATCGCTCACTTCCAGGCACCGACGTGGCATCAGCATTTCGAGCAGGTGGATCGTTTTCTGGAAACGTTTTCCCAATGAACGTCGCAACGTTCGGCCCCACCCGCTCGCGCCCGCATCTCTGGTCGAACGGCATCATGCCTCGTCGAGCCGGCCCCGAGTTGTCCTGGTTCGCCGCACCGCTTGCCGAGCAAACCGCGCAGGCCTGGATCGCCTGCATCGACGCCGCTCTGGCCGAACGCCGCACACCGCACGCCCCCCAGGATGTACGCACGTTGATGGAGCGGTTCCGCGATGCGTGCGTATTCGATCCGCCCGATCTTGCGCCGCGCGTTCACCCCGATCTGCTCGAACCCACCCGTACCACGCGAGTGCTCCTGATCGACGAGCCGCTGCCGGACAGCTTGAGCCGCTCGAAATCCGGGCGAATCAGGCAGTTCGCCGATATGGTGGACGCCGTTCATCGCGAACATCCCGACTCGGAAATCTGGCTCGCCCGTAGCGGCGTCCGACGCGCTGGCGAATACCTCTCTTCGCATGTTTCCCTGCCGGCAAAGCGGCTTCGGCAACTCGACGCAAGCGGGTCCCTCTGCGCATCCATCGCACACTTCGATCACGTCTACACGGTTTCCGCCGGGGAAGGCCTGCAGGCGTTGCTTCACGGCATTCCGTTGCATGTGTTCGGAACCCCGTACTACGCGGGGTGGGGCCTGACGCACGACCATGTCCCGCAACCGGTGAGAAACACGCAGGCGTCGCTGGACACACTCTTCGCCACCGTATTCCTGCGCTTCGCGCGCCACGTCGATCCGGTCACGCGCAATCCAGGCACGCTCGACGCGCTTCTCGCCACGATCGAAGCTCATCGTGCGGCGATACTGCGCCTCGCCGACTTCCCTCGCCTCGCCGGCATCCGATTCCAATGGTGGAAGCGCCCCTACGCCACGCCATACCTGACAGCCGGTGGCGCCTCCCTGCGCTGGATCGACAGGCCGGAGCAGACGCGCAAGGATGAACACGCGGTTTTATGGGGCGGACGTAGCGCAACCGGGCTGCCGAAAGACACGCCCATGATCCGGCTCGAAGACGGTTTTCTTCACTCGACAGGCCTCGGCTCCGATCACATAGCGCCGTGCAGCCAGATCATCGACCGGCGCGGCATCTACTTCGACGCGACCCGTCCGAGCGATCTGACCGCCATCCTCAACACTGCGCACTTCACCGACGCCGAACTGTCCCGCGCGCGCCAGTTGCGTCACGACATCGCCAACCTGGGCGTCACCAAATACAACCTCGGTCGTCGTCGCCCCACGTGGAACGCCCCGCGCGACCGGCGCATCGTGCTGGTGCCCGGCCAGGTCGCCGACGACGCGGCTGTCCGCCTTGGCACGCAGCACATCGCGACTGCCGAGGATCTGCTGCACGAAGTACGCCTGCGCTGCCCGGACGCGTTCATCGTCTACAAGCCGCATCCCGATGTCCTCTCGGGCAATCGACGCGGCCTGATCGACGCGGCGTCGCTCGCCAATGCCGTAGATCGCGACTCCGACCTCATTTCCCTTATCGAGATCGCCGACGAAGTGCATACGCTCTCGTCGCTGTCCGGCTTTGAGGCGCTGATTCGCGGAAAGCGCGTCCATACGTATGGACTTCCTTTCTATTCCGGTTGGGGGTTGACACACGACGCGCTCGAGCCACCGTGGCGCGCCCGCGAGCTCACGCTTGACATGCTGACGGCCGGGGTGCTGCTCCGATATCCCCTTTACTGGGACTGGTCGCTCCGTCTGTTCACCACGCCGGAGGCAATCGTGCGACAGCTTGCGCGTACAGCGTCTCGGCCTCTGGAAAAAATAGAAGGCGACCGCCTGCGGCTGTTGCGTAAAGCCATCCGCTGGAGCAGAAACGGCCTGTGGTACCTCGCGTGGCAATGTCGGAAAAGTTTTGAATGGCGAACGCAACCGAACACGACGCCACAACGGACATTTCGCTCGGTTCATGGCAAGTAGACCAATCAACGTTGAACCGAGGGGGACTCGGATACTGAAAAATTCAATGTTCGTTCCTTCTGGAAATTACTGCCTGGGTGGTTCGGTCGATCACCGAGAAATCCCGGCTCAACACCGTCAGGCCGCACACTGGCATGCCCCAGGCGGGTCGGCCACTCAAGGCTGGACATGCCGCTTGGGTTTTCCAGGCAAGTCCGTAGCCGCTGCAAAGGCACCATTGCATTCAGGCACCTTGCCGAAATGACAAATCACCTCGACCAGCATGTATGCAAGCGGCCCGCACATCGAAAATATTGTTTCTTTGAAAGCTTGTGTATTTGCTTCAACGTCACACTGCGGTCACGAGAATGAAGGATTTGAAGGAAAAATTACGTAAAAATCCGATGCCCACAAAGCGTTCGCACAGCCCGGCGTGGCAGAATGCGAATCAATTGTTCGATCTTGCACTGCCTGACATCTATCTATGAACATTTACCCGGTAATTCTGTGTGGCGGCAGTGGCACCCGCCTGTGGCCCATGTCGCGTGGCGGCTATCCGAAGCAATACCTGAAGCTGACGGGCGACCAGACGCTCGTCCAGCAGACGGCGATTCGCCTTCAGCACATTCCCAGTGCCGCGGCGCCCATCGTCGTCACCAACAACGAGCAGCGCTTCCTGGTCGCGGAACAACTTCGCCAGGTCAACATCACGCCGTCGTCGATCGTGCTCGAACCGGTCGGCCGCAACACCGCGCCCGCCATCGCGATCGCGGCGCTGCTCGCCATGCGCGAATCGCCCGACGCGCTGCTGCTGGTACTGCCGTCGGACCACGTCATCCTCAACGAGCCGGCATTCATCGCTGCAGCCGGTGAGGCAGCGGCCATCGCAGCAGATCAGCGCCTCGTCACGTTCGGCATCACGCCGACGGAAGCGCACACCGGCTTCGGCTATATCCGCCGCGGTCCGGCCGTCGCCGACGGCAAGCAGGTTTACAAGGTCGACGCGTTTGTCGAAAAGCCCGACACGCCGACGGCCGAGCGCTTCCTGAACGACGGTAATTACTACTGGAACAGCGGCATGTTCATGCTGAAGGCGTCCACATACATGGAGGAATTGCATCGCCATGCACCGGAGATCGCCCGTCAGGCGGAACTCGCTTTCGAATCCGCCAAGCGAGACAACGACTTTGTCCGTCTGAACGCGGACGTGTTCGCAGCCTGCCCCAACGTCTCGATCGACTATGCGGTCATGGAAAAGACCGAACGCGCCGCAGTCGTCGCGGCGGCGGACCTCGGCTGGAACGATATCGGCTCGTGGAGCGCGCTTGCGGAAATTGCAGACTCCGACGAGCAGGGCAACGCGCTCATCGGCGACATTTTCACCGACACGGTGAAGAACTCGTACATCCGCGCGGAACACCGGATGGTTGCCGCAATCGGCCTCGACGACATCGTCATCGTGGAAACCGCCGACGCCGTGCTGGTCGCGCATCGCGACAAAGCTCAGGACGTCAAGAAAATCGTCGAGTGGCTGAACGCCTCCGGTCGTCACGAATCGGTTACGCATCGCCACGTCGTCCGCCCGTGGGGCTCCTACGAGGGCATCGACCAGGGCGACCGATTCCAGGTCAAGCGCATCATCGTGAACCCCGGTGCGCAGCTGAGCCTGCAGATGCACCACCATCGTGCCGAGCACTGGATTGTCGTGAAGGGCACGGCGATGGTCACGAACGGCGACAAGGAACTCATGCTGACCGAGAACCAGTCGACCTACATCCCGCTCGGCGCGACCCACCGGTTGACGAATCCGGGCAAGATCCCGCTCGAACTGATCGAAGTCCAGTCGGGTGCGTATCTCGGTGAGGACGACATCGTCCGTTTCGAAGACACCTACGGCCGCGCAGCGTCGTAAGCAACGCACCTTCCGGGTCAAGCGCCACGACAGGCCACGACCGGCACCCATAACGGGCAGCAAGCACACGCTTGCTGCCCGTTTTCCATTACGTCAAGCAATGTCAGGCAGGTTGCCCGCCCGTCACAGGTCAGGTTATAAAAGCGCCACCCACCCGGTGCATGCGCCGCCCTTTCTACCCTCGACTTCGGAGAACGCATGATCGATCTCGCCACAGCCCAGCAATTCCTGATGACCCGCGGTCTCGACTTCGGCCTCAACCTTCTCGCCGCGATCGTGTTGTGGTTCGTCGGCCGCTGGGCAATCCGCATCGGTACCCGCCTGCTCGGCAAGGTCGTGCGCCGCAGCGGCAAGGTCGACCCGACACTGACCGACTACCTGACCTCCGTCGTCGGCGTGCTGCTGACGATCCTGCTGATCCTCGCGATCCTGCAGATCTTCGGCGTGCAGACGACATCGTTCGCCGCCCTGCTCGCCGGCCTCGGCCTCGCGATCGGTACCGCCTGGGGCGGCCTGCTCGCGCATTTCGCCGCAGGCGTGTTCATGCAGGTGCTGCGTCCGTTCAAGATCGGCGACGTGATCAATGCCGGCGGCGTCACGGGCACCGTGAAGGAACTCGGCCTGTTCGGCACGACGATCATCACGCCGGACAACATCGTGACGATCGTCGGCAACAACAAGATCTTCTCGGACAACATCGCGAACTACAGCGCGACGTCGTACCGTCGTGTCGACCTGACCGCGAAGATCGCGAACGGCGTCGATGCGGTCGACGCGATCAACCGCCTGAAGACGTCGATCCAGCAGATCCCGAACGTGCTGACCACCCCGGCGCCGGACGTCGGCGTGCTGCAGTTCACGCCGGAAGGCCCGCTGCTGTTCGTGCGCCCGTCCACGCAACCGGAAAACTACTGGCAGGTGTACTGCGACACCAACCGCGCGATCCTCGATACGTTCCGCGACGCGCAATACCCGACGCCCGAAACCCCGGTCTCGCATCGCAACGCGTAACGGCGGCACCGGACGAAAAAAAAGCGTGGCACCCGCCACGCTTTTTTTATTGCACCTGACCCATCCTGAAATAGGTTGACACTTTTTCGCCGAGGCGAGGAGGTGCCAGATGGAGCAAGGGATCAAGCGGACGCAGCGGGACTACAGCCTGGCTTTTAAGCTGTCGGTGGTGGTGCAAGTCGA